>NZ_KB893067.1 GCF_000373985.1 Desulfobacter curvatus DSM 3379
CATTTTGCTGAATGTACTTCCGGATTGTTTTACGGTCTATGCCGGTATTTCTGCTTATTTCACGCTGACTGACATTCTGGTTGAGCAAGGTGGTCATTGCTGCTCGTTTTTCTGGTTTCAAAACGTTCATCCTTTCCAACTCCCATGTATGCATTGATCAAGTGATACATGAGACGTTAAACGTTCTGTCGCCTTTTTCCCTAAATTTTTTGATTATCAGCGATTACAACAGATTTTGCTGACGTTTAGGTGGGGGATTTTGGGGTGGCCACAAGTGGGGGAGTTTGGGTGGCCATCCGGGGGACGTGACGGCCGAGGATACCACCACCAGCCACGGCCGCATAGACATGACGGTAAAAATAGATAACAGGGCCTATATATTTGAATTCAAGGTGGTGGATATAGACAAGACACCGGGAACGGCCCTGGAACAGATAAAACAAAAAAAATATGCCGAAAAATACAGGGCCGGCATGGCCGAAATTTACCTGATCGGTGTGGAATTCAACCGTGATGAGCGCAATATTGTAACCTTTGAATGGGAGCAACTGCAGGCGTGCCACTAAACCGTCAACGGATAATAGAAATTTATTAGCAAATAGTCAAGGTAATCAATCAGTTAAGATAGCTTGCTTGGACACTTTGGCAGTGTGTCTCCAAACATTATCTTTCGGTGTCCGCTCAACACTGGGCCAGCTATCCAGCACGACAAAATCCTGCGCATTGCTTACTTCTGCGAACTTTTGCAAATCAAGCAGCTGTGTCTCCTGTTCCACGAGCTGTAAAACCTCCCGGGGCGGTTCGATCAACTGCCAGCCCTTGTCATGCCATTGCCAGCGCTGAGCCTTTATTTGCACCTGCTGTTTGTCATCTGCACGTAATGCAATATCTGCAACCACAGGCATACCCAGTAAACGCTCGGCCGTTTGTTGTCCTGCCAGTGCTGTCAACGCCTCAGGCAAAGGTTCGTCATTTTGAAGCCGTTTGAGCAGTGCCTTGATCAAAGCGGCTGTTTGTTCAGAACCTTGTCCGGCGGCCCAGTTCAGTGTGCTTAGTGCTGTATAAGGCTTAGTCCATTCGGTCTTACCGGCATCGGCTACCCTGCTGACCGGTGCTTCCAGTCCTTTATTCAGTGCTTCGGACAGTTCTTTCGATTGCCAGTTTTGCTCGGCAAGCCATGCCTGCTGACCGTCGCTGCGTCGCAGGCATTCCATACCGACCCAGCCCGATACCCCGGAGAGCAGCCACTCGGCACCCGGCTCGGCACGCAGGTCAGCAGCTTGAAGCAATACATGCCGGCTAAGAGCCGAGGCTATGGCCGCGCGCCGACGTTTGCGTCCCGGGCCTTTGCCATTGATGTCCCAGCCGAGGTTTTCCGGCAGCCAGAGCAGCTCACCATGCAGTGCTGGTTCCCCCAATTCGCGGGGTACCTGGACAACATAACGAACATCTGGGACCTGCCCCAGTAAATCGCCGACGCTTTGCGCCATAAGCTGCAGATCCTCCAGGATATCTTTAGCGGCTTGCCCGTATCCATGCCCATGCCAAGCCTGGACACCGTCTTGTGTAGTCTGTTCCGGCGTCTTAGACAGCCAGATCATGGCAAAGTCCAAGGGGCCGGTCAATGAACCGGAAGTCTGTGTGCTGACACCTTCAGCGTCAATCTCTACACGCCAACGCCAAGACCCTCCCGGCGCGACGGCCTCGGCCGATTGCATGGCATGTCGGGGCAGATTGTCTGGGAACTTGGGTAAACCAAACTGCGCTCTATCGGCAGGTATGCGCAGGCGACGATCCGGATCAAGCCCCAATGTCGGTAAAACATCAGCGGCACGCAGCCAGACACCCGAGGGGAGTAGCCAGGACTGTACTTTATCCACCGGCCAATCCTGCAGCGCGGCCGTCAACATCAGCTGCACATCACACCCCTGAGCCGAGCAGCCATCCAGTGGCAGGGTGAAATGGTCATAGGCCGTATCCGGGACGACCGCCTTACCTTCAACTACCGCAGAACTAATACTGACACCGTGTGGCAGACTGCCGTGCAAAAGCCCATTAGCAGCCCGGACGTCATTCAATGTCCACTGCGCCGTCACCGTCCGTTCGGGTGGGTTTACCTGAATGCGGACTTCACCGCCTTGCAATGAATAGGCGCCCCCCTTTTTCCACCACTGCTGTTCCCAGGCAGCGTCTTCGGCCATCTCTGCATCCAGGGACTGATACTCGCCGTGAACCACCAATTTTTGATACAGCACTAGAGCGGGTATCATAATCAACAAGAACCCGACAATACCCAGCGGAGCAACACTGCGGATGCGAGAGCATGCCATATGCCGGCGCTTGGCAAAACCCGTATCCACCCCGCGTTGCCAGCTAAGCCAAGCCAATGAAGCCAAAAGAGTGACGACACCGAGTTTTAGTAAACCGGTGACTATAAGACTATCTATCCATGGTTGCCAACCGCTCAAGGCTGACAGACTCATGCCCATAGCTATACCGACCTGCGCCGGCGGATAGGTGACCAGACCTGCCTCCATATTCATTATCGCGATAAAACCAAACAGCATGGAGATACCGTACGCAGCGCCTGCATTGCAAATAAGCGTGTGACTCAGCACGCTTAGGGCACATATCTCCAGCATGGCAGGCATCATCACAAGCAACCGAAATACCAGCGGATCACACCATGAAACAGTCACCCCGCCAATAGCCATGACAATCCATGTGTTGAGCGCTGGAAACAAAGCCAGAACCATCGTCAATAAAAAAGCTGCCAAAATCCGCGCCATTACACGTGTACCAAGTGGTGCGGGTGCGGCATCAAACATCTCTTCAAATCCAGTATGCTTATCACGGCGCATCAGCGTGCCGACAAATCCTGCCACTGCAAACATGATAAGCAAATAGAAAAAAGTCCCGGAAAACGATAGTAAATACTCTACACGCGGTATCATGGGGCCCTGACCATTTTGCAGCACAAACATAATCGAGGTGCTTACACTCATAAGCAGCAAAATACCTAATGCCAGCAGCAGGCCCCTGTTTTGCAAAGAGAGCCGCAAATGCCATAGTGCTTCGCTAAGCAGAGCGCGTATCCACGAGGGCTTACCACTGACAATCACACCAGCCGGGGCAGGTGTCTTTACAACGGATAAGCTCTCTTTGACAGCGTTATCACGCACTGTTTTTTTGTTGTTATCAAGCAGCAGATGTTCACGTTTTAAGCGGCTAAGCAGAATCAGCAGCAGCCCAACAGGCAACAAGACCCACACCAAGCGGTTCATCAAATAGGGCTGCGTCACCTTTATAAGATAATCAACTTTTTCGTTCGGCGCTAAGTCGACAATCTGGCGGGCGACTTCACTGCCCACAGTCGGATTTACCACAGCTGCGATGGTATCGCTGATGTCACCATCGCGAAAGACGATAAGACCTATCATCCAGATCAGCATCAGGAGTGCGGCAACAACGAAAGGTCCTGCTGTTGAGCGTGTCCGCAGTGCGCTAGTGACAAACAAAGCGCCTATCCCCAGGGCAGTAGGCAGCACAAAAAGCAGCAAGCTTAACAACACCGGCAACACTGGCGCAGCACCAACCGCCTCTTGCGGTACCAATTCCAGCCAGACCAGCACTGGTGATAGAAAAAAGCTCAGCGGTATAACCGCACCGAGTAAAAACGCCACAACGGCAGCACCCAGATATCGTGCAAACAGCAGCCTAGGTAAACGGACAGGAGAACTAAGCACATTTTCATCCAGATGCACGTTACGATCCCGCAACACCACTTGCCCAAAAACCCATGCCCAGGCAAAAAACAGAAACATGGACATACCCGTAGAGAATTGATACATGATCGTCGCAGAATTGCGCATGATGCCAAAACCACGCATACCATCGCCATTGGTCAGCACCATCAGCATATAAAACGTTAAGCCGATTGCAGTGATAGTAAACAAGGGCCCGCGCAGACCGGCGCGGATTTCATGACGGAACTCCGCCCAGTAAACGGCAATCCGGTTCATACATCGACCTCCTCGCCGGATGCTTGTAGGGCTACATGGTAGGCATCTTCAAGGCTTGGCTGATGGGACACATACCCCCCCTTTGGTGCACGTTCGCCTTGCATAATAACGCGCAGGCCATTTGGATGAGCCAGAACGCGTAGCGCATCACCGGGTGGTTCCTGATTCTTGGCAATCACACGAGACCACAGACGACCGCGCAACGGTTCGATAAGCTCTGCAGGTGAACCGGTGGCAACAATGCGACCATCGGTTAAAATGGAAAGCCGGCCACACAGGTTTTCCACATCCTCGACAATATGGGTCGAGAGCAGGACGACAGCTTCGGTCGCTACCTCTGCGAGCACACGATGAAACTGGTTGCGCTCCGTCGGGTCCAGTCCCGCGGTGGGCTCATCGACGATCAACAGACGAGGGGAACCGATCAACGACAGGGCAATGCCGAAGCGGCGCAACATACCGCCCGAATACTCGGACACAGCTCTATCCGCAGCCTCAGTCAGGTTGACCTGTTCGAGCAATTGGCTGATTTCGCGGCGGCGCTGCCTTCTATCGGTACGCCCCTTGAGCCAGGCAAAACGCTTCATCAGGCCTCGCCCGCTGACCCCAGGATAAGCGCCAATCTGTTGTGGCAGATAACCGAGTTGCCGACGCAGTTGATCCGGCTCGGCCAACACATCAATGCCGTCGAGCAGAATCTCCCCGGCATCCGGTTGCAGCAGGGTGGCGAGTGTGCGCATCAGGGTGCTCTTGCCCGCACCGTTCGGCCCCAGAAGTCCATACAGGCCGGGGCTGACTTGCAAGTCCACGTCATCAAGTGCCCGCACGCCATTGGTGTATGTTTTTTGCAAACCTTTTACGATCAAACCGTTTGTCATTTTTATTTCCTTAGGGAAAGCAGCTCGGCTTGGCACCGAGCGTGTGCGGCCGGGTGTGACCGCGGGTCTATAGGGAAAATACCTTTTAGCTTAAAAGGAGTATCCTACGCCGATGCCTACAAATCTTCCCTCGCCAAAAGTTACACTGGTTTGAGATGCTCCTGTTAAATAACTTTCATCGGTTATATTTTTGGCATAAGCATAAATATCCCAATCATCAAAGAGATAACCTACTCTTATATTGGCTACGGTATAGGAATTTTCATATACTGTATTGGTTTCATCGAAATACATCTTTCCTTGATTTCTGATATTTAATCTACCGTAAAAGCCATTGGGATTAAAATATGACACGCCGATATTTGCCGTATATGAAGGGGTATCTTGTATTTTCTTATCGTTTAAGTCAGTGCCGTCTGCATTTATGTAATCATCATGTTTTGCTTCTATCAGCCCTAAAGAGGTATCTATCTTCCAATTATCATTTACGGCATATCCAAGCTCTATCTCTATACCCAGCGAATGCGCCGCGCCTGCATTTGATGTAGATCTAACATCTGTGTATGGATCTATACTCCAAACCTGTAAATCTTCTATATCCATATAAAAAATTGCGGCTGAGAAATAGAGGCTGTTATCCAATAAATTCCCTCGAATTCCAAGCTCATAATTGGTAGATTCTTGGGCATCAAAGCTATTTGTCTCCGTTGTTCCAGCGCTTGCGTTGTAATTAAACCCTCCCGCAAGATACCCTCTTGTGATGCTAAAGTAAGTGTTTAGATCGCTGTTTATCTTGTATGAGAGAGCAATTTTTGGCAAAAAAGCATCCCACGTTTTATCCTCATCAAGGGTATAAAGAGGAGCTCCTAAATAAGTTTCCAAATCAATATCTTTTTTAATCCTTTGAAGTCGTCCGCCTAAGGTTAGCTCTAAACTATCATCTAAAAAAGGGATAACTACTTGTCCAAAGGCAGCCATTGTGTCACTTTCGATCTCAGAAATTGCGTCATAATTCATAGCAGTTCTTGTTGCAACTATAATGTCATTTTCTTCGTTTTCATAATATAACCCCGCAACCCATCTCAACCTGTCACTATTACTTGAAAGTCTAAACTCTTGGGCAATATTTTTTGTTTCAAATTCCATGAAATAATGGAAGCCGTCTTTTGCAGTACCATAAGAACCATCAGAATCATAATATGCACTAGGTTCTGTTTTTTTGTGTGTTGTCAAAGAAGAAAATGTTATATCACCGAAATCATAATCTATATGAAGTGCCTGAGCATCAGATTTTCTCTTTCTATATGTATCTTGATCATAGAGGGCATCTTTGAAATCATCTCTTTCATAGCTGTGAATATCTGTACCTGAAGGAATGATTCCACCCTCTCGACCATATCTTGTATCGCTCTCTTCAGAAGCATTGAATTTTATGCTTAAATCATCAGTTGGGTTGTATATCAGCTTTGCATTAACAAGATACCTCTCTTCTTCATTTGCATTGTCTCCTCTGCTGCCGGGATAGTGGTTTGTAACCCATCCATCACTCTGAGAATAGACACCATTTACTCCTAAATAGAGCTTATTGTTAATCAGCGGTCCGCTTATATCAAAAACGGCCTCTTGATAATTATCCGTACCATACTCGGCTTTTACACTTCCTTCTACTATATTAGAAGGCTCTTTTGTGACGATATTGATAACTCCTCCCATAGAGTCTTTCCCATAGATTGACCCTTGTGGACCTCTTAGCACCTCGACTCTTAGGATGTTTGATATGGTTTTATCAAATCCCCACATGTGAGTATAAGGAACGCCATCTACATAGATTGTCATTGGGCTTGTATTGGTAAACGCAGAGTAATTTAGACCTCTAAAGTTTACTGTTCCAGTTGAGCTGAGATTTGGAATGTATTCTATTAATTCGCTAACATCCTTTATCCCTCTTTCTTCAATCTCTACATCCGTCATAACTGTAATGCTTTGCGGTATATCTTTGATATCCTCTTCCATTTTATTTGCCGTTACCGTTACGCTGTCTAAATCTAAAGTTTGCGTATCTTGCGCATAAAGAAGATTTCCCAAAAGTAAGGATGTAACAATAGATAAACTTATCCTTTTTAATTTGTTCATAGCCTTGCCCTTTTTTAGTTATTTTTTTGTAGTCACGGCAAACTTATAATAGAATAAAATATTTTTTAATATCACCTAAAAACATTTTTACATCACTTGGCTACAGAAAATCACCTTGACTAAACAATTAATAAAATAATAAGATAACTTTGGCTTGGATAACAAACTTTAAAGATAAAAAGATGCCCTTATATGGAAAGACGCGGACCTCTCATTATTTCAGCTCAGAATTATTATGAACCATGCCTTAATCCAAATACTTTTTTAGAAAAAAAAGACGGGTATGAAATATTCTATAATTGGTCCAACAACTTAAACGGCCTCAGCAAGGGCTTTGTATATCAACTTAAGTGTCAGCCTGGTTTGATTTTGGCAATCTCAAAGCAGTATCCGTCCACCGCTTTTAGCATTTCTTTTGAAGAAGAAGAGGAAACAAATTTTGTTCGTCTTCTTTTTTTTCTTGGTGAAGGGTCTCATCTCCAGCACCATATCCAAGAGCAAAAAACCACTTATTGCTCAAATCATGGGTATTTAACCTATGCACATAGCTTAAAGAGCGAACTGATCCATTGCCCTGCAAAACCCTTTTGTGTCATTGGGCTTTTAATGGAGCCGTGGTTTATAAAACGTTTTTCCCAAGGCGTAGCAGGGGAATTCGCTCGAACGATAGAAGGCATGTTGGCTATCCAAAAACAAGGTGAATTTTTTTGCTGCCCTGTGTTCATGAATCCTTCCATCAATATTTGTATTCATGAAATCCTCGGATGTACTTACATTGATGCCCGCAGGTATCTCTTTTTAGGAAGTAAAGCCCTGGAACTGATGAGGTTCGGTTTTGATCAACTCAATCCTGATAAGGGGCAGGACACCTCCTGCTTTAACTTGACAACCGATTCCCCGGATTTCGTCCTCAAAGCCAGAGACATAATGATTTCCGATATTAAAAATCCTCCCTCCCTTACAGATCTTTCCAGGAAGGTGGGGGTGAACAGAACAACGTTAAGCCAGAGCTTTCGTAAGGTTTATGGCGTTACTATCTTTGACTTTCTTCGCACGTTCAGGCTGGAAGAATCCAAGCGTCTGCTGCAATCCGGGAACAAAAGTGTGACACAAGTTGCTTATGACGTGGGGTACGCCCAGCAAAGGACGTTCTCCAAAGAATTTAAAAAGTATTTTGGCAATACACCAAGCCATTATTTGGATTGAACTTTTAATTTTTTCGAACATTTTTTCCTGGCTTCGATTAGATACCAATAATACGGATCAAGAACGACGGTAGCCGAATAAAAACGGCAATCCAGGGCATACCTGTTTTGTCCCGGCCGGATCATGATCTGCCTGACGGCCTTAAAATTCCCTGATTCATAAGCCATTCCAACCAATAGGGGAGCAGAAAAACTTCTTTCCATCGTCCCTCTTTCAACCCCGGATTCCATTTTGGCGGCAGAAATGGTCAGTGCAAGTTTCCCGTCCTTTATCTGTGCATTATCCAGGGACAGCCTGTATTGAATGTGCTGTTCCGGTCAATATGACCGGAACCATAATTTTAATGGAATGCCATTAGAAAACAAAAAACCGAAAGACTCTGCGACAAATCGTCTTTGTATGAAGAAAAACTTTGCCGCAGAGTTTTGGGGGTAAATCAAAAGCCTTTGCTTTTTCCACTTATGCCGTGATCCATCATCCCTTTTTTCGTCTTACTGGTTTATTGTCTTCTCCAACGGCGGCAGCATTTTTGCCTGCAACTTTGCTGTTTTGTTGATCATCCGCGCCATAACTTTGGCTTCATCGGTTGTTTCCGGCTGATAAGCAGTGGGCCACCACGACTGCACCGAAGGATCGGTCGCCAAGTAATCAAAATTTTCATTGCCATACCTGAAATGGGCGTGCCTTAGAGAGTCCTCTCCATGCCCGTGAAACGGAAGAAAAATAAAATATTTAAATCCGCCCTGGATCATTTCTTCTGAATCGGTTTTAAAAATCTGCCAGGTGACGTCATATTTCCCAGCTTTTGTACTGAGGCTGCCGACATAGACATAATCCCCGGTAAGCTTGTTGTCGATGATGATCGTATTTTCATCCACAACGTTCAGGGATTTAAATTTCAGGGCATGCATGTCGTAAATATAGTCTTTTACCATTTCTTTTGTATACCCTTTGGGTGCGTGTTCCGTCACTTTCTCAAAAAACTTTTCTCCGGCATCACTGTCGTAAAGTTTGACAATGGATGCATTGTTTCCTTTCCATGGCGAGAGGTCGGTGATGCTCTCCTTTTCCTTATCTGCGGCAAATACTGTGCTGGAAAAAACGGATACAATCAAAAACAGGGAAATGGCCAATTTCTTTCTCATTTTAGATCTCCTTAAGGATAAATTAAAAAAGTTAACATTTATAATATGGAATAAATAATCTCGCTGCCTGCAGCGATTCCTTCAAGCAGGTTGTTCCCGGCAATAAAAAATTCAATCTGCCCGATCTATTTTGTATTTCAACTTCAATACTTAGCCAAATCAAACTTATAATAAAATACAACCTTTTTTTACACCACCCAAAAACATTTTCACGTCACTTTGCTACAAAAAAAAATCTTGATTCACAATTAATAGTTAGCTACGGCTTGTTTTTAAGTCGAGAATTACTAATTAATATAAAAACCTAATGGACAACTGACCTTTCACGCTCACGGCTCAAAGTGCTTTCCTGGCAATATCCAGCTCCATAGGCATCATGGCGGTCCTTACGGTCTCACTTTCCACGGATGAAAAACCAACGCGACGCATGGCTTCGGCTATTTCGCCACGGTTAAACATCAGGTCCGGGCCTGAAAACATCCAGGACATGCATCCCAATACATATGCCTTGGGACGGGTACGTTCATGTGTTAACCCATCCGCCAGGCTGACAAAGACGCCTCCCGGTTTCAGGGCATGATGGATTTTCTCAAGCATGGATTTCAGGTCAAAACGGACGAAATTAAGTGTTGCACTGGCCCAAATCAGATCGTAATTTTCACCGATGGGATCTTTGATATAATCGCCTGCCATGGTTGTTATCCGGTCTGCCATTTCGTACTCGGCAATGAATTCCTCAGCCACTTTAACCACTGCGGGCCGGTCAAAGATCACCCCGTGCATACTAGCGTGTTCGGCCACAATGGCAATGCAGTGAAGGCCCGGGCCGCCACCGAGGTCCAGCATTTTCTTAAAGGATGAAAATCCTTTAATTTGCGAAACTCTGGTCGCCATTTGCTGGGCGGTTCCACCCCGTTCGTAGTTGGCCATGGACCGGGCATAGGCTTCCCAGACAGTTTCATCACTTATATCCACAGAATTTTCACGGGGTCCGAAGCGCACAATATGGCCCATATCTCCAAGAACGGCTTGGGACATTTTATTCATCATGGAAAAGCCTTCGCCCTGATAGGCCGGACTCTGGCTGTGCAATACTGCCTGGGTATCGGGCTGATTGCCGTAACAGCCATTTTTTTTATCCAGCAGGCTTAACGCGGCCAGGCCGTCAAGCAAATACTGCGTATACACGGGATGGGTTTTCAACCTGGTCGCCACCGTTTCAGCGGATTGCGGTGTTGACAGACAATCGAAAATTTTCAGTTCAATGGCGGTAATAAGTAACTGGGTTCTCGTATAGCCATTAATGATGTCGTAAAGGTGATCTATTCGTGTATTCAAATCAGGTAATTTTTTCATGTTGAATTCCTTTATCTACATTGTTCCTTCCGGGTCCACTTCATGTCTTAAAATCGGTAGGTAAGCTTTACGCCTAGTTCACGGGGATCGCTGTATGTCATATAAGTTTCTCCTTCACTTGAGTAATCTTCATCAAAGATGTTCTTACCATAGAGATAAACATCCCAGTTTTCAGCTTCATACCCAATTTTGGCATTAATTAGTTGATAAGCATCTCTTTCATATGTATTTGTTCTTTCTAAATAAGTTTTTCCAACACCAATCAAATCAACTCCGATATAAAGGCCGTTCCCGGTTCGATATTGGCCACCTATGGCAAATGTATATTCAGGGACATTAGGCGCTTTATTATCGCTATAGTCGCCTGAGTCGTCCTGATATTCATCAAATTTTATATTCGTATAGCCAACGTTTGCCGTCATGGTGAATTGAGATGTGATTTTTACCTGTATTTCAAGTTCAGCGCCATAGGAGACTGCAGTAGCAGCATTGGTTATGTACGTCCATGGATCGATTGTCTCTGTCACCTGCATGTCATCTATATCCATGTAAAATAGTGCACTGTTTACGATTAATCTGTTCTCAAAAAGTTGACTTTTAAATCCTATTTCATAGGACCACAGCTCTTCGCTATCATAGCTGTCATATTCCGAATCTGTACTCATCGCATTGAAACCACCTGATCGGAAGCCTTTCGCAACCGTGGCGTACCCCATGACCTGTCCCGTTATGGCATAATCCACACTGAATTTAGGTGCAAAGTCATCCCAGGTATCATCAAAGGAGTTTCCGGAAGTATAATCTTGCATGTCTTTGTCCTGTATTTCATAACGAAGACCGCCAGTCACGCCAAGTTTGGGAGTTAATGCGTAACGAAGTTGCCCAAAAAGGGCGTAGGCTTCGCCCCCAAGTTCCCTATTTCTTGTCATAGAAGCCATTGTAACGTCAGTTGTATCCTCGTCTTTATCATAATAGATACCGGCAACCCAACTCATCTTCTCCGTATTTGATGATAACCTCAGTTCCTGAGCAATTTTGTCGTATTCGTTATTATTCGATGCAGGCCATAATGCAACGGGATTAAAATCATAATCAATATCAAACTCAGTTTTAGAAAAGCGGTGGGAGGTGATTGAAGTTACATTTAATGTATCATTAAAATCGTAACTAACTTTTAAGGCTTGACTGTTGGTGTATGATTCCTCTTTGGTGTCAAGGTCAGAATATACTTCCCGGTCACCGGAAGCCGTCAGTCCCAAAGCGGCGGCACCATTTTTACTCAACCCCATGGTGTTGCCATCATTGTCATATTCGAGCTGGGAAAAAATTAAGCTAATATCAAGGTCGTCTATCGGCGTCCATTTAAGTTGGCCTTTTCCATACCAATGTGCTTCATCGTTTGCCTCATCACCTGTGTACCCATTTCTAATGAAACCTTCTTTGTCGTAATATTGGCCTGACAATCCAAAGAAGAGCTTATCCTGAGCAATCGGTCCGCTCAGGCTAAAAGCAATTTCTTTTTTATAATCCTCTCCACCATCAACCGAGATTTTTCCACGATAAGTATTATCTGGTTGGCGGGTAATAATATTGATAACACCTACTTCGGCACTTTTTCCGTACAAGGTTCCTTGGGGACCACGTAACACTTCTACCCGCTCAATATTCTGCAATGTATCTTCATACCCAGCAAAAGTTAAAACTGGAATTCCGTCAATGAACATGGCGGTTGAAACACTTTTTGTTCCTAATTCAGCGGACATCCCCCTCATAACAGGTCTTGCCGAACCTGAAACGCCTTGAGCGTTGATTACCAGATTGGGAACGTAATCGGTCAACTCGCTAATAGAAGAGATATTCTTGTCATCAAGTATCAATTCATCAAAAGCTGTGATGCTCATTGGAACGTCCTGGATATTTTCTTCCTGCTTATTTGCAGTTACAGTGATGGAATCCAACGATATTTTCGATTGTTCACTCTCTGCTATGGATTGATTTATGGCAATCAAGATCGAAATAACTACGATGGCTGATTGAAAAATTTTCATTTTCTTTCTCCTTAAGCTTAAGCGCAATAGCTCCACCCACAAAAACAATTCCGGCAAACTTATAATAAAAACAAGCTTTAGATAGGGAGATAATACATTATTAGGAGATGTACTGGTAATTGGCTCTTTTTAATTGACCCGATCGTCTTTTTTTGTTCCAAAATTCAATATGTTTAGACCTTATTTGTTAAGAATTTTCACTGGCAGGTGTCAGCAGGACGGAGATTGAATATTTTTTTCATATCTCCTCCTCGCTTTGTATTTTGATATTTAAGTTTTTTGAAAATCTAGATGCGGAAAGTCACCTGGAAGCCCACCTCTCCCGGATCGCTATAGATGGTGTAATACCCCCCATAGTACCCATAAGAATCGTATTCCTCGTCAAAAATATTCTTGCCGTAGAGATAGATATCAAACTGCGCCGTCTCATATCCGATTTTGGCGTTGACTATTTGATAGGCATCCCGTTTATATTCGTTGGCTTTGTCAAAGTACATTTCACCATAACCAATCAAATCCGCCCGGGCATAAAAGCCGTTTTCCCAACGGTATTGGGCGCCGATATTAAACGTATACTCAGGACTGTAGGTACTTTTGTTTCCCTGGTAATCTCCGGCAGTATCCTTGAAATCATCAAATTCAATGTCGGTATAGCCGAAACCGGCGGTTATGGTCAGGCCGGCGGTTATTTTGCCCATTAACTCCAATTCAACCCCCTTACCGGTTGCTTCGGCTGCGTTGGTTACATAAGATTGAAGGGATGAAACCTTTTCCGACACCTGCATATCGGAAATATCCATCAAGTAAATGCTGGCGTTGACAATCAATCTGTTATTTAAAAAGGTATTTTTCACGCCGATTTCATAGGACCATAATTCCTCTTCATCGAAGGTGTAATATTGCGAATCTGTGGCCTGAAAATTAAATCCGCCGGCGCGGTATCCTTTGGATACGTTTAGGTACGTCATGGTTCCCGGCAAAGGACGGTATTCCAAGGCAAGCTTGGGACTTATGGCCTCCCATGAATCATCGGCATCCTTTGCGTTGATATGATCTTGAAAGTCCTTTTCTGTTGTCTCGTAGCGCAAACCGCCGACAAGGCTGAACCGTTGGGACAGCGGATAGGTCAGATTGGTAAAAACAGCATACGTATTTCCATCAATATCCCTGTCAGTAACACTGATCATGCTCCCATAATCCGTCTTAAAGTCATAATTTACCTCCTCCTTATCACCGTAGACGCCTGCAATCCACTTCACGCCGCCATTGTCATAGCTCAAGCGCAGTTCCTGGGACAATGTAGAGAATTGGTTGTCTTTATCCGTATGCGTTAAGGTTGCGCTGGTGAAATCAAAATCATTGGTAGCCTTGTCATCATAGACTCTTCTCGAGGTAACTGACGTCAATTCAAACGCATCGTTGATTTCATAATTAATTTTAAGGGATTGGGATTGTTCCGAACCATTGTTTTCCGACTTTAAATTGGAAGAGACCTTACGGTACTCGGGCGCAGGCAACTGGTATGCCGACGCCCCATATTCTCCCAGGTTCATATGGGTCCCGCCTCCGTGGTATTCAAGTTGTGATGCAATAAAAGAGATATCCAATTGATCTGTCGGGGTCCAGCGCAGATGTGCCCTGCCAAACCAGTGTTCTCTATCATCAGGCGCCTCCCCGGTTTCCGTATTTTCGATGATACCGTCTTTCTGGCAGAACTTTCCGGCAATCCCAATAAAAAATTTATCTGTTTGAATGGGACCGCTAAAGTTGATGGTATACGTTTGCGTTAAGCGGTCATCGTTCTCGGAAGAGAGCCATGTGCCAATATCGGCAGACAGGCTCCCTCTGAAGTCGTTGTCCGGTTGCCGGGTAATGATATTGATTACACCGGCTTCCGTGTTTTTCCCATACAAGGTGCCTTGGGGCCCCCTGAGCACCTCCACCCGTTCAATATCAAGAAATGTATTCTCAAATCCAAGAATTGACTGGATCGGTACACCGTCTATAAAAAGTCCGGTGGAAAGCGTCATCGTTTCAAAGGGGGCATGAATGCCTCTCATGGAGGGTGTATTCATGCCGGCCCCGCCTTCGTTAAACACCATTAAACTGGGGACAAGATCAGCCAGATCCGACAAGGATTCAATTTTTGCGTCCTCAACTCCCTGGGCTGAGAATGCGGTGATCCCCATGGATACGTCCTGGATGTTTTCCTCCTGCTTTTGGGCGGTGACGGTTATGGTCTCCAGCGTTTTCGAAATTTTAGACTGATTTTTAAGCGTTTGTCCGGCCATGGCCGGGAGATGGGCTGAACACAACAGAATTGCCGTTCCTACAATGATCATTGGTTTGACAAACAGATTCATTTCACCTTCCTTTTTCGTATGTATTATCGCTTTTTCATCTGAAGGGCATAGTCACGAATGCTCCGGCACATGGCCCTCTTTGTAGATTGGCATATATTACATTTATAGGAGAGGTGCTGGTAACTGGCTATTTTTAATTAGCCCGATCGTATTTTTTTAGTCCAGAGCATAATATTCTTTCAAGACTTATTTAATAGAAATTTTCACTGGGCAGGCAGCCGAAATATTTTTTAAACGCCTTGGTAAAATAGCTGGGGCTGGAATAGCCCACCGCATAGGCGGCTTGGGTGACATTCATCTGGCCATCCATCAAAAAATCCATGGCAGTTTCAAGGCGGCGGTTGCGCAGATATTCAAAGGGTGTAACACCGTAAACAATCCGAAAACAGCGGTGCAGCTTACTGCGGCACATCCCAACGGACCGGGCCAATTGATTCAGATCAGGGCTTGTTTCCAGATCCCCAGCCAGCAGATGAGCTGCCTCCCGTATACGATTCAGGTCCGGGGCCGGTAAATGCCCGGTGCCTGGTTTCTGGTTGTCAACGTATTCAATTTGTTCGATTTTATGCGCAATCAGTTCCAGGGCTTTGCTTTCAAGAAAAAATGTTTTGGCCCATCCCTGGTATGGACAGTTAAATATGTGAAAAATTGTGGCGCGCATGGCTGGTGTGATTTGGCCTTTATGGCAGAAGGCCCTGTTAGGCAAATTCTCAAGTTGCGACGGCAACCCTTTAGTTTCCCCTTCGGAAAAAGCGTAAAACCGCTTCAAATCCATTAAGATACTTATGTGCACAACCCGTTCCATATCTACGGTTTCGGTAAGGTCAACCAAATCTTTGAAACAATTAAAACCGGCGTGACCCGGCCCGATGTCTTTGCCTTTTTTTTGTCCCGACGAATATACTTGGCTGCAGCCTGACAAGCGGAATCCGAATCCAATGGGCGCAAAAGGGGGAACATACTCCAGGGTAACGGGACATTCAGGTGTATAGTCCATTATGATCAATTGCATCCCTGATTTGAGGGGAATACTTTTTATGTATCCCTCTCCCATGGAAGGGGGAAGACAAATCCGATTCGCTTTCGTGGGATTTACCAGGACTTGAGGCGCTATATATATCTTTTCCATTTCAACAGATCTTTGGAAGCAAAGCCGAACAAACCGGTTACACATCCCAACCAACTATTCAACCCCATACGCCGCCGGAATCAACTATCTTCAATTTATATCATCTCATGAGGAACGCCTTATCTATCCGGCTGCCGGGGCAAGGATGCGACACCGTTTGAACAACTTTTTCTCCTTAATACAATTTATATTTTAAAATTACAGCCATGGGCCGGGCAGTCCGGATTTCCGTCTTTTTTAAGGATTCCGGGATTAATACTGAACTGTTTTTTAAAAGCCTTTGAAAAGTGGCTGACATTGATGTATCCAACTGCATTGGCAGCTTCAGACACAGAGTGGTTTTTTTCTCTGATCAGGGCCCAAGCCTGTTCCATTTTCAGTTTTTGAACAAAGGTGAAAATGGTGGTATTAAAAGTTCTTTTAAACTCTTTTTTCAAAGTAAATTCGTTGAGGCCGCAACGCCTGGCCAGCACCGGGATAGTGGGCGGATCCAAAAAATCCGTCGTTAAAATGGACTTTGCGTGCGCCAGCTGATCTCTGATTTCAGATTTTAAAGGCGGTCCTGCAGCCTTTCGCGCATTTTGGCAAAACAGTTCCACCTGGCGGGACAGAAGTATCATAGCCCGGCTCTGGTAAAACAACTCAAGGGCCGCCCCCATAAGCGGCGGTGGATTCAGGACTTCCAGGGCTGTTTTTCTTAATTCCGGATCCAGGGGATAAGATAAAAATTCCTGCCCACGGAAGAGACGGATCTGCTTTTCCCCTCCAACATCAGCAATGAGATGGTCCGGAAGATAGCTGTGTAAAAGGCGGGGGTCAATAAGCAGTTCCACACAGGTGACCGGAAGTGAGGGGTCAACGACCATTCTACCCCATGCCCCCTTAAGAGAGCCAATGGTATTGGTGTTGGGTCCGATATGTTGATTTTTTTCCTTAAAACCGCCCGGGCTTGAAAATATACTTGAAAAGCGGCCTGAAAGTGTCAGGCAGAAGGTAACAGGGGCGTTGCCCACCCTGAAATCGATACGGGGATAGTCATTGGCAGGGCCTGTCATGATACTCAGGTAAAGCCCGGGGGCAACCGGTATAATTTCCGGTAAAAAAGCCATGTCTTCCGCCCCTTTAATCTCAAAAATTAATTCGCCCAACTGCCCGGAAACCGGATAGATAAAATCGGATCTCATCTGAATAGAAGCGGTCATAAACTGTTCTTCCTTAATTCATATAGGGTGTGTTTCAGTCAAAATCCGTCATTGGAACGGTTTTGTAACACCATTGATTCTGTATACAACAACAATAAGTTTGATACAACTAAAAAATAATGCTTGACATAATCAATATTCTTATTTATTAATTTAGCCGTGCCTAACTTATGCTGTTATATACAACCATATATATATTTTAACAACTTATTAATTCAACGAATTAAAGATGAAAGCCCCACCGATTACTTATGTTGCCGGCAAGGAAAAGACAAGGCTTACTGCAAACATAATGGAAGGAAAAAAAATGGAGAATAATTTTACCATGGAAACCCATAAACAGGATAAAACTATTCATATCGATATGAAAGGAATCTTTGACGGGGCTTCCGCTTTTGCCCTGATCCATGAAATTGGAAATAGGATTTACGATGCGAATAATAGTATTTATGTTGAAACCAAAGATATCTCAAAGGTTTATCCTTTCGGCAGAGCGATTTTGGCTTCTAAGCTGCCTAAAATATGCAGAAAATGCATCTATTTCAGCGGTGATATGGCCAACCGGATTGCCCCTGAGGGATGCCCCATAGAAAACGGCAGCCTTCATCAGGGTTGCCGGAAATGCACCGGAAACTGCAAAAATTGCCCGTGCAAAAAATCAGTCGTTAAACGAACTCCAGAGTATAAAAAATAGTATCGTCCTTAAAGCAACTCGGGAGGGAAAGCAACAACCTGTTCAATATCCGGGGCATCGCAGAAGAGCATTACCAGACGGTCCATGCCAAGGGCAATGCCCGCAGCGGGCGGCATTAAGGCAAGGTCGGATAAAAACTTTTCAGGCAGGGGCAGTTTTGCCTTACCCCGACGGATGCGCAGCTCATTTTCCATTTCAAACCGTTTCCTCTGAAGTTTATGGTCGGTCAGTTCCGTGAATCCGTTGGCTAGTTCAATGCCTGCGACATACATCTCAAATCTTTGGGCAGTATCCGGTTTTTCAGGATGAACCGCAGAAAGACTTGCCATGGATATGGGGTAATCATAAAGGAAACAGGGACGGGATGCGCCTAAATGGGGTTCAATGTCAAAACTGATAATCTCATCAAACTGTCCGGTATCAATGGCCTGATTCAAAGAAAGATCGGAAAATCGCTCAAACGCCTCGGCAACCGTCAGCCGATCAAAGGCATCTGCCAGGTCCAGGGAGGCACCCTGATAGACCAGGTGCCCCGGTGAGCCCAGACCTTGTGCGATATGGCGCAAAAGCCCCTGGCACTGATCCATGAGATCTTCATAGGTCTGACGGACGGCATACCACTCAAGCAGTGTCAGTTCAGGCAAATGACGCTGCCCGCGCTCTCCTAAGCGGAAACATTTGCAGATCTGAAAAATTTTATCTGCGCCCCGGGCCAAAAGCCGTTTCATACACAGCTCCGGTGAGGCCTGAAGATATGCCCCCTGGGATGTCACCGGATCAATATGGGCTTCGGGAATGATTGATGGGCACCGAAGCGGGGTTTCCACCTCGATAAAGTCCATGGAATGAAAAAAATCCCTTGTCAATTCCATGACAAGGGATCTTTTTTTTAAATTATCCAATAAGTTGGAACTATTCATCTTTTTTACTTTTTGACAGGCTGCTACTGCTTGACCTCGTACAGATCCTTTGTCCGATCCTGGAGATAGATGCGCCGGTATTTGGTTTTATCGGCCTGGTCATAAAATTCATAACCCTGCTCCCGGCATGCTTTGCAGGCATTGATGGGGATATGAACGCCCAAAATATGATTTCCCGGTGTGGCATCGGAATCCACCTCAAAACTGCCCCCGCAATCCCTGCATACCCGGATTTTTTCTTTCTGGCGCTCAAAAATATTGTCCGTGTCATAAAAGACTTCCCGGTGGCGGGTCATAATCTGCCCGGGTTCGCCGGCAGCTTCTCTCATTTCATACCGCTGGCCCCAGTAGCGCATGATCTGGTCGCAGGTCTGTTTGATTTTATCCGTGGTACTCACCGACTGCTTAAGCCTTTCCGGATCATAATTAGGTTCCACCACGCCGGAATAGTCGATACCTGCCATGGCAAGGATAATGCCCAGATTGACATAAGGCAGGGCTCCTTCAATGGCATACCCCCCTTCAAGCACCGCAATGTCCGGTTTAAGCATGGAAGTCATACGCGCATACCCCTGGGCAGAAAAATTCATATTGGTCAAAGGGTCTGTGTAGTGGTTGTCCTGGCCAGCGGAATTGACCACGAGATCCGGTTTGAACTCCTCGATTACCGGCAGCACACAATTTTCAATAACATAGAGATACCCTTTGGTGGACGTACCCGGGGGAAGTGGAATATTCAAATTGGACCCCTTGGCATTGGGACCACCCAGTTCACTGGGAAAGCCTGTACCCGGATACATGGTCCGCCCGTCCTGGTGCAACGAGATAAACAGCACATCAGGGTCATGCCAGAAAATATCATTGGTACCGTCCCCGTGGTGGCAGTCCGTATCAATGACGGCAATACGCTTGACGCCATACTGGGAACGAATATATTCCACCATGACCGCTTCAATATTGATATGGCAGAATCCCCGGCCTCCGTGGGTCACCCGCATGGCATGATGTCCCGGAGGTCTGACCAGGGCAAAGCCGTTTTTGACCTCTTTTAACATAACGGCATTGGCAATGGCCTTAGCACCACCCGCAGAGATCAGATGGGATTCGGTTGTAACGGTCTGTTCATCAGGAACACAGAAATGGGCTCTTTGTAAATCTTGCGGGGTTACGAGTTCAGGTTTGTACTCTATGATTTCGGGTACATCAAAAATCCCTTCTTCAGTGACCTGGTCCTGGGTATATAAAAGCCGCTCTTCCCTTTCAGGGTGGGTAGGGTCAATGGCCCAATCAAATGCAGGAAAAAAGACCAGCCCTGTTTTATGAGGTGCGTTTAACATGGTATCCCCTTTAATTTTCCAGCGCCTGCCGGTTAAGCATTGATTCATACCCATGTATCAGGCCGGGTTTAAGCTGAATTTTAGTCCGAAATATTTTTCCCTTGGGAGAAAAGTTGCGCACAATATTAAATTCCTGGAACTCCACCACTTCCACTTCGTTGAGATTATCGGGATCAGCCCCTGCATTTTCCGCTTTGTCCTTTAACAGGCTGTAAGCGGTCTCCACCAGATCATCTTTAGAAAAGGATTTGGAAACAGGCTCAGCAAAATCCTCCTCATGGGCGGTGACAACGCCCTGTTCCGTGTCGGCATTCACCGTGACCTCACAGGTGGTCCTGGCAAGGGCTGCGCCAATGGCGTTTGCCACCGACGCATAGGGGACCGCTATGGTCTCAAGCTGATACATCTCCTGGATTTTCTCGGCAAAAAATCTGGCCGGTCCACCCATGAGAAGGATCGTGTCCGGACTAAATTTATACCCTTCTAGGAAATCATGAACCGTATAAACGGGCTTGGCATTCAACGCATCAATCATCTCAAAGGTTTTTTTCAAAATGATATTGCAGCAAATTTTAAATATATGTTCCGCAGCGTCTTTCTCGTCCGTTCCCAGCTCATCGGCAATGGACTTTATACCCTGCCGGGCACGGTCCTGATCCCCCGCTTCCATGAGCCCTAAAACCACCAGGGCATCCGTGGGCGTGGGTATTGGTCCGCCAAAGGCCATGGCCGGTCCCACACGGTCGGGTCCCACAGTAAGCATGCCTTTGTCATTGACCCTTAAGGCCGAGTCTCCACCAATACCTTTGGAAACCGTTCGCAAAGACCGAATCAGACTTTTATATCCCCCGCGCTGGATTCCCACGGGCTCAAGCAACGGAGTTCTATCCACCAAAAAGGCAATATCCGTGGTGGTACCGCCGATGTCAAGTACAACGGCATCCTGGCCTTCAGGGGCATAGGGAATGGCCCCCATGATACTGGCTGCAGGCCCAGATAAAACCGTCTGGGCCGGGAAATCCATTGATGCTTCCAATGTCATGGTGCCGCCATCCGCTTTAAGGATTTGAATGGGTACGGTAAGCCCCATTTCCTCAAGGGATTGCTCAACGGCCTGGAAAAATTCTTTATGCAGGGGGTATACGGCCGCATTCATATAAGTGGTGGCGATACGCCGGGGAAAATTCAAATTACCGGAGACATGGTGCCCCAGAAAAATCTGTTTAAACTGCTTGTTTAATATCCGTTTGATCAAAATTTCATGGGAAGGATTTCTAACACAGAATTTACTGACAACCCCTACATACTCAATGCCCGCCTGTTTGAGCTTTTCGCCCACAATCTGAATTTCCATCTCATTGATCGGTTTTATTTCCCGGCCACGGTGGTTGATGGACCCCCCCACGGCATAATAGTCATCCCCGGTCCTGAAATTTTCCGGATCTACACCCGGCCCGGCTGAAACGATCATGCCCACCGGTGTTACGGTCTGCTGAACAATGGCGTTGGTGGTCAGGGTGGTGGAGATGACAACCCGCTCAATGCATTTGGGATCGACGTCCTCAAGAATTAAAGTAAAACCTGAAAGAACACTTTTAAACAAATTGTCCGGCTGGGTGGGCACTTTTACATGTTTTTGAACACCTTTCTGGCTGAGAAAAACAACGTCTGTATGTGTGCCTCCGACATCTAATCCTAAAATCATGGCGTCTTCCTTGGCATAAAGATTTTGCGCCGAAATATACGGTATTCGGAAAGCTTGTCAGAAATCCATTGGCTTGTCAATGAAGTTTTAGCCCCTTGAAATATGAAATCATTTAATTTATGTTCCATAAACAATGTTTTCGTTTCTAAATATTTTTCAATTATATTTTTAATTCACAGGAGCGTGTATTGGCCGTTGTTGAATGGAAAAAACAAAATGGGGTGGCAATCGTTTCAATGTGTAACGCTGCCAACAGGATGAACAAAATTTTTGCACAGGATTTTAACCGATGCCTGGGCCAGGTCGAAGCAGATGCACAAGTCAAATCCGTGATCCTTACTGCCCTGGATGACAAAAATTTTTCCCAGGGTGTTGATGTGGAGTGGGTCGGTAAAAAATTAAGCGGGAACCAAAGGCAGGACGTCATTGACTTCATGTATGGAATGAACGATGTGTTCAAGCGACTGCTGCTTTTCCCCGTACCTGTAATCGCTGCCGTCAACGGCCATGCCTTTGGCAATGGCGCCATTTTAAGCTGTGCCTGCGATTTCAGGTTCATGAGAAAAGACAAAGGGTTCTTTTGTTTTCCCGAAGTGAATCTCGGCATTCCTTTGCTGCCCGGCATGATCGCTTTGGTGCGCAAGGCGATACCCGAATACATGTTCAACCATATGCTGCTGTCCGGTCGCCGGATGACCGCAGTGGATCTTGAACACGCCGATGTGATTGTCAAAGCCTGTGAAAACCGGGAAGATCTGATGAAAGAGTCCATGGCATTTGCCGCAGGGTTCGACAAAAAACGCGGTATTTTCCGGGAACTGAAAAAGCGGATTCATAAAAGTGTGATCGGAATAATGAATGAACAGGACCCCGAATTAATTGATGCGCTCAATCTGTTTGTCACCGAATGATAAACGTTTCAAGCCAAAACCTGATCCTTTAAGAAGTGAATAAATTTTTCACATATCGGAGATCGGGTTCTCTTCCGGGACAAGGTCAAATAAAAATGCCTGGACAGGTCAAGGTCTTCAACACTCAGGGCATGCAGCCGCCCCCTGGCCAATTCCTCGGTCACCGCAATGGTGGAAAGAATGGAAATACCCACATTATTAAGAATCCCCTGAATAACTGAAACGGAATTTCCCATGGTAACAGCAGGCTCAAGCCGGGATATGTCAACCCCCGCCTTCTCCATGCTGGCGATAACGGTTTTCCAGGTACCTGACCCCTGTTCCCTGGCGATAACCGGCTGGGACAGCAAATCCTTGCAGGTGACACTTTCCCTGTCCGCCCATTCATGTCCGGAGGGCACGACAAGCTTCATTTCATCTTCCACCAGTTTTTCCTGAACAATCTCGGGATCACTGATTTTTGCACCCACCACACCCAGTTCCAATTCACCGTCTTTGACAGCTCGAGAAATCTGGCCGGTATCCCCGACCGTCATTTGGATGGATACATCCGGAAAAGCGATTTTGAATGCCCCCATCATCCTGGGGAGGATATATCCGGCGGGAATGGTTGATCCTCCGATGATCAGCTGGCCTTTTGTATGCCCTAAAAAATCAAGCATGGCGGATTGGGTTTCCTGCTTCAGCGCCAGCATTCGTTTGGCATAGTCATAGAGGATCGAGCCGGCCCGGGTCGGCTCGGTCACCTTGCCCAGCCTGTCCAGCAGGCGACATTGAAAATGTGCCTCCAGCTCCTTGATATGGGTGGACACTGTGGGCTGGGATAGATGAATCTGTTCTGACGCTCTGGAAAAACTTTTCTGCTCAACCACAGAAACAAAGATATGAAGCTGCCACAAATCCACGTTGATAAATCCTTTTACTTAATGGTCATTTAAGATTACTGTCTATACAAATTTGACAATTGCGCACAAACTATGAATTGGGTTGAGTTTCTGATTTAACCCATTTATATCTTTATAAGAAACTCTCTGCAAGCCACAGAGATGTTTCAATATTCGTTGTGGGCCGAACCACGGTCAAAGACCAAGGACGGTCCGTGACCGTTTATAAGAAAGTCTGGGTAAGTTACTCAGATCTTTCAAGCTTTGTTGTGGGCTATGCCTGGGTGTTGATAGACCAGGTCGCCCCATGGCCGCTATTTATAATAATTTTGCCATTTTTTACTTTTCACGAGCGTATCGAATTTCTCTTTTACCCGACGCTCCACGGGTTTGGGAACCATATCGGAGATGTCCCCGCCATACCGGGCGACCTCCTTAATGATGGACGATGAGGTAAAAATCCAGCGCGATCCAGTCATAAGAAAGACCGACTGGACCTCCCTATTCAGTTTTCGGTTCATCAGCGCCATCTGAAATTCACTTTCAAAATCAGACAATGCCCGCATCCCCCGGATAATGGCCACAGCATTTTTCATACGGGCATACTCAACAAGGAGCCCATCAAAGGTCTCTACCTCAACCCTTGCGGAATCCAGCTCGACCGATGGGTCCTCAAAACATTCCTTGATTATGGAGATGCGCTCTTCGGGAGAGAACAAAGGCGTTCTTTTAGACGAATTATACAGCACTCCCACGATCACATGGTCAAAAATTTCCTGGGCGCGCCTGATGACGTCAAGATGCCCGTTTGTGAGGGGATCAAAGGAACCGGGGTAAATGGCTATTGTCCGTTTTCGGGTAATCATACGCATCCTTGTCGTCTGTGGCGGATTTCCGCAAAAATGTAAGAGTTGTCCTTGAGTATTTTTTTTCCAGGTATTTGTCAAGGCTGTTTACAGGATAGTTCAAGCTTTCTTTGGCAGACTGTTCCACAATGATAATTGCCCCGGGGGCCAGGAGTTCAAAAAAACCGGGGGTTTTAATCACCTGTTCGGGATACCCCTTATTATAAGGCGGATCCATGAAAATCAGATCAAAGAGCTGATGGAATACCGGCAGAGACGCGTTGATAAGATCATGACGGATAATCCGGGCATGATCGGCCATCCGGCATAGTTCAACGTTGCGTTTGATCACATTGCATGAAGACCGGGCCGCATCCAAAAATACGGCAGATTGCGCCCCACGGCTCAACGCTTCAAGCCCAAGTGCCCCGGTACCGGCAAACATGTCGAGCACCCTTTTTTCTCGAATATCGGGACCAAGAATATTGAACAATGCCTCCCTGACCCGGTCCGAGGTGGGCCGGATATCCCTTCCCTGAATCTGAACCAGTTTTCTGCCCCGGCAGGCACCACTGATAATACGCATCAGCTTTCCGATATTCTTTTTTTGACAAAGTTCAGGCTTTCTCCCATCTGTTTGGCCGCTGCCTGAAGATCCCCGTTCATCTTATCCACCTTAAAACGGATGAATTCCGATTCAAAGGCGGCTTTTGCCCGGTCCAGTTTTTCCATGTTAAAAATCCGATTACGCACGTCACCCGGTTCGGGGACTGTTTTAATATCGGGATTGTAGGGTGCAGGGATATCATTTTTCCCAATCACGTCACCTTCAACCATAATGGATAAGCGTTCCATCAAATTTTTAAGTTCCCGGACATTTCCCTTCCAATGCCATTGTTTTAAAATCTCAAGGGCCTCTTTGGACAACGTTTTTTTAGGTGCAGATGATTTTTCAGCCAGGTGATTTAAAAAAAAATCAACCAGGATGGGGATATCGTCGATCCGTTCCCTCAAGGCCGGAACATGGATGGGTATGACATTGAGCCTGAAAAACAGGTCTTCCCTGAACCGGCCTTCCTTGATTTCCGTTTCAAGATCTTTGTTGGATGAAGTGATCACGCGCACATCCATGTGCAGGGTCCGGCTGGAACCGATGCGTTGGAAGGTTTTGGATTCCAGGGCCCGCAGCATTTTGGCCTGGGTACTGATGTTCATATCCCCTATTTCATCCAGAAACAAAGTTCCGCCGCCGGCCAGTTCAAACTTGCCTCTGTTTTTTGCTGTGGCCCCTTCAAAGGCCCCTTTCTCATGGCCGAACAGTTCGGATTCCAAATGTTCTTCGGGTATAGCCGCGCAGTTAATAATAATAAAAGGACCTTCGGGACGTTTACTGAACTGGTGAATGGTGCGGGCCACCATCTCCTTGCCCGTACCGTTTTCACCCGTAATCAAAATGGAAGTATCTGTGGGCGCTGCGGCCATAATTTCGCCGTAAAGCTTCTGAACTGCCGGACTTGTGCCGGTAATGGAATTTTTTTCAATGGCCTTTTTTCGAAGGTACCGGTTCTCTTCCTCAAGTTTTCTGAAATTCAGGGCATTGTTGATGGTAAGTATCACCTTGTCAATGGATAACGGCTTTTCCAGAAAATCAAAGGCACCGGATTTCGTGGCATCTACGGCGGATTCAATGGAACCGTGACCGGTGATCATGACCACCGGCAAAGTGGGGTGATGCTGTTTAATCTCCTTTAGAGTGTCAATACCGTCCATGCCGGGCATCCAGATGTCAAGCAGCACAATGTCCGGGGAATGGGAGTCAATTTTTTTAAGGGCTTCGTATCCGTTAAATGCATGAATCACTTCGAATCCGTCATCGGAAAGAATCCCGTCCAGTGAATCAATAATGGAGGATTCGTCATCAACAATCAGGATTGCCGGGTACATAGTCAAAAATCCTTTCTATATTTAAAGCTGCCGGGTACAATTTTTGGCATTAGAGCCCCTCGGCAGGCAGTTCAATGATAAACTTGGCGCCATTGGGCTGATTGTCCTGGACCCGGATCACGCCGTTATGATCTGAAATAATGGAGTTTACAATGGCAAGCCCAAGTCCCATGCCCGTTTTCTTGGTGGAAAAATAGGGTTCAAACAATTTGGTTTTCTCCTTATCTGAAATCCCCTTTCCATCGTCTGCTATTTCAATACGTACGATTTTAAGAATTGGGTCATAGGAGAGATCAATCACAATGGTGCCTTTTTTGTTTATGGCGTAAACCGCATTATCGATAAGGTTAATAAAGGCCTGCTTCATATGCTGATGATCCAGTTTCAAGGTAGGAATATTGTCCTTGAACCGGGTCTGGATATCCACTTGCTCCAAGCCTTCCTTATACAGGGCAACGGTTTCAAAAATAATGTTTTCAATACGGGCCGAAGCAAAATTGGTATCCGGAAATTTGGCAAAGGTGGAAAACTGATTAACCAGGTTCCGAATCAGATCAACATGTTCCACAATGGTGTCGGCACATCCGGTGAAGACCTCATCATTAATGGTTTTACCGTATTTGCGTTTAAGCCGCTGGGCAGACAGCTTGATGGGAGTTAACGGATTTTTCACCTCATGGGCAATGCGCCGGGCCACCTCCCGCCAGGCCACAAGCCGCTGGGCTTTTTCAAGTTCCGTCACATCATCAAACACCAGTACAGCCCCTATATTTTGGCCGGTATCGTCCTTGAGCGCGGTATAATTCAAGGAAAAATGCTTGGGTACGCCGGCCACGGAGGCAGAGACCGGAATCTTGACATGGGTGCCCCCCTCCTCTGCCTGTTCAAATATCTTATCAGCCAAAGCCAGGTATTCTCCCGTCAGGATTTTCCTGAAATTTTTATTAAGAATATCATGACTGTTCACATCCAGCATGGACTCGGCAGCTTTGTTCATGGTAGTGATGGTTCCCTCATTGTCCATGGAAACAACACCGGCGGAGATGTTTTTCAAAACGATCTCAATGTACTGGCGGCTTTTTTCCAACTCGACATTTTGCTGTTTGAGCATGCTTTCGGACAGGGCAATCTGCCGGCGGCCGCCAGCCAATTGGCGGGTCATGGAGTTAAAGCTTTTAATCAGGGTACCGATCTCATCGTCGGTCTTAAAATCAATCTGATACGCCATGTCACCGTCTATGATCCGCTGGGTGCCCTCGGCAAATTTCATAATGGGAATGGTGATGGACTTGGCAATCTGGAATCCAAACCACACCGCACAAAACACGACAAGAAACGCCACAATAGACAAAGCAATATAATAAGAAATCTGGGCTGGCCTCTTTGTCAGTTTGAGCTGGTGGTACTCCTCCACGCCTTTGAGAATGGATTTTAAATTATCAGACAGGTCCGGGGCCATCAGGGTGGTTATCACAATAAAGCCGGCAGCCTTGTTCGGCGCCAGGTCAAAGGGGATTGTGCATACGGTGCGTAAAAACTCACCCTGATCCATGGTCTGGTAGACGGTATGACTGGCGCGGCCATCCGGTATTCCTCTTAACTCCGTGGTAGTCAGCAAACCAAAATGCATGTTCTCCAGCTCGCTGGCTAAAGAAAGGCTTACCCGCTGGGCACCCGGGGTGTAGATCTCTACAGCATGGCGATTAAAGGCGCGCTGGATCACTTGGGTGTACCGGCTGAGTTTCTCCTGATTTTCAGGCTTAAGCAGATCCCGGGAATGAATCTGAAACGCCCCCCTTTTGGCAAAAAAAGCATTTTTCTCTTCAATATAATCATACAGGGTCTGCCCCACGGCCAAAGAGGCATCCAGGGTCTGCTCCACAGGGGCATTGAACCAGAAAGCAATGGAGGTGGAAATAAACTGAATGGAAAAGAAAAAGAGCACAGTGGTAGGCAAAAGGGCCAGCACAACAAACGCAACGGTCAGGCGGGTTTTAATTTTGGACCCCAGGATGTTATTTTTTCGCTCATAATAGAGTTTTGCAAGATTTCTGAAAACCAATAGCAGAAGGGTAAGTAACAACAGCAGGTTGATGTTTATCAAAATAAACATCAACACGGTGGATGACAGAGGCAGTCCGGTTCCAAAAGGCGTGACGCGGGTTTCAAGCACTGTCAGCACCCCAACGGCCAGAAGCAGACATAAAATGGCAACGCCTTCTCTTTTTCGGCCGGATCGTTTTTGTCCTGTGTTCTGTGGTATCTGGGTCATAGATGCCTTTTATAAGAAAATAGAGAATAGAAACAAGAGGGCAAAGCGCCTGCGGCGCCCATTTTAGCCTGTATTGTTGGAGTCTTTAGTTTCATTGTTTGTTGTAGGCATGCTGACGGACGTTCAAGACGGCCCGTGGCCGTTAATAGGTGAAATTAATCACATACCAGTCCGTTTCAAAATCCCAGTAAGAGACAAAAAAGAAAACATAGTGCAATGCCAGGGGCAACGTGACTTTTTCAAGTTCAGCCTTGATCCGGATCTGGTATTTATCCCCTTTTACCAGTTGGTCAAGGGGCACCACCTTCAGGTTATCAATTTCGGTCATCCAGGTCTTTGCCTCATCAAAGGATTTCGTGGTCAATGCGGGTGCATCCTTCCACTGGCAGACAACCGTGTATTCCTTTTTCATGGAATTGTATTTTATTGTTGCCTGGGTTTTGATATCAGTGATCTTCTTGTCAAATAGACTGCTTGACGTTTTAAATAAGGTTACATAGAACGTAAACGAGGTGGAAATGCCATTCTCAACGGCCTGGGTGTTTTTTTCATTAAAGGCATTTTCCACCTTGAAATAAGCAAACAGATCATCCCGGGTATTGGCCAGTTTAATATCGGAAAGAACCGCACTGTCATGGGCAAGGGCGCTGTCCGGGACAATAAAAAGGATGCCTGTGATAAAAAAGACAACTGCACATAAAAATTTTGTAATGGCCCCTTTAATTATCATCGGCATTGAGTTCTGGTCAGCGCGTTGCAGGACCTGTTTCCCAGGCCTGCTTTTCATCAAGAAATTTCTTTATAAACAGATGGTTCAGGTGATGCCCGGATTTATGGGTGATAATATGCCCCTGGATGGGCATCCCCAGAAGGGAAAAATCCCCAAGGCAGTCCAGCAGCTTGTGCCGGACAAATTCATCCGGATACCGCAGCCCCCCTTCATTCAAAATTTTATCATTGTCAATCACAATGGCATTGTCAAGGCTTCCGCCTTTGCCAAGACTGAATTTTTTCAACAACTCAAGATCTTTTACAAACCCAAAAGTACGAGCCCCGCATATTTCCTTTTCAAAGCTGTTTTCTGCCCTGTCAAAGACAATTTCCTGCAGGCCGATGAGCGGATGATCAAACTCAATGGAGCAGGATATCCTGAAACAGGATTCCGGTTCCACCCGGACCCATTTTTCTCCATCTGTGATTTCTATGGGTTGGTTCACGATAAAAAGGTGCCTGGGCCTATCCTGCTCTTTCAGGCCCACTTTGGATATTGCCCGGGTAAATTCCCTGGCTGATCCGTCCATAATCGGGATCTCATAATCGTCCACCTCCACCAGGGCATTGTCAATACCAAGGCCTGCAAAACTTGCCATCAAATGCTCAATTGTGGAGACAATAGCACCATGGTTCCCAATCACTGTGGCAAGGCTGGTATCCACCACCAGTTTGAAAAGCGCCGGGATATCGGGGGTCCCGGGAAGATCAAGGCGCCGGAATTTAATCCCATGGTTTTCCTCGGCCGGGTGTATGGTCAGATTTGTTTTTTTACCCGAATGAACGCCCGTCCCCGAAAGGGTCACCTTTTCAGCGATGGTTTGCTGATTATAAAAACTGTTCATTGTCCGTTCCAAATTGTCTGAATATGATAAAACGTGGTATATATAGCTGATTTGAAAATACAAAGCAAAACAAATGAGAAAAATATTAGATTTGCCAATCTTTTTTGATAATTTAATATAATTTCAGTGGATTAAATTTCATTTTTTTCTCTTTTTTTAGATTTTTAAAACAGGGCCTTTTTATGATAGCAAAAATGAAATCCTGTGCAGTAAACGGATTTGAGGCCATTATTGTGGATGTTGAAGTGGACATCACGCTGGGGTTGCCGGTATTCAACATGGTGGGATTAGCTGAGACCGCAGTCCGGGAAAGCCGGGACAGGGTCCGGTCTGCCCTGCAGAATGCCGATTATACCTTCCCCATGGACAGAGTGGTGGTGAACCTGGCGCCCGCGGACTTTAAAAAAGAGGGGACAGGCCTGGACCTGCCCGTGGCATTGGGAATTCTTTGCGCCCAGGGTTTATTCCAGGCATCATCCTCTGCATCCTGGCTGTTTGCCGGGGAGCTATCCCTGGACGGATACCTGCGGCCGATCAAGGCAGCACTGCCCTTTGCCCTGGCCGCCCGTGACAATGGTTTCAAAGGCATTATCCTGCCCAAGGAGAACGGTGCCCAGGCAGCGCTGGTTAAGGATATTGCCGTCCTGGCCCCGGACCATCTATCCCAGGTGGTGGATTTTCTGGCAGGAAAGGCTGATCTTGCGCCCTTGGCACCGGATCTTTCAATGCTTCTGGAAATTGATGGTGCTGACCAGGAAAACGACTTTTCCCATGTCCGGGGCCAGACCCATGTAAAACGGGCCATGGAAGTTGCGGCAGCAGGACATCATCATATTCTGCTCAACGGTCCGGCGGGATCCGGGAAAAGCCTGATGGCAAAATGCCTGCCGGGGATCATGCCGGAACCGTCCTTTGAAGAGGCTATGGAAATCGCCAAAGTCTATTCGGTGGCCGGGGTGTCCCGGGAACCGGGGCAGCCCCTGGGCGCCAGGCCTTTTAGATCCCCCCACCACTCCATTTCCGATGCCGGACTGGTGGGGGGCGGCACAGTACCTAAACCCGGAGAGATTACGCTGTCCCATAACGGTGTATTGTTTCTGGATGAGTTGCCTGAATTCCGGCGCAGTGTGCTGGAAGTTCTGCGCCAGCCCATAGAGGAGGGTATCATCACCCTGGCCCGGGCCAATGCCAAGGCCACCTATCCATGCCGGTTTATGCTGGCAGGGGCCATGAATCCCTGCCCCTGCGGCAATCTCACCAATCCGGACAGGGAATGCACCTGCACCCCTGCAAAAATTGAGCAGTACAAAAACAAAATTTCAGGGCCCCTCATGGACCGGATGGACATCCTTGTGGAGGTACCCCGGTTATCCTTTAAGGAAATGACGGCAGACGGCCGTCGGGAGACTTCCAAATCCATCCGAAAACGGGTGGAAAAGGCCCGGGATATCCAGATTCGTCGGTTTAAAAAAGCCGGAACAACGTGTTTTTCCAATGCAGACATGGGCCCAAAACTTTTGCAACGGTTCTGCCCCCTAGATGCCCAAAGTCGCAGGGTGGTTGAACAGGCCATGAAACAATTTAACCTGTCCGGCCGGGCCTATGCATCCATATTGAAACTTGCCAGAACCATTGCTGATCTGGCAGACGCCCCTGATATACGCAAGCCCCATGTTCTTGAGGCGGTTCAGTACAAACGTTTAGACCAGGCCAGGAATGACTTAAACTGATGCAACGATAACTAGGATTTCTCACTGCCGATAAAACGATAGATTCCGGCGCCCAATATACCGCCGATAATCGGAGCCACCCAAAAAAGCCAAAGCTGTGCAATCGCCCAGTCACCGACAAAGAGGGCTACACCAGTGCTGCGCGCAGGATTTACGGAAGTATTTGTTACCGGGATACTGATTAAATGGATAAGCGTTAAACACAGGCCTATCGCAATCGGTGCCAAACCTTGTGGGGCGCGTTCATCAGTGGCACCAAGAATAACGACAAGAAACATCATGGTCATCACAACTTCAGTTATCAGTGCCGCCGACAGATTATACCCACCCGGTGAATGGTCACCGTAGCCGTTTGAAGCAAAACCCGCAGAAACGTCAAACCCTGCCTTACCACTGGCAATCAGATACAGAATTCCGCCCGCGGCTATACCGCCCAGGACCTGCGCAATAATGTAGGGCAGCAGCTCTTTTGCCGGAAAACGCCCGCCTGCCCAGAGCCCAAACGAAACCGCCGGATTCAAATGGCAGCCTGATATGTGTCCGATGGCAAAGGCCATGGTAAGGACGGTAAGCCCAAATGCCAATGAGACACCAAGCAGTCCAATACCAACGTCTGGAAAAGCCGCCGATAAAACAGCGCTGCCGCAGCCACCGAGAACCAACCAGAATGTTCCAAAAAACTCTGCACCATACTTGTTCATACATTTCTCCTTTTTTGTTGATAACGCATTAATAGAAAAACTCTTACTACTATTTGAGATGATTGGCAAAGGTTTACATTTAGTAATCAGGTCTTATAATAACCCGGCATAATTACTTTTGGGAATTAGAAAATGATAAAAAAAGATATCTTTGACCATGATGTAAAAGCCCAGTTCCAAGCCTCGGCCAAAGAACGGCTGTACCGCTTTATAATGGCGGATGACCAAATCAAAGGGGTGGTGGTACATGCCACCCGGATGATCAAAGAAATGCAGACAAACCATGACCTGGGGCCTTTGGAAACCCTGGTTCTGGGGCAAGCGTACATTGCCGCAGCGTTGATAAGCGCGCCCTTGAAAGGCCGGGACCGGATTGCAATGAATATCCAATGTTCCGGCCCCATAAAGGGGCTTGATGTGGAGGCCAATGCATTCGGGGAAATTCGCGGATATTTAAAGGCCAACCCCATTGCAGTAAAAAATCCGGAAAAAATCAGATGGCTGTCCACCCTTTACGGGGCGGGTTTCTTGTCGGTGACCCGATACATAGAGGATACAAACCGACCCTATACCGGACAAATCGCCCTGGTCCACGGCTCCATTGCCGAAGATCTGGCGGAATACTTTTTGACCTCGGAACAAATTCCTTCCGGCTTCAGCCTGAGCATCGCCTTTGATGACAATGAAAACATTACCGGTGCAGGCGGTATATTTCTGCAGACACTGCCGGGTGCCCAACCCGACAATGTAGTCAGGGCCGAAACCATGATCCGGGAAATCAACGATTTAGGCCACCGCTTTGCCCGAAATCAGATGCCGGAATCCATCATTGAGAACGGTTTTGCCGACCTGTCACCGCGTTTTCTGGACAGTTCCCGGGTGGAATTTTACTGCCGGTGTTCAAAGGAACGGATGGCAGGCTACCTTAAGAACCTGCCCAAAGAAGACCGCGCCGATATCCTGACAAACGGTCCGTTTCCATTGGAACTTCGATGCCATCACTGCAATTCCGCCTACCGGTTCAGCCAGGAGGAACTAACCGGCGTCCTTAACTGAAAATAGCCGCACCCTTATAACCCCGGAAGACACAGAACATACTGAAAATTATGACATAAAGCATTTAATCTGTATTTTCGGATGACTGTCGAAGTTGATCAAGGATCACGCTCATTTCAGCGTCCTTCCGTGTTTTCCGTGGTTCGATGAGGCAAGAGATTTCAGATGATCCAAAAGCGCCTGCTCAAGCCGGATAATCAAATCGGACGGGGGAATACCGCCTAACAGCACAGGAATGACTTCAAGATCCAGGATCGCGGCAGCGGCTGCAGGAAAATTCAAATCATAGACCATCCCTGCTTGAAAAACCCGCATATTATTGAGCGTGTTGACATAACTCAAATCGTTCTGCCGGGTTTCAAGAAGTACATGGGCAGCCCTTTCGGGTATTTTCCCGTCATTGGGCAGATCATGGGTAATAAAACCATGGCTTGAATCAGGATTCAAATAGTGGTCTTTCATCACGCCAAAAATATCAATTTTATCCGCATCCCTGAGCAACCGGGCCAGGAGGCTTAAATCACGCCCATACGTTCTGGAAAGCCGGGGGCGGTTATGCAGGGCCACGGCCCGTAAAATCAGTTGCCTGTCCGTAACGGATAAATGGGAAAGAATCTTGCTTCGCATGATTTCTTTGCACCCTATGGCTGCATGATTTTTTGAACGGGCATCGGAATAGGTATGAAAGACGGCAAACTGGGGAAATCGGCCCATATCATGAACCATAGCAGCCGCACAGGCCCGGGAAGTTTTCGAGCCGTCAAGATCAAGGGATGCGCAAAGCATTTCCATGGCCCTGCAGACCCGGACAGTGTGCTCCCGTTTAAGTACAAATGGGTAGGGATCTTCGGCTCTGTCGACAAAGGGTTGGGTATACGCATAAAACTGCGTTTCTATTTTTAAAAAATCCTCGTGGGTCATCATGGCTCAAATTTTCCCAAACAGCGATAAAACTTTAGCCCGGTTACCGGTCTGCAGTCGAAGCGGCAACCTCATTTCTGACAAAAAGCATCATGATAATACCCCCAAGTACAAAAAAAACAAAGGCGGCAATCACCGGATCATGACTGGTTGGGAGAACATTGATATTGGTCTGAACCGCCACATTCTCAAGACAGATGACTTCCCCGGCCTGTTTCACATATTGCTGGGCCATGATCACGGTCTTTTTAAAGGGCCACAACGCATAAAGCGAGCCTGCCATCAGGCCGCCTAAAAAACCCATAGTGGCATTATAAAACCGGGAAAGGACAAAACTGACCAGCCGGGCAAACAAAAGACCGCCGAAAACGACTCCTAAACCGAATATTCCCAGAAAGACGAATGTCTCCAAATGAAAAGACTTTAATTCGGAAATGGCTGAAATAACATCAAAATAACTTCCCATTAAAATCAGTACCAGGGAACCGCTGACCCCCGGCAACACGGTTGCGGAAATGGCAAGGGCACCGCAAAGTGCAATATACAGATAGTACCCGGAAGAATACCCTTGGACCGGTGAAACAGGGTTTCCCGATTCAACCACAGTATCCGGACCTGCAGTGGAAGCCTCCTGGGTCTGATAGGCCCGGGCAAGATGATCAGACTTTATTTTGATCTTATCATAGGGATTGACCATGGCTGATACCCACACGGTAAGACCGATACCGGCCAGAAGACAAAGCACGGCCCAGGCATCAAAACGTTTGAGCATCTTTATCGGTATAATGATTGAAACCAAAATCAATCCGAAAAAAAGAGAATAAGTTACACTGAAATGATGAAGTAAAAGATATTTCATCAGACTGGACAAAGCAAGAATGGCCACAACGGTCCCTGCGGCAAGTTTAAACAGGAAAATGAAACCTGTTTCCCTGAAAAATGCATAAATATTTTTAATCCCCGGGATCGGGTGTCTGAAACAGGAAACAACAAGGTCAAGGCATTTTAGGACAAAGGATTTACTGATCTGGTTTAAAATTGAGAATACCCGTTCATATATCCCGAAAACCAGTAGAAAGGTCCCACCGGAAACCCCCGGGATGATATTGGCAACCCCTAAACAAAACCCCATGAGCAACTCTTTTATGGTCGCCGAAGAAGCAGAATAAGATAAGGACATGGAAAGTTACCTCAATTCAGAATTTATTACGAGGGCCACCCGTGTTCGCCGATAAGCTTGACAAACCGGCATCCGCCCAGATTAACCGTCCTGATGCCGGTACTTGTTTTTTCAATGCGTAAAAGCTCCTGGGAATGCAGCCCCCCCACAGGCATAATCAGTCGCCCGCCTTCGATAAGCTGGTTCACTAAAGGTTCAGGCACCCGATTCCCCCCGGCCGTAACAATGATGGCGTCAAAGGGACTTTCGGCTTTCCAGCCCTGGGTGCCGTCCGAATAGCGAGTGACGATATTATGATATTTGAGGCGGTCAAACAGTTTCCGGGTCTGCAGATATAGGGTATTATTCCGTTCAATGGTATACACCCTGTAAGCAATACAGGACAGCACAGCAGCCTGGTAACCGGAACCCGTGCCGATCTCAAGAACACGTTCCTGGCCTGTCAGGGCCAGGCCCTGGGTCATTTCGGCGATGATAAAAGGCTGGGAAATGGTCTGGCCCTCACCGATGGGAAGTGGAAAATCCCCATAGGCGCTGTCGACCAGGGCTTCACTGACAAAAAGATGGCGGGGCACCTCGATCATGGCCCGGATGACCAGAGGATCGCTTATCCCCCTGCCAATGATCTGTTTTTCCACCATATCCCTACGCCAGCGCGAAAATTTTGTGGGTTCGTCGGTCATGGCCTCTTAATATCAGCAACCGCCGGGGCCGTCAAGCATTAGAAAATGGGTTTAAAGCCCGTAATCAGAGCCGTTATGGTAATTAGCCGTCTTTTATTCTTTCCCTTGCATTTGGACGTAAGTAAAAGTAAATAAAATGCCATGGATAAAACGTCAAAAATGAAGATGACCGTATTTATCGCGGTTCTGTTTTTTATACTCGGTACGACCGGTTACATGGCCATTGAAGGCTGGGGGCTTTTAGATGCCGCCTATATGACGGCCATTACCCTGAGCACGGTGGGCTTTCTTGAAGTCCACGATCTGTCAGACGGTGGACGGTTGTTCACCATTTTTCTGATATTTACAGGCGTAGGCTACTTTCTTTATCTGGGTGGCGTTTTCATCAGCTCGGTAGTGGACGGTGAAATTAAAAGCATGCTGGGGAGGCAACGTTTGAACAGCAAAATAAAAAAAATGGACGATCATTTCATTGTCTGCGGGTACGGCCGCATCGGCAGAGTTCTGTGCAAGTTCGTTCGCGAAGATACCCAGGACATCGTTGTGGTGGAACAAAGTGAAGGACTCAAAGATATCCTGGAAAAAGATAAAATTCACTATATCATCGGAGATGCCGGGGATGAGGAAGTTCTGGAAAAAGCCGGAATTAAACGGGCAAGGGCGCTGGTGGCGGCCCTTGCAACGGATGCGGCAAATGTATTCCTGGTACTCACAGCCAGACAACTCAATCCGGACATCTATATTATGGCCCGTGCAGTAGACCCCAAGGTGAGAAAAAAACTCTATGTGGCCGGTGCCAACCAAGTGGAATCTCCCTATGATACCGGCGGGGTTTCCATGGGGTTGAAACTGTTGCGTCCTACGGTTTCCAGTTTTTTAAACACAGCACTGTCCCGGGAAAGCGACGCCATCCAGATTGAAGAGGCGTTTGTACCGGAGACATCGGATTATGCAGGAAAACCTCTTAAAGATTCCGGTATTCGGCAAAATTTCAACCTGATCATCATCGCAATCAAAGAAAAATCAGGCCACATGGAGTTTGCCCCCCATTTTGAAACCATCATTCATCCCCGGGACACACTGATTGTCATGGGAAAAACCGAAGACCTGAAGGCATTCAGGCTTGCGCTTGGTAATATTTAAATTTTATAAATTACCCGGGTATCGGTAATAATGATATCCACGGTATATTTTCTTGATTCCATCTGAATCTGGTCAACAATCTGCTCTTCATAAGCCAAGGCGACCTTACGGCAGGTTTCAGGCAATTTTGTAATCAGCTTTGAATAGTAATTGTTCCCAAACCCCATGCGCCCGCCCTTGTCATCAAAAGCCAGACCCGGGATAATGGCAATATCCACATCATCCAGGGCTATTTTCTTGCACCGTTCCGGATTGGGCTCAAGCATGTCATGGGCATTGGGCACCAGATCCTTATCAAAATGACTGATTTTATACAAAAGGAAAGTATTCTTAACATCCGTAAATACCGGTAGAATAATACTTTTCTCAATCTCCATGGCTTTTCGTATAATTTTTTCAGTAGGAATTTCCTTACTGCCGGGCGGGTACAAAAACACCTGATGGGATTCTAAAAAGTTTGCAAATTCAAACAATTTATTCTCAATAATATTGTATTTTTCTTCAATCTGTTCTGGGGACAGGGCGTTCATACGCTCAGCCACCTGGCTTAACACACTGTTTTTACCCATTTTAGCTTCGTCCATAACCGTTTCCTTAGATTATTGCACAATAAATTTTTGAGAAATATTATACACTGTCAGACAATTGTCAACCGGCAATAATCATTGACTGTTTACATGGCCCGTGTTATCTGAATATAATTGTGAAGATATTATAACCAGCCACCCTTCAACCCTATAATCATGCAGGACAAAAATCAAAAATGCTTGATCTAAAATTGATTAAAAACGACCTGGATACTGTTGTCCAGGGCATGAAAAAACGTCGGGCAAACATTGATTTTTCCCCATTTCTCGAAAATGAGGAAAAAAGAAAAGCCCTTTTAGTTGATATTGAAGAGTTACGCCATCTAAGAAATACTGTTTCCGATGAAATAGCCAAAATGAAGAAATCCGGCCAGGACGCCCAGCCAAGCATAGATAAAATGAAAGGCGTTTCCGAACAAATCAAGGAAATGGACAAAACGCTCAATGAACTGGAGGCCTGGATTAAAGCGTTTCTTATTAATATTCCCAATCTGCCCCATGAAGATGTCCCCATGGGAAAAGATGACACTGAAAACCGGCTTGAAAAAACATGGGGTTCTCCCCGGTCCTTTGATTTCCAAATCAAGGATCACGCTGACATCGCCGAAGGCTTAGGTATTCTCGATCTTAAGTGTGCAGCAAAACTTGCCGGTTCCAGATTTCCTTTGTACATGGGTGCAGGTGCACGCCTGGAACGGGCTTTAATTAACTTCATGCTGGATATTCACATCACGGAGCATGGGTATAAGGAAGTTTTACCGCCGTTTATCGTAAACAGGGAAACCATGACCGGCACAGGCCAGTTACCTAAATTCGAAGAAGACCTCTTTAAGCTTGAGGGGTGGGATTACTACCTGATTCCCACATCAGAAGTGCCCATGACCAATATCCCGGCCGGAGAAATCCTGGATGAATCCAAGCTGCCCATGAAATTCACGGCATTTACCCCCTGTTTCAGGTCCGAAGCAGGCTCCTACGGCAAAGACACCAAAGGACTGATCCGCCAACACCAATTTAATAAAGTGGAAATGGTGAAAATCACTTCTCCTGAAACCTCATTCGATGAGCTTGAATCATTACTGGCCAATGCGGAAGATATTCTCCAGCGCCTGGAACTGCCCTACCAGGTGGTGACCCTGTGTACCGGGGATTTGGGATTTTCCGCCACCAAAACCTATGACATTGAAGTGTGGATGCCCGGCCAGGATAAATACCGAGAGATTTCCTCATGCTCAAACTGCCTTGATTTCCAGGCCAGACGCGCAAATATCCGGTTCAGACGGGAAAATGTCAAAAAACCTGAGTTCTGCCACACCCTGAACGGGTCCGGACTGGCCGTGGGCAGGACCTTTGCAGCAATTCTTGAAAACTATCAAATGGAAGACGGAACCGTCAAAGTGCCCAAGGCACTGGTACCGTACATGGGAGGCTTAGAAGTAATTGAACACGAATCTTGATCTGTTTCCAGAAGATATCAGACCCCATATCATCCCCTCGCCCAAGGGGGAGATGTACTATAAATGCCTTGGCTGCGGTGCCGAATACGGCATTGAAGAACTTTTATACGTATGCCCTGCGTGTAACCAGGTATTGCTGATCCATGACCGGAATAAAGACCGGCTCAAGGCCATTTCAGGCGAAACCTGGCAAAAAATTTTTGATTACCGCAAAATGCTCAAGGTCCCAGCCCTTAAAGGGATTTACCGGTACCACGAATTCATCGGCCCCAGCATCCCCCTTGAGTCCATCATCTATCTGGGTGAAGGGCACACACCGATGGTGGAGGCCAATACCAGACTCCAGAAAAAAACCGGGTTAAAGTTCTATTACAAAAACGACGGTCAGAATCCTTCAGCCTCGTTTAAAGACAGGGGCATGGCCTCGGCCCTGTCCAGCATAAAATATCTGATTGACCAGGGGTTGGTATCCAAGGTGATCTCGATATGCGCCTCCACCGGTGACACCTCGGCATCGGCAGCCCTTTATGCCTCTTATCTGGGATCTCAAGTAAAATCTGCCGTACTTTTGCCCCATAAAAAAGTCACATCCGCCCAGCTGGCCCAGCCCCTGGGAAGCGGTGCCAGGGTGTTTGAAATCCCAGGGGTTTTTGACGACTGCATGAAAGTAGTAGAGCACCTGTCCTCAAGCTACCCTGTGGCATTGCTCAACTCCAAAAACGCCTGGCGGATACTCGGCCAGGAATCCTACTCCTATGAAATTGCCCAGGATTTTGACTGGGATATGGATAAAAAAGTGGTCATGGTGCCCATTGGCAATGCCGGAAATATTTCGGCGGTCATGAACGGCTTCCTAAAATTTTACCACATCGGTATCATTAATAAACTGCCAAAGATCATCGGAGTTCAGTCCGAACATGCAGATCCGGTATACAAATACTATCTTGAACCCGATGAGAGCAAACGTGAATTTATACCGGTCCGGACCCAGCCAAGTGTTGCCCAGGCAGCCATGATCGGAAATCCCGTATCCATGCCGCGGGTGATTCAGATTGCCCGGGAATATGATGCGGCCAGCGGCCGCAGAAATGTTTTTGTGGTCCAGGTAAAAGAACAACAGATCATGGACTGGCAGCTTACGGCCAACCAGAACGGGCATATCACCTGCACCCAGGGTGGCGAGTGCCTTGCAGGAATGGTCCAGGCAAAGGCATTAAATCTTGTGGATGACAGGGAAACCGTAATTCTGGATGCCACGGCACATGCCATTAAATTTTCAGGCTTCCAGGACCTGTATTTTAAGGGCGAACTGGCTGACGCTTATGGTATTTCCTCTGACAGCCGGTTCATTAATTTACCGGATTTTGTTTCACCCGACGACCCGGATTTGGTTCCGTCCCAGGAAAAGCCCCTTGGGCCGTCCCAATTCCAAGAATTCGTAAAGGATGTTTCAAAAAAAATCGCCACCCGTTTAGGTCTTTAATTCATGTTTTTTTTCCGGGCCATCATAATAAGATGTTTTGTTATCCCGGTAGTACTGGTTTTCTTCACCCCTTACGCTCCTTTTTCAGCAACAGGGGTGAAGACCAGCTTTAAGAAATACTCCCTTTTCACCTACGATGGTCAGACTTACCTGTGCGAACCTTACCTGGTTCAAAAAAATGAATGGTTATATAAAATTTTTCGTCAGAAAGGAGAAATATCTGCGTCGGATTTCCCGCTATTTTTAAAAATATTTAAAACCATCAATCCCAGAATCGGCAATATTGACGCCATTTCTCCCGGTAGCCGGATCATGATCCCCCTTAAACCAGTGGATAAAAACGCTTACGAACAGGTCGGCAACGGCACTGTGGAGGTACCGATGCTGGCGTTCTCCACACAAATTTCACCCGACACAGTATCCCGGCACACTTACAAACACGAGGTCAAAGCCGGGGACACCGTATCAGAACTGCTTTCCAAAGAATTTTTAACATCCAAAGGAAATGTATCCAAGACAGGTGAGCAAGCCGTGCTTCATCTGAATCCGGACATTAAGGACATCAACTATATCTATCAGGGGGCAAGCATCGTAATCCCAGAACCTTCAATTCTTTCCCAGCCATGGTTTAACAAATTCATTGCCATGGGAGAAGAAGAAGCACTTCCTGCAAAAGAACTGACAGCCCCCCCTAATCCAGAACCTATTTCCAGGGCGGAGTTGGCACACTTAAAACGCTACACCCAGCTTATCCAGGGTCACCTCATGCACCAGGGCAAATTGTTTTTCCCTCCCGAAAATCATGAGAATCAGCCTAAATTCATAGACTTGTCACAAACACCTGTTATCAGTGACGATACCGGGAAAAAAACCGTGCTGCTTGGACCCGATGCCACTGAAGCGTCCATGGATCCAAATCTCGTTGCTGCCATGAAAGCCTATTGGCAGGATCTGAAATTTAAAAAAATCAATGAAGTCCTCAATGCAGATATACTGTCCAACACACAGACCATGAAAGATGTTCCCAAATCCCAGGAGTCGTTGATCAGTATCCTTCTGACCGGCACACCCTACGCCTATGACCCCCAAGTCTATTTACCCGTATCTTTAAACAATGTACAGATAACAGTTTCTTTAGGCAGAATCACCCATGAGCACACACCGGATATTCTAATTAATTCCGGAAGCGTTTACGGCAGCGCCCTTGACGCATTAAAAAATCAGGGATACCGGATACTGGATCTGCCGACCGATCTCAACTTTGAAGATATCTGTATCCGCCTTTTTACCCGGCTTGGATATCAGGTATGGAAAGACCCATCATTCAATGTAGCCCGTAAAGTGAAAAATATCCCAGGGGTTTACGCTGAAAAAGGAATAGAAAAACTTTTTTTGACCAGGACGCCTCTTTTCAAAAGTGCAACAACCTTTCTGGAAAATGAAAAAATTGATGTAATTATGCTTAGATAAGGAGCCGGCCCAATGAAAACAAAACTGTTGATCCTGATTTATATTTGTGTTTGCATCAGTACCGTCCTGGCATCCTGCACCTCAACGGTACAAACCCAAAAACAAAACAAAATTGCCCAGGCCATTAAAAAGGAGGGAGATGTATTCCAGGTCCAGGGAAACTACACGGCGGCATTGAACAAACTGCTTGAAGCAGAAAAAATGGAGCCGGATGACCCATATATTCAACACAGTCTGGGACTGGCCTACATGGGGAAAGAAAGGGATGATATGGCCATAAAGGCCTTTCACAAAGCCCTGTCACTCAAGCCCGATTACACCGAAGCCCTGAATAATCTTGGTGCAGCCTACCTTCGGGATAATAAACCGGATATTGCCATAAAGACATTCAACAAGGTTCTTGAAGATATCACCTACCCCACTCCCCATTACCCTTTAGCCAATATCGGTTGGGCATATCTGGCACAGAACAACTACCCTGCGGCACAGAAATATTTTTTTAAAGCATTAAGGGAAGTGCCCGGATTTATTCAGGCCATCCATGGCCTTGCCCAGTTATACATCCGAAGCGGCCAGACAGACAGGGCCATGGAATATCTGACTAAAAATATAAAAAAATATCCGGGCATTGCCATATTCCATGCGGACATTGCCCAGGCGTATGAAGCCGGCGACCGTACGCGACAGGCCATCAAAGCCTGGCAGGTGACCAAGCAGTTGGCTCCTGAACATTCAAATCTTTACCACAAGGCTGAACAGCGTCTGTTCGAACTGCAGTAAAAGCTGGGCATTTACACCTTGTCAAACGGCTGATATCGTCCAGGAGCGATGATTCCCTCAGGATCCAATACCGATTTGATCTCTTTTGTTATTTCCCAAAAGGTCTGGGATCGGCCTGCCAATTTTTTCATGGTATGAATATTGGTTCGGTACGGCACATACCCCTGAGACATGATCAGGCTAAAAAAAGCATCATAACATTCCTGAGCCCTTTTGCATTCCCCTGGATTATCTTTATCATAGGCAATTGTAATGACGCTGACCATGGCCCGCTCCGTGATCAGTGACACAGTAATCAAGGGCTCAAAACCATATTTTGCAAACACCGGATTCACCAATTGAATCAAACGTTCTGCCGTCTCCCCGGTCATAGGCATGATCGGGGCGATCCACATCATACCGGCATTAAAATCAAGGGGATCGGCTATGGTTTTGGGGTTAACTGCTGTTTTGACCCGCCACAGCGTACCAAATAAAAATGCATCCGTGGGCTCTCCTTTGAGTAGTCCGTACACCTTCTCCAGAGATTTAAATTTAGTTTTGAGGTCCGGAAACAGAGAAAACCGATCAAAAAGCGCCGAAAGGCGGTTTACTACCCCCAGGGTCCGGTCTCCGATAAACCTGGTCTGCCCCAACGGTTTTAGCACCTTTTTCAACTCTTTCCGCGTCATCCGCACCTGCACCCGACTCCCATATATGGCGCCACTGACATTCCAGGCTCCGAATCCGCCTTTTTTGCAGAACTGATTCCGCAGATCATCGCTCAACGGCGTCTTATTCCCTGCCTTTGCCCAAGGATATTGATTGAAGGAGGAAAATACCCTCAGATCATTCCCGATATGAATCAGGCTTCTGACCTGGCCACTCAGTTTCAAAGGACGCAATGCATCCACCACTGCAGCCAAATCCCCATCCCGGGGCACACAGCAGTAAAACATATTCAGGCATTCCGGCGCAGGCATCAGCCAGATCCCCACACGGGTTACGACACCAAAATTGGACTGGGTAAACAACCCATCCATATAAGGACCGATACCATATTTAAATACATAAGTGGCCTGGGCATTATCATAATGCCCATACCCCGTTTTAAGCGTCCGCCCGTCCCCCAGAACCACCTCCATGCCACAGGAGTGCAGAAAATGATCGCCGTAAGGCGTATGCCCGAATCCCCGCTCCAGCGTGTTACCCAGAATACTGGCTTCGGGTCCCGAGCCGCTGCAGTCCAGCCACAGGGGAATATTATTTTCTTTTAAATAGGAGACGAGCTGAATCTGGGTCACTCCAGGTTCGATCACGGCATATGCAAGGGTCTCATCCACATGGATAATCCTGTTCATCCGGGACAAATCCAGGATCACCTGCCCATCGCCAACAGCACAGGCTGAGCCGTAGCCCCAGTTACATCCCCGACTCACCGGATAAACGGCGACATGATATTCTTTCGCCGTTTTTATAATATCCGTTATTTCACGCCTGTTTATAGGTTTTAAAACAGCCGCAGGCATTGTACCCTTGGGTAGTGTAGCCCGGGCATACCGCTGAATCGTCGAATCATCGTCAAAAACAAATTCATCGCCAACAATATCTTTAAATTTTTGTATGGGAATCATGATAGCGTATATTCCGTATGTATGAGAAACATTTTGAAGACATTTAAGATTTCGACAAAAAAGATTCTAAAAGTCTAAACGAACATACAAAATTAGTCAATGAGATTCTCAGATTAATCACTATGCTCTTGAATAATTGCAATATATCTTCTAACATCTTTACTAACAAGCATTAAAATCGCTTTCGAAAGACTACAAAAAGTGGAGGTGATCTGACTTCATTGGCTGTAACCTTATCACTTGATTGATCTGAAACTGAATACTGCCTAATGGTTCATAGCCTTGGGCTCATCATCTACTTGCTAATGGCGATTATTATCTGGATAAAATACAATAAAAACGTATCAATCAAAAGAATTCGACAATTACGGCTTGATCAAAATTTTGAATAAACTTTTTACCGGACAGGATAATTTCTATAACGCTAACCGGACATCATTGAAGAGTTGTCCATTTTACCTGTAAGGAGGTCTGAGATGAAATTTCTTTTTATTATTCTTGATATGAAATCACATGCTTTAAGATGTATACAACTTGCAAAGGTGATAGAGAGTGAATTAGGCGCTACCGTCGAGTTCTTAAGTAAGGCGAATCTTTCTATTATAGAGAAAAATAAATATAAATGTCATCCATATAATAGTCTTAATTATGAAAAAATTATTCTTAGTGATAAAACAGAAAAGCATAATTGGATTTCTTATGAAAGAATGTTACCTGTTATAGAAGAACAGATCGTCCTGATTCAAAAAGTTGAACCGGATTATATCGTTACCGATATGAGTTTTACAGGAATTATTGCTGCCGAATGTTGTAATATCCCCACAATTGCAATTCATAATGGGATGTTTACGGATCATTTAAACTGGCAAAGAAACCCTCCTTCATCTCATCCTTTTTTTTCTATTTTAATCAGAACGCCGCAGTTAATAAAAAAAAAATTACTCCCAATACCTGAAAAATTTTATTTAGGCTCTTTACATAAAGTGTTTTGTGATCTTAGAAAACATTTTAAACTTCCTCAACGCAAAAGTTACTATGATGAATTTAATGGTGATTATACATTGATTTGTGATGATAAGGATTTTGCGCCTCAAAAAAAATTACCTCATAATATAATGCACTTAGGCCCCCTTTATCATATTTCCACAGTTCAAGAAAGCAATATTATCAAAAAACTTGATAAAAACAAAAAAACGATTTTAGTGAGTTTGGGTAGTACAGGAGATATTTCGCGATTAGATTGTCTAAATGATAATATTTTTTCAACCTATAATATTATTATTGCAGGGAAGAATATTTTTGGCATTAGTGGAAGTCATGTGATCTGTAAAGAATTTATAGAATTAGAATCAGTGTACGATCATATTGATATAGCATTAACCCAAGCTGGTACTGGTAATATATATCAAGCGCTTTCACATGCGGTTCCTGTTCTTTGTTTTCCCACTTTTTTTGAACAAGAATGGAACTCATGCCGAATTAAAGAATTAAAATTAGGAGACTATTTTTTAGGGTCTATATCGGGCCAAATATTAAAAGAAAAAATTGATAAATGGTTAAAAGTTTCTAAAAATCAATTTTTCCAAGATGTAGCAAAAAGAATTGCATTAAAGAATACGTTGAATAATTTTAGAAAACAGCTGAAAATAATAGTGCAGGAGAAATAATGAAATTTTTTATTTTAGATATTATATTAGCAATATTAGTTTCTCTAATAATTATTTGTTCTTCGTCCTATATCAGTTACAATGTTGATATTCACATCAATTTCCCTGATCGATTTGAGGGGATAATACTAATTCTTATTTTTTTAATTATAATTTTCATTATGTCATGTATTTGTTTAAAAATTATTCGTATTTTGGTCCCCCTTAAATCCGGCAAATATAGTTTACAACATGGGATTGATGGTATTTCTTGGAAACTACAAGGTTTTTTATATATTTTTAATCTTGGGCCTTTGCTTAATACCTATTTGGTACCTATAAATCTAAGGTCACTGTTTTATACGATGCTTGGAGCCAAGATTTCATTTTCTTCAATGATTGGCGGAAAAATATTAGAGCCTCCTATGGTTACTATTGGCGCAAATAGTATTCTTGGAGAAGATACGCTAATAATTGGACATTCGGTAGAAGGGGGATATGTTGTTCTTGGAGAAGTTATTATAGGTAACAATGTTACTATTGGAGTGAAGTCGGTGATTATGCCTGATGTTGCTATAGGGGATGGTAGCATAATTGCCGCTAATTCTGTTGTTATTAAAGGGACTAAAATAGGTGAAAATGAATTATGGGCAGGATCTCCTGCCAAAAAATTAAAAGAGTTATAATCATTTAAAAAGCAGCACTTTGAAAATCAGAGTGCTGCTTAAGTTAAATATACAATGGTCTTAATTGTTTTTCCTTCTAAATCCGACAAGCCCAATGAGACCGGAGCCCAGCAGAAGGAGTGCTGACGGTACTGGAACGGCACGTGTTAACTGGATCTGACCAGCTGAAAGCAAAAGCTCATCAAGACTGTCATCCGCATCATTATATGTTGCCCCGCTATCAGTTAAATATGCTTGGAGTTCTGGATCCATATAATCAGTTTTTATAGCGTTTGTTGTTGTAAGGCACAATACTTGATTGGTGTTAATTGCCATATCTGTATCGTCTGCCCAGAAAAAATAACCTTCTTCGAGATCAGTAAATTCATACTCCAAAGTGATCAAACCGTTATTGTTTAAAATTAAGCCATCTCCGCTAAGCAGATTAAGTGTTGCGACATGTTCAACCGAACCATCAAGATCTGCATATAATGTGAGTGTTCCGTTAGGTGTAAAGGAGAGCACACCGGCTTCAGTAGACGGAAGTACGTATCAAATGTCAATTACTTTGTCCGGTTCGCGTCAATTATCTTGTCCGGTTTTTTTATATCAATAAATGCTTTTTGAGTGCATAAATTCTGTTCCGTTTTTGTTACGATCTTTACATTTAGCAGACTGACTCAATCCTTCATTGTAATTGACGCCTGTTAAACCACATTAAATGGATTTTAGGATCGGTAATTGTCGTCTCATACATTGTATTTTTACCCTTACCCCCAAAAATTTGTAACTTCGTTCCAGGA
>NZ_KB893068.1 GCF_000373985.1 Desulfobacter curvatus DSM 3379
GATTATGGTGAATTATATTAAAAAATTGGGTGTATGCTCTAAAAATTAGACTTTTTCGACCGATTTTATTGATTTTTAAATTTATAAAATTCAAAATGGGAACAAGCGAAATCCAAGTTGAATAAGTCCTGTTTTTGTTGAATTTGCCTACTCCGGTGATAAAACAGAACCAGATATAGCGATCACAGTCCTTGATGACAGAGTAGAATCTTTTAAGAGTATCCCGCATCTCTTCAGCTTTGGCAGGGTTTTCGATATGATTCAGAATGGGTTTGTTATATTCATCCCCTATAATCACCACTGGTTTACCGCTATTTGTCTAAAACTTTTGGATCAGTTCCACCAGATAGGATCAGGCATAGTTTACCGCAATCCAGTCTTTATAGGAGACATCCAGCAGTTCATTCCACCAAGGTTGATGGTCCAGGAACCAAGTAAGGGTTTTGCGGATACCCGTTTCAAAGGATTCTTCGGGTATAAATCCAAGATTATTCTTGATCTTTTTGGCATTGATGGCATACCGCCGGTCATGCCCTGCCCTGTCTTTTACGTGGGATATCAAGGAGGCTGGATGATTTGCCTGTGCTGCAGGTGAATTGGCGAATTGTTTAGCCAGGCTTGTATCGTTGGAAAATTTTTTAAGCAGCAGGTCGCAAATCAAATGAACAATATCAATGTTTGCCCATTCATTGGTGCCGCCGATATTATATGTCTGGCCGGGTATGCCCTTTTCCAGTATCAGGTCCACACCCCGGTTGTGGTCGTCTACGTAGAGCCAGTCCCGGATTTGCCTGCCGTCACCGTATATTGGCAGGGGTTTATTAAATAGGACATTGATGATTACAAGGGGGATCAGTTTTTCCGGGAACTGAAAGGGGCCGTAGTTGTTGGAGCAATTACTGATGGTGGTGTTAAGTCCGTAGGTCTCGTGGTATGCCCGGACCAAATGGTCGGAGGATGCCTTGCTGGCAGCATAGGGAGAATTGGGCGCATAGGGGGTTAATTCCGTAAAAGGCGGGTCATCGGGCCCTAATGTGCCATACACTTCGTCGGTTGAAATATGGTGAAATCTATGAGATTTATTGTCGGCATCCAGCCAGATCTTTTTAGCGGCTTTGAGCAGGGTATGGGTGCCAACGATGTTTGTGTTAATGAATTCATCCGGGCCGTGAATGGATCGGTCTACATGGGATTCCGCTGCAAAGTGGACGATTGTGTCGATATTGTGATTTTCCAGGAGAGTCTCCACCAAGGACTGATCTAAAATATTGCCGTGAACAAATTCGAATTTGGGATTCTTTTCAGCTTCTGTCAGGTTAGCTTTGTTGCCGGCATAGGTGAGGGCATCCAGAACCACGATATGGTCTTCGGGATATTTATCGAGCCAGTAATATACAAAGTTGGTGCCGATAAAACCGGCCCCGCCTGTGACGAGAAGGTTTTTCATTTGAGTTCCTGCAGCATGGACCTTAGTTGTTTGCGCCAATGGATTGGGCTTATCTCCAGAGCCTGCCAAAGGGATGTTTTATCCAAAACGCTGTAAAAAGGGCGCCTGGCAGGGGTCGGGTATTGACTTGCCGGGATGGGCGTTATGGGTATTTCTTTTCGGATGAGGTTCAGGTTCAAGGCTTCTTCCTGAATGGCTATGGCAAAGTCGTACCAGGATGCTACGCCGGCATCTGTGAAATGATGTGTTCCGGTCACTTTTTTCTCAATTGTGCCCCATACTGCCCGGGCCAGACCGTTGGCCCAGGTTGGGGTGCCAACCTGCTCATCAATGATGTTCAGCGCAGGTTTTGTATCCATCAATGAAAGCATGCTTTTAACAAAATTGCTGCCATGGGATGAATAAAGCCAGGCTGTTCTGATGATGGTGGCGTTTGTATTAAGGATTTCCCGGACAACCTGTTCTCCTTTTAATTTGGTTTCGCCGTATACGGAAATGGGATCCGGAGTGTCCTGGGGCAGATAGGGTTTGTGGTTCATACCATTGAAGATAAAGTCTGTGGAGATATGAACCAGATGGATTCTATCGCTGCTGCAGATTTCTGCTATTTGTCTGACGGCACCATGATTAAGTTTGTCTGCGTTCTCTTTTTCCTGTTCTGCTTTATCAACAGCGGTATAGGCTGCGGCGTTAACGAGAATGTCCGGCTGCGCCGCTTTAAGGCAGGTGTGGATACTATGAGAATCAAGCAGGTCGATTTCAGGATAATCACATGCCGTCAAGCTGACATTGTCCGGGCATGTCCGCTGCAGCTCCCATCCCAACTGGCCGTTGGCGCCTAAAATCAGAACCTTCATTTGAATACCTCCGCGGATACCAGAGTTATTGCCTGTGCATCTTTTGCGGATAATACCGGCTCTTTGTCCAAAGGCCAGTCAACGGCAATATCAGAATCGTTCCAAAGAATGCTGCGCTCATGTTGTGGGGCGTAGTAGTCCGTACATTTATATGAGAATTCGGCTTCATCACTCATCACATAAAATCCATGGGCGAATCCCGGGGGAACCCAAAGCATATTTTTATTTTCGGCAGAAAGAATTTCACCCACCCATTGGCCAAACCAGGGTGATGATTTGCGGATATCCACCGCCACGTCAAAAACCGTTCCTGATGTCACCCGGACAAGTTTGCCCTGGGGCTGTTTGATCTGATAGTGAAGTCCCCTTAATATACCCTTTGTGGATTTGCTGTGGTTGTCTTGAACAAAATGATAATTGCCGACGTGGGTTTCAAAATCATCCTGACGAAATGTTTCCAAGAAGAAACCTCTGTGGTCTCCAAAAACCTGCGGCTTGATCAAAACAACATCGGGTATGGATAAAGGCGTGTATTTCATTTTATTCTCTTAAAAGATTGAGCAGATATTGGCCGTATCCGTTTTTTTTCATGGGAGCGGCAAGCTGCGCCAGTTGTTCCTTATCGACCAAACCCATTCTGAATGCAATCTCTTCAAGGCAGGCAATTTTTAGGCCCTGGCGGTCTTCAACCACTTTTATAAACTGTCCTGCATCCAGAAGAGACTCATGGGTACCGGTATCCAGCCAGGCAGTGCCGCGGCCGAACAATTCAACAGTCAGGCGCCCCCGGTCAAGGTAGGTTTTATTGACATCTGTGATTTCAAGTTCGCCACGGGCTGACGGTGTGATTTGTTTGGCAATGTTAATGACGTCATTGTCATAAAAATATAACCCGGTTACGGCATAGTTGGATTTGGGATTTGCCGGCTTTTCTTCCAGGCTTGTGACAATGCCGTTTGCATCGAATCCGGCAACGCCGTACCGTTTGGGGTCTTTGACATAATATCCGAAAATTGTGGCCCCCTTATCCTGACCGGAGATAGTCTGAAGCCTGGAGGACAGCCCTTCTCCATAAAATATGTTATCACCCAGTATTAAGGTAACAGGATCATTTTCAATGAATTCTTCACCAATAATAAACGCCTGGGCCAGCCCGTCCGGGGAGGACTGGACGGCATAATCTATGGACAATCCCCATTGGGAGCCGTTGCCAAGCAGGCATTTAAAGTTGTCCAGATCTTTGGGAGTGGTAATGACAAGGACCTCTTTTATCCCTGACAGCATGAGCGTTGACAAGGGATAGTAGATCATGGGTTTATCATAAACAGGCATGAGTTGCTTGCTGACCGAATAAGTCAGAGGATACAGGCGGGTGCCTGATCCGCCTGCGAGTATGATTCCTTTACGCATGGTTTAACTCACTGGGACATATAATATCAGTTTAAAGAAATTCTGCAGGACACTCCCTGTTTTGATATGTTATAATTGTGATTAACGCGTTTTAGTCTCAATTAATTTTCCAAGAAACAGCTATCCGGTACTGGATGAATGGATTCACCCCGCATTTTTATTTAGCCGTATTGTAGCGTTTTTTTACACTTAGGAAGGAGAAAAAGAAAGGCACAGGGCCAAACCTATTAGCAGCACGGGAGTTGATTTAGCCCTGTGTTTGGGGAGTTATTTCAAAGACCTTCTTCTGCTAAACCAAGCCAAGCCAAAAAGGCCAAGGCCGAAAAGGGTGAAGGTAGCGGGTTCTGGAATTTCACTGACTGGCCATTCCGCGCTAGTTGCCCATGTCCCTGCGATGGTGACGCTTGTGTCAGCGTTGGCGACTATAAGATTGGTGATACCGTCGGAGCCAAGATCATTATAACCATCCTCGTCAATAACTCCATCGCCGTTAGAATCCAAACCTGAGTAGTTGTTAGTGTTACTAATGGCGGTCAATGTCGGAGTTCCACTTGTGGATTCAATTACATACAAGGTTCCATTAGTTCCAGTAGTGACCCAATATTCAATTGCATTAACGCTCCCATCGGAATTCAGAGTGACTAATGGATAGCCTTCTGTCCAGGAAAAGGCGTCATCGGAATAGGGTGTTCCGTCTACTGTCAGAGAAATCGTGAACAACGAGTCATAAGCGTTATAACCAGTTACAATAGCATCTAAGCCGTTGTGCATGCTGGGATAACTGTCAGTACCCTGATCAGTGTCAATAGTGAATAAAATAGTAGCGTCGCTGCCATCCGACAAAGAAAAAGAGTTTGAATAATCAATTGTAGTGGCGTTAGCCGTACACGCCAATGACGTTACAAAAAATATGGCTAAAAAAAACTGGCTAATCTTCTTTGATAACATGTGAGATCTCCTGATTTGATTTTAATAGTATTAAATTAACTTGCAGCAATCACAAAGCTGGGGCCGTCGCTGGTCCCACATGTGTGTCGTGACTGCTTGCATACCCCAAGTACGCTTTCTTCGGGCCTGCAACGAACGATCACAACAAGTTTTGGTTCTTCGTAGACTTTCTTTTTCATTGACTTCTCCTTTTTTTAATTAATTTGTCTTAGGATTTTTTCCCAAGATGAATGTATTTGTTACTTAATCTATGTCCGCTTTAGATAAGGAACATAATCAAATTTTTTCCACGCCCTTTGTCTTTCTTTGGCAACTTTGCAAAAATACGGAATGCAGCCGTCCAATTGACCTGTTTCCAGGTCTGCGTGGGCCGGGCACCAAGCGCAGATGTCGTGCAGAGTGCATGTGCCGCAGGTTTCGGTATAATGGCTGCGCACTGAGGTGCGTTTCAGGATCTCAGGGGAGAAATGGTTCCAAGCCTGGGCCAATGTATGAGTTTTAAGATCAAGGGTGCAATTCCGGTTAACAAGAGACGGGCAAAGCTGATATTTACCATCCCATCCGATGGCGCAGGTATTGATGCCTGCCTGACATTTAAACAGTGTGTCCGCATCTTGCTCAATGCTGTTGTCCAGGTTTTTGCAACCTTGCTCCAACGCCTTGTATCGTTGCGGGTCTTTTTTATCCAAAGCAGCGATCTGCTCTGGAGTCAGACGCTGGGACAGAATGGATTTATTTCTATGGGGATCTCTATCGGCTCTCAGCTGAAGGCATGGATCAAATCTGAAGAGGCGGCTGGTTTTTGATCGACAAAAATTTGCGATATCATCAAAGTCCGAGAAATTGGCCTGCATGATTGTGGACTTCAGGGTGACGGGAAGACCCGCAGACAGAAGCCGGTTAATACCCGTCATGGTTGATTCAAATGTGTTTTTTCGGACAACACTCTTATGAATTTCCGGGGTGGTGCCATAGACGGACACCTCAATCTCCCTTGGTGGATACTTTTTAAATAGCCTGATGTGCTCATCTGTTACAAGAGAGGCGTTAGTGAAAACTGAAACAAATACCCCCCGGGTTTTGACGTGGGTATAAATTTCTGAAAAATCGGGGCGCAACAGCGGTTCGCCGCCGCTTAAAAGTATCCACAGGACGCCCAAATCCACAGCCTGGGCCGTTATGGCTTTTATCTCATCCAGGGTCAACTCTTTTTCCAGAGCCTGCCGGTCATGGGCCGGCCGATTGATGTAACAGTGGACGCAGTCGTTGTTGCACCGGGCGGTTAGATCCATAACCATGGAGAGAAGAACTCTTTTTTCTTTGGCCCGTTCCCAGACCGGAAGGCTTGCAATGGATATCTTGTTGTCAGACCTGTACATGATGTACATAACCGGTCAGTTTTTTGATTATCTTTTTGATTACCCTGGCTGCGGGCAAAAACAGATAGTTAAGCAGTCCTGTTTTTGAGGCTCGGGCAATGAATTTGTTTGACCAGGGGACCGGGATAATTTTCCGACCGTTAAATTCAATAGCCTGGACCCGGCCCAGCAGATCTTCCCTGTTGAACCAACCGTCACTTTTCAGATTATTATCGCCTTTTACCTGGTACCGGTTATTTTTACAGGCAACAATTCGGTGGACGACCATTTTCCGGCATTTGTGCATGGCTGCAAGGACGATATCTCCTGTTTCCAAAGTGTGGGACGATTGAAGAACCGCCAGGGTCAGAAGACTGTCGTGACGGATGAAGGGAGCCATACTGAATCCCGGGCACTGGAGCTTGAACCGGTATTTGTCGGACCCGCTGAAAAATGCGGTCATCATGGCGTAGAACTGTTCGCCTGTCGGGTTCAGGATGTCCATTCAACAATAAGTTCCTTTTCGAGCAGTTCGGCGACGAGTTTTTTTACGCCTCGCTCTATCTGATCCATACCGGAATCATACTCTTCGGAAATGGCCGCACAGATCTGACTTATTGATTTTTTTTGCTCAATGCATTTCCAGGCAAGGGCGCCTGTCTCGTTAAAGGAAAACATCGCATCACTGAAATCGGCAATGCCCGATTCAATGGGAACAATGACGATTTCGCCCATGATATCTCTGGAAATTATTTTGTCTGACGGGGCATAAATTTTATCAAGGTCCATTGAACTTATATTCCTTTCATCAGATTGTAGACTTGGCCTGTTTTATCAAACTGCAGGTTCCAGCAGGGAACCTGCCGACAAAGACCGGACAGAAAATCAAGCGCGTTGTCCCACCAGTCGCGGGTTTCAAGGGGCCGAATCATGCAGGCCAACAGCCGCTCAAAGGCATGGCGCTTATCTCCGACAGGGACAATCTGGTTGGTGTTGGCTTTTTCAAGAAAAAAAATGCCTTTTAAAGGGACGGTTTCCGGGGAGATATCAGGAACGTCTCCGTGGCTCCAGGTACCGGAAACAAAATAGTTATCGTCTTTTTTTCGTACGATGTTGCGATCATCACAAAGGATATCTGCTCCTTGCTTCATGATACCGGCCATGGTGGATTTACCGGCGTCCGAGTGGCCTACAAATAAAAGGCCCTGTTTATCTAAGCTTACGCCCAGGGAGTGCATGATACAACCGTTTTTATATGCAAGGATGCGTCCCATGAGAATCTGGTCTGTGGGAAACATGGTCAAACTGGTTAATCCGCCCTTGAGAAATTGTTCTTTCATACTATTATCATTGTAGATATCCAAAAACGAGTGCTCCTTGTCGGTAACAACGGTTCTAAAATAGTTCTCATGGGGAGGGTCAGCTTTGATCCATTGATAAATCCATTGGCCGTCCTGGTGGTAAACAGCCCAAGGTGGTTTCAAATAAACCCGATTTTCAGGCCTTGGTATTGTCTTGCATGTTTCAAACCGATGGTGAAGGACAATATTTTCCTCTAAAGGGCTGTTTATCTCAAAATTTTTAAATTTTGGACTGAGGGTGGTGTTTGAGAATGGCAGATCACTTAACACCTCAATGCTCATGCCTGCAATTTGAAAGAATATCTTATGCACAACTAAAAAAATCCCTATGAAAAAAAAAGAAAAGCTACTGAAAACATAGCTTCGCATTGTCGGTCACATTACTTAGCACCGAAAACCGATCGAATTTATTATATCTTTATATTATTTGATTTTTAAATACAAACTATAGGCGACTCTTTTTGCAGAATATAGAATAGGAAATTTCGCCTGTCAAGGTTAATTAAATTAAAAATTTTGATCTAACATGGGTTTAATATTGAACGAATCATAATTTTTAATTCGTCTATTTAGGAGGGGCCCATTTGATTTTAAATAATGTGAGTTTAAAGCATGACACCCGGTGACATATCCCAAGAAACAGATTGGAATAATATAGCTCCGCCCCGTCACTCACAACAGATAGAAGCGACAATTTTTCTAATACAACTCTTTTGTATGAAAGTATGTGTAACCGACACAGATCTTTCATTTTTTCTTGCAGGGTGAGCTTAGGAGCCGATAAACCCGATCTGCCCATGGCTGCTATATGCAACGGTGAGGACTAAATGAACTCTTTCGGCCTTAATCACTTTAACAAAAAAATATGAGCATATAGTCAGGATGTAAGGTGTTTTTGATTAATTGTCCCTATTACAAAACGACATACTTTCACATCGCAGCTTCATTGCAAATCATGTACCACCCTCTACTATACGATGTTTTCAACGTATCACCCGTTTTAACACCACGATATCGGCGTCATGGTTACGAAATATTCATTACGAGTTACGAAATTTGCACCTTGCTTTTAAAAATAATGCAAGCCCGGTGCCGACCGTCTTCCTCCCGGCTGGTATAGGACCAGCCAAGCTTGTCGCACAACTGCCGGGTCAGCTGCAGACCCAGTCCAAACCCCAGATCCCTGACCGTATCGTCTTCCCCTGGGATATCTCCGAAGTCGGCAGTTGGGCGTGTTCATTCTGTCCCAGCCACAAAAAGGGTCTGGGTCAGGTGCTTCATGGTCAGGCTGGCTCTATCTACGCGGTCTATGATTTTGTTTTTCTGCCGGGTCTGGTGAGCGAGTTTATCTGGATCTGTGTCGGTAATAGCGCACCTTGACTTCCACCTCGTCCGTTGAGCGCTGGAACCGCTGTACCACCTGGCCGGAAAAGGCCTGGAGCACCTGTTCGGCCAGCATGTCCGTACTAAAGCCTAAAGCACGGCCTTGGGGGGTCAATTCCATATAGAGCTGGGGTTGGCCTGGTTCCAGGTTGTCTTCAATGCCGCTCACCGCAGAAATTATGGATGACTGATTTTTCAAAGTCTCTCCTGCCTGGGTGAGGACGGTATCATCACTGGAACGTAGTTCAATACGAAGCGCATCCTTGGTCAGCTGCAGTTTCACAGACCCGGACTGATCTGCTTCGGACAGCACCTGCAGATACTCAATGGCACTGTTTTCGTCATCTTTGGCATGTAGTAGCTCCCGGTCCGCCTCATGTGCCCTTGACTCCAGAAGAGTTAAAGCCGCATGGGTCTGGCCGTAGCTTGCATCATTTTTCATGGTCAGTTCCGCCCGCACCGTATCGCCGGGAATATCCGGGAAAAAACTCATACGCACCATGCCGGTCAGGGGCATGGAAATGACAAAGATAAAAATGCCGACAAACACCACTAACACGGCATACCGGTGGTGAAGGGCGATCTTGATAAGGGGGCCGTAAATGTGTTCGTTCACCAGATTCAGGCTCTGGTCGGTGATTTTCTGCACCCACATCCAGCTACGTTGTATTGGATTTTTTCCAGGGGTCTGGCGCGTGTTAAGATGTGCCAGATGGGAAGGCAGGATTAGTTTTGATTCAATCACCGACAGCACCAGGCAGATGGTAACGACGGTGGCAAACTGGGAGTAGAGCTCACCCATGTGGCCGCTGACCTGGGAAATGGCCTAAAAGACCGCCACTGGCCACTGTGGTCAGCACACCAAACAGGGTGGGAATGGCCACAGCCTGGGCGCCCCGGATGGTGTTTTCAATGGTATCGCCGGCCTTGGAGCGCAGGGTGTAGATGCTTTCGCCGATAACCACGGCATCATCCACCACAATACCTAAAGCCATGATAAAGCCGAACGTTGTGAATTCATTCAAAGAAAGCCCTGCAAAGCTGTTCCCCATGAAATACAGGGTGCCGAAAAAAATAAAGGGCAGGCCCGTGGTAATGACCTGCAAAGCGATGCTGGCATGACCGTTAAAACGGCAAAGCATAGGCGTTTCATCATCAAAGGTATCGTCAATTTTAGCAACATCTCCCAAACGAATCCGGCTGCCGTCCTCAAGGGTGACCAGGGGGATGGCGGCAAACTCCTCTTTCAGGTAGGCCTGTTCCGAAGCTTTGAGCTGCAGATACAGGTTTTTATCCCGCAGCACTGCCGTGCGTGAACTTCCCGATTCATTGTTGATGGCATCTTCCACATCGGACAGGGACAACCCGTAGGACTGAAGCTGGGCCTTGTCAATCTCAACACTGATTATGGGATCAAGGTCGCCGGAGATCTCCACCCGGTTCACATTGGCATTGGCTAAAAGATCATCTTTAAGTTCTTCGGCCAGGGTCTGCAGGATATGGCGGCTCACCTCCACGTAAAGCTGGAGCCATAGGGTATGCTCCTCACGTTCCGCCTTTTCAATGACCAGCTTGTCAGCATCGGTGGGAAAATTGGATAATCTGTGCATTGTAGCTGCCGGTGGACACCGAGGTAACAGACACTTCAGGATGCACGCTTACTTCTTCTTTTTCCGGAACCGGCATATTGGCCTGGGCCTTGATGGCCCCCTGGATATAAAAGACAAGGCCGATCAGAAGACCAACGTCAACCAGAAGAACCACGATCTGGGAAATACGTCTAATCATTATTTTGCTCCAATGCCCAGTGCCAGCCCGAGGGTAACCCGGTTGGCCAGGCGGTCATATGTAAGGTTGTTCAGTTGAATGGCAAGATCAAAGGTCTGGGTCTGGACAGTGAGCAGATCCAGCATGTCCGAAAAGCCCTGGCGATAACTCTTCTGATACTGGACAAGGGAATCTTCGGCCTTGGATAGGGCGGTTTCAATATGAACCTGCTGTTTTTTTAAAGATCGTTCAAGTCCCATGGCGTCTTCAATTTCCTGGACAGCGGTATACAAGGTTTCCCGATACGCCTCAAAGGCCTGAGCGGTTTCCAGATCCGCAATCTCAGCCTTAGCTTTGAGTTGCCCGCCCTGGAACAAAGGCGCCGTGAGCTGTCCCAGAAGTGACCATACCGGACTTGTGAACAGCGCGGAGCCTGGGGTTGAAGCGATATCCTCAAGGGATGCCTCAAGACTGATGCTGGGCAAAAGATCCTTATATGCCACATCCGCATTCAAATCGGCCGATTCAATGGCCAAAAATGCCGCTTTCAGATCCGGCCTGCGCTGCGGGGTCTGCTCGGGAAAATCTGCCAACGGTACGATCACATTGGTATAATCTCCGGACATGGTGATGTCAGCATTGGGATCGCCCAAAAGCCTGGTAAGGGCGCGTTGCTGCTGGGCCAGGGTTTCCTTGTATTTTTCCAGGGTTGCCCTGGCCGAAGCCGTGGCAGTTCTGGCCGTATCCAGATCCTCCAGAGTGCCCAGTCCGCTGCGGTAGCGCTGTCTGGTATAGTTTTCCGTTTTTTCAAGCACATCAATACGCTTCTGCTCAATGGCGATATTTTTCTTTGCCGATGTAAGTTCCAGCCATCCGGTCATGATCTCTGCTGCCAAGGTATCCCGAGCGGATTGATACAGCATCTGCTGTTCTTGGACATCCTTTGAGGCGGCTTTGGCACTGTCCGCCAGCTTGCGCCATAAATCCAGTTCCCAGCTCACCGTGGCGGTTCCCGTGTACACATCGTCCTGGTCCTCTTCCCTGAGTGCTGAATGGCCTGCGGACACCTCGGGCAGTCGCGCGCCTTGAGCCTTACGATATTCAGCCTGACGAATTTTTAAGGTTAAAAGAGTCTGTGCAAGACCGGGATTGGCAGCCAGGCCCTTTTCCACCAGGCTGTCAAGTTCATCGGATTGAATCAAATCCCCCAAGATGGTGATGGGCTGTGCGCCGTCAAGATTGCTCCATTGTGCAATTTTCGCTTGTTCCTGCACAACCTTGACCCCATAATCCGGATTTGAACTGGATACACAGGCCGAAAGGGTGAACAGGCTAAGCAGCACAAGTTGTATGCATGCCGATTTAAGTGTCATCTTAACTATTCTCCATGTCATTTTTTCACCACGATTTTTCAAAACATATCGTGATGGTATAATAAGGATATAACTGACGGGAGGTTAAGACGGGGTTAACACGGAAAGATTATTTTTGCAGATGCGATTACAACACACCGCACCTGCAAATTTATGAGTTACTGGGGACCTTGAAAGTAGGAAAACTACATTTTAGCCGGGCTGATTGAATTTCTCGTAACTGACCTGATCATATAAAAGCGTGCTCGCATCATGCCCATCCATTTCATTTGCAGGATGGCCGATACCGATAACCGCCTGCACCTGGATATGTTCGGGCAAATCAAGAATATTTGAAATATAATCCGAGGCCGAAGAGCCGTCGTCACGGCTGCGCAGACGCATCTGTGCCCAGCAGGAGCCAAGACCTAAATCCGCCGCAGCCAGATGAATAATAATGGCGGCAATGGAGGCATCCTCAATCCAGACATCGCTTTTGGATGTGTCGGCACATACGACGATGGCCAACGGCGCATTTTTTAAAAACGCAGCGCCATGGGATTTAGCCTGGGACAATTGTTCGAGGCGTGCCTTGTCCTTAACCACCACAAACTGCCATGGATTAAAGCCCCGGGAACTTGGAGACCGAAGTGCGGCTTCGATCAGCATATCGCACTGTTCATCACTTACGGGTTTATCCTTAAACTGCCGGATACTTCTTCTTTTACGCAATAATTCAATAAACATGTTTACTCCTGTTTTTAACAATCTTTATACTGCTCTAAAGCACTCTTTATAACATTCTAACCAGTTTTTTGCATATGTAAGACAATTATTTGGTCATCTGCCTTTTTATCTCTTGGGCTATCCCTTTCGATTCTCTTTCATGGGATGGATTTTTATATGAAGTCGCCAGCAATTAACTGGATTCTTTCTATCTTTGTTGTGGGCCGAAGCCTGGGTGTAGATAGACCAAGGACGGCCCGTGGCCGTTATACAAAAAAAGCTTGCCAAAATAGTTAAGCTACTTTATATTTTATAACCATGAATCAGGAGCTGAAAAAAAAGATTGTCAACAATCTGATGCAGGTCACCCGCAAATTTGCCGAAGTGGAAGCGTTGCCCATTGCGGTTACTAATGATATCAACATTTCAACCCGGGAAGCCCATGCCATTGAAAGCATAGGCGAAAACCGGTGTGTGAATGTTACACAGATCGCCGACCATTTCGGGTTTACCAAAAGTGCGGCCTCCCAACTGGTGTCAAAACTGACCCGGCAGGGATTTGTGGTCAAAAAGCAGGCCGGCCACAGCAATAAGGAATTACAGCTTTCCCTGACGCCTTTGGGGTGGCAGGCCTTTGAAGCCCACGCAAAGATGCATGGCAAGGATCTTTCACAGGTTCTTGAAACCATGGACAGTGTGGAGATCAGTGTGCTTATACAATTGAACGAGTTGCTGGGCAGGCTGAATACCATTATGGATGGCCGGTTGACCAAGTAGTGTTTGAACGCAAAGTCACCCGCCTGCGGCGTTGAAGAAAAAGTTGCCAAATCATAAGATCGGGCCTCACAACCTTCCAGGTTGCTCCGGTTACAATTTTTTTGGCGCCTTGCATCTGGGCAACTTTACGCCCAAACACGGAGCGCTGCCGCTCAGGAATTACGTAGTCTAAGCGGCTAATTAGTGTGTATTAAATTTTTTTACATAAATAGTTAAGCAACTTAACTTTAATTATGAGGTAGAAATGAAACCCTTTAAAGAACGTATTATTGATTTTTCAATCACACATTACAGACTGGTCATGGCCTGCACCCTGTTGCTCACCCTGGTTACCGGTGCCTTTTTCCCCTGGGTGAAAATGGATACGGATCCGGAAAACATGCTTGAAGTAAATGAACCTGCCCGGGTGTTCCACAATACGGCAAAAAAACGCTTTGACCTCAGCGATACAGTGGTACTGGGCGTGATCAATGAAAAAGACCCCAACGGGGTGTTCAACCCGAATACCCTGAAACGGATCTATGAGCTGACGGAATTTGCCAAAACACTTCAGTGGCCGGATGAAAATAATTCAGCAAGAATGTCCGGCGTTATTGAGGCGGATATGATTGCTCCCTCCCTGGTGGATCATATGAGCCGTCAGGGGCCAGGGACCATAAAATTCGAATGGTTGATGGAAAAACCGCCCAAGACCAGGGAACAAGCCATTGAAATCAGGCAAAAGGCCCTTTCCAACCCCCTTCTCAAAGGCCAGATGATTTCAGAGGACGGGCGGGCAATCTGTATCTATCTGCCGCTGACAGATAAGCTGCTCAGCTACAGGGTGTACAAGGCTTTGCAGGAAAAGACCGGGACATTCACAGGGGATGACCAGTTCCATATTACAGGTCTCCCTGTGGCTGAAGGCGCCATTGGTGTTGAAATGTTTACCCAGATGAGCACAGCTTCCCCCCTTGCCATGGCCGTGATCTTTGCACTGCTTTTTTTGTTTTTCCGCAAATGGCGTATCGTCATTTTACCCATGATAATTGCGACGGTTTCCATTGTTGCCGCCATGGGCCTGATGATTGCCGTTGGATTTCCGGTTCATATTCTAAGTTCCATGCTCCCCATTTTTCTGATGTCCATCGCCATGGTGGATTCCGTGCATGTCCTGTCTGAATTCTTTGACGTCTACACCCGGGAAAAGGGGCGGAAAAAAATCCTGCGCCAGGTTATGTCCACCCTGTTTGCCCCCATGCTTTATACTTCTTTGACAACTGCGGCGGGATTTCTCTCACTGACCCTGGCCCCGATTCCACCAGCACGGGTTTTCGGACTTTTCCTCGGTATCGGAGTCATGATTGCCTGGATCGTGACCATATTTTTTGTTCCGGCCTACATCATGATGACACCCGAAAAAGCCTTGGCGGATTTTGGTCTGTCCGCACAAGGCAACAAAAAAAGCTGGCTGGTCCGTCCCCTGGCAGCCCTGGGCCGCCTGACCCACAGGCGCGCGAAGTCCATTCTCGTACTTCTGCTTGCCGCGATCCTGGTGTCGGTGTGGGGCATCAGCCAGATACGGATCAACGACAATTATGCCAAACGTTTTGACTTAAGCCATCCCATACGCCAGGCAGATATCGCTTTGAACAATCATTTCGGCGGTACCTATATGGCCTACCTGGTACTTGAAAGCCCCGGGCGGCCCAGCCCGGATACGTCCGAAATTCAAAACCTGACCAGGGGGCTGGAGAAATTTGCCCTGACCATTGAAAACGAGTTTCCCCAGGCCCCGGAACTTGCCCATACGGTTGCCCTTACCCTGCCTGCCATTGCCGCCGGTTCCAGTGATTTTAAGGATTTTGTGGACAATGTAGAGCAACATCTGGACAAAATGGCTGCCTGCGTATCCGAAGATACCGGCTTTACCCTGGGGGAACTCCAGGTATTTTTCGGGTTGGAAAGGGAAAGGAACAAGCCGTTCAAGCGCCCGGATGTGCTCTCCTATATGGCGGATCTCCAGTCCCACCTGCTGGAGACCGGCTTAATCGGCAAAGCAAGCTCTGTGGCGGATGTGGTCCGCAAGGTCAACCAGGAACTCACCGACGGCCGCCCTGAAAGCTTTGTCATTCCCCGGCGGTTCCAGAGTGTTTCCGAATGTTACCTGCAATACCAGCAGAGCCACAGGCCCAACGATCTGTGGCACATGGTCACGCCAGACTATTCCCAGGCCAACATCTGGCTGCAGTTTCCCACCGGTGACAGCATCAACACAAAAGCAACCGTGGCCGAAGTCCGGTCCTATGTTGAGGCCAATCCCCTGCCTGCCTCGCTGACCTACCGGTGGGCCGGCTTGCATTACATCAACCTGGTGCTTGAGGGCAAGCTGGTCTGGGGTTTTTTGAAATCATTTGCCGGCAGTTTCCTGATTGTATTCATCATGATGTCATACCTGTTCCGTTCCCTGCTGTGGGGTGGGATCTGCATGGTGCCCCTGACCATCACCCTGGGGACCATCTACGGCATTACAGGTATCGTGGGGAAGGATTATGACCTGCCCATTGCAGTACTTAGCGCCCTGTCCATCGGTATGGCCGTGGATTTTGCCATTCATTTTCTTGAACGCGCCAGGGCAGGGTACCGGGAAAAAGGATCCTGGGAGCAGGTGGTAGGCCATATGTTCGGTGAACCGGCCCGGGCCATCAGCCGGAATGTCCTGGTCATTGCCATCGGGTTTCTGCCCCTGCTGGTCGCTTCCCTTGTTCCCTACAAGACCACTGGCGTCATGCTTTTCATGATCCTGTCATGCTCGGGGCTTATTACCCTTTTTGCACTGCCAGCTATCTTGACCATTGGTGAGAAAATTTTTTTCAAAGGGCTTTATCCCGGAAAAAAAACGAAGGGAGAAACTGAAAACAACGAATTGATTCAAACATCCTAAGACAACAAAGGTAAAAAAAGAGGAGTAACAACAATGAAAGTAACGCTTACAGCCACAGCCATTATATGTATTTTGCTGCCCGCGATCCTGTATGCCGGGGAAGGTTCCATGACAGCAGCCGAAATCGTAAGACAGGCCAATCATATGGCCCTTTACCAGGGTGAGGACACCAAAGGGTCTGTTAAGATGGAGATCAAAGACAGCCAGGGCCGTATCCGGCGCCGGGCCTTTAACATCCTCCGGAAAAATGCCGACACCAAAGACCGGAACCAGCTTTACTTTACATATTTCCTGGCCCCGGCCGACGTACGAAAAATGGTGTTCATGGTGCATAAACATGCCGCCCTTGACGTTGACGATGACCGCTGGCTCTACATGCCGAGCCTTGATCTGGTCAAGCGGATCGCAGCCGGAGACAAGCGGACCAGTTTTGTGGGATCCGATTTCCTCTATGAAGATATATCCGGCCGCAGTCCGGAAGAAGATCGGCACGAACTGACCGGCACAACAGACCGGTTCTATGAGATCAAAAGCGTCCCGAAAAATCCGGGCAGTGTGGAATTTGAATATTCGATATCCTATGTTGACAAACAGACCTTCATGCCTATGAAAATGGCGTATTATAAAAGGGGGAACCTTTGCGCCAGGGTGATTGAGGTGATGAAGCTTGAGAACATTGAAGCCCGGGAAGACAATCGCAAAGTCGTTTATCCCACGGCGATCCTGACAGTGGCCAGGAATCTCGAGACCGGCAGCCAGACAACAATGGCCTTTTCCGGAATCCGGTACAATGCCGGATTCGGCGCAGATCTGTTTACCGAGAGGTATTTGAGGAGGCCTCCCAGAGATGTTATGCGTTAAACAACAGATCCTTGAGGGATGCCTGTTTCTGGGCGGGCTTTTTTTTTCAATTTTTCTTGCCTGCGGGGCCTGGGCCGGGGACAATTTCAAGGCGTTTTCCCCTGTGGAAGTAAACGGATTTTTAGAATTGCGGGCCGGATGCCGTGTCCGGGACGACCCCAGGCAAAAGCAGGCCTCTGTAATGGAATCCCGGCTCCAGGCCGAATTGTTCACCTATGCCCCTTGGGCGGAATTTAAATACAAAGCAGACGTATGGGCAGACGGGATTACCGAAAAAGGGGAGTACGACACCCGGGAATCCTGGATGTTTGCCAGGCCCTCGGATGTCCTGGATGTAAAGATCGGCCGGCAGGTACTGACATGGGGCACCGGTGACCTGGTTTTTCTAAACGACCTTTTCCCTAAAGACTGGCAGTCCTATTTCATCGGCCGGGACAGTGAATATCTCAAGGCCCCGTCCGACGCTTTAAAGGTAAGTTGTTTCACCTCACTTGCAAATATTGACCTGGTTTATACGCCCCAGTTTGATCCGGACCGGTACATTACAGGAGCGTATGTCTCGTATTGGAACGGCAGCGAACTTGCAGGCCGGGACAGCCTGACCGGTGCACAGGTTCCCGACCAGTGGTTCAAGGATGACGAGATTGCCCTTCGCCTGTACAAAAACATATATAACTATGAGCTGGCACTATACGGATACCGCGGATTCTGGAAACGGCCGGCCGGTCAGTCAGATTCGGGCGAGCACCTTTTTTTCCCCGAACTATCTGTATACGGATTCAGCGCCCGGGGCCGTGTGGGCCGGGGTATCGGAAACCTTGAATTCGCCTATTACAGGTCCGGCCAGGACTCGGACGGCACCAATCCGGAGATCAATAACTCAGAACTGCGGTATCTGGCCGGCTACAATCAGGACCTGGCCAGGGATTTCAATGCCAGTCTCCAATACTACGTGGAGCAGATTCTCCATTATGACGAATATGAAAACAGCCTGGTCCAAGGACCTGCCCGGGACCGGTTCCGGCATGTGATCACCTTGCAGCTCACCTGGCTTCTGATGAACCAGAATCTTGAATTGTCCCTGGCCTCCTACCTGTGTCCCAGTGACCGGGATGCCTATCTGAGGCCCAGCGCAGCGTACAAATGGACGGATGATATCATCGTGGAAGCCGGTGCTAATATATTTACAGGCAGGGAAATGCATACGTTTTTCGGTCAGTTTGAAGACAATACCAATGTGTACACGGCTGTCAGATTTAGTTTTTAGGTGGTGGATGCCCCCCCTACCCCCGATGGCCAGCTGACACTTACCGGGCACGACAAACACTTCACGCTCAGGTCAGAATATTGATCAGATTTCCGGGATCTGAAGAGGAGAGCCAGGACTGTAATATTTCTGCCAGATCGGTTTGGCCGATTTGGGGAAAAAAGGATTGTTCTCTGTCCTGGGACTTGGAAACCGGATCAGGAACAAGTGTCATTTCATCGGCAAGGGTATTGATTGTGGTGGCGGAGGTTTCAATGGTCAGTTGACTAAGGGTTTCATAGCCGGAAAGCAAAGATTGAACATCTGTATCTGTTTCCTGGCCGTTGGACATAATGCCAGACAGCTCTTTTTGAAGGCCTGCAAGCGCTTCTTTTTCATCCTGGCTCAAATCTCCTTCCACCCGGACTGAAATGGTTTCACTTGAAGCCTCTTCATCAATGAGTCCGGGAACCACTGTCCCCACGGGCCTCAGGTACCCGAAGTCAATAGAAGAAGATTGCCAGTTCAAGGTCACCTTGTCCCCTTGGGTGGTGGTCACTTCAATAGATGCTTCCCTGGTGGATGCGCTGGCAAACTGCCGTGTGGCAAAATATCCCTCCGGCGGCATTTGGGCGATGTCCTCTGCGGTCACAGAGGTGGGGCCTATACTCTGCATGGTGCCGGGTTGAACGAGGATTAAAGTCATGGGGTCTTCCTTCATGTGTTAAATTTTGGAAAACATGATTTTTTATAATTCGGCATACTGTTTCCAGAACTTTAAAAAAGAAAAAGCTTGACGTAATGACTCTTGGTCACTAAATTTTAATGACCAAGAGTCATTAAACAGAGGCGAGCTAAATGAAAAAAAATAAAAATACAGGAATAAGACGACGCAGATTAACCCCTGAAGCCCGGCGAATCGAACTATTGGAAGCAGCCGTGCAAGTTCTCAATACCATTGGGCCCGCAAACGCGCGGGTAGAGGACATCACTAAAACGGCAGGAACCGCAAAAGGAACCTTTTATCTGTATTTTTCATCCTGGGAAGATATGTTGGAAGCAGTGCGTAAACGTATTCTTTCAACTTATGTAACTGAAATGAAAAACCGGTTTGTCTGCCAGACACCAGCGGACTGGTGGGCCGCTTTTGAAAATGAATGTATGGCGTTCATCCGCTTCAGAGAAAACTTAGGAGAACTCCATGAGGCTATTTTCCATGGCGCAATCGCCGAACGTCCCGTCCACTCAACACTGTCCACTGGAGCAATTGTCGGGTGGATGCTGAAAGAGGGAATTAGAATAGGGGCATGCAGGAATATTGATGTTGAAGTTGCTGCAGAACTTGTCTTCTCAGTGATGCACACAATGGGAGATAACATCATGCTTACCGGAGAACGTGACCGCTATATTCAGACCACCTTTGAATTATTTCGCTTTTGGCTTGGCCGAAAATTATGAAAAAAACTTTTTCGTTAACTTCGCATTTTTAACTTAAAAAAACAGGATTAAAAAAATGAATCAAAAAAAGCCGCATGTATGCCCGGTCGAAAGGTCAGGATCTTTAGACAGTAAACTTCGTAAACTCTTTCAAGATCCCAAAAAACTTTTAAAACCTTATATCCGTACGGGGATGACAGTCCTTGAAGTCGGATGTGGTCCAGGGTTCTTTACCCTTGATATGGCAGAAATGGTTGGCGAATCCGGTAAAATCATAGCAGCCGATTTGCAGGAAGGCATGCTTGAAAAAGTTAAATCAAAAATAGCAGGGACCCAATTTGAACAACGAATAGAATTACACAAATGTGATGAGATCTCCCTTGGTATTTCTGAACATGTCGATTTTGTTTTATTATTTTACATGGTTCACGAAGTACCGGATAAACCCCAATTGTTCAGCCAGTTGGCTTCAATATTAAAACCAAACGGACAAATCCTTGTAGCAGAGCCGCCATTCCACGTGTCAGCCCTCAAATTTCAACGAATGCTTCAGCAGGCTAAAGACCAGAAACTTATAAATTTGGCGGGACCGAAGATGTTGTTCAGCAAAACAGCGATACTTAAAAAAAGCGACACTAACCCATTGGATTGATGGAGGACTCAATGCTTCAACATCGGCCATTTGTTAACAACGATCTTCAAACGATCTGTTCATTTCCACAGAATATGGAAGAACTGTTCTATTTTTTTCCAAAAGCGACTTATCCGTTAACGCCGGCACAATTGAAAATGGCCATTGATCAACGTTCTGATTCTACTGTTGTTGAGCAAAATGGTGATGTAGCAGGGTTTGCCAACTTTTATCGTTGGCAAGACAAGACATGCTGTGTAGGGAATGTGATAGTCTCCCCTTTGACCAGGGGCCGGGGTGTGGCAAAATATCTGATCAAAACCATGATTCACTTGGCCAGTACCAGGCATGCAGCAAAGTCTATTGAAATATCGTGTTTTAACCACAATACCGCCGGTATATTGCTGTACAGAAAACTCGGGTTTAAACCCTTTGACATTGAAGAGCGCCAAGGCCCAAATGGAAGGAGGGTGGCTCTTATACATATGTGTCATAAAATGGATAAGACATAGGCATTTAACAGGAAAAGCTAAAAATGAGGACAAATGATATGAAAAACGGACAATCCAAACAACATTCAAAAGGCAGGGGCCAGGGCCCCAGCAGCTATTGGATGCAGGAACCCGGACTTGTATTTGACGCACTGAATATTTGCCCAGGCCGGCGTATCTTGGACATGGGATGCGGCGCAGGCGACTATGCCCTTCAGGCCGCCCGTCTGACAGGGCCTTTGGGTCATGTAACGGCGGTGGACAAGTGGCCGCCGACTGTTGATGCGCTTAAGACGGCAGCAAAAGCCGCAGGCCTGTCCCAGATCCAATGCCTGACAGCAGATATTACAAACCCGCCCTTGCCCATTAAACAAAATTCCATGGATCTTTGCATGGCATTCACGGTGTTACATAGTTTCGGGACTGAGAACAGCAGAAAAAACCTGTTCCTTGAGGCGGCAAGGGTTCTCAAATCCACGGGGCGGCTTGCGGTGATGGAGTGTAAAAAACAAGAGATGTCCTTTGGCCCGCCAATACAGATGCGCCTTTCCCCCGAAGAGGTTGAGAGGTTGGCCGTAGAATGCGGATTCAGAAAAACCGGATACACAGACCTTGGATATAATTATCTTGCTATGTTTGCTCTTCCAGTGCCTTAGATCACCCGCCACCCATGTCATAAATAAATGATTTCCATATGGGTGTCGGCAATCATTGCAAGCCCCAGTTCGTCAGCCATATTAAACACCTTGTCTATTTTGGCGTTGATTGTCCTTGCATCGTTTCCCACCACCGCAAATCCGATTTCAGCCCAGTCATGGCTGTCATTGAGCGCGGTTTCCGCCACGCTGATGTTAAACCGGTTCTGCAATCTTGAGATCATTGATTTAACAATGGAACGTTTGGCTTTAAGAGAGTGAACGTCAAAAAGCCTGAGTTTGATTTGCCCTGTTCCAATAACCATATTAAAATGCCTTTCTTTTTTTTGCGTTATGACTGCTACATAAGGTCGTATTTTATCTGCACGAATTTGTTTTAGAAATAAAAATCTTCTTTCATTATGTGCTGCAGGAGTTATTATGTAAAAGTAAAATATTCCATATTCTAAGTGGCCTGATACCGACAAATTCCAAGAAGTTCTCTTTTTATGAAAGGATGAATATGACATATGATGTAATTATCGTGGGCGGCGGACCTGCAGGGCTGTTTGCGGCATACTATCTAATGGAACATGCCAACCTCAAGGTATTGCTCATTGAACGGGGAAAACAGCCCCAGGAACGCAAATGCCCCATCAGCAAAGTCCAGAAATGCGCCCAGTGCGATCCTTGCAATATTCTGTCGGGCATTGGCGGAGCAGGCCTGTACTCGGACGGAAAGCTTAATTTCATTCCCAGGCTTGGCAAAACCGATCTCACCCAGTTCATGCCCATGCCCCAGGCCCAGGCCCTGATTGATGAAACCGAAGAGATTTTTACCCACTTTAAGATGGATGCCCAGGTATTTCCCACCAATATGGATGAGGCCGGTCTCATCCGCAAGGAAGCCAAACGGTTCGGTATCGATCTTCTGCTTATCCGGCAAAAGCATCTGGGCAGTGACAATCTGCCTGGCTACATCGCGGGCCTGGCAGACCATATCCAGTCCAAAGGACTTGAGATACGCACCTGTGAGAATGTAATCGATATTATTGAAAGGGACGGGGTTATCCAGGGGGTGGTATCTGACAAGGGAACCTATCATGCCCATAACGTCATTCTGGCACCGGGCCGCATCGGGGCCAACTGGATGTCATCCTTAGCCCTTAAACACGGCATTGCATTGAGCCAGCGGGGCATAGAAGTCGGTGTCCGGGTGGAGGTGCACAATGATATCATGGATGATCTGTGCAACGTGATCTATGACCCCACCTTTTTCATCCGCACCCATACCTATGATGACCTGACCCGGACCTTCTGCACCAACCAGGGCGGTTTTGTGGCATTGGAAAATTACCAGGATTTTGTCTGCGTCAACGGGCATGCATATTCAAATAAAAAATCGAACAATACCAATTTTGCTTTTCTGTCAAAGGTGGTGCTCACAGAGCCGGTCACGGACAATCAGGCGTATGGGGAATCCATCGGGCGTCTGGCCAGCATCATCGGCGGGGGTAAACCCATTCTCCAGCGGTTCGGGGATTTGAAACGGGGCAGGCGATCCACCTGGAACCGGATCCACAAAAGCTACATTGAACCGACCATGACCAATGTGGTGTGCGGGGACATTGCCATGGCGCTTCCCGAGCGGATCATGTCCAATCTCATCGAAGGGCTGGAGACCTTAAACCTGGTAGTGCCCGGGGTATCCAATGATGAAACCCTGCTCTATGCCCCGGAGATCAAATTTTTTGCCACCCAGATTGAAACCACCCCGCATTTGGAAACCAGAATCAAGGGCATGTATGTGGCTGGAGACGGCCCGGGGGTGGCCGGCAACATCGTATCAGCAGCGGCCACCGGACTGATTCCGGCAAAAAAAATCATTGCGTCACAACAGGGGTAGGATAATAAATCGCACAGGCATCATCGGATTCCCAGGCCATGACCCTGGAGACCACGACGTTTTCATCTATATTTTTATCCAGGTATGCCTGGACCTTGCCCGCAATATAAACGGCAATCAGCTCGGACGTGGGCTGTTTGTCTTTAAAGGCAGGCAATTCGTTTAAAAATTTGTGGTCCAGCTCCCCGTCCACAACGGACCGGACCGCCCGTTTGATATCCCCGAAATCGGCCAGCACCCCGGCGCCGTTCAATTGATCGCCCTTGACAAATACTTCTATCTGCCAGTTGTGTCCGTGCAGATTCTCACATTTCCGGCCCACCATGGCAAGCTGGTGCGCCCCGGCAAACCGGGTTTTAACCTTTAGTTCAAACATAGCCCCCCAATCCGGATTTTTATCTATCACAGGTTTTTAAATAAATTTTTCAATTTGTTTGATATTTTATTTGCATCAAGCCTGTCAAACTCTTCAAGCAAATCCTTTTGTTTCTGGTTCAGTTTGGTGGGCGTTTTAACGATGACCTTGATTATTTGATCTCCTCTGCGGCCGCTTCTCAAAGAAGCAATGCCCTCACCTTTGAACTGGAAAGAGTCTCCATACTGGGTCCCGGCGGGGATTGTCAATTTCTTTTCTCCCACCAGTGTGGGTACGGAAATCTCAGCACCAAGGGCCGCCTGGATAAAAGAAATATCAATGGCGCAAATGATATTGGTCCTCTCCCGCTGAAAAAACTTGTGAGGTTTGACATTAATGACCACATAAAGATCGCCTGACGGGCCGTTGGGGGTGCTGGAGGCCTCGCCTTCACCGGTTAGACGCAGCTTTGACCCCACATCCACACCGGCGGGGATTTTGACCTGGACCTTGCGGTTGATTTCTATACGGCCGCCGCCCCGGCATTTGGGGCAGGGATTGGGAATAATTGTCCCCCTGCCCTTGCAATAGGGACAGGTTGTTTTGACTTTGAAAAAGCCCTGGCTCTGGATATATTGCCCCGTTCCCCGGCAGTGGGAGCAAGTTTCTGCAGAAGAACCGGGTGCGGCACCGGATCCGTTACACTCGTCACAGGTTTCCAGCTTGGGTATGGAGATGGTCTTTTCCGTACCAAAGGCAGCTTCCATAAAATCGATTGTCATGTCATAGCGCAGATCTGATCCCCGCCTGGCCCGGTTGCCGCCACGTCCGCCGCCAAAACCGAAAAAATCTTCGAAAATATCCCCGAAACTTGAAAAGATATCCTCAAATCCGCTGGGACCGGAATGCCCGGCGCCTTCAAGGCCCTGGTGGCCGAACTGGTCATAAATCTGGCGCTTGCTGTCGTCAGACAGAACTTCATAGGCTTCAGAGGCTTCCTTAAATTTATCTTCAGCCTCTTTATTATCCGGATTCTTGTCCGGATGATACTTGACGGCAAGCTTTCTGTAAGCCTTTTTCAGCGTTGTTTTGTCGGCATCCCGCGTTACCTCAAGGATTTCATAGTAATCTCGTTTTTCACTCATATTAGTGCCCGATAGTGATTTAATTCATTTATAATTGTGTTTAATCCGGTTGTATGGTAGCTTCCAAACCTGCTTTGGCTAAAATAAGTAATTTAAAATAACTCAGATTCTAAAGTTGTCAACGATGAACCAAGAACTGGATTTTGTCAAAGAAATGTTTGACAAAATTGCACCCCAATATGATTTTTTGAACCGATTGCTCAGCATGCGCCGGGATGTGTACTGGCGCAAGGAGATGGTCAAGGCGGCAAAACTGGAATCCGATGCAGCCGTATTAGATGCGGCCTGCGGTACCTGTGACGTCGGTCTTGAGGTCAGCCGCGTTCTCAAAGGCAAGGTATTGATTACCGGACTGGACTTTTCCTTTGGCATGCTGGCTTTAGGCAAAAAAAAATTAAACCGCCCCCCAGGCCGGGCCATTGCCCTTGTCAACGGGGATGCATTAAATCTGCCCGTAAAGAATCAGCAGTTTGACGCAGGCTTTATGGCCTTTGGCATCCGCAATATCATGAACCGAATCGGGGCCATGAAGGAATTTCACCGTACCCTGAAACCGGGCGGCAGAATCATCATCCTGGAGCTGACCACACCCCCAAAAGGACTCATGCGCAGGCTTTATCTTTTGTACTTTCAAAAAATATTGCCGTTAATCGGCTCTTTTTTTTCAAAACACGGCAATGCCTATGCGTACCTTCCTGAATCCGTGCTAAAATTTCCAGATCCCGTATCCTTTGCAAGCCAGATGAAAGCGGCAGGATTCAAGGAGATCCGTTTCAAGGAGATGACCTTGGGCATTGTGACTCTCTTTGTAGGCATAAAGCTGTAACCCGTTATTATTACAGTCCGTCTTGACAATAACCCCGGCATACTTTATAAACGGTCTTCAAAAAATAATTAGATAAAAATTGTAGAAATGAAAAAATTTCTTTTAAACACCATTGAAGGCCGGGTCCTTGTGACCGGTTTTTTGCTGACTGCCTTTTTTCTTGTTTTTGTTACCGTTGGCATAATCCAGGGCATACCAAGTGCAAAGATTGCTTTTATCGTATTCCTGACCCACTGTGTGGGTAGCCGGGCAGGAGGCATCGGTCTGTGCATCCTCAACGGTTTTGACCCTATTACCACTATCACCTTAAATTTTTTTTTAGAATGCCTGATTGTCTGCTATACCTATGCGGTCTTTGCCCTGAGCACCAGCGGTATATTCAAAGCAGCCTGGATCAAAAGAGCCATGGGCAGACTCAAAGAAAAAGCTGAAGAAAAAAAAGAAAAAATAGAACGCTGGGGCTGGATCGGAATCTTTGCATTTGTGATGGCCCCCCTGCCTGTCACAGGCCCTGTGGTAGGAACCATCATCGGTTATATGCTCAGAATGCGCCTGTTCAGCAATTTCAGTGCGGCAGGCCTTGGGACCCTGACAGCCATCGTGGCCTGGTGCTATGGGTTTGATTTTCTTGAGCACCGGTTTGCAATGCTCCAGTACGTTTTTGGCGCCATCTGTGTAATCATCATCATCCCTTACTTGAAGCCATTGAAAAGATTCATTGATTCCCTGTGCCATGAACATGAAAGCGATGAATAAATAGACAATGCTATGAACACAGTTTTTACCCACGTCAAAAACGCATTGGGCAAACCCTATGACGATCTTCATTTCCTTTTAATTTGTTTTAAAGAAGTGTTGGAGGAAAACAATCAGCGAAAACTGGTTGATTTGATTCCGTGGCTGAATGCCGCAGTGCCGTCGGAACCGGACCTGACAAGCAATGAATACATCCATATGATGTCAATGTGTTTTCAGCTGTTAAACTTGGTGGAGGTAAATGGTGCGGTACAAAGCCGCCGCCACAAAGAGGATGAGGATATGGCCCAGGTAAACGGGCTGTGGGCGAATCAATTCCAATATTTGAAGTCCAAAGGGATCACCGAGCCCCAAATTCTACAGGTATTGCCTAACGTTCTGGTCGAACCGGTCTTAACAGCACATCCAACAGAAGCCAAACGCACTGTGGTGTTACAGGAATACCGCGATTTATACCTGTTGCTGGTTAAACGCGAGAATCAAATGTACACCCGAATGGAACAAACGGACATCCGACAGGAGATCAAACAGATTTTGCACCGCTTGTGGCATGTCGGAGAGATCTATATTGAAAAGCCGCAATTGGAATCGGAACTGGACAATATTCTGCATTATCTGACCCATGTTTTTCCCAATGTGATTATGATTTTGGATAAACGTTTGCGTCAAGCCTGGAAAGAATCCGGATTCGATCCCATGGTACTTAATGACTCGGATTTACTTCCGGTGGTGTCGTTTGGCAACTGGGTTGGCGGAGACCGTGACGGACATCCATTGGTGACGCCGGAAATCACCAAAAAGACGATCGAAAAACTGCGAATTCATGCATTTTATATCATTAAAAATGAATTGAAAAAATTAGCCCAAAAGCTCAGTATCTATCACAATATTTCGGATGTGAGCCCCAATTTTGCTCTACGGATCAAACAGCTTCGGGAGGAAGTCGGGGTGAGTGCCGAAGTTGAGCTTAAAGAAAATGTCGAGGAGATCTTTAAGGCTTATGTACTGATCCTGATTCAGAAAATCCCCATTGATTTAAGCCGGGAATTTAATCTTGAATTAGAAGATAAGCCCAATAGCTACACAAGTTCCATTGATTTGATTGCCGACCTAGCCTTGCTTCATGATGAATTGGAGAAATACGGCATGGGCGAGGTTGCCCATGTTGATGTTGGGCGGATGAAGCGAATTTTGAAAATTTTCGGTTTCCATCTGGCAAAGTTAGATATTCGCCAAAACAGTGATTACCATGAAAAGGCGTTAACACAGTTGGTTACCGCATCCTTGGGAGCAAAAGCCGCCAAGCGGATTGAAAATTCCCAGGACGTCAGGCGCACGTTTCTGGAACAGGAACTAAAAATCAACCGACCATTTTTGGTAGACCATAAAAACATTGATCGGGAAGGGCAAAATGTGATTGGGGCTTTGCAGGTCGTTAGCGATCATGTTCAGCGATACAGCCCGAATGCTTTCGGAAAGATCATCGTGAGTATGACCCGAAATGCAGAGGATTTGCTCACTGTTTACCTGTTCATGCGCGAAGTGGGTTTAATTGTGAGAAAAGATGATCAACTGGGGGCAATTCTGCCTGTTGTGCCGCTTTTTGAAACGATTGAAGACTTAAAGCGTAGCCCGGGTATTATAGACGATTACCTGAGTCTACCGATTGTTAAACACAGTTTGCAGATGCAGTCGTGGAGAAACCCCAATGGCGAATTGATTCAGGACGTGATGATCGGCTATTCCGACAGTAATAAGGACGGCGGTATCCTGGCCAGCTCCTGGCTCTTGCATCAGGCACAAAAAGAATTGACAACAACAGGCGAGAGCCACGGTGTAAAACTCCGTTTTTTCCATGGAACCGGGGGCAGTATCAGCCGTGGCGGGGGACCCAGTCATTGGTTCATCAAAACATTACCCTACGGATCAATCAACGGTAAGTTTCGTGTTACAGAGCAAGGTGAGACGATTGAACGCAAATATGCCAACCAGATGAACGCTGCATATAACCTGGAGCTGATGGTTTCAAGCGTTACGGCACAAACCGTATTGCACGAAAATACAAAAAAAACCAGCGAAGAAATTGAAAGCTTATTCCAGCTGTTAAGTGATAGGGGACTTTATTACTACCGACAACTGATTTCCGACCCTGATTTTATAACGTTTTTTTCCCAGGCAACACCCATTGATGTTATCGAGTCAAGTAAAATTGGTTCCCGCCCGGCACGTCGTACAGGGAAGCGCAGCATGGAAGATCTTCGGGCAATTCCTTGGGTGTTCAGTTGGTCGCAATCGCGCTTTAATATTACCAGTTGGTATGGTGTTGGTTCCACTTTGAATGAATTGAAAAACCAAGACCCGGAAGCCTACAAAAACTTGCTCCATTTCGTTGAATACAATCCTTTTGTGCGTTTCGTGATGACCAATCTGGATAGCAGCCTGATCGCGACCGATGTGCGGATTATGGAAAAATATGCTTCGCTGGTTGAAGCGGTGGAAATTCGCGACCGAATCATGGAAATGATTAAAAATGAGCTGGACTTAACACGTAAAATGCTGGTCGATATGTTAAAACGACCCATTAACGAACGACGCATTAATCACTATTACTCAACCATACTCAGAGCCGAAGCCCTCAATAATTTACACGATGCCCAGGTTGAATTACTGCAAAAATGGCGTAAAGCCAAAAAGGCGAAGTCAAAAGAAGAAGACCAGTATCTGTTTGCCCTTTTGCAGTGTGTTAATGCAATTGCCAACGCGCTAGGCGCAACAGGCTGATGCGTAAGATAGATTTTAAATGTTAAGCGATGATATCAATCATTTTTCCTTTACCCGTGATTGTTGCAATATCGGGGGCCTGTTGAACTTCAGGAGTTTGGGTATTGAGAGGCCGGCTTGCGGTATTGGGCGTTTGTTGAAGGAGATTAAGCATAAGATTAGGCATCTCCATCGCTTTTTTCATAGCATCGGTTGATGCGCCTGTATTGGTGGCTCCGTTAATGTTCATGGTACACCTTTAATGAAGCTGTTTACAACCCATATATATAAACACAACTGTAAAAGAGATATAGGCAAATGTCCAGATTAACCTGATCTTATTTTTTTCAAACACTTCCATTCAAAAGAAATAACTTTAGACGAGGCAACAGTAGCATGCTGCATGCTTTACAACAGATAACGCACTACAGCTTACATTTGGCTTTTCCGGGACTGATTGCCTGCATATTTTTTAGAGAAGATTGGAAAAAGGCCTGGTTCATAATGCTTGCTACGATGCTTGTCGATTTAGACCATTTAGTCGCTGACCCCATATTCGATCCGACAAGATGCAGTATCGGGTTACATCCTTTACATTCTTACTATGCAATTTTGGTTTATTTTCTGCTTTTTTTCTTCTTCAAGACAAAAACGATCAGAATATTGTCGATTGGTTTGCTTTTCCATATGTTCACGGATTATCAAGATTGTCTTTGGATGAGGTTATCAATTTAAGGCAGCCCATGGCTGTTATATGAGTTTACTTTCCGCTCTTTTTTAAGCGCTTGATTCATTAGTTCAAAACCTGCTCGCTCGGGTGATTTTAAGATCCGTTAATATGGCTCACACCCTTTCTGGAGATGCTGATATCTGAATTTCAGTTTGTAAATATTTCATGCGCGTCCTATGTCCGCCTCTTTATTCATTAATATTTGACCAAGGCGTCCGTTTTGGCTGCCATTGAAAAATCATTTTTATGGAGGCCTTTTATTTTGTGGGTTGTCCACAATACTTCCACACGGCCCCAGTCCAGCACCAGTGTGGGGTGATGATATTCGGCCTCAGCCAACTCCCCTACCTGGTTTACAAAGGCAAGGGCCTGCTTAAAATTTTTAAACCGAAACACCCGCTTCAAGGTCGGGATTCCATTTACATCAACGATATCCCAGTCCGGAACCTGACGCTTAAAGGTTGCGATCTCATCTGCGGTTGCCACTGAACCGCCCTTTTCACAGGGAACACACTTATGCTTGAACAAGCTGTCCATAAAAACCTCCGTTCCATCATGTTTTTGTTTCTGCTTATAACATAATCAGCTATTTGCGACTGTCATCTTGGTTCCCAAATATGAAATCATTTTTCTATAGCCTGATTGATTGAACAACAACAAAATAGGAGCAGAGACATAAAAACAAAAACCACGCTGATGGAAAATGCTACCCAAATGTTACCCAAAAACATCATCAAAAATGTATAGAGCTATCCGAACATATCACAATCAAAAACTTATTTTATTTGATATTACTTTTTTGTTTTTGTAAAACAAACTAATAAAGCTTGGATTAAATATTTTTAGTAAAAGAGTTACGGAAAAATTACTATGATCCCCCTGCATTCTTATAAAAACAACCGGATTCAAGGGGAATGGTCGGCTGACCATGCTCCCGGGATAAACGTCAGCGCAAACGCCATAGTGCGAAATTTCCCGGACTTAATAGACCCAGCGGTCCAAAGCCGGTGCCGAGAGTATCAAATCCAGGAAGGATTCAGCGTCAGCCTATTTGACGCTGAACTTGAAAACGATTTATGTTTTTCATTTGAAAGGGATCAGCCCACGGTCAATTTCGGCTTTATTGTTTCAGGAAACTTCACAAATCGCATCAAAGCACCGGGTCTGGATCCAGAAGGATTTTCCAATCAGGCCGGTACCGGTGGCATCCTTTTTCTTCCCCGCCAGGAAGCCTGCCTTACCATTCCCGGAAAGCAGCGGGTCTGCCTGGTTCATGTCCATCTTTCTCCACTGGTATTTTATTCCCTCTTTTATCCGGACCGAGATAATATTCCCAAGGGGCTTCAATCTATGATGGAGGGAAGCCGGGACCAGGCCTGGTATTTCAGATCAAGAATCTCCATACATGCCGGGAACTGCTTGAACCGGTTGATGGCAGGCCCGGCTCCGGGCGCTCCGGTTCGTATTTTTTACCAGGGTATTGCCCTGGACCTGCTTGCCGATCAGATTGCCCGGGCCAATGCTGCAAAAACCCCGGTAACCGGGATGAGCCTGGATGACCGGGACCGTGTGTTCCGGGCAAGAGACCTGCTGGTCCGGGATCTGTCTTCTCCGCCTTGTATTAAACAGCTGGCCCGGACGACCGGCCTGAACATGAATAAACTCCAACAGGGGTTTCGCCGTTTGTACGGTGTTTCAGTCTTCCAGTATCTTCAGTCCTTCAGAATCAAGGAGGCCAACCGCCTTTTTCACGAAACCGACATGAATGTCAGCCAGGCCGCCTTTGCCGTGGGATATACCAATGTCAGCCACTTTAGCCGGGCCTATAAAAAACATTTCAATATCCTTCCGAAAAAACATCTGGTCAGCATTAAAAGCGATTAGCTGTTCGCTTCCAACGTATTTTAGGTCCATGTCACCCCGCTTTCAACCGTTGTGTGTTTCGGGGCATAAATCGGTTGGACCAGGGTAGAAACCGCCTTTTTGATTCTCTATACTCCTTTTTTAGTTTTGCCAACCAAAATATTTTAGGAGTTAAAATGAAACTTAGCGGTTTATTTTTTAGGTTCCAAGGCTGGTGTGCATGTTAAAAAAAGCCACCTCTTTAACCCTGGCCCTTTCCGGACTGGTCATGCTGGTGACCAGCATAGTGCTCTATTTTGGCCCGGCCGGTCATGTCGGCCATTTTTGCCGCTGGTCGTTCTGGCATCTTTCCCGGCATCACTGGGGCGCACTCCATCTGAATTCAGGTCTTCTGTTCTGCCTGGCCATGATTATCCATGTATGGCTCAACTTCAGACTGCTTGTGGCCTATGTGAGAAAACAAAAAAAAGGGTTACCGGCAATTGCCGTATCTTTGATCCTGACCCTCTATGTCTGCATTGGAGGATATTATGAACTCCCGCCCATGGGACAGTTCTTGAATCTTGCCAGGTCGCTCAGAATTGCATCCATACAAAAGTATGGCTCCCCGCCGTATGGGGCAGCCGCCGGATTTCCAGCGCTTCATATTGCCCGGTACATGGGCTGGGATCCCCGGCAGTCCTGTGCACAATTGAGCCAAAACAGCATTATTCTTGACACCCCGGACCAGCCCCTGTCGGACCTGGCCCAAAAGAATCACACCAGTGTTGGCAGATTGCTGGACATCATGTGTACCCATTCGAACAAAGGAAATCTCAAATGACAACTGTAAGAAACGTATTTAACAGCGACCATGTTACCAACTATGACAAAAACGCTGAAAAAGTAACCTGGCTGGATCCTGCAATCATTTTCGGCATGGCCTACCGGTTTGTCGAACCCGGCGACCTTTTACTGGATATCGGGATCGGCACCGGATTGTCTTCGCAATTGTTTTACAAGGCGGGCCTGGAAATTTACGGGATTGATTTTTCCCCGAAAATGCTTGCCCGCTGCCGGTCAAAACAGATGGCCAAAGACTTGAAAGAACATGATCTTTCCATAACCCCCTACCCTTTTGGGGCAGATTCCATGGATCATGCCGTCTGCACCGGGGTCACCCATCTTTTTAAAGACTTGGCTCCGATTTTTCAGGAACTTGGCAGAATTCTCAAGCCCGGTGGCATATTTGCCTTTGTGGTACCGGATTGCCGAAAAGGCGAACCCCGGGAAATTCAGGTGGATGCCCGGCATTCCCCCGGGGAAAAAGTCACCATTTTTTCTTATTCCGGACAACGTATAAACACGCTGCTTGAGTTATACGGCTTTGTCCGGATTTTCGATCTTACCTTTGAAGCCTCGGCCATCGGCCACCGTACGGCGCAATACAAAGCCTATGTGGTTCAAAAAACAAAAAACAATTAATTGGGGAGAAAAGACAGTTGATAAAAAAATTTTACACGACCATTGCGTCCTGGACAGGTAAATGGGTGTGGCTGACCATGATTTCAACCATTTTTATTTGTTCCGGCCGGGATCTGCAGGCCCAAGAATCGCTCGAAACGCCGTATCAGGCAGAAGCGGTGATTGTCACCGCCCAGAAGCGCGAAGAAAATGTACAGGATATACCGGATAGTATCACGGTACTGGATGAACTGAATATTTCCGATGCCGGTATCACTGATATGGCCGGCCTTTCCACATATGTTCCCAACTTTGAATTTTATAATTTCGGCAGCCGCTGGCATTCCCAGACCTATATCCGCGGTATCAAAACCCTGAACAACAGTGAACCGTCAACCGGCTTGTATGTTGACGGCGTGAATTATTCCAAATCCTATCTGTTTGACTTTCCCCTCTTTGATGTGGAACGGGTAGAGGTCCTGCGCGGTCCCCAAGGGACCTTATACGGCCGCAACACCATGGCAGGCGTAATCAATATACACACAAGGACACCGGACAATGAAACCCGTGCCCAAATTTCAGGGACATACGCAAGCTACAATGAAAAGCAAATTCAAGGTCATGTCCAGGCACCTATTCTCAAGGACAAACTTTTTTTCGGAATCTCGGGTCTGATTTCGTCAAGTGACGGATACATGGAAAACGATGTTGAAGGTGTCGGCGAAGACGGACGGCATAAAGACGGGCAGGCCGGGAGAATAAAACTTCGGTATCTGCCTGCCCCGAAATGGGATATTACCTTGAGTCTGGATGGCCAGCACCATGAAGACGGAGCGTTCCCGTTCCGCAGAACCCAGCGAAATTCATTTGTCACTGCGGGGAAACTGGAAGCGGACAGCCCATATCACTATTCCCACGATTTTGACGGCACATCTGAAAACGACTTCTGGGGAGCAACGCTGAATACCTCTGTTGATACAAAATTAGGCAAGGTCACATCCATTACAGGGTATCGGGACTTTAACAATGAGGATTTCATTGATTCTGATTTCAGCCCTTTGGATGCTGCGCGGATGAAATATGTTTTACAGGAGCGCACCTTTTCCCAGGAACTTCGCATTGCATCTCCGGGAAATAAAACCGGCCCCCAATGGCTTGCCGGTATCTATTATTTTTACATCAACTCGGACAAAGAACGAACCAACTACTATCAGTCCGCCATGGCAAACAGTCCCAGCAACCCCTTTGCCCCGGGAACCGGTACCAGGATGACACAAAGCAAGGGGACCAACTTCGGGGAGGCCCTGTTCGGCCAGATCACCTGGCCTGTATTCAATACGTTGGATATCACCACAGGGCTTAGATATGAGGTGGAGGATGCGCAAATGGATGCCACTGTTTTTTACACCCCAGAGGGCGGGGCCAAAACCGCCACGCAACAACCCTACCAGGAGAGCCGGTTCACGGCATTGCTGCCCAAATTAAGTGTTGGGTGGCATTTCATGGATGATCAAATGCTCTACACCACTGTTTCAAGAGCCCACCGCAGCGGCGGGTTCAACGATCCCAATGTGGGTGGTGCCCCCTATGATGAAGAGTACAGCTGGGTATATGAAGCCGGTATTAAGTCCGGTTTTTTTCAAAACCGGCTTACGGTCAACATCTGCGGATTCTATACGGATATTCAGGATGAGCAGATCACCCGCTTCGATGAATACAACCAGTCATATCTTGAAAATGCAGGCGAATCCCACCGACTTGGCATGGAGGTTGAGGCGGGCTGGTTCATTTTAAAGGACTTGGAACTATTTGCATCATTCACCTGGCTGCAGGCCGAGTATGATAAGTATACCGACCCTGTCACGGGCGAAGACTTTGAAGGCAAGACCACATTCGGGGTCCCGGACTATACCTATACTTTAGGATTTCAGTACAGGCGTCCCTTGTGGAGGGACTGGAACGGCTTCTGCCGTGCGGAACTGGCCGGAACCGGCCGCCGGTATTTTGACGATTCCAATACCGTTAAAGAACCCGGATATGAACTGGTCAACCTCAAGCTGGGCCTGGAAGGCGCCCACTGGGACGGCTATGTATGGGCAAAAAATCTTTTTGACCGGCATTACTGCATTTTTGAAAACGTTGACCGGGGTATGACTGAGGATGGAGAGCCCTTGACCATCGGTATAACCCTCTCATACCGATTTTAGTCCTAATAGATGAACAATATCTCAGACTATAGTTTGAACTTTTGGGGGCATCAAGTTTGTTTAACATTGGAAAAAAGAGGAAACTGAAACTAAAAAGAAACCGAGAAGGTTTTACTTCCAGTTCTTGTTTGAGATGGTGCCGAAGGGGAGATTCGAACTCCCACAAGCGTACGCTCGCTAGTCCCTGAAACTAGTGCGTCTACCAATTCCGCCACTTCGGCACACTCAGGATCGCTTTGTTGGCAACCCATTTAGGGATTGCGTAAAAGCGATGGTTGGGATATATATATGTGTTTGTTTGGTTTGTCAATAGCATTTTGTTTAAATTTTAAAGGACGACATGGAATTAATTGAAGATTTAAATCAGATTAAGGCCCCTTTCAATAACGCTGTTGTTACCATTGGTAATTTTGACGGTGTGCACAAAGGTCACCAGGCCCTGTTGAGCCAAGTGATTGAACGGGGGGGGCAGGTCGGCGGCACCTGCATAGCCATGACATTTGAACCGCATCCGCTTCGAGCATTGGGCCTTTCCAGTCCCCCTCTGATCACCCGGCGGGACCAGAAAATAGAATTGATAGAATCCTCGGGCATAGATGTACTGCTTTGCCTGCCCTTTGATAAAGCCTTTGCACAGATATCAGCCCAGGAATTCATTGAAGATATTCTTGTAAAAAAGATCGGTGTGAAAACCATCGTTATCGGTCCTGATTATACCTTTGGCAAAAACAGGGGCGGCAATATTGAGCTACTTAAAACCATGGGGGGTGAACTTGGGTATGAGACCATTGTATCTGATTGGATAAAGGGTCCCGAAACCAACACGGAGCGCATTTCCAGCACAAAAATCAGAAAACTTGTCATGGACGGACATGTGGACCGGGCAAAGCACTATCTTGGGCGCTTTTACCAAATCCGGGGAAAGGTTATAAAGGGACGCAAGCGCGGCGGAAGTCAGCTTGGATTTCCCACGGCCAATATAAAACTTCATGATGAACTGTGCCCCAAGTTCGGGGTTTATGCGGTAACAGTTGAAACCATTCACGGCAACTTCAAGGGTGTGGCCAATATTGGTTTTTCCCCGACCTTTGGGGATGAGATGTTCACCATTGAAGTTCATATCCTTGATTTTAAAGAAGACATATACGACTCCCGGATACGCGTTAATATGGTGGAAAGACTCCGGGATGAAATTAAATTTGCAAATATTGCGCAGCTGTCCGACCAGATCAGAAAGGACATTGAAACGGCAAAGGAAATTTTAAAATAAATGGCTATTCTTGATATTGTCACATTTCCCGAACCCTCCCTAAAAAAGGTTTCAGTACCTGTGGAAACCATTGATGACGAGTTGAAAACGTTGATTGAGGATATGGGCGAGACCATGTTCCATGACGCGGGCGTCGGCCTGGCCGCCCCCCAGGTCGGGATCAATCGCCGGGTTATTGTGTATGATCCCCATGCAGGAGAGGAACAAAAAGACGCTGAGGACAAAACATTTACCGCACTGATTAATCCTGAAATCCTCTCCAAATCCAAAGAGACTTTCACTTCCGAAAAAGAAGGATGCTTAAGTGTTGTCGACTACAGGGCCGATGTCAGGCGGCATGCAAGTGTTACCGTACGGGCCATGACTATTGACGGCGAAACCATCGAATTTGATGCCCACGAACTTATGTCCGTTATCATGCAGCATGAAATAGATCACCTTGACGGTATCCTGTTTATTGACAGAATTTCTGCATTGAAACGGGCCATGTATACGAAAAAACGGTTAAAACAATTGAAAAATAAAAAATGAAAAATACCCGTATCGTTTTCATGGGGACCCCGGAATTTTCAGTCCCGGCGTTAAAGACCCTGGCAAAAGAGCCGGGGTTTGACGTTTTACTGGCAGTGACCCAGCCAGACCGGCCCAAAGGCCGCGGAAAAAAGCTTAGCCCTTCCGCAGTCAAGCAAGCCGCTCTAAACCTTGGTATTGACGTGTATCAGCCCGAAAAAATAAACACCCCGGAAGGCATAGAGCGCCTTTCCGGTCTTGAACCGGACTATTTTGTCGTGGTTGCCTTTGGACAGATCCTTTCACGGCAGGTGCTGGATATTCCCAAAACCTATCCCATAAATATCCACGCCTCGCTCTTGCCCAAATACCGGGGGGCAGCCCCCATCCAGGCGGCTGTTTTAAATATGGATGAACAGACCGGTGTGACCACCATGGTCATGGCTGAAAAAATGGATGCAGGGGATATTCTGCTGATGGAAACAACACCTGTGTATTCTGAAGATACCGCGTCAACACTGCATGACAGATTATCGCAGATGGGTGCCGACCTTATCATTAAAACCATCCACGGCATTGAACAAAGCAAAATTACCCCCGTTCCCCAGGATCATTCAAACGCCACCTATGTATCCATGCTCAAAAAGTCGGACGGCCGCATTAACTGGGACAAGAGCGCCAAGGCTATCTGCGCCCACATCAATGCCATGACACCCTGGCCCGGCGCCTTTACGGAACTTTGCGGAAAACGCCTTAAAATCTTTAAAGCAGTTGTTTCATCTACACCCACGCAGACTCACACCCTGCCGGGTACCGTTTTAAGCTGCAATGACCAAGGACTGTTTGTGGCTGCCAATGATGGTGTCGTCCAGGTGCTTGAACTGATGGGAAGCTCAGGAAAACGTCTTGATGTCGCAGCATTTCTTTGTGGAAATAAAATTGATCTGCCGGCCTGTTTTCAATGAATAAGGACGCTGACCCACGTTATATCGCTTTTACCCTGATTGAAGCAGGGCAAAAGCCGACCCTGCCCCTTGACCGTGCCATTGAAAATGCGGCGCAACAACTTGAACACTTGAGTCAAAAGGATAAAGGGCTTTGCCATGCCATTGTGTTCGGGGTGTTTAGGCATAGAGGCCGCATTGATCAATTAATTTGCCACTGCTCCAAACTTGCCTTTGACCGCATTGATGCCAAGGTTAAGACCATTCTGCGAATCGGTGTGTTCCAGATTGTTTTTCTGGATCGAGTCCCGGATTTTGCAGCCATCAATACCAGTATTGAACTTGCAAAACCGATTTGCGGCAAAAAGGCATCGGGCTTTATTAATGCGGTGTTACGCAATATATCCAGGTCACACAAAGATATTGCCCTGCCCTGTTCCCATAAAAATTTAGCCGGGCATCTTACGGCGGCCTTTTCCATACCATCATGGCTTGGCAAACGCTGGGCAGCAAGATATGGAAAAGAAAAGACGTTGGCACTTGCCGGCGCTTTGATGGATTTGCCCCCACTGACTCTCAGGATCAATCCACGCAAAATCAGCCGGGAACAGTTGATTGAAAAGTTTGAACGGGAAGGAATTAACAACCAAGCAACACGGTTCAGTCCGTTGGGCCTCCAGATCCGGACATCCGGTGTTGCCATACCTGATCTGCCCGGGTTCAATGAAGGCATGTTCCAGATTCAGGATGAAGCGGCCCAGCTTGCCGTACAGCTTTTAGGCCCCAAGCCCGGGGAAACTATTCTGGATGCCTGTGCAGGCCTTGGTACCAAAACCTGCCACATGGCCCTTGAAATGGAAAACAAAGGTCAGATTACCGCCAATGATACCGGCGAAAGCAAAGCAGATCGCTTGGACAACGAAGCCGGACGTCTGAACATTAATATCATCCGCACCACCCATGTGGATATGGCCCGGGCCGGGTTCAATGATTTTTCATCCTATTTTGACCGGGTGCTTGTGGATGCGCCATGCACAGGCTTAGGTGTCCTTGCCAGAAACCCGGACAGCCGGTGGAAAAGAAAAGCAAACGACATTATGCGCATGGCCGCCCTGCAGAAAAAAATCCTTAACGGGTCCGCCAATTTGGTGGCACCCGGAGGCGTGCTGGTATATACAGTCTGTTCCTGCGAACCCGAAGAGACAACCCAGGTGGTTGAACGATTTTTAGAAAAAAGAAAAGATTTTACCCCGGACCCTTCAGGGTTTGAGAGGCATTTGCCGTTTTTCTGCGAATCCGGGATTAAAACATATAGTAAAACAACCTTTCCTGATCATCTTGACATGGACGGCTTTTTCATGGCCAGGATGCGACGAAATAAAAATAGGAGATAATTATGACACTGATCGCCCCCTCCATTCTGTCTGCGGATTTCACCCGTTTGGGAGAAGAGGTCAAAGCAGTAGAAAAAGCCGGTGCAGACTGGATTCACATTGATGTCATGGATGGACAGTTTGTACCTAACATTTCATACGGCCCCATTGTTGTAGAGGCGTGCAAACGCGCCACAGATCTGGTGCTGGACGTCCACCTGATGATTGAAACCCCGGATGCCAGGATTCCGGATTTTGCCAAAGCCGGGGCCGACTACATCAGCGTCCATGCCGAAGCATGCCCCCATCTGCACCGAAGTCTGCAACTGATAAAAAGCCTGGGTGTAAAGGCCGGTGTTGCCTTGAATCCGGCCACGCCGTTGTCGGTCATTGAATATATCATTGATATGCTGGATTTTGTTCTGATCATGAGCGTCAATCCCGGTTTTGGCGGCCAAAAATTTATTAACTCCAGTTTAAATAAAATTACCGCGCTGTCCAAAATGCTGTCTGATGCAGGTTCCAATGCCGTTATCCAGGTGGACGGCGGCGTAAACAACGATACCATGGAAGCCGTTACAAGGGCCGGAGCCCGTTGTTTTGTGGCAGGTTCCGCCATTTTTAACACCCCTGACTATAAAACGACCATAGACGGGCTTCGCAAGCTTTCCGACAAAGGCAAGAAATGAACAAAATGATAATCTCCGTCCTGGCCCAAGACCGGCCGGGCATCATTGCAAGTGTCACCTCGGATCTGTGTGATCTGGGGTGTAATCTTGAAAACGTCAACCAGATGATCCTGCAAAACCAGTTTGCCGGTTTCTTTGTTGTCCAGGCCCCCGAAGGCGTATCCGCTGAAACCATCAGGCAGGATCTGACCTTAAGAGAGAAAGACCAGGGACTGACCATCCATGTCAGATCCCTTGAAGGGGACACCCAGGCCCCTGTAGAGGAGAAAGAGATCTTTCTGATCACCACCTCCGGCCCTGACCAGAAAGGTCTTGTGGCACAATTATCCAGTGTTATTTCAAGTTTCGGCGCCAATATCGTTAATCTGAAAGCCGTGTTCATGGGCGGTTCCAATCCCAATGAGAATGTCATGTCCTACCAAGTCCCGGTGACAAAAGAGATTGATGCCCCTGCCCTGTTTGCCGCCCTTAAGGAAAAAGCAAAGGAGCTGGACCTGGACATCCGTATCCAGCACAAAAATATTTTTGACGTGACCAACAAAATATAACAGCCATGGGCTGACCTGACATATCAACTGCCAGGTATAGCCCACAACGAATGTTGAAAGATCTGTATTAGTTACACAGACTTTCTCATAACGGCCATGGGCCGTCTTTGGTCTATCTACAACCCAGGCTTCGGCCCACAACAAAGCAAGAAAGTAATTCAACAACTTATTGGAACTTTCTTATAAAAAAAAAGGAAATTTTACGGTGTTCGAAGATCAGGAAATTATCTCGACCATAGAGATGGTAAGAAATGAAAATCTTGATGTGCGGGCAGTTACATTAGGAATCAACCTGTTTGACTGTATTTCCCATGACCTGAATGTATTCAAAAAAAATATACGCAAAAAAATCATCGGCCACGCAGCCAAGCTTGTGGAAACCTGTGACCAGGTGGGTGAAAAATACGGCATTAAGGTGGTCAACAAGCGTATCTCCATCTCTCCCATTGCCCTGGTGGGTGCATCTTTCTCATCTGAGCAGATGGTGGAGATTGCCCATGAACTCAATGACATTGCCAAAACCGTGAATATTGATTTCATCGGTGGGTTTTCAGCTCTGGTGGAAAAAGGCATTGCCAACGGAGACCAGGCGTTGATTGAAGCGATCCCCCAGGCATTGGCCGAAACCCAGCGGATCTGCGCATCGGTAAATGTGGCTACCACCAAGGCCGGCATTAATATGGATGCCGTGCTGGCCATGTCCAGGGCCATTAAAAAAGCTGCCGCCCTCACGGCTGACGAAGACGGGCTGGCCTGTGCCAAGCTGTGTGTATTTTCAAATATTCCCCAGGACATGCCGTTTATGGCGGGCGCTTATCTTGGGGTGGGCCAGGCAGATGCCGTGATCAATGTCGGGGTGTCCGGGCCCGGCGTGGTCAAACGCGCCATTGAAAGAAACCTGTCCCAGCAGCGGTTGCGCCTTGGCCGCATAGCCGAAATCATCAAACGCACCGCCTGCAAGGTCACCCGGGTGGGAGAGCTCATTGGCAGGGAGGTGGCAGACATCCTTAATATCCAATTTGGCGTGGTGGATCTTTCCCTTGCCCCAACCCCCACGGTGGGGGATAGTGTGGGCGAAATTTTCCAGGCCTTAGGGCTTTCCTATATTGGTGTGCCCGGCTCCACCGCAGCTTTGGCCATGCTCAATGATGCGGTAAAAAAAGGCGGGGCCTTTGCCTCATCCCATGTGGGCGGCCTGTCCGGTGCCTTTATTCCTGTCAGCGAAGACCTCAATATTGCCGAAGCTGCACAGAAAGGGTTTCTCTCCGTGGAAAAACTGGAAGCCATGACCTGTGTATGTTCCGTGGGGCTGGATATGGTGGCGGTGCCCGGAGACATTACAGAGCAGGTTTTAGCAGGCATCATTGCAGATGAGATGGCAATCGGCATGATCAATGCCAAAACCACGGCTACGCGCATTATCCCTGTGCCCGGTAAAAAAGCGGGGGACAGTGTCAATTTCGGCGGACTTCTTGGCAAAGCCAGTATTATGGATGTGCCCCACCTTGATCTTGAAGATATTTTTGTGGAATACGGCGGTCATATTCCGGCACCGATCCACAGTTTAAAGAATTAGGACATCCCCATTATGAGCATCCCCCATGCCCCGGGCCCCTTGCCCGAGGGGAAGATGATTGATTATCAAATTGTCCTGGTCTTAAGCCTGGTTCATTTTACAGGGGATTTTTACTCCGCTTTTTTCACTCCTTTGCTTCCCGCATTTCAGGCCAAGCTGAGTCTTACACTGACCCAGGTGGGCCTGATTACCGGCACCGTACGCTTCTTATCCTTTGTGGTGCAGCCGGTGGTGGGGTATATGGCCGACAGGTACGAAACCCGGTGGTTTGTTCTCACCGGATTATTCTTGGTTTTTTTTGCCATTCCATTTTCCGGCATTGCACCCAATTACTGGATTTTGCTCACCACGCTGTGTCTGGGTTCTTTGGGTTCTTCCATGTTTCATCCATCCACTTCGGGCATGGTGAATGTGTATGCCGGAAACCGGGCAGGCTTTGCACAGTCTATTTTCAATACCGGCGGCACGTTGGCGTTTGCTCTGGGGCCTGTATTCATCACCTGGTATGTGAGCCGGTTTGGGCTGTCTGCCATGCCCTGGACCATGATTTTGGGTCTTATATCCTTTATGTTCTGCCTGAAATATATGCCCAAACCCGTATCCGAGAATATGGCGGGATTGGGATTTATCAACAGTTTGAAGCACACCTTTGGCAAGGTGTATAAAACGGTGTTTTTAATCTGGCTGGTCATGGTGCTGCGAGCCGTTGTGGGCCAGACCTTTTTAACCTTCATGCCCATTTACCTGACCCTTCACGGCCATCCCCTGCCCTCTGTTGGCGTAATCATCGCGCTTTTCACCATTGCCGGGACCCTGTCCGGACTGACGGCAGGCTATTGTGCAGACCGATTCGGGTTCACGCCTGTTTTCTTTCTGTCATACTTGCTCATGCCGCCCACCCTTTTAATGTTTTTATACATGCCGGGCTTGGGCGCCTACGCAGGCTCTTTTCTTTCCGGTTTTTTCGTGCTGGCCCCCATGCCTTTAGGCGTGGTTATGGCCCAGAAGCTTGCCCCCGGTTCCAGGGCCATGGCAGCCAGCCTTATGATGGGACTGGCCTATGGGCTTGGCGGAGTCATTGCTCCGGGAATCGGATGGCTTGCAGACGTTTATGGACTGACCATCGTTCTGAAGTGCACTGCATTTATCCCATTGGTCTGCCTGGTACCCATTGCCTTGTTCCCTAAAATAAAGTAGGTAACGATCCGTGTCAGATGTTGTCTTAATTGCCCCGCCTATCCAGGAATTTTATCTGACAAAAAAGCGGACCATTCCCTACGGGTTAGCCTGTATTGCCACACAGCTGGAGCGTGCCGGATTTTCATCTACCATCATTGATGCCCTTGCCGTTGATAAATCTAAGATCATTGAGTACCCACAAGGTTTTGATCACCTGGTGCCCCATTACGGTAGAACCGATATCTCCATGTTTTCTCTGTTCCACCATTACAGACATTTCGGCTACAGTTTTGAGCATATTGGTAATCTGGTTAGACGGGAAAAACCTTTTTTAGTGGGCATATCCGCCTTATTCACCCCCTATTGGGAGCAGGCCCTGGACACGGCAAGGGCAGTGAAAAAATTCTGGCCCCACGCATTTATAGTTTTGGGTGGCCATCATGCCACCCAATTCCCTAAAAACTGCCTTGAATACCGAGAAATCGATTTTGTGATCCAAGGAGAAGGCGAGGTGCCCATGGTGCAGCTTGCCGAACTGATCAAAAAGCAGCCGCCACACACCGCACCCAAGGCGGCTGAATTAAAGAAAATCAACGGCATCGGTTTTAGACACGGCAATGACATCACGCTAAATCCCCCTGCCTGGGCTGAGTCGCCCCATGGCCTTGACCAAAATGCGTTGGATAAAATCAATTGGCACTTTTACCGGCGCAATAAAAAAGCGGCTATTACCGTTGTGGCATCCAGAGGCTGCCCTTTTCTATGTTCTTATTGTGCGGTATCCGGGTCAAGCAATCACGCCGGGTTCAGGATGCGGCCGGTCAAAGATGTTATTGATGAGATTAAATTGCAGGCAGAGTCTAAACAGGTTGGGTTTATTGATTTTGAGGATGAAAACCTAACCCTTAAAAAATCATGGATCCTGGAACTTTTAGCCGGCATCCAACAGATATTCAAGGGACAGGATGTTGAACTGCGGGCCATGAACGGACTTTTCCCCCCGTCCCTTGATATGAAGATCCTGACAGCTATGAAAGCATCCGGGTTCAAAACCCTGAACCTGTCCGTGGGCTCCTTCAGTGCAACCCAGTTAAAAATTTTTAAACGCCCGGATGTCAGAGAGGCCCATGACAGGGTGCTGGAGATGGCCAAGGATTTGGATATGGATTGTGTCTCTTATCTTCTTGGGGGCGCGCCGGGCCAGACTGCGGCCACCACCTTGAATGATCTTTTGGCCCTTGCGGCCAGAAGAACCATTGCCGGGCTGTCCATCTACTATCCGGCCCCGGGCAGTGCGGATTATGCCCTGTGTGAAAAACAACTATTGCTGCCCCGGGATTTTACCTTAATACGTTCGACTGCTTTTCCGATTGCAGATACGACGTCCAGGCTTGAAGCCGTGACACTATTACGCCTGGCAAGAATTTTAAATTTTCTTAAATTCTATGTGGATAAAGAGGGTGTTATGCCAAAGGTGTTGAGTGCCGGCAAAATTTTAGATATTGAAAACAACTGCCATGGGGAGATGGATAGATATGAGGCCGGCACCCTGTTACTCCGAATGTTTCTAACAGACGCGATTCCCAGGGGAATGGATCATGAGGGCCGCATCTACCATCATCCCCACAGTATGGATTTATGTAAACAGTTCATTCAAAGGCTTGTTATGCTTCCCACAGGCGTTTGAACTTCCTCAACCCTATCCTGCCCAACCACAATGCTTGAGGCGAATCTCAGCCGGGTGTGTTTCGGGTAGATGGGCTCCCTAGGCAGGTAGTTTCGTGAACCCCCTTCCACTATTCGTTTTGTATGCCGTTTCCCGGAGCAATACGATTATTGCTGCCCCAACGCGCATTGGGTACTGAAATTTTCTGCATTGCCGATTTCAATATAGGATGCCCCTCGTTCAGGTCCGAAACTGCCGGAAAGCACAATAATGAGGTCGTCATCTTTAAAATTTTGGTCTGCAATCAAACGGCAGATGGAACCTGTCAGCGAGTCCCTTGGACCTGCCCCGAGGGATATGTACTCGGGGAATACGCCAAAGGACAAAGAGAGCATGCGCACCACTTTCTTATCGTAAACCTGGGCGAAAATCGGGCTGTCCCCCCGATAGGCGGCCAGGGCCAGAATGGTTTTTCCGGAAAGTGAGTCTGCCACAATCCCCCTGGTGTTCAAACGCAGGGAAGACTTCACCGCGGCCTTGGCAAGATAGTCTGTCAGATTGCCGTGGCTTGAATAGGGAATATCAATGAACGAGCTTCTTTTCAACTCCACCTCCTGGGCAATCCTGGCCATGGTCTGTACCGCTTGCTCGGGATATTTGCCATTGGCCGTCTCACCTGAAAGCATCAGCGCGTCAGTATGATCCAGGCAGGCATTGGCCACATCAGACACTTCAGCCCTTGTGGGCCGTGGTGATTGAATCATGGAATGCAGCATCTGGGTGGCCACAATCACAGGACGTCTAAGTTCAATGCAGGTTTGGACAATATCTTTTTGAATCAACGGGATTCTTTCAGTTGGGATTTCAACGGCCAGATCACCCCTGGCCACCATCACCCCATAGGCATTTTCCAAAATTTCCCGAAGATTATTAACCCCCTGGGCATTTTCAATCTTAGCAATGATTTTGATTGAAGATTTTTTCTCGTCAAGGATATTTTGAACCGCCAGGACATCTTCCTTGTTGCGAACAAAGGAGTGGGCAATAAAATCAATATCCTGGTCTGCAGCAAAAGCAATAAAGCCCCTGTCCTTTTCGCTTAAGGCCGGTAATTTAACATGAACCGATGGAATATTGATGCTTTTTCTGGGGTAAATCACCCCGTCATTTTCCACGAGACAGTTGAGATAACCGTCTGCATTGCCCGTTACTTTCAGGGCAATACATCCGTCATCAATGAGAATGGAAGATCCGACCGGCACATCATCGGCAAATTGTGGGTAGGATACGCAGATCACATCATCTTTGGAAATCCCGCCGGCCGCTCCTTTAATGCGGATAGAATCCCCGGAGGCCACCGACAGGGGGGCTTTAGCATCACAGGTTCTGATCTCAGGGCCTTTGGTATCTATAAGGATACCGATCTTGTCCGATACCTTGCGGGTATTTTCAATAACCTGCATGGCATCATCATGGCTCATATGGGCCGTATTCAAGCGGACCACGTTCATTCCCGCCTTATAAAGCGTTTCAATGAATTGAACCGAACAATTCAGGTTGGATATGGTAGCGACAATTTTTGTTTTACGCCTTTTCAAAGCAGTCCTCTCTTTCGGCACAATGCCATGATATATGTCTTAATATCCGGCAACGGCACCGGATAATTAAATGCGGGAAATAAGGTTGGTATGGGGATTAAGAACTATTACGCGTGTTACAATATGTTACATTCCAGCTTAAAATATTTGATAAAGAAGAATACGCTATTTGGGGGATCAGGTGCAAGGAAAAAGCATGATCTAACCGTTTACTTTTACTTGATTGAATTTATTTTCCAGTAAGATTAACCAGGTCTTCGGCACAGGGCCATAATAAAATTTTCAAGTCCTGTGGCGGCGTCAACCCCGGATGATTTAATACGATAATCAAGTTCAGCAAGGGCAGACAGCGCGTGTGTCAATTCCTCCAGGGCAAAATTTTCCGATTTTAAAAAATTCTGGAATATAGGATAGGCATTTTTAGGATTTGGGGCCAGCAAAAGGTCATTGGCCGGTAATTTTGCAGATTTTTTTTTATTTTCATCGTCCCCGGCCCTTAAAAGGCTGATGTTTTCTTCATCCGCTTTAAGGGTGTTTGCATCCCAGTCAATAATTGCAGGCAAAAGCATTTGCTTGAATGCATTGAACTGCATATGTTTCAAAGCAGGCCCCCCTGACCGGCCAGTATTCAGACCCGTTGTGAAGCACTTGACGGCTAAAAGCTTTCTGACCTGATTTTCAAGGGTTTTTAAAATCTGTAAAGGATGAAACCCATCGGACAACAAACCTGCTAAAAGCGTCAGCGATTTAGACACATCCCGTTCCATCACGGCATTGGTCAAGGCAAATATGGGGTCCTTTTTATCTTTGTGCACCACAGCCCCAATATCCGCCACTGATATGCGGTCTCTGCCCCCGGTATATGCCAGAAGTTTTTCAATTGCATTTGCAAATAACTCGGGATTAAATCCTGTCTGATCCACAAGTGCGGCAAAGGCATCCGGAGGCATCTGCTTTCCTGCCTTTAACAGCATCTGCCGGCTGATATCCCTAAGCACGGCCTGCTGTTCTTCAAGGTCCGCCTTTCTGGCGCCCGTGGCAACACTGCAGTCCACCACCAGTCCGTATTCAAGAATAAGCTTGTATATTTTTTTTCTACGGTCCGGCGTACCCGTGGTAAATACAAGCACATGATTATCAGGGATACCCTCTTCAACAAGGCGGATCAGAATCTGCAGATCCTTTTCACTGTAGCTGATCTCACCGGCGGGCGCTTTCAGCAAAAAAAGCGGTGCATCTTTTACGGCAATGACTTTTCTGGTTCCAAGAAACGAAAACGTACCGGCCTGTTCGGAAATCTCGCCCACGGGTGTGGTCTTCCCGTCCAGAACATCAAGGCCGAACTGTTTGGATTCCCCTTTAAGCAGTATTGGGACAAGGGTATCCAAAGCCTTACGCACCAGAAAGGATTCCCCGCAGATTAAAACGGTTTTAAGATTATCCTCCTTTGACAGCCTATCAAGAGCACCTGCAAGGGCCTTGTATGTAACCAGATTTTTAGTGGCGGTCATGCCTTGCTCTCAGTTTGATGACCATGAATATCAAGGCAATGCAGGAGACCAGCAATCCAATGCCCTGGGACAGAGACAAAAAATCAAAAAAGAAGTTCCCCCTGAAATCTCCCCTGAAAAACTCAATGATTGACCTGAACAGGGAATAGAGCATGATGTAGCTTAAAAAAACCATGCCGTTGAAGCGTTTGCGCCGCTGAATGGCCAAAAGAATTAAAAAAAGAACAAAGTTGGATGCAATCATATACACCTGGGTGGGGTGCAAAGGGATATTAAGTGGGGCCAAACTGTCCGGATTTGTAAAGGTAATGGCAATGGGCAACGTACAGGATTTGCCGTAACAGCATCCGGCAAAAAGACAGCCGAAACGCCCCACGGAGTGCCCCAAAGCAAGGCCGGGCGATATAACATCAGCGGTTTTCCAGATATCCATTTTTTTGATGCGCAAGAAGATAATGGCCCCAAGGGAACCGCCGATAAACCCGCCAAAAAAGACCAGGCCGCCGTTCCAGATTTTAAAAATATCAAGAATGTTGTCCCTGTATGCGTCGAGATCAATAAGTACATACAGGATACGCGCGCCGGCAAGGGCACTGATCAAAACGGTAAAAAAAAGATCGGATATGATCTGATCCGGAACACCATAAAATTTAGCATTTCGTTTTGTAAACCAGATGGCGGTGATAAACCCTAAGGCCACGAAAAGGCCATAGGTATAAAGCTTCAGACTGCCGATCTGAAGAAGAATCGGATGCATGAATACTCCTTTTATATTTCAGGCAGTTTGTTGAATACTACGTGGTAAATTAATATGCCCATTCCAATGGTAATGGCTGAATCTGCGACATTAAATGCCGGCCAGTGAAAGGCACCGACATAAAACTCCAGAAAATCAACAACTTTTCCAAACCGGAACCGGTCAATCAGATTCCCTATTGCACCGCCAAAAATCAAGGCCAGACCATAGGACAAAAAGATGTGGGATTGGGCCGTTTTCTTGTAAAGCCAGAGTACGAACAGAGCAACCCCGGAAGATAAAAATAAAAAAATAAATTTTCTGATCCCTGGGGACTGTTCGGCGAAAAAACCGAACGCCCCTCCGGGATTCAGTACATGGGTGATATTAAAAAAATGATCAATCACCGTAATATGCGCATGCAGCGGCAAATGCCTTACAATAAGCCATTTGGTGATCTGGTCCAGCAAAAGCACACAGATACTCACCAGGGCAAGCCGCCGCATGGGTATTAAAAAACCGTCCATCAGCCCAGAATGGTTTTAAGGGCCTGGGTGCAACGGGGACAGGCAGTGGGGTGGTCCGGATCAGTTCCCAATTTCTCATCAAACCGCCAGCACCGTTCACATTTTTCACCGGACGCCTTGGCAACCTTTATGGCCAGGCCCTCGATCTCCTTGCCTTGGTAAATATCCCCGTCAAGGGTATCCACCACCCGGGCTTCTGACACGATAAAAATATCATTGAGTTCAACATCCAGGGATGCCACCTGGGCTTCAAGATCGCCCTGGGGCAGTTTGATTTCAACAGAAGCATCCAAGGGATGGCCGATGAGCTTGGTTGCTCTTGCCTCTTCCAGTGCCTTGGTTACTTCTGCCCGCAATGCCCGGATATTTTCCCACTTGGCGGCAAGATCCCTGTCCTCAAGGAAATTATCAAGGCTAACCATATCCTCCATGTGAACACTCTCTTTTTTAGTGTCCCCCAGGGGCATGTGGGTATAAATCTCTTCGGCCGTAAAGGGCAGGATCGGTGCCATGATTTTGACCAGGGCATCCAGTATCATATACATGACGGTCTGGGCATCCTTACGGGTATCTGAATTTTCAGGGCTAGTGTAAACCCGGTCCTTGATAATATCCAGATAAAAGGAAGACAGATCCACCACGCAAAAATTATGAAGGGTGTGATAAATCACATGAAATTCATAGGCATCATAAGCGGCCCGGCACCGTTTTACCACATGATGCAGGCGATGGAGAATAAACCGGTCCAGCTCTGCCATATTCTCAATGGGTCTGGCCTGGGACGGTTCAAACCCGGTGAAATTACCTAAAAGAAACCGGCAGGTGTTCCTGATCCGTCTGTAGGCATCCGAAAGCTGCTTGATGATATTATCTGAAATACTGACATCCCCGCGGTAGTCCGCAGAAGCGGCCCAGAGCCGTAACACGTCGGCACCGTACTGCTTGATCACCTTGTCCGGGGCCACAACATTGCCCACGGATTTGGACATTTTATGGCCCTTTTCATCCACCACAAACCCGTGGGTGAGTACGGCTTTGTACGGGGCATGGCCGGTTCTGCCCACTGCGGTCAAAAGCGAAGAGTGAAACCAGCCACGATGCTGGTCAGAGCCTTCAAGGTACATGTCCGCCGGACGCTGCAGTCCCTCTCTTTCCTCTAACACGGCGGCATGGCTGACACCTGAGTCAAACCACACATCAAGGATATTCTGGTCTTTGGTAAAGGTTGTTGAACCGCAGTCTTCGCATACCGCACCATCAGGCATGAGATACTCAGCATCCTTTTCAAACCAGATGTCCGAAGAAAATTCAGTGAAAAGTTCATGGATACGGTCCACGGACTCCCGGGTCACATATACTTTCTTGCATTTGGTGCAGTGAAATACGGGAATGGGAACCCCCCAGGAGCGCTGGCGGGACAGGCACCAGTCCGGCCGGTGCTCAATCATGGAATAGATTCGCTCCCTGCCCCAGGACGGAATCCAATGGACATTGTTAATTTCATCAAGGGCTTTTTGCCTCAGCCCCAGGTTGTCCATGGAGATAAACCACTGGGGTGTGGCCCGGTAAATAACAGGCTTTTTACAACGCCAGCAGTGGGGATAGGAATGGGACATGTTTTCCTGCTTGAGCAACGCGCCTTTTTCTTCCAGGGTTTTATTGATTTCAGCATTGGCCTTAAAAATAAACTGGCCTTCAAACAGTTCAACTCCTTGGGAAAATGTACCGTTGTCCTCCACAGGCGAATAGCATTCCAGACCATAGCGTTTGCCTGCAATATGGTCGTCGGCACCGTGGCCCGGAGCAGTATGAACACAACCGGTTCCGGCCTCAAGAGTAACGTGGTCTCCCAGGATAATTAAAGAATCCCTGTCATAAAAAGGATGGTTGCAGTTGCGATTTTCAAGGTCCTTTGCAGACAGTTCGGCAATAATGGAATAATCTGCTATCCCAAATTCGCCCATGACATTTTCCACAAGCTCCTTGGCCATGATCAAGATACCCTGATTTTGTGTTTTAACCGCCGCATAAATAAAATCAGGATGCAGGCAGACCCCCAGGTTGGCCGGCAGGGTCCATGGCGTGGTGGTCCAGATCACAACGGATACGGTTTCCCCGCCTGCATCAAAAAGATCTTTGGCATTGTCCTTTAAAGGAAATTTTACATAAATGGATGGGGAGGTATGATCGTGGTATTCAATTTCAGCTTCAGCCAGAGCGGTCTGGCAATTGCAGCACCAGTAGATGGGTTTTTTCCCCAGGAACATATCTCCTGACAGGCCGAATTCACCACACTCTTTGGCGATGCGTGCTTCATAGGGATAGTTCATGGTCAAATAGGGGTCATCCCATTCCCCCGCAACCCCAAAGCGTTTAAACTCTTCTCTCTGGATATCCACAAACGATGCCGCATAAGCCCGGCATTCCCGGCGCACCTCTACCGGCGTCATGTCCTTTTTCTTGCTACCCAGTTTTTTGTCCACATTATGTTCAATGGGCAGGCCGTGGCAGTCCCAGCCCGGGACATAAGGTGCGTTAAAACCGCACATCTGCCGGGACCGGATAATAATATCCTTTAGTATTTTGTTAATGGCATGGCCCATGTGAAGATGGCCGTTGGCATAGGGAGGACCGTCATGGAGAATAAAAAGGGGCTTGTCCTTGGATTGTTCCCGCAGTTTTTTATAAATTTTTTTCTGCTCCCAGGCTTTGATCATCTCTGGTTCACGCTGGGGCAGGTTGGCCTTCATTGCAAATTTGGTAGAAGGCAGGTTCAGTGTTTTTTTATAATCCATTATTCCTAAATTCCTTTTGCCTTTCGGATCTGGTTTGAAGTCTTAATTAACGAACTTTTCTTTGTAATGGCAGCAAAGGCAAAAGTCAAGAATTTAGCTGAATTTACAGTGCTGACGCATGAGTCTGACGGGCTTCAAGAATAACCACAACCCTTTGGGCTTCCACAACAGGCAGGGTATAAGATCTATGTGTAATATGAAACTGTTTCGTAAGCTCAGAAGTGACTTCTTCTGAGGCATGCACCCCTTTCAGGGCATAAATTTTGCCACCAGGTGCCAACATGGGACCGGCAAGCCCTGCAAGTTTTCCAAGATCTGCAAAGCCCCTGGCCGTGACGGCATCATACATTTGCAACTGCCCGGAATCCTTGGCAAGATCTTCCACCCTTGCATGCAGCGCGCTGATATTGTTAAGCCTTAAGGTACGTACCACATGGTTTAGAAAGCTGACCTTTTTTCTCACCGCATCCACCATGGTGACATCAAGGTCCGGGCAGATGACTTTCATGGGGACGGCAGGAAAGCCTGCACCTGAACCCATATCCATTATCCGTGACGGCCGGTCCAGGAACCTGGCCGCAGCCAGGGCATCCAAAAAATGTTTATAGGCCACAAGCTGAATATCCGTTATGGCGGTTAGGTTTATTTTGGCATTCCAGCGTATCAATTCCCGGGCATGGGCAGCCAGCAGACCCACCTGCTCCGGTGACAGACTCAACCCAAGGACATCAGCACCCTTTTCGAGGTAATGACAAAATTCCTTCATTTATATATATGACCCATTATGTTTTTAAAAATACACGCTGATTGGCTTTATCCTTTCCATAAAGGATAAAATTTTCGGTCAATCTTATAATCTGTCTTCCTGAAATTCAACAATAAAACATAATTTTATTTGATTTTATCTGAAAAATAGTGTATTTTATCTTTTTCTATTTTATTTGATATTTTATATATTCTTAGGATAATTTAACAAGATCATAATAAAACTATAGTATGAAACATAACGGCTGCGCCTTTGGCAATGGTCGCGCTGCCTATTATTGGTTTCAAAGGATTTTTTTATTTTTAAGGACAAGACAAAATGATCAGAGATCTTAAACGGGTTAGAAATATTGGAATCAGTGCCCATATTGATTCCGGTAAGACCACGCTTACTGAACGGATTCTTTTTTATACCAACCGAATCCATAAAATCAACGAAGTAAGGGGCAAGGACGGCACAGGGGCTGTCATGGATTCTATGGAACTGGAAAAGGAAAGGGGCATTACCATTGCTTCTGCCGCCACCCACTGTGAATGGGACAACCATGCCGTTAATATTATTGACACACCGGGCCATGTGGATTTCACCGTGGAGGTGGAACGGTCCTTGCGGGTTCTGGACGGTGTTGTGCTTATCCTGTGCTCGGTATCCGGGGTACAGTCCCAGTCCATTACCGTTGACCAGCAGATGAAACGCTACGAAGTCCCTTGTATTGCGTTTGTCAATAAATGTGACCGTTCAGGCGCCAACCCGCTTAAAGTCTGCAAGCAGCTTCGGGATAAACTCGGCCATAATTCAGTGATGCTGCAACTTCCCATAGGTCTTGAAGATAAGCACGAAGGCGTTATCGACCTTGTGAAAATGAAAGCATATTATTTTGAAGGTGACAACGGGGAAAAAATGGTGGGGGCCGAAATCCCTGCAGAACTGCAAGATGATGCCGCCGCAGCCAGGGAAGAGATGCTTGACGCTGTGTCCCTATTCTCCGAAGAACTGACAGACGCTGTTCTTGAGGAAGCTGAAATCACCGAAGAAATGATCATGCATGCAGTCAGGATCGGCACCATTGCCCGGGAAATGACGCCTGTTTTTCTGGGTTCAGCGTACAAAAATAAAGGGGTTCAACCCCTGCTGAATGCTGTTGTCAATTACCTGCCCTGCCCTCTGGATATTAAAAATGAGGCCATTGATCTGGACAATAACGAAGAAACCGTTATCTTAGAAAGTGATTTTAACAAACCCACCGTGGCCCTGGCCTTTAAACTGGAAGACGGCCAATATGGTCAGCTGACCTACATCCGTGTCTACCAGGGCTGTGTTAACAAGGGAGACACCCTGATCAACGCCAGGGATCATAAAAAGGTTAAAATCGGCCGACTCATCCGCATGCACTCCAACCAGATGGAAGACGTGGAGGCCGTTCCGGCCGGTCATATCGGTGCTATGTTCGGCATTGACTGTGCGTCGGGCGACACCTTTGTTTCACCGGATATCAACTACTCCATGATGGCCATGCATGTTATGGACCCGGTTATTTCTTTGTCCATCACGCCCAAGGACAACAAAGCCCAAATCAACATGTCCAAGGCCTTAAACAGATTCACCAAGGAAGACCCCACATTCAAGACCTATGTGGATCATGAAACCGGAGACACAATTATCCAGGGTATGGGCGAACTTCATTTAGAAGTTTATGTGGAACGTATGAAACGTGAATACAAGGCCGAGGTTGCCACAGGCCAGCCCAGGGTTGCTTACAGGGAAACCATTACCAAAAAAGCACCCTTCAATTACACCCATAAAAAACAGACCGGTGGTGCAGGTCAGTTTGGCCGTGTGGCAGGTTTTATTGAACCCACTGAAGAAGAATTTGAATTTGTAAACAAGATCACCGGCGGCCGCATCCCCACACAATATATTCCGGCCTGTGAAAAAGGTTTTGAAGGCTGCCTTGTAAAGGGCCCAAGCCTTGAATTCCCGGTCACCGGCATCAAGGTCACCTTAGAAGACGGTGCCTACCATGCCGTTGATTCATCTGAAATGGCATTCCAGTCAGCAGCACGCGGCGGTTTTCTGGAGGCTTACAACAAAGCAAAACCTGTTATCATGGAACCGATTATGAAGGTGGTTATTGAAACCCCCAATGAGTTCCAGGGTGCCTGCATGGGACTGATTAACCAACGGCGGGGCATTATCCAGGGTTCCCAGGAAGAAGGGGTGATGTCCGTCATCGAATCCCAGGTTCCGCTGTCCGACATGTTCGGCTTTTCAACGGTTTTAAGATCCGCCACCCAGGGCAAAGCCCAGTTCACGATGGAATTTTCCTCGTATAAACAGGCCCCCCAGTCTATTGCAGACGAGATTGCCAAGAAAAAAGCCGAAGAAAAAGCAGCCAAAAACAAATAAGACCTTTTTGACATAAGAGAGGAAACATGCTTAAAAATGACCTCATTTTAAGAAGCCCGGCAGAAAAAACCATTGGTGCCGACAACATTACGAATGGTCAGTTCGGTGCAGTACTTTCCCGGGCTGGCGTCGGCAAGACCGGATTTCTGGTCCAAATTGCCCTGACACGTCTGCTTTGTGACGAAAAAGTACTTCACATCAGCTTATGTGACACCATAGAAAAAATAACCATAAGATATAATGAAGGCTACACCAGTCTTATCGACAGTATCGGTTATGTTGACGCTCAGGTTGCCGAACGTCTGTGGGATGAGATACAGCATCACAAAACAGGTATTGCATACAACGAATCCACATTTAATGTAAACAAAATCAGAGATTACCTGAACAGCTTTAAGGGGGCGGACCTTACCCTGCCGACCCTGATTATCATTGACGGCCTTGATTTTGATACCGACCTTTCAACTGTGCTTTCCGATTTAAAACAGCTTCAACAGGACTTTGGTATCTGCGTCTGGTTTTCCATGCAAAGCCACAGGGAAGAACCGCTTAACCCAAACGGCTATCCGGTTCAACTGGAAAATTACGACATACTGTTTGATAAAGCCGTATTCCTTGCCACGGAGGAAGATAGAATCCAAGCCATTGTACTTAAAGACGGAGACAGAACGGACCAGAAACTTTTGCTGGATCCGGCCACGTTGATGCCGGCTGAAGAATAAATCAATTGCATCAATAACACCGTCTGAACAGATCACAGCATTTAAAGGCCGCAACACCCGGCAAGACGGGATTGCGGCTTTTTTTATCTTAAGCAAATCATCATCATTAGAGATGTTTCAATCAAAGACCAATGACGGTCCGTGACCGTTATAGGAGAAGGAAACAAAGGGCCATGATTATCGTAGGTACCAGTGCATAGAGGAGCAGCAGCAATGGTGAGATGCCGTTATTGAAATAATTTTTCAAAATAGCCTGTCCAGCCGGATTCGGTGCATTGGCAATTATGGTGAGCCCGCCGCCGGTAACAGCTCCTGCCACCACCGCATATTTGAGGTTGTCGGTGAAACCGGGCACCAGAGTGCTCAGGTAAGTAATAGCGGCATTGTCGTTGAAGGCTGTGAGCACCGTAGCACTCAACATGAGAGGAAGTTCTCCTAAACTGCCAAGCACCGGAGCAATCCACCACCCCTGGAGACCGCCATGGATAACCAGCCCGCCCAGAAAAAAGCCGACCAGCATCGGGGATTTCAAATTGATATTATTCTGAAATGGCCAGGTAACATGGCTAAAACCGACAAAAAACAACATGCCGGAAACAAAAATAGCCGGATAGTGGGCATTGGCAATGGTCCATACCATGAAAGCAACATGGACGGCGATAATCCATCCGGGGACATCGCCGGAACGGTTATCCCAGTTAGGGTCGTTGAGTTTTGGCCTTTTATCCCTGGGAAGCAGACCCGGAACGGAAACACTCATTTGTTGAACCTTGAGGTCTTCAAACTCCTGCTCAAATGTCTCCTCCAACAAAGCGCAATCGGTGTCATCCATCTCACAAATTGTCATGGTGGACTCTCTGGCAGCATGTTTAATTCTTTGAAATTCTTGCTGCAAATCATCCCCAATCCGCTGTTCAGCCATCTTCAGGTCTTTTTTGAGCGCATCACTATGAATATATTTTTCCTTAATCTCAGTTTTCAGCATGGACAGCCTGAATTTTCTTTCAAGCGTGAAAAGTTTTTTTCTAAACACCATGAAGACCAATACGTTGGATAGAACAATACCAATAACCGCTTTCCAGCCAAAGTTGCTGAGCATGAAAGGCAGGTTCCAGTCCCAGGGAGCTGCCACCATAAGGACCGGTGGGGCAGCAAAATGGGTAAGAGTTCCGCCAACCGAAATATTGACAAAAAGAAGGGATATGGTTGCGTATTTAAGTGCTTTACCCGGTTTAAGTTCATAAAATTTGCGGGCAAGCAGCATGGCCGAAATTGTCATTGCTGCAGGTTCGGTGATAAATGAGCCTAGAATCGGCCCTATGGTCATAATTGTCAGCCACCAGGCCGCCAATGTACTTTTAAAAATCCCTGCAACACGGCTCATTATTTTTTCTGAAAAAATCAAAATAGGGCGGGAGGAAGCAAGGGTCATGATGACCACGACAAACATCGGCTCTGTGTAATTAACCCTGCTTATATAGCTGACAAAGGTGCCCCAGTCATAGAAAAGAACAATTGCAGCAGTCAGCACTACGGCCCAAAGGCCAAAGATAACCTCAACCTCACCAAGAAAGTGAAAAATCTCTGCACGGATTCTTGTAGAATTTTCCAACGCCCTCCCGGCTTCAATTTTTTTTTGGTGTTCGGCTTTCCATTTATGTGCGTAGTAGAGAAATTTACTGCTGAGAAAGGTGTGTAGAATGGCGGCCAAAAAAATTAAGGAGGCCACAAGATTAAATGGAGTATGGCTGATACGGTGCTTAAGAATTGCGGCCACCCCATTGATGTCAGCATCTTGGTAACTACCAAAACTTGGCGGGAAATTAACAGGGGAATTAGGAGCGTCAGAGCCCCCTGCTGCATAGGCAAAGGCAGTGGATAGAAACACAAAGAATAAAAAGATGATTGCAAATCGTACTTTCATAAATTCCATCACTATCTTTCTCACTTCAAGTTCCAGATATTCAATAATTTAAATAGCCCATAAAAAGAGTTACATATTCTATGATTCAAGTAAAATAATCTATCCCGTTTAGCGTGATTTGACAAGAAAGGAATACAAAGAGCTTTTTTGTTGAAAAAGGTCCATGGAAATCCAATTGGAATGGATCGTTGGTGGAGCAGGAGGATCATCAGAAACCCATATACTTTGATAAAAACCTAAATTAATAGACCAGCATTGAATAATGTGTTGAATTTTTGCAAATAGGATGTTAGAAGCCATATTTTGTAACAAATGTATAATTTATAACCTGTTGTTCCTAATAATAATTGTGAGGATCCAACCATGTTCAACGCCGTTGTAAAAAATTTTTTAGGGAATGCTCCCATATGGTACAAGCTTGCTATTATAGTGTTCCTAATTATCAACCCCATTCTCCTTGTGACTTCAGGCCCTTTCATTACGGGCTGGGTGCTCATTGGAGAATTCATTTTTACCCTGGCCATGGCACTGAAATGCTATCCGCTGCCTTCAGGCGGTCTTCTGGCCATTGAAGCCATTATCCTGGGTATGGCCAGGCCCGAAACCGTTTACCACGAAGCTTTGGCTAACTTTGAGGTTATCCTTCTTTTGATGTTTATGGTTGCAGGCATCTATTTCATGAAGGAATTTTTGCAATTCACCTTCACCCGGATACTTGTGCAGGTGCAGTCTAAAATCATTATTTCTTTGCTGTTCTGTTTTGCCGGCGCTTTTCTGTCCGCTTTCCTTGATGCGTTAACTGTTACAGCGGTAATCATCGCCGTTGCCTATGGTTTTTACAATGTTTACCACCGTTATGCCTCTGGAAAAGATAGCTCCTGCGAACATGATCTCACCGACGATAACGCATGCCAAATTGCAAAACGGGACGACCTGGTTCAATTTCGTGGGTTCTTGCGTAACCTCATGATGCACGGTGCCGTGGGTACCGCCCTGGGCGGTGTTTGTACCCTGGTTGGTGAACCCCAGAACCTGCTGATCGGCCACCAGATGGGCTGGCACTTTGTTGAGTTCTTTCTGGAAGTCGCACCGGTCTCCATCCCTGTCCTCATTATCGGGCTTGGGACCTGTTATGGACTGGAGAAAATGCATTGGTTCGGCTATGGCGTTGAACTGCCCGGCAATATCCGTTCCCACCTGCTGGAAACCGCAGTTAAAATGGAAGAAAAAGGAGGAAGTAAACTCAAGGCCAGACTTGTCATTCAGGCCATAGGCGGTATCTGGCTGATCCTTGCACTTGCCTTCCATCTTGCCGCTGTAGGTCTGATTGGTCTATCTGTTATCATATTCCTGACCTCTTTTAACGGGATTACCGACGAACACCAGTTTGGACATGCATTTACGGAAGCCCTGCCGTTTACTGCGCTGCTGGTTGTCTTTTTCTCAATTGTTGCTGTTATTCACGAACAACACCTTTTCCACCCCATCATGCATTTTGTTCTCAGTCTTCATGGTCATCTCCAGCTTGGGGCATACTATATTGCAAACGGTTTATTATCCGCGATTTCTGACAACGTCTTTGTTGCCACCGTATATATTACGGAGACAAAGATGCATTTCGTCAATATGCTGGGACAGATCCCCCATATTGGCATGACCGGGCAGGAGCTGATGGATAAACTGACCAACCCGGAACTTGTCCGGGCTGACGTATTGGCTTCACTTCCTGCAGAAGCTGCTGCCAAAGCAAGTGAAATTATCAAGCATTTTGACCACCTGGCCGTCGCAATTAATACCGGCACCAACATTCCAAGTGTGGCAACGCCAAATGGTCAGGCTGCTTTCCTTTTCTTGCTGACTTCAGCTTTGGCACCCGTCATCAGACTCTCCTATGGCCGGATGGTTTGGCTTGCGCTGCCATACACCATTACCATGTCGATAACAGGTCTTGTTGCTTGTTACCTGTTTTTATAATATGCATACATATTAGATAACAGTCATGGGCTGGTCTGGTCTATCAACACCCAGACTCAGCCCAAAACGAAAGTTGAGAAATCGGTGTTAGTTACACAGATTCTCTTATAAAAGATAAATAAAGACGAAAAGGTGTGCCCAATGCAGTATCTACTGCATTGGGCACACCTTTTTTACTTATTAAATCTTTGGACAATCAGGCAATTATAGAAAACGATCAGGCTATCTTTCCAACCGTCAATTAGTGTATGTTAAGAAAACTTGGGAAAAACTGGAAGCATTCAAAAGATAAAATACAATTCACAGCTCAATATTGATACCGCCAAAACCCGCAGGGTTCGTACAAAAACTAAAAGGAGAAAAGCAAACATGGAAAAAGCAAAGGTTTACTTTACGGATTTTCGTACAAAGGCGTTTGGTGACGGCCTGCCGACAAAACTGAAAAAACTCATCAAAAAAGCAGGAATCGGGGATATGGATATGGACGGCAAGTTTGCTGCTATCAAGCTTCATTTCGGAGAAATGGGGAACATCAGTTATCTTCGGCCAAACTATGCCAGAGCCGTGGCGGACGTGGTCAAGGAACTGGGGGGTAAACCCTTCTTAACCGATTGCAATACCATGTATCCCGGAAGCCGGAAAAATGCCCTGGAGCACCTGGAATGTGCCTGGGAAAACGGTTTCACCCCATTGACCGTGGGCTGTCCCATCCTCATTGGCGATGGCCTTAAGGGAACCGATGACATCAACGTACCCCTGACCGGATGCGAGTATGTCAAGGAGGCCAAAATCGGGCGAGCCGTCATGGATGCAGATGTCTTCATCAGTCTCACCCATTTTAAAGGGCACGAAGTCACCGGATTTGGCGGGGCCATCAAAAACATCGGCATGGGATGCGGCTCCAGGGCCGGAAAAACAGAGCAGCACAGCAGCAGTAAAGCCCAGATCAACGAGGACCTGTGCCGGGGCTGTCTGGCCTGCCAAAAGGAGTGCGCCAACAACGGGCTGGACTTCGATGAAGAAAATAAAAAAATGCAGGTAAACCAGGAAAATTGCGTGGGCTGCGGCCGCTGTCTGGGGGCGTGCAACTTTGACGCCATTTCCTTTGACTTCAGCGCTGCCGTGGAGATGCTGAACCGCCGCATGGCCGAGTATACCAAAGCGGTGGTGGACGGGCGCCCCTGTTTTCATATTTCCCTGGTGGTGGACGTCTCCCCCAACTGTGACTGCCACGGAGAAAACGATGTACCCATACTGCCCAATCTGGGCATGTTTGCCTCCATGGACCCCCTGGCCCTGGACCAGGCCTGTATAGACGCCTGTATGGCGGCAGATCCCCTGCCCGGCAGTCAGCTGGCCGAAAACCTGGCCAAGCCTGACTTCCATGACCATCACGATCATTTTACAAATAACCGGCCAGAATCTGAATGGCAAAGTTGCATGGAACATGCCGAAAAAATTGGCCTGGGTACCCGGTCGTACGAACTGATTAAAGTTAAATAGCAGAAATGTGGAAAAGGTATTGCTATTTTGAAAAACGAAATTTTATGGATTTGGTTACCTTCAATATTTGTGGCCATTATTGGAAAGTTAAGTTACACCCATAGTGCTTACAAAATCCGTTAATTTTGGATTTACATTAAATCAGGAACAGACATATGAGAAGATATCCTTTTTTAGAAGAAATCGGCCTTGAAGTCCTTTATGCCAAAGACGGTGAATCAGAGCTGGCCATTGATTTAACAGAAAAACACAGTACATCCTGGGGATCCATGCACGGTGGTGTGACAATGACGTTATTGGATGTCTGTATGGCACGTGCTGCACGCTCAGCGGATCCGGAAGAGAGCGGGGCCGCGACCATTGAGATCAAAGTCAGTTTTTTTCAACCAGGCGGCCGGATCGGTCAACGTGTGACTGCGAAGGGTCGTCTTTTACATCATTCAGGGCGAATGTGCTTCTGTGAAGGGGAGGTTTGGAATGATGAAAAACTGGTTGCCAAGGCGTTGGGTACGTTCAAAATCTTCCATACGGCAGAATCGTCTAAAAATGGAAAAAGCACCCCGCAAGGGCAATCGGTCCTTCACTGACCGAAAACGCTTAACATTAACAAGGAGACATGATGAGCAGCCCAATACCTACACGTGACGCAGCCTTGGCGCTTCTAAAACGTTACAACACGAGTGACAGCCTTATCAAGCACGCATTTGCCGTCGAAGGCGTGATGCGTTACATGGCCGGAAAATATGGCGAAAATAAGGATACATGGGGTGTTGTGGGCTTGATCCACGACCTCGATTATGAACAGTTTCCTGATCAGCACTGCAAAAAGACCGAAGAGATTCTAAAGGAAAACGATTGGCCAACGGATTTGATTCGTGCCGTGGTCAGCCATGGATGGGGGATTTGTACGGATGTCAAGCCCGAAAGCACCATGGAAAAAACGCTTTTTGCCGTTGACGAGCTCACCGGGTTGGTGGCGACTTCAGCGCTGGTCAGGCCTTCAAAGAGCGTCATGGACATGAAAGCGAAATCAGTTAAAAAAAAATGGAAAGACAAAAGATTCGCGGCGCGCGTTGATCGATCAATTATCCAGAAAGGCGCCGATATGTTGGGGGTTGAACTGGGTGAACTGATTACGGATACGATTATGGGGATGCGTGAGGTAGCCGTTGAAATAGGATTAAAAGGAGACGCATAATATGGAATGTAAGCAAGATAAAAATCTCGAACAGTGCAACTGCAGCTATGAGCCTTGCTCAAGAAAAGGTATATGCTGCGAATGTATCCGGTATCATATGAGGATGCGTCAACTTCCGGCCTGTGTATTTCCTGACAACGCCGAGCGAACCTATGATCGCAGTTATGAGCATTTTGCCCGCCTGGTCGGTGAGGGGAAGGTATAAAACCAGGGAGCAGCGTAATTGAGCACCACGGTCACATGAGACCGGGGAAACCATCGCCGCCGATCAAAATAGAGGCCGGTGGTATAGCCGGCCTGTTTACTTGCCAGGGCGCTTCGTTTGATTGTGCGCCCTTTAATTTTGTCGATGTTCTTTCAGTAGAAATTCTTTGTACAACATGATTGTCTCAAATCATCGAAACAGTTTCGTCTCAGTTAAAATTCAAGTATGTTCGACATAGATACAGATATCAAAAAATGATTTTCAATGCGTCGGCATCCACTTGAAAATCCGGAAACATTCCGGTATGCTGACAACAAAATTCACAAAGATCTTCGGTATCAATTCAACACAACCTGAAAACTGGCATGTTACTTGCTCAATGCCTTAAAGCAAGTTAATCAAGACAACTTTAAATTTTAAGGAGCAAGCAATGGAAAATCAAATTTTAGATGCAATAACCGTTAAGATAACCTTTTTATTCAACTTCTAACCTGGAGGAATTTATGGATCCGGTTTTTCTGTCCAGACTGCAGTTTGCAGCAGCAACCATGTTCCATTTTCTTTTTGTTCCATTGACCCTAGGTCTGTCCATTTTGATCGCATACATGGAGACCAAGTATGCCTGGTCAGGGGATAAAAATTATTTGAGGATGACCAAATTTTGGGGCAAGCTATTTTTAATTAATTTTGCCCTGGGCGTTGTCACCGGCATCACTCTGGAATTTCAATTCGGCACCAACTGGTCCCGGTACAGCGAGTATGTGGGGGATGTGTTTGGTTCCATTCTGGCCATTGAGGCATCGGCCGCCTTTTTTCTCGAATCCACATTTATCGGAATCTGGATTTTCGGCTGGAAAAAGATTTCAGCCAAGGCCCATGCCATTGTAATGTGGCTGGTGGCAATCGCGGGAAATTTCAGTGCCGTCTGGATTCTCATCGCCAACGGGTTCATGCAAAATCCCGTAGGCTATACGATCAGAAACGGGCGTGCGGAACTCACGGATTTTCTGGCGGTTATCACCAACAAACACGGACTGTTGGAAATCATTCATGTGGTACCGGCATCCCTGCTTTTGGGCGCCTTTTTTGTCATGGGCATCTCCGCCTACCATCTGCTGAAAAAACAGCATACGGAGATCTTTTTAAAATCTTTCAGGATCGCTCTGGTTGTCGGCCTTGTCAGTTCGATAGCTTTAGGGTTAACCGGAGATATGCACGGCGTTAACGTATCCAAAACCCAGCCGGCCAAACTGGCTGCCATGGAATCCCACTGGGAAACCATGACCCAGGCTCCCATTGTCATGTTTGCCATCCCCGATGAAACCCAAGAAAAAAATAAGATCGAAATCGGCGCCATTCCGGGCTTATTAAGTTTCCTTGGGTTCCATGATTTTAATGCCGAGGTTATCGGATTACGAGACATTCCCAAGGAGGACCGTCCGCCGGTACTCCCGACATTTGTCGGTTTCAGGACCATGGTAGGGCTTGGTACCCTGTTTATTCTTCTTATGATTTACGGATGGATACGGCGCAACAAACTGCTGGAAAGCCCCAATTTTCTAAAAATTATGATGCTTTCCATTCCTTTGCCCTATATTGCCATGGAAATGGGATGGGTGGTTTCTGAAGTGGGGCGCCAGCCCTGGATTGTTTACAATCTGATGCGCACGGCAGATGCGGCATCCCCCATTGCAGGAACCCAGGTTATGGTATCACTTACGGCATTCATCCTGGTCTATGGCCTGCTTGGGGCTGTGGGGTTCTACCTGATCGCCAAATCCGTTAAAGAAGGCCCTGAGGCCGCTACTGCATAAGGAGGAGAGAACAAATGGAACTTCAAACAATATGGTTTTTTCTATGGGGACTTCTTTGGGCGATTTTTTTCCTCACGGACGGATTTGATTTCGGCATCGGCATCCTCTATCCCTTTGCCGGACAAACCGACCGGGACAAACGGGTCATGCTCAATGCCAAAGGCCCTCTATGGGACGGCAATGAAGTGTGGCTGATTACGGCCGGCGGCGTAACCTTTGCCGCATTCCCCAAAGTCTATGCCACCATGTTTTCATCCCTCTACACCCCGCTGTTGCTCATTCTATTTGCATTGATCTTCAGGGGCGTGGCCATGCACTTCAGGGGTAAAATTGAAAGCCCGGGCTGGAAAAAAACATGGGATACCCTGATTTTTATAGGCTCTTTTTTCCCGGCGCTCTTGTTCGGGGTGGCATTTGCCAATATTTTTGCAGGCATTCCCTTTGACAACCAGGGACTATACCACGGCAACACCTTAAAGCTGCTCAACCCTTATGGCCTTTTAGGCGGCGTATTGTTTGTCCTGCTGTTTATGCTTCATGGGGCCAACTGGATGACCATCAAGGCCACAGGGGAACTTCAGGAACGGTTTGCCAAAATTGCGGCCAAAACTTGGATGGTGCTTGTGCCTGTGGCCGTGATTTTTCTCATTGCCTCATTTTTTGCAACCAGCCTCTATGACAATTACATCAAGTCCCCGGCCCTGTTCTTAGTTATCTTCGTGGCGGTGGCAGCATTGCTTTCCGCCCGGTACTTTACTGCCCAAAAGGCTTGGTTCAGCGCCTGGTTTGCATCAGCCCTGACCATTATGGGATGCACATTTTTCGGCATCTGCGGTCTGTATCCGGCATTGTTTCCTTCCAGCATGGACCCTGCCTGGACCTTGACTGCATTGAATGCATCTTCAAGCCCCTTGACCCTTAAAATAATGCTCGGCGTGGTGGCAATTTTTATTCCCCTAGTAATTGCATATCAGACCTGGTCCTATCATTTGTTCAAGGACCCTGTTTCCGACGAAGATCTGGACATGGATGAAGCTTATTAAGTATAATACCCATTTGCAGGTTTAATATTGGATTAAGCTTGTATTTATAAAACCGACAAAAGTAAATAAGGAGAAAAAAATATGGACAAATATGTATGTGGCCCCTGTGGTTATGTGTATGATCCGGCAGAAGGCGATGCGGACGGCGGTATTGATCCCGGCACGGCCTTTGAAGACCTTCCCGAAGATTGGGTCTGTCCTGTATGCGGCGCATCCAAAGACGAATTTGAAAAAGAAGAATAACGCCCTGCCCCGGACCTGTTTCGGATCATAGGCAAGTCCGGAAATGGCGTAAACCATCCAACGCCGGTTGCAATTTATTGCCAACCGGCGTTGTTGTTCTCTAAATGGTGGAATAAGGAAAAGATATGGATAAATATGAATGCGGCCCTAATGGCTACGTGTATGACGATGCACCTGGATGTGACGGCAGCCCGGGAGCAAGCCGGCCCTGTGACTATGTATACGATCCGGCAAAAGGCGATCCCGGCAACGGCATTGATCCCGGCACAGCCTTTGAAGATCTTCCCGAAGACTGGAGCTGTCCTGTATGCGGCGAGCCCAAAGGCGAATTTAGGAAAGAAGCATAACGCCCTGCCCGGACCTGCCTGGGTCCGGGAACAGTACAAAACATTCAACACCGGTTCCGGCTATTCAATCTTTTTTCCTGCGGTTTGTGTGATCCGTTCAATCACCCACTGGGTCAGCGCCTTCTGATTTACCAGCTTGATCTCTTTGCGAATCAGGGAAATATCCAGTTCAGCCCTGGCCATGGTTTTATGCCCCCCGGCAGATCCGAATTTGGCGAATGCTTCTTGGGCGGTCTTTCCGGCGCCTTTACGTAATCCATCATTACGCAGGATCACAATCAGCTTCTTATTCACCACCCCGGAAACGATGCTCCAATTTACCCCGGCAATGGATAGAAAAAAATCGGCAACCACCACCAACTCATCGGGTTTGCTAATGGTTCCGGCATGATAAAAGGCCCGGTTGTCCCGGATTATCCTGCTTTTTATGGCATTGCCCAAAAAATCCAGATCGGATTCCGTCATATAGGCCCGCTCCACCTTGGTGACAATATTCATATTCGCATATTTGTACAGGAACTGAAAAGCCCTGATATCCCTGGAAGAGGCCTGGCGGGTAAAATTGGCCGTATCCGTTTTTATCCCCAGCATCAGGGCGGAAGCCAATTTAGCCGACGGCTTTACATTCAAGCTGCGCAGATATTCGGTGAACATGGTAGAGCAGGCCCCGTAATCAGGCCGGATATCCACAAAAGCGCCATCATTGCAGGACAATGGATGGTGATCAATGATGGCGTCATACTCAATACCGGAAAAATTTTCATTATGATCGGGTTGAGAATCCACCACCACAAATTTATCAAACAAAGACCTGTCCACATCAGCCAGGGGTATCATTCCGGCTTCGGTATACTCAATCATGGCCAGATTGTCCGGACGGGTGATCTGATTAAAATATGTCATCACGACCTCACTGACCCGTCGCCATAGAATGCGTTTCACTGCCATGGCGGATGCAATGGCATCAGGGTCTGCATTAATGATGACAAGCACCCTGCAGTTCCCTGAAAAATGGGACAGAAACTGTTTAATTTTTTCTCGGTTACTGCTCATAACTAATTTGTCCGTCTTGTCCGTTTCCTGAAAAAAACAAAGTCAAGGTAATAAATGCATAGCCGGCTATAGCCAGTACCGCAAACCATCCCTGAAAAATACCCAGGGGCGCCAGCACTAATGCCGTAAGCCAGTGTACCATGATCACGGTTGTCGAGTGAAGCCTGATGGGAAAATCATCAAACCGGCAGAGCACTGCCAGACCGCAAAGGTTCCAACCGTAAAGGGATGCAAACACATGGATGTGCAGCAGCCACTTGGTCTTCAAAGGGTCATATCCGTCCTGCATCTGTAAACAGATATAGGCAATGCCCGTCACTGCCGTGACAATGAGAAATCCAATCCCCGAGGTTAAAAACTTTTTCTGCTGCATATTGTCAGCAAAGGTGTAATATAACATAAAAACAATGACAACAGCTGTGAACAATGCAGCGGTTACAAAAATCTGGGGCAAAAATTTTTCGAATAAAATGAAAATAAAAAATACGATCACCCCCAGCGTAATGGTCCAGAAACATAACTCCATGATGGATTTGCTTTTGGGGCCTTCAATCTTTTTGAGCATACTGAAAACAAGGGACAGGGTAACCAAAGACAAAGGAAACGAATACCCTAAAAAAAAGGTATTCAGGGTCAGCTTCTCCATGTGCACCCAATGGGTATATTCGTTGTTGATGATCACCACCGACGCCATGGCAATGCCGATGGACAGGCACCATAAGGATGCCTGGTGAAATTTTTCAGACACCGATACCCCCGGCAAAAAAAATTGATAGGGCACAATGGAAAATTTGTTGATGCGTATTCTTTCCACCAAGCCCCAGAGGACCACAGAGACCGATAATGTAAGCGGATACCACTTGAAAAATGCGCTAAACGCATAGACCAGGGAAAGCACAAAAAACAGCTTCACACGGCTGGATACTTTGATCTGCCGTTCAGTGTAATACAAAAGAATCGTGCCGCCGGAGCACAGATTAAATAAAAATATGTGCAGGCGTTCAAAACTCAAATCATCCACAGGGAAATAGATATCAGTATATCCCAGCCCCAGAGCCAATATCATTAAAGAGGAGAATAAAGCCTTTAATCGAATCGTCATTTACATTCTTCCATCTGTTTTTTTGCGGCAACCCTACCCAGCACATGGCCCAGGGCCATTTCCAGCCTGGGATGCACAAATTGATAGCCACTTTCAATTAATTTTTCAGGCATAACCCTGGCCGAAGCCAGCAAGGTTTCCTTTCCCATCTCCCCCCAAAGAGCCAACACCAACGCCTTTGGAAGCACAAAGGGCGCACGGCGCCCCAACACCCGTGCCAGGGTACGGGCGAATTCACCATTGGTCACGGGTTTCGGCGCGGTAAGATTTACCGGGCCACTGATTTCTTTATTTTCAAGGATATGAAGAATACCGCCCAGAACATCTTCCATGCCGATCCAACTCATGTACTGCCCACCGTGGGACAGCCGGGTACCAAGTCCCATTAAAAAAGGCGGATACATACGTTCAAGGGCCCCGCCGGCTGGGGTCAGCACCACACCGATTCGCAGTTGTACCGTACGAATACCGGCCTTTACGGCACCAAGGGAAGCATCTTCCCACTGACGGCAAACCCGGGATATAAAGCAATCCTTGGTCCCGCTTTTTTCTGTCAGTGTGCTGCGCCCGGCATCACCATAAAATCCAATGGCAGAAGCGGAAATGAAAGTAGCCGGCGGGTGGGCCATTCGTTTCATTTTTTCAACAAGCACTTGGGTGGGAATCACCCGTGAATTCATAATTTTGGCACGCTGACCTATGGTCCATCTTCCCCTTGAAATATCCACCCCGTTTAAATTGATTACCGCATCAACCGGCCCGATTGCATCCATATCTAAAATATTTTTGTAGGGGTCCCAGAGGCACACTTCCTCTGACCGGTCAACTTGATTACGCGATGGGGTAGCCCGCACCAGACGGACCACCTCATGCCCACAGGTTTTTAAAAAAGAGACCAAGGCCTTTCCAATGGCACCTGACCCGCCTGATATCAGAATCCGTTGTTTTTGTATTTTTCCCACCCGGTTCTCCATATCATATTTGAGCACCTGATGCCGATAGAAAAAAATACGCTCCAGTTGGCTCTTGGCATATCCGTAAAAGGGAAGGCTGAAAATTCCAAGGGGGAGCCTGAACCGGACTTGATCCTCCATCACGGTTACATCCATTGATTTTTCATGAAACAGATGGCTGTGCTCCCAGAGGGCAAAAGGGCCTTTAACCTGGTAGTCCCGGAACATTGCATTTTCTTTGTAATCAATATGCCGGGCCTGCCATTTCATGGGAATCCCCAAAATTTTTATTTTGAATATGACTTCAACGCCTTTGTCAATGCCCCTGCCCTTTTTAGCCACTAATGCCAGCGGTGCCCATGGCGGCGTAAGCCGGTTGATGGCACCATCTTTTGCATGCCAGGCAAAGACAGTGGAAACAGGAGCGTTGATTGTGGTTTTTCGAATAAACACTTTTTTAGTCATAAAATCTAAGTCCTTAATTTTTGCCACAGCCATAAAGTCTATCATTTTGACCGGTTACCCGGAAGGCGGGAACCCATTTAATGCCTTTACAGGGTTCATGTTATAGGAAATCTCTTACAAGTTAAAATCATTTTATCGAATAGCCCGAATGTTAATAAAGAAAAAATGGAAGATACCCAGGAACAACAAAATTGCCGACATGTAAAAAAAGCTGACGGTTAACGAGGAGATATGCTTTATCAAACGTATAGCAAGCGACTGACGGCCATGGCCGACCTGACATATCAACTGCCAGGCATAGCCCACAACAAAGCTTGAAAGATCTGAGTGACTTACTCAGACTTTCATATAAAAAAAATGGCCCGCCGTCTTTAAAACAAAGACAGCAGGCCTTTTTACATTTTGGAAACCAGCGGATTGTGTTCTTATAATTGCCGGTTTCACTCAAAATAATGATTAATTCTAAGAAATTTTAAGCTTTCCACAGCCCGTGAAGATTGCAGTAGGCCATGGCCTCAACCTTGTCTGCGTCACATTTGAAAACGGCTTCCGGTGCCAAATCAGGGGCCAGCATCATACGCTGAACATATGCACCGTCACAGGATACAAGTTCAATCCATTCGATCCAGTGTTCCTTTGTCATGGGATGGGCAACGCTGCCCACAGACACTTTGTATCCACCTTCAATTTTTTCGATTACGGGAACATGCTTTTCTTTAGCGGCATCAACAGTATTTGCCACCAGGCGATCCATGGGTTTTCCGCAGCAGGTTGCCGGCGGTTGTTCCCCATGAAGAACCTGAACAATATTGCCGCATTTTTGACATTTATAAATTCCCATTTTTTCAGCCATTGATAACACTCCTTTTGTTTTAAAAGTTTATGAAACGCTGTCTGTGAGAGCCAGTTTTTGACCCTGCCATCAATATGGGCTGTAGACAGATTTTTCCACAGAGCGGTCTGCTGCTTTTGCCTTGAGCATCTGCTCAAGCATTTGCCCTGATAACTGTCCGCGGCCTTTGGTCGCCTCCCGGAATAATGAGGCTATTTGAAAATAAAACTCATTTTCAGACTTAATCGCACCATAAAAAGGAGCCCGTTTTTTTTCTGACCGGATTTCAGCCTTCTGATATGCAATCGCTCTAGTCATCTTTTTGCCTCCTTGGTTTAACCGGGATTGATCAAAGACACCCAAACCCGATAATTAATCTAATGCAGAAATGCTGCAAAAACAATACCATCATTTATTTATTTGCGATTTAGTACCAGTATATTACCGATAATCATATTTGTTCGGAAAAATCAGTTATCAAGGTCGCCTTAAAGGAAAGGCGTTAATACATATATGTCTCATCAAAACATCTCATTGACGATACATATTCCAACTGTCTATAAAATAATTTTCGTAAGTTTTTATTATTTGATCATTATCGGAAGAATTTTTACGAATATAACAAGATACAAAAATAAAAAGCAAGATAAAAAACATTTTTTTACATTGAGGATATCACCCAAATCCGCCATCTTGCGAAGACAGCAATCCATTTACACGCCTGTGGTTGCCCGCGCTCTTTTATCTTTTTTTAACCCATTGATATAACCTTGCGAAACAAAGCGTTGGCGCATAGTTCGGCAATCGGCGACATTGGGACTCGCGTAAAGTATAATTCGTCCTCAAGGTGTTCAAAGATGTATCTGTAAAGATATAAGCAACAGTCCATCAAGCCATATCAGATTAGCCGCCTGTTACTGCCGGATTAGATTATAAACGTCAACAGTTGAAATATTGCACGTTGACATTAAATTTTATAGAGGCATATTATATGCTTTAACTAAATTCGATAGGCTGAATTTGATAGTTAGAAATTTGACATACTGACCGAAGGAGAAAAATTTAAATGGACAATTGTATCCCCAAAATATACGGATTAAGTACATGCAGCCACTGCAAAGCCGCCAGGAAACTGTTGGACGAATGCAACATTGAATACGAATACGTACAGGTTGACGACTTCAAGGGGGATGAACGCAAAAAACTTCTCAAGGAGATCAAAGAATTAAACCCAAGGTGCTCTTTTCCCACCATTGAAATCGATAAACACACTGTTATTGTTGGAAATAAGCAAAATGATATTAAAAAAGCATTGGGAATAAACAAATGAACACAGAACAACTTTACGATGCACTGAAAAAATCACAGGAGAAACAGGGGGCTTATTTTAACAAGGATAAGGACCTGGTCTTTGAATTGCTGGAAAGCCTGCAGCTTAACAGGCAGAGATACGGCTACATGGCCTGCCCATGCCGCCTGGCCTGCGGAGACAGGGAACACGACAAGGACATTATCTGTCCCTGTGTATACCGTAAGCCGGATATGGAAGAATTTGGGGCCTGTTATTGCGGACTTTATGTATCGGAAAAGGTGAACAATCTTGAGATGGAACCTGAGTTTGTCCCGGAAAGAAGACCCCCAGAAAAAATATTATAAGTCGAGACTGAACCAAGGCCAGTGTTTGGACGAAAAGTTGCCCACATGCAAATTTTTCTGCAACGCGGCAGATGGGTGACTTTTCGTTCAAACACTAAAAAATGCCCTGCCCGATACAAAGTTGTATCGGGCAGGGCATTTTAAATTAAAAGGCGTGGTTAACGCGCCTACACTTCGATCATCAATCCGATAGGGCAGTGATCAGAACCAAAGATATCATTATCAATGAATGCGTCTTTTACAACACCGTTTTCAATGAGATCTCGGGTGACAAAAAAGTAGTCAATGCGCCACCCCGCATTATTTTTTCTTGCGTTAAAACGGTAGGACCACCATGAATATTTCACCGTTTCAGGGTAGAAATGGCGGAAGGTATCTACATATCCCCTATCCACCATATTATCCAACACATCCCGCTCAATACGCAAAAAACCGGATCTTTTGGCGTTAGGCCCCGGATTTTTCAAATCGATTTCATTGTGGGCCGTGTTAAAGTCACCGGTTACGATGATTGATTTTCCTTCATCTCTTAATTTTTGGGCATAATCAAGAAACCAGTCATAAAACGCCAATTTATAGGAAAGTCTTTCATCGTTCATCTGGCCGTTGGGAAAATAGATGTTAAACAAAACAAACGCTTCAAAATCCATTCTTATGATCCGGCCTTCACCGTCATACTCGCTCTTTCCAAACTGCGTTGTCACAGCATCCGGTGTAATCCGTGTGTATGACACTACACCGGAGTACCCTTTTTTGACGGTTGAATAGTTCCAGAAACTTTCATAGTCATCAAAGCGAATCATCCGGTCACTGCGCTGATCCTCCTGAAGTTTTGTCTCCTGGAGCATGAGAATGTCCGGGTCCATGCCGGCTACGGAATCAAAAAATTTTTTTTTCAAAACCGCACGAAGTCCATTCACATTCCATGAAATCAGCTTTAATTGTTTTTTTTCACCCATGATGGCCTGTTCTTTGGCTTGCAAGGATCAGAAATTATCCTTCATTGTCAGCCAGATAATCATCATACATGGATTCCAGGCCAAGTTTATGCTTGGACTCTTCCTGCACAAGAATCTGAAACAGCTTTTTTGCATCAGCGTTATCGGTCTTGTCCCCTAAAACCTGATACAGCTTGACTGATTTTTCCTCTCTTTTCATGGCAAGTTTCAAAACTTCAGGCATGGGCATGCCTTTTTCATATTTTGTATCCACCATGTAGTTGCTTATTTTAAGATCGGGGATCTTTTTGAGCTCATAGCTGTCAATCATAGCCTTATTTCCGGAGATATCCGAAAGCAGCGCCACATGTTTTCCTTCTTCTTTTGAAAAATCAATGAAGGTCTGCTTCAGTGCTTTAGAGGGCGCCTCCTCGGCAAGAGACGCATAAAATTCTACAGCTTCCTTTTCTCTGTCAATGGCAAATTCCAATATCTCATCCACGGATTTAAAATTCATTTGTTCTTACCTCCTTTTACTGGTGTTGTGCTTTGGATCAATATCCACTAAATCATTTTCATGCCGTATGCTTACCCAAAATCAGCAAATTTTATACCATCTAATTTGGAAAGGTCAAATAGTATCCTGCACTGTATCACATTTAACAATGATATCATAGAGTACCGGATACGCTGTATGGTGATTAAGACAAAAACATGTTCAAAAAACATGTTTCACACGTTTTTGTCTCAGGCAAAGTTGTGTCACACATTGGGGAATCTTGAGTTGCCGTTTTACCCATTTCAATCGTTATTCGAACCGCCCGGTGATATAATCTTCGGTGAGCTGGTGCAGCGGATTTAAAAAGATTTGCTCCGTAGGCCCGATCTCGATGAGATCTCCCTGGTGGAAATAGGCCGTTCGCTGGGAAATCCGGGATGCCTGTTGCATGGAGTGGGTCACAATGGCAATGGTGTAATTTTGTTTAAGTTCATCAATAAGTTCTTCGATAATCGCCGTGGCAATGGGGTCCAGGGAGGAACAGGGTTCATCCATGAGAATCACCTCCGGGTTAATCGCAATGGCCCTTGCAATACAAAGACGTTGCTGCTGCCCGCCGGACAGACTGGTCCCCGGCATTTCCAGCCGGTCCTTGACTTCACTCCAAAGCCCTGCTCTTTTCAAAGCGCCCACAACCAGTTCGTCGGTCTCTTCCCGGTTCCGGACAAGACCGTGGATTCTTGCACCATAGGCAATGTTGTTATAAATGGATTTGGGAAAGGGGTTGGGCTTTTGAAAAACCATACCCACCTGGGCCCTTAACGGTACCACATCCACGTCGTCGTCATATATATTTTTCCCGTCCATGATGACCTGCCCGGTCACAAGACATCCGTCAATGGTATCGTTCATCCGGTTCAGGCACCGCAGAAAGGTCGATTTACCGCACCCGGAAGGTCCAATCATGGCAATCACTTCGTTGCGTCCGATATCCAGGGTAATATTGCTGATGGCTTTTTTAGAGTCGTAGAATACCGACACATTCCGGCAACTCATTCTGGGATCTTCAAGCGAGGCCCGCCCCACGGTTGCCCGCTCTGTCCGCTCAACCAGCGGACGACGTCCGGGCCTTATAGGCGGATGACCGGTTGTTTGTTTTTCATTCATTTTTATTTATCCTTCGGGCCATGGAAACCATACGGTGGGGTTTAACATTTATGTGGCCCTTAATTGAGATCATCCAAAGTTAAAGGGATAAGTTCTTCAACAATTTTTCTATAATGCCGCCGTTCCTCCCCGGACATGGGAATCAACCCCTTAGTTGTCAGATACCCTTCATCGCCCCAGGTATTTTCACTGGTGAACTCAGCCAGATACGCCCGCATACCTGGGATATTGTCGACATGGGCCTTTTTAATATAAAAATATAAGGGTCGGGACAGGGGATAGGACCCATCGGATATGGACTCAAATGTAGGTTGCACCCCGTCAATAAAAGCACCCTGGATCGTATCCGTGTTCTGGTCCAGGAAAGAAAAGCCCAAAACGCCTAAGGATTCAGGGGATTTAATCAACTTTTCCACGATCAGGTTATCATTTTCCCCGGCTTCAATATAGGCGCCGTCTTCTCGAATGGTATTACAGATTATCTTGTATCTTTTTTTATCGGTTTTTTTCAGATTCGCTATCCATGTAAATACATTTGCACCGCCTTCCATGGCCAACTCCATAAATGCATCACGGGTACCGGATGTGGGAGGCGGCCCAAGCACTTCAATCTTGATATCAGGAAGAGATGGATTTATCTGCTTCCAGGTTTTGTAGGGATTTGGTTGCAAAGTGCCCGTATCCCCCGCCACAGGAACCTGCTTCGCCAGACCGAGAAACAGATCTTTCCGGGTCAGCCTTAACACCTGGGCCTGCCTGGAATTTGCAACAACAATACCGTCATAGCCGATTTTCACCTCAACGATCTCTTTTACACCGTTTTTGAAGTCTTTTTTTAGCTGACTTTTTGTAATCCGGGAGGAAGAGTTGGTAATATCCGGATACTTTACACCAATACCGGCGCCAAAAAGCTTATGTCCGCCGCCGGACCCTGTGGATTCAATTTTTGGAATTTTATAACGGGTCTTTTTTCCAAAATTTTCTGCAACAACAGTGGCAAAAGGATAAATCGTTGAGGATCCGACAATGGAAATATAGTCCCTTGCGGCATCGGCTCCGGCCTGGGCCATGCCAAAAATCAACAGGTAAACCAGGGCAATCAAAGTGAAAATCATTTTTTTCATGGGTAACTCCTGAAACATGCTTTTTACACGTAAGATATATGAACTTGACAAGTCACGGTCTTTTTTCAAATATTTTTCTTAATATAAGCGCCGTGCCGTTCATCACCATAAAAAAAATCAGAAGCACCATGATGGCCGCTGACGATTTTTCCAAAAAAGCCCTTTCCGGACTGCCTGCCCACATGAAAATCTGTATGGGAAGCACCGTGGAAGGATCCGTGAACCCGGCAGGGATATTCGCAATAAAGGCCACCATACCAATCATCAAAAGCGGCGCAGTTGACCCAAGGGCCCGGGCCATGGAGACGAAGGTCCCGGCAAGCATGCCCGGCAGGGCCCGGGGCAAGATATGATGGGCAATCATCTGAACTTTAGAGGCGCCAATACCAAGGCTTGCTTCACGAATGGAAGGCGGCACAGCCCTGAGTGCGAAGCGGCCTGCAATAATAATGTTCGGCAAGGTCATCAAAGCTAAAACCAGTCCGCTTACAACCGGTGTGGATCTGGGAAGGCCGAAAAAATTTAAAAACACGGCCAGCCCCAATAACCCGAATACAATAGGGGGCACAGCTGCCAGATTATTGATGTTCACCTCAATAATCTTTGTCCACCTGTTTTTAGCGGCAAACTCTTCCAGATAAACAGCAGCCATCACACCAATGGGAAAAGAGAGAACCAGCGTGACAATAAGCGAATAAAAGGATCCGCAAACAGCCCCGCGAATCCCGGCAAGTTCAGGCTCCCTGGAATCCCCTGCGGTAAAAAAGGTTTTATTAAATATCTTTTTAATCTGCCCCTGGTTAGCCAGTTGATCTACCCAGGCAAATTGCCGGTCATCAATCCGTCGTTGGGATTCCGGCGTGTCTAAATCAATATGCCCTTTCATCAGCATGTCCACATCATCATCCGCCGGTACCCATATCTGAATGGCGGTCCCGATCGCATCTCGATTCTTGGCCACGAAATCCTGGAGTATGTAGGCGGCGCTTATGCTGACAAGCCCGTACAATTTGCGTTTATCGGTGTGTTTTGTCACATTGGGGAAAATGGACGATAAACTGTTATGAATCAATTTGGAATAATTTGCACCTGCAAGGTCATCCTTGTCTATGACGTTGGTATCCAGAAAGACATCCAGGCGAACCATGGTTTGCTGAAACGCCGTATACCCGTTCATAATAATAGAGATTAACAGCAGAGACAAAAAACTTAAGCTGACTATAATAGCTGTACACCCCAAAAAACGAAATCTGCGTTCTTTACGGTGACGTCTGTTCAACCCCTTTTTGACAATATCGATGGACCTGACCTCGCCTTGTCCACCATTTAAATCATTCATTATGCGACCTGTACTTTCTGACCACAGTGAGGGCCACCACGTTTAAAATCAGGGTAACGACAAACAGCAAAAGTCCCAGGGCAAAGGCGGCCAGGGTCTTGGCATTGTCAAATTCCTGTTCTCCCACCAGCAGGGAGACAATCTGAACTGTAACCGTTGTAACCGCTTTAAAGGGATTTGCGGTCAGGTGTGCAGACAGGCCGGCTGCCATCACAACAATCATAGTCTCCCCAATGGCCCGGGACACAGCCAGCAGTACAACACCCACAATGCCGGGCAGGGCTGCCGGCAACATGATATTTATAATTGTTTCACTCCGGGTGGAACCAAGGCTCACTGCCCCGTCCCGCAAGGACTGGGGCACGGCCTTAATGACATCATGGGAGAAAGAGCCAACAAAAGGAATGAGCATAATACCGATGACGACCCCGGCGGCCAAAGCACTTGCCGAAGATACGGAAAGTCCCAGAATATTACCGGCATCCGTAATGGCCGGAGCCGCAATAAAGGCAGCAAAAAAACCATAAACAACCGTAGGTATGCTGCCCAGAATATCCAAAAGCGGCTTGGCAACATTTCGAAACCTTGCATTGGCATATTCGGACAGGTAAATAGCAACCATAAGCCCTATAGGCACAGCCACACAAATGGCAATGCCGGCAATAAGCATGGTGCCGAAGATAATCGGAACAGCCCCGAACATACCGGAAGATCCGATCTGCTCTGCATGAATGGCCAGCTGGGGGCTCCATTCAAGTCCAAATAAAAATTTATGTACCGGCACAATCTTAAAAAATCGAATCGACTCATAAAGTACAGACAAGGCAATACCGATGGTGGTAAAAACAACCAGGGCGGCGCAGGCAATCAGCGTAATCTCAACAACCTTTTCCACATGATTTCTGGCCCGAAGTTTTGGTGTAATTTTCAAACACACTCCGGTTGTGGCAACTATGGCCATTGCCGTTATAATAACGGTTAACGCGGCCTGGGCGGTCTTTTCAAAACTTTTGTAATGGTCGGCTGCAGCCTGAATGGCAGGACTGATCTGAGCGCTCACAATGTTACCGGATACAATATTTTTGATATCATTGACAACAAGGTTAAGATGGGCTTCGGGCAGGGATCGGATCTGCTCGGGAAGATTGGCAATCACCATATCCATGATAATGGTGGACTGAAAAAAATGCCAGAACGAATAAACAATCAAGGCCGGCACCGCACACCAAATGGCAGTCAGGGTCCCGTAATAGAAGGGTCTGGAGTGAAGTGCACCTGGACCGCCCTGGGCTGCGCAAACGGCCAAGGCCTTGCTGCGGCCGACCAAAAAGCCAACAACGGTCAACACACAAAGGGTTAAAAGCAAAGGGATCGATGTCATCTGTGTTCCTTAGAAATTTCAAATACTTTATTTTTAAGCATTCAATGAAAACCTCGTTCAAATGTATTAGATTCGGTTTAATATTGTATTAGTCAAAAGTTAGGATTGTATTTCGTCCCACATTTTTTTTATCTCGCGAACCCCTTCAATGCAGAACCCGGCACAAATTTTATTTGTCAGTGTTCATCATTATTTCATCCACCCAATGCTTCGCCGTAACTTAAATGACGGAATACGATAATTCCATCATGATAATCTATCAAAATTAAAATTGTATTAGCTAAATGTTGGTGGGGACTGAAACCGGCCGGAAAGATTGCCGGGCAGTGGAATTCAAAGGATGTGAATATAATAGCCGGCCCGTTGAAGCCCGGGCCGGCATAAGTTTGAGAAGGTGCGCTAACTTGCTATAACGGCCATGGGCCGGCCTGGCATATCAACTGCCAGGCACAGCCCTCAACAAAGCTTGGAAAATCTGAGTAAGTTACCCAAACTTTCTTATAAACAGCCATGGGTTGACCGGGTCCATCAAGACCGAGGCTCAACCGACAACCATGCAAAGTGCAGATGAGTGGTTTTGTATTCAGGCACTATTTCGAACCGTTTTTTTCATCAATATCTTTGATGAGCTGTGAAAACGAATTTTGGGCAAGGAATTCACCGAACTGGGCGCGGTAATTATTAATCATACTCACCCCTTCGATGTTGATATCAAATACCAGCCAGGGCTCCGACCCCTGCCTGTACATCATATAGGCAATGGGAATTTCAGTACCATCGGTGGTAATAATCTGAGTTTGAACTTTTGCGTATTCCCGATCCTTTTTCGTTTTGTACTGTTCATTAAGGTAAACCACCTTTTCATTGGTATAGGTTTCAAGCTTGGCTATATATGTATTTTCGATCAGGCGCTGGAACCGGACCGTAAAATCCTGCTTTTCTTCCGGGGTTCTTCTTTTCCAGTGTTTCCCAAGACTAGACTGGGCCATACGCCCAAAATCAAAACCATGCAGGACAATATCACGAATTTTTTGCCTGCGGATCTCTTTTTTTTCATCCCCTCTAAATTCCGGTGTTTTAAGCACATCAAGAATCGCGTCAACTTTGACCTTAAGGGCTTGTGTGGCCGAAGAGGCGTCTTCAGCCAAGGCCTGTTGGGCAACAACAGACATTACACAAAAAATGAATGCAAAGAAAATCAGTGCTCTGATTGTTTTCATCCGTTTTAATCCTTCAAATATCGCCGGTCTTGTTTAAAATGCCGTCAATCTCCTGAAAAGAAAAAGGTGAGGATAAATTTTTCGCACCCTGACCTTTTGGGGAGGCTTTTGGTTTATGGCCGGAACCTGTATACGAGACTATTTGACCGTCTTTGAACTCAATTTGGTAGTTGGGGCGGATACCTTTGCCCGTGGTGCCGAAAAGCACTTTTGATTCGGGATCGACTGCCATGTTTTTCAGTACTTTTTCAAGAAAGGGTTTTGATAATTGTGCCACCCGCTCAATGTCCCATTCAATATTGTTTTTTACCCGGGATCCTGATCCCGATGATGCTGTCCCCTTGGTTTTTAATTTGGCAATCCTGACTTCCATGCCCTTGAGCTTCATTGCCAGATTCTTAACCGAACGTTCCTGAATATCTCCTGAAGCCTTGGGTCTTAATTCGTCCAGTTCACCGAATGCCTGGTCAAAGCAAGCCCTTGACTCATCCACCTCCTTTTTTTCTATAAGCTCATCCATTTGTTCACACAAACGGTTGATAGCCAGTCTTGATTCACGGAATTTAGTGGGTTCCATTTTACCTCCTTCATGGTTAATGCAAACCGTTTTAACCGCCCGCTTTTGCCTGCCCCACCCTGTTTCTTACAGGTTAAGGGCCACGAAAACCGGCGGCAACATGCTGCAATTGATCCGTTATTGTTTCAATACTGTACACCGGCTGCATATTAATTTCAAGAAACACCCCAATTTTGATACACAGATGTTTCTTTACATTCCTTTTCTTTGCCCTTATATTCTGACCATGAAATTTTACGCAGTGGCCAGGGGCCGAAAAACAGGTATATTCACATCATGGCCCGAGGCCGAACGACAGGTCAAAGGATTTGCAGGCGCCAGGTTTAAAAGCTTTAAAACAAAACAGGAGGCCTTGTCCTTTCTGGATGATCCGTCTTACACAAAGCCTGTGTCTTCAACTAAAAATCTTAAAAGTACGCCAAAAAAAAAAGAAACCGGGCAACACCCGCCGGACAATTATGAATACCCGGAAAATGCCGTGATGGTGTATACGGACGGCGGGGCCATCGGCAATCCCGGGCCCGGTGGGTATGGTGTGGTCTTTGAAACAGGAGAAACATTTTCCGGCGGGTTTAATCTGACCACCAACAACCGCATGGAACTTTTGGCTGTTATCGTGGCCCTTGAAGCCCTTGAAGGGGAGACCTGTCCCATCTGCCTGCATTCGGATTCCCGGTACGTTGTCAACGGTATTACCAAAAACTGGGCAAAGGCATGGGAACGCAGGGGCTGGAAAAAATCCGACGGCACCCCGGCCATGAATCCTGACCTGTGGAAGCGTCTACTGGATATGCTGCAAGGTCTTGATGTCCGGTTCATCTGGGTAAAAGGCCATGCCGGCAACCCCTTGAACGAAGCCTGCGATCATCTTGCCAATTCAACGGCACGCATGCCTGGCCTTCCGGACGACACAGGTTATCTTAAGAGCCGCATAGAGAGCACATAGTTACCTGGGGGAAATAAACAATGCATGTAGCATTTGGGTGTTAATGAAACAGTGAGCGTATCCAGTTAAAAAATCCAGTCTTAACCCCATTGGCTTTAGTTTGTTTCAGCGTGGTCGACATTGAATTTGGTCTTTTTTTCATATTCTGTTGTTGAGAAAGTCCATTTTTCGGGTCGGATACTGTTTCTTGTTTTTGGGTGGCAATACCTGTGAAACTTTCTGATTTCTCTTCCAGGGAAGCCTGGATCTCATTGATGACCTCTTCCTGAATATCCTTTTTGGACAATAAAAAACCCGATTGCCTGGCGATCCATGTGGATTCTATAGACGTGGCACAGCCATCGCCGTTTGTTCCGATACCGGACATGGAGGCAATTGAATAGGCAAACTGAATCAATGCCGCCATATTTCGGTCCTTTTCCGGTGCCAGATCCGGATTTTGGTAAAATTTAATACCAGTACAGACCCGGGAAGGGATACGCCAGATCCCCAACAATTTTGATGCGATATTGTTGTCTGTGGTTCCAAATTCATCCAGCACCACAGTATGAACAGGTACTTTTAATTTGACTGCGGTTTGAATGCATTTTGAAAATTCAAAAGGATATTGAATCTCAAGAATTAATTTTCCAATACCATGAAGCAACCCTGCAATATAAAGTTCTCCGGAATTAACATTCATGCCCAGGTTCGGATGCCCCAGACGTCTTGCCGCATTGGCGCAGGCCCAGGAAAAGGCCCAATACTCCTGGGTTTGAAATCCCTCTATTTCAGGAATTTTTGGAAACATGCGCTTAAAAAAATAGAGATTGGCGGAATCAATTGTCTCTTGAAGTCCGATGCGGGCAATGGCTGCTCTCAAACTGTAAACCTCATCAAAGCCCTTGTAATATGCAGAATTCGCCAATTGAAGAATCATGGATAAAAGTCCTGGATCCGAATCAATGATCTTTACAAAATCATCAATCTCTATAGCATCAATTGGCGTTCTCATTAGGGACATCAGTTTCGGCCCATTGGCCGGCATGGGAGGTATTTTGAATTTTGAATTTAAAATGTCCAATGCGATGGCATTGGCTATGGTTTCTTCTCCCTGTTCTTTCTCTTGAGTCGTCATATTCTTTCCTGTCAATTAAAGTCTTATCACTTAAAAAATATGATCCGGAATGATTGCCATGGGCAGACTTGGGCGGTCATTGTGTATATCCACAACAAAGCACAAAAAAACTTCAACTTCAAGAAGTTAAACAGTCCTTCCGTGATTTGCATTTAAAAAAATTTTTAATGGTACATATTGTAAAAGGCTGCCGGGATAAATCCCGGCAGCAAGAGAGAAGAGAGAGATGCCGCTGTCAGGCGGCTGTGGCGTCCGGTGTTAAAAGATACACCAGATTTTTTTGAAGGGTTTTGTAAAGAATATTGTCGATACCGTAATGCTCGGTCACAATGGACATAGACTGCTCATAGGACAGCAATGCTTTATCCCATTCCCCGGACATGGTATGCAAATTGCCCAGATTGTTTAAAAGCTTTGCCACCAGGCACTCTTTCTTCAGCTTACGGGTTAACTCCAGGGCCTGATTCATATTTTTAAAGGCGATATCGAATTTTCCGGCATTTCCTGCTGCCATGGCTGTACGGTTCAACGAACCAATATCTTGAAGCAGGGACCTTAGACATTTTTTTTGTTTATGCGGCATTGATCACGTCCTGTGTCCATTCATTTATTTCTGATTCTTCAGGCTCACCGTCAATTCTAAGGGACTCACACACAAGGGTAGCACCCAGCTTGCGCAGGCGTTCTTCAAGGGCATCCACAGCCCCGCAGAAATATTCATAGGATGAGTCTCCGCACCCGAACACGGCAAATTTTTTACCTGATAAATTTAAATCCCCATTCATATTTTCATAAAAAGGTGCAAAATCCTCCTGGAATTCGATTTCATCATCGCCCCAAGTGGAACTGCCAAGCAGGTATAAATCAAAAGCCTCATTAAGAATATCCACATCAACATCTGACACATTAATCTTTTTGATTGTGTAATCAGCGTTGGATAAATCTGTTGAAATGGTATCAGCAACAGATTCGGTGTTGCCGGTGGTTGATCCGTAAACAATCAATACAGTATTCATAAGCCCTCCCAAATTTATAATTAATGTTATTATATTTTTAGGTACAGCTAACAATAGAAGCCAAAAAAACTTATGTCAAGTACTTTTTTAGGGGAGGATTAATATTTATGATTCGAACTTATCCGCAATGATTGAAAATTAGCTGACCGGAACAACCGGTCAGCTATGGAAATCAGATCACGCCTGCCAGTTCGTGCTTCAGAGACCGCCCCATCAGCCGTTCTATAGTTCTTTCCACAGGGCTGTTCTCAAACAGGACAGAATAGACTTCAGCACAAATGGGCAAATCGACATTAAGTTTTTTTGACATGTTATAAACGGACCGGGTCGTTTTGACCCCTTCGGCGACCATGCGCATTTCCGAAATAATATCATCCAGGCACTTACCCTGCCCGATCTGTTTGCCGACAGTGTAATTTCTGCTGAGAAACCCTGTGCAGGTCAGCAATAGATCTCCGACGCCGGCCAGCCCGGAAAGGGTTAAAGGATCTGCACCAAGACGGGTGCCCAAACGGTTCATTTCCGTCAGGCCACGGGTGATCAAAGCTGCCCTGGGATTAAGCCCCATATTCATTCCGTCACAGGCCCCTGCAGCAATGGCGATGACGTTTTTCATGGCCCCGCCGATCTGGGTGCCTACAATATCATGGTTAACATAGACCCGGAAATTAGAGGCTGAAAAAACATGCTGAATAAATTCGGCCACCTCCTTTTTCACCGCGGCCGCTGCCACCAACGTTGGTACGCCGGCAGCCACTTCCTTGGCAAAACTTGGGCCTGACAGCACACCGAAATTGTGGTCGGGCAGAAAATCAATAATTTCAGACAGAATATCGGTCATGATCATGTGGGTTTTATTTTCAATGCCCTTGGAGGCACTGACCAGAATCGTCCCCGGGGAGACAAACGGTTTCATCTGTAAGGCCACGGCGCGCATACAATGGGAAGGCACCACCATAAGCACAAGGTCTTTTCCGGACACGGCTTTTTCAATGTCATTTGTGGGTATAAGCCCAGGGGGCAGATTGAAGCCGGGCAGAAAAGTTTTGTTTTCCCGGTGAAGGGTAATTTCCTCTTTTACCTCGGGTTCAAAAACCCAGTGGTCCAGGGTAAACCCTTTATCCGCAAGCAGTTTGGCAAGTGCTGTTCCCCAGGCACCGGCCCCGATAACCCCGATTTTTGTATTCATGATATCCATAGACGATTTTATCCCTACCCGTCCTGGTATAATTTTTCCGGACGGATCATTGATTTGTTAAAATTAGGTTTGCCTTTATATACTAATTTTTAAAGAGATTCAACTCAAATAGCCAGTCCGTTTCGGACTTCCTGTACCGTTTCAGGAGTAAAAAGCTGGGCCACAAGTTCCATCGCAAAATCAAGACTGGTACCACCGCCCCTTGAGGTAATACAGTTACCGGCCACCACCACGTCAAGATCTTTGGTATTGCCGTTATCAATGGTATGGGTGAAAGAGGGATGGCAGGTAACCTGCCCCGGCGTAATCAGGCCGTGATGGTGTAAAACCACGGCAGGAGATGCACATATGGCACCGTAAAGCCTGCCGGCTATTGCCTGGGATTTAAGCATCTTTCCAAGAATCTGGGATGCCGCAAGATTATTGGCCCCGGGAAGTCCCCCGGGAATGGCGATCAAATCAAAGGTTTCATCTTTGCATTCTGAAATCAGACAGTCAGCAATAATCTTTGTACCCCGGGCCGCTGTAATATTGAGTTCATCGACAGAGGCAATGGTAACCATTGCCCCTGCTCTTCTGAGCACATCAATAATCGTGACGGCTTCCATTTCCTCAATTCCCTGGGCCAGGGGAACCATTACCTGTTTAGTCATTATATATATCCTTTTTATATTTTATATTATTTCTGCATTTTTGCATGCCACCCACCCCACCTTATCTTTGGCAAAACGGATTTTCATGTAATTGTCTTTTTTTTCCAGCACCCGTACCCGTGTACCGGCATGCAAATCAAACAAAAGCGTGGCGTTCTCCATGGTTCCGGAACGTACCCCGGCCTGATCAGCAAGAATAACGGCCTTTTGAGTTGAATTAATCCGGTTATATTCAAGACCTGCAGCCAGGGTTGTTCCGGCAAAAAGCAGGCAAATAAAAATACCGATGCCCGAAAAAATCTGTCTGCTTCTGACTTTTTGCACCGTTGCCCAAATAAAAAAACAAAAAGAGAGTGTAATGGAAGCATACTGAAGCCATCTTAAGGAAACCAGTCCCTGCCAGAAATAAAGAATGTCGGCAACAGAAAATTTAGGTTCTTTTTTATCTTTTAAAAGGCTTTGGGCATAGGCAAGATTAAATTTCAAATCCGGATCTGCCGGTGAAAGTTTTTTTGCCCGTTCATACCAGAGGATGGCCCGGCCTATATCTTTAGCTTTCAAGTATGCATTCCCGGTATTGTAGAAAAGATCGGGATTGTTCACGCGGGTTTTGGCAATGGACTCAAATTGTGCGGCAGCATCGGCATAATCTCCAGACTTATAGGCACGTACCGCATCCACAAACATTCCCGCCTTGTCCTTTGCAGCGTGAACCTGTTTTGGAACGGTGGAGTCAATGGTATTCTGGGTATTCTGAGCCGCCATGCCTGTGCCCCGGGACATGAAAAGGGCTATTCCCACACAGGCCACAACCATGAGCGTACGGATCAGGGATGACACCTGGGCAAGGCATGTTCGAGCGGTGTTCTCATCCATGGTCTTCCCCCCGAAACGGGCTGCATCCATGGTATCCATCAGCTGGGTGACCTTGTTTACGGTTTCCTGGTCCCGGCCGCTTTGGGACAGAATCTGCCGGGCCTCATCCCGGGTCAGGCTTTCGCCCCCCTTGCCACTCCGGGCCAGGACGGCATAGGTAAGCGCTGAAGACAGACCCGGCAGAAAGCCGGGATTGTCAGGAGAAATTTTACGTGCTTTTTTCAGATAATCCCATGCCTTTTCACGGTATTGTTCTTTCAGGGATTTTTCTCTGGCACCAAGACGCATGGCTGTGCTTGCCGCCCCAAACCCTAAAGCCGGCAGGCAAACCAGGAAGGTAAACCAGGACATGGAAAGGCAGGGCCGTGAATGGATACCTGCAATATCTTCTTTAATATCCAGAATATCTCTGTTCTGCAACTTAACCTCGGATTTTTTAATCTTGGGTGCCGGTGTGCCTGTATCCATATTTGCTGCAGGAGCTGCATTTACAACGGTCACAGGACCGCCCGGTCGGACGTCAAGGGTTAACGGCGTTGTAGTAACGGTCTTATACGTGATTGAATCCGTATCAAAGAATACCAGACAAAGCCCCGGGATAACCGCTTTGCCGGGCACAGAAGCCACCAAGGCCTGCTTGAACACCTTGTGTCCCTCAAAGCCCTGCGCTGTGACCTGTACATCCTGGGCCGGGGTGTCTTTATACACCTTGAATTTAGCCGCATCCAGGTTCAGGGCGGGCAGGGCCGCATCCATAATATTTCCCGTACCCTTAATGATAACGGTCAATGTAGCGGATTCGCCTGTTTTCACCGTAGTTTTATCCAGTGCACTTGATATGGAAAATTTTCCCACAAGGCCGGAAAAAGGCTGGCTACCTTTATATTCCGGCAAAGGGGAAACGATTAGATCCACAGGGTTGGACACCACGCGTACGGGCTTTGCCGGTGTGGTATCAAAAAAAGAATCCCGGAAAAATGAGTCATTGAACATCGAATTAAACGGATCACGTTGTCTGGATCGCTGCATGGGCACCTGGGCCACAAAAATAGCCGGAGAAATGGTAAACTGCCCGGGGGCGTCCGCCTGGACCAAATATTTTGTCTCATTCACCATAAAGGCCCGGCCGTTGATGGTCCGGGTGTATTTGGACCAGTCCGTCAACTGCTTGGCTGTCAGGCCTTTAAACCCAGGAGCATCAAAGGAGGCTCCCTTGATCCGTTTGGCCACACACAGCTTCAATGTATACACCGCCTGTTGTCCCGGTACGATATGATTGCTGCTCAGGGAAGCTTCGGCAAAAAAATCGCCTTTATCATCATCAATCTGCGCAGAGGGTTCGTTCACCAGAATTTTGATTTCCCGGGTCAACACGGATTCGCCGTCCCGGACACAGGTGATGGGCGGGATCGTCAGCACACCGGTTTTTAAAGGAATTAACATATACCGATACACGACCTGATGGCTCCATGTCCCGTTGATATAGCTTCTGCTGGACTGGGTGCCAGCCGGATTAACCTGGAATCCGGTTATGGATGATGTATCCACGTCGGCCTCACCATCTTCCACCGTCACCTGCAATGAGACAATATCCTGGGAGGTAATGCGGGTCTGATCCACCTGGGCCGTGGCGGTAAAGGCAAGGGCCGTGCAGGGCAGGCAAAAGAGCAGTACTGCAATTGCCCAGCCTGCCATATGAAAATACTTTGGATTCATAATCGTAAGATTACCAGTCTTTGTCATTGTTCCGTGCTCCGGTTTGGGGGATCAAGGCCATGCCGGGTTTATCTTCCAGGCGGTTGAGACGGTTTTCAAGCATTTTAGATTGAGCCTGCTGCATGTTCTCCTCTCCTTTTTGCCCTTTGCCGGCTTTTGCAGCCTGGGCAGCCTGGGCCTGGGGATTTTTTGCCGGCATGTCCTGATGCTGATCCGCCCCGGCCTGGTCTGCTTGGGGCTGATTGGGCTGCCGGGCACTTTCTTCGGATTTATTTTGCTGATTTTTATCAGTCTGATTTTTCTGCCCCTGTTTATGATCCTGGTCCTGTTTTTGAGACTGACCTTTTGGGCCTTTTTTGCTTTGATCCCCTTGATCCTTATTTGGCTTGTCCTGATCTTTCTGCTCTTTATTCTTTTGATCCTGGTTTTTCTGATCTTGCTGCTGCTGTTTTTGCTCTTCAAACTTTTTTTTTACAAATTCAAGGTTTTCTTTGGCCTGGGTGTCATCGGGAAATTCCTTGAGCAGGTTCTGATAATCCTCAATTGCCTTATCTAAGTGGTTTTTACGGTAACGGGTGTTGGCAAGGTTATACAGGGCATTGTGCTTAAGTTCCCTGTCCGTTGCATTCACCGCCTGGGCAAAGTTGGATTCAGCCAGGTCATATTCACCGGCGGCATAGGCAGCCGCCCCGATATTATAATAGAGACGCGGGTCATCCGGATTTTCAAGCTGGGCATCAATAAAATGCTTTTTTGCCTGCTGGAACTGTTTGTCGTCCCAGGCCTGTATGCCCTGCTTCACCGGTGAAGTCAACAATCCGGCCCTGGCAAGTCCCGGTGTCATAAGGCCCATGGCAATGGCCAGACAAATCAGTGAGCGCCCGCCTTTAACACCGCGTTTCCGGCCGGGTCCCTGGGGAAAGACCAATTCTGCAAGCAGCAGCAGTACGCAGGGAAGCAAAGCCCATTGGAACCGTTTTTCCCAAACCTTTTTGCGGCCCTGGGTCAGCTCCTTTCGTTCCATGGTCCCCAGGATATCGCCGGAATAGATCTGCTCAAGGTCCATGTCCCCGGCCACAGACCGTACATACCGGCCCTGGGTCATGGCAGTAATTTTTTTGAGCATGGTTTCGTCCACTTTTGATAAAATGATATTGCCTGTACCATCCTTTTTAAACCCCCCGCCCTTGGCCGGAATCGGAGCTCCGGCAGGGTCCCCTACCCCGATGGCGAAAATACGGATTTTCTCCTTGGCAAATTTTTCTACCACTTTGGTCAAGGCGGCTTCATCGCCGGCTGTATCCTCACCATCAGTGATGAGAATAATGGCTTTGCCCGCAGTGGATGCAGGGTCAAAACCGTTGTAACAGGTCTCAAGGGCTGCGGTCAAATCCGTGCCCCCCACAGGCAAATAATCCGGGTTCAAAGCATCAAGAAAAATCCCGAAAGCGTTATAATCAAGGGTTAACGGGCATTGCAGCACCGCAGCACCGGAAAAGGCCACAAGCCCGGCCCGGTCCGAATGCATTAACCGGGTCAAATCAATGATTTCCCGTTTGGCCCGGGTCAACCGTGTGGGGGAGACATCCTGGGCCAGCATGCTGCGGGAACAATCCAGAGCAATCATGATATCCACCCCTTTCTGGGTGGTTTTTTCCCAGCGATATCCAGCCAGGGGACCTGCCAGAGCCACCACAGCAAATCCTGTGGCAACTACGGCCAAAACAGCTTTGACCCATTTGGGGCCATAGGAAAATCCGGGCAGAATCTGATCAAACATGGCGGATTCCGCATACCGGGCAAGAATCTTTTTGTGCCGGAAAATGCCATACCCCAGCAATCCTGCCAGGGGCAGAAGTCCCCACAAAAAAAACAGAATATATGGATGGTCAAATTTCATGTGTGCATCCTTTTAGCCGCTTAAGGCAGTTCCAAAAGTCTTGTGCTGCCCAGGCCCAGACATACAAGGTAAAGCAGCAGTCCCGGGATCAAAAACAGCGTATAAAGCTCCTTGTAATCCACCCATTTATCCACCTTGACCTTTGTCTTTTCCATTGAATCAATCATCTTATATATTGATGCAAGACTGTTAGTATCTTTGGCTTTAAAAAAGGTCCCCCCGGTCTGTTTTGCAATTGAATCCAAGGCATCCCAGTCCATATCCACCTGGCGGTACACATACTGCTTTCCAAAAAGGGAGTCCACAAGAAAAGGGACCTTGCCCCTGGAGCCCACGCCAATGGTGTGGATTTTAATTTTTCTTTGGGCCGCAATCTTGGCGGCCTCATGCCAGGACAGTTCCCCGGCATTGCTTTTTCCATCGGTGAGCAGGATAATGATGTTCGATTTGGCCGGGATATCTTCCAGGCGCTTTAGCGAAATGCCCAGGGCATCGCCAATGGCGGTGCTGGGTCCGGCAGCACCGATCTTCAAATGATCCAGCATGAATGCAATGGTGTTGTAGTCCCGGGTCAACGGCACCTGGGTAAAGGCATGGGTTCCAAACACCACAAGGCCGATGCGGTCCCCTTCCCGTTTCATGATAAAATCGGAAACCACCCCCTTGACTGCGTCAAGGCGGGTGACAATCTTGCCGTCGCGTTTGAAATCAAGGGCTTTCATGGACCCTGACAGGTCAAGGGCCAACACAATATTCACCCCTTTGGTCTCCACATTGATCTTGCGCTCGCCGGCCTGGGGCCGGGCAAGGGCAATAATCATCAGGCTTAAGCCCAGCACTTTCACCAACGGCATAAAACGGGCCGCCAAAACAGCAAAACTAAAAGGCACCCGGAAAGTGCCGGTCAGACTTGACACCCGGATACTATGGCCCGAAGGCTCTGGAAGCCATTTGAATGAAAACCGTTTTGTATTTTTAGCCGTATGAATCAGCAACCAGATCCAGGGCAGGATAAGCAGCAACAGAAACCAGGGAGAGGCAAATCGAAACATCAGGCATCCTCCGCGTCTTCTCTGGTTGCCGCATCTGCGACGATCTGTTCGATCCGGGCCACAAGGTTACCGGCAAGGGCCAAGTCCTGCTGCATACGCCCGGCATCCAGGGGGACCTGGGCATCCAGGGGCATGTAGCGGATAGGATCGCACTGATCCTGGAACCGAATCAATTCAGTCTTAAGCCCTATATCCAAAAAATCAAGGCGTTTAACAGCCCTGGCCATTTCCTGGGAGGTCATCTCGGAACAATTAATTTGAAACGTGCCTGAAACATAGGCTTTCACAATACGGCCCAGTTCAAAATAATATATTTTTGCGTCATTGCCGAAATCAGCCATGCACCTTTCCAGGTCCCGGACTGCGGTTTCGTAAGGGGAAAGCAGAGGAAGGGCCTGGGCCTCCTGGGTCCTATTTTTTCTTTTTTTAAGCCAGTACCGGACCATCAGAGCAACGAGTGCAAAAAGGACAACCGCCCCTGCACCCCAAACAAGCCACCGGACTAGTACCGGATCCAGACCTGTCATTACCGGCGGCCGTATGTCATGAATATCTTCAAGCATCAGCGCCTGCTCTCCCGAAGCATGAAATACCGGGTCAATACGTCGGATACACTATCCGCGGTGGTGACATCCACAAGATCCACCCTGGCTTTGGTAAACACCGATTCAGTCAGAGTATGAATTTTCTGCCGTTGATTCGTATACCATTGCCGCATCTTTTTGCTGCCCGCATCCATAAGCGTCTCTTCTCCGGTTTCAAAATCCTTTACCCGCACAATCCCGGCAAGGGGCAGGTGAAAGGCACCATCATCAAACACGCGCATCCCCACCACCTCATGACGCCGGTTTAAAAGCCGCAGGCTTTTTTCGTACTCCGGACTCAGATAATCGGAAATCACAAATGCAAAACTGCGCTTTTTCGTAATTTTTGCCATGAAATCCAGGGCACAGGCGATATCCGTCCCCACGCCCTTGGGGGCAAAGGTAAAAATCTCCTTGATCACCCGCCAGATATGGGCAGATCCCTTTTTGGGCGGGATATACTTTTCCACCTGGTCCGTGAAAAAAATCACTCCCACCTTGTCATTATTTTTAATGGCGTTAAATGCCAGAACAGATGCCAGTTCCGCCACTTTTTCAAGTTTGCTGCCCGAATGGGTCCCGAAATTTAAAGATGCGCTCATGTCAATGAGCAGCATGACAATGGATTCGCGCTCCTCTCTGAACAGCTTGACAAACACTTTACCGGTACGTGCCGAGACATTCCAGTCAATGGACTTGACATCATCACCCGGGGCATACTCGCGCACCTCTTCAAATTCAATGCCCGAACCTTTAAACACAGACCTATACTGCCCTGCCATCAGGGTATTGACGGTTTTGCGGGACTTGATATGAATTTGCTTGATCTTTTTTATGATATGAGCAGGAATCATTTCATGATCACCTGTAACTATTTCTTATGGGACTTCTACGGAATCAAACAGATCCGCCACCACCTGATCGGTTGAAATCTCTTCGGCCTCGGCCTCAAAGGAGAGCAAAATTCTGTGGCGCAGCACATCCGGTCCGGCAAGTTTTATGTCTTGCGGCGTAACATAGGCCCGGCCGGCAAGAAATGCGGTAACCCTTGCGGCCTTGGCCAGGAAAATGGTTGCCCGGGGCGATGCCCCGAATTCAATATAATGACCTGTCTGCATTTTGCAGGATTCCGGATTTCGTGTGGCAAAGATCAGGCTGACGATATATTCTTTGAGTTTTTCATCCACATATACCTGATCCACCAGACTTTTTAGTCCGGCAAGGTCCTCACATGACACGACGGACGAAATCTCTTCTACCGGGGTAAAACTTATCTTTTTAAGGATCTCGAGCTCCTGGGCGCGGCTGGGGTATTCCACCAGTACCTTGAGCATGAAGCGGTCCACCTGGGCCTCGGGCAGCGGATAGGTACCCTCCTGCTCAATGGGGTTCTGGGTAGCCAGCACCAAAAAGGGGGATGGCAACGCATAGGTGGTGTCACCGATGGTCACCTGCTTTTCCTCCATGGCTTCCAAAAGTGCGGACTGCACCTTGGATGGGGCCCGGTTGATTTCGTCAGCTAAAATAATATTGTTGAACAATGGGCCTTTACGGGTAATAAAATCTGTTGTCTTTGGCCGGTAAATCTCGGTACCGGTCAAATCAGCCGGCAATAGATCCGGGGTGAACTGGATGCGTTTAAAATCTGCCTGAACCGCAGCTGCCAACGCCTTGACCGCCGAGGTTTTTGCAAGACCCGGCACACCTTCAATGAGCACGTGCCCACCGGTAAGAAGCCCTGTCAGCAGGCCGTCAACCAATTTTTCCTGGCCCACCAGGGTTTTGCCCACCTCACTGCGGATGCGGTTCACCAGAAGATGGGCGGTTTCTATCTGCTTTGTGATTTCTTCCATAACTTAATCAATCCTTTGCTCCAGCCTTTGCGCTTGACCATTATTTCAGGCGGGCGGAAAAAAGACCCGGCCCTGAATGAACAATTTTTTTTATTTTAATATAGCGCTGTCAAATGTAGTGTCAAATGACAAAAAGGTTATGTTTAGCGCAAAGGGCTCAATGTCCCGGCAATTGATCCGGCCCGGTATATTCTATTGATTTTTTTACCTTGGTAAGGCTACTCTTACAATTAATTGAACTTCAAGGAAAAAATGAGGCCTGCAATGACAAAAGGAAAAGTGACGATTATAGACGGTGGCATTGGAAGAGAACTGGAACGCCGGGGCGCGCCGTTCAAACAGCCGGAGTGGTCAGCTTCGGCCATGATTGAAGCCCCTTGGATCGTCAAGGAGGTCCATAAAGCATTTATTGCAAGCGGTGCTTCTGTGATCACAACCAACAGTTACGCATTGGTCCCTTTTCATCTTGGTGAACAACAATTTAAAAAACAGTGCAGGACCCTGGCAACCATCGCCGGTAAGACAGCTCGCGCAGCCGTCAATGAAACCCGGAGTGACACTCGCCCTCCCACACGCGTTGCAGGTTCCATCCCCCCATTGTTCGGCTCCTACCGAGCCGATTTGTACAGACCGGATCGGGTGGTTGAAATTGCAACCCCTCTAATAGAGGGGCTCTCTCCCTATGTAGATTTATGGCTATGTGAAACCCAAAGCCTGATCGACGAGCCTGTCCGTATCAAATCTTTGACCCATCACTTGGATATGTCAAGCAAGCCGTTCTGGGTTTCTTTCACCCTGGATGATTTACATTTAAATCGCGAACCAATGTTGCGCTCCGGCGAATCTTTGGTGGATGCGATTAAAGAGATGGTTAATGCAAAGGTGGATGCTGTTTTATTTAACTGCTGCCAACCCGAGGTCATCGGCCAGGCCATTCAGATAACCAAGCGTCAGTTGGCACGCCTGGGCGCCGGGAATATTGAGATCGGTGCCTATGCAAATGCGTTTCCGCCACAGACGGAAGATGCAAAGGCCAACGAGAAGCTAAATGATATCCGTGCTGATTTAACCCCGTCATCATATCTGAGCTGGGCTCAAAAATGGGTTCAGGATGGTGCGACGCTGATCGGCGGATGTTGCGGCATCGGCCCCGAGCATATTGCAGTATTGTCCAAATTTGCCCAAACACTTGATATTGACCCGGACGTAAATAAGATGGTATAAAAGCTCTCATTTCAACCTGCGTATGTTTAAAGAATATGGACAAGCAAGCAATAAAAAGAGATTTATTTGATTTTGAGGTGGGCTATCTGACCCAAAGCCCATGTGTTAATTGTGAATTCAGGGAAAACCTGCCCAAATGTCATGCGGATTGTATTCTTTTAGACCAAATCCAGACCCGACTGGCCAGGGGCATATCTTCCCAGTCTTCCCGTTATGAAAGCTGAACCGGGACTGCCTTTTCACATCTCCTCCCGATCTAAAATAAAGCAGCATCTGACCCTTAAACTTTATAACGATCTTAAAAGAATCCGAACTTCATCAGGATACACTCTTGATCAGGCCATCAGGTCCGGCATTGAAAATCCTGATTCAAGCATTGGTATCTATGCCGGGGATATGGAAAGCTATAAGTGTTTTGCTCCAGTGCTGCTGCCCATCATTGAGGACTATCACCAACTTGCCCCGGAGTGGTCTCATAAACCCGGCCTGAGGGAAGCGGTGCTGCCGGACCTGGATCCCAAACAGACATTCATACGTTCAACCCGGATACGGGTGGCAAGGAATCTGCGCCGGTTTCCTTTTTCATGCAACATGAATAAAGATCAACGACTGGCCCTGGAAGAGACGGTAAAAAAGGCCTTTAAAATCCTGCCCGAAATATTATCCGGCACCTATACCGCGTTTACGGATTTGGATGAACAACAGTTTAATGCCCTGCTTGAAAAAGGACTGGCCTTTCCTAAAGGCGACCGGTTCATGGATGCTGCAGGCATAAACCGGGATTATCCCCTGGGACGCGGCATATTCACAAGCCGGGACAAAGTGATCCGGGTGTGGGTCAATGAGGAAGATCATCTGCGCATCATAGCCCAATCCCCTGGCGGGGATATTGCCGATGTTTTTAACCGGCTGATAGAAATGATCAAGGCATTAGAAGCTAAACTTGATTTTGCTTTTAACCAGAAAAAAGGATTTCTTACCGCCTGCCCCACCAATATCGGGACAGCCATGCGGGCAGGTGTGCATATTCATCTTGGAAAACTGGAACAAAACCTATCTCTCCTTGAAACCATAGCCAGGGATCACCACCTGCAGATCAGGGGTACGGGCGGGGAAAAAACAGCTATTGAAAAATCGGTCTTTGACATCTCCAATGCCCGCAGATTAGGCATCAGCGCCAATACCATCCTAACGGATCTTCATAAGGGGGTGCAGGCCGTCATTCAGGCTGAAACAGAAATATAGTATTATCAGTGTGGTCCATCGTTCAGACACTATATAACGGCCACGGGCCGTCCTTGGTCTATCTACACCCAGGCTTCGGCCCACAACAAAGATGGAAAGAATCCAGTTAGTTGCTGGAGACTTTCATATAAAAAAAATCCCGGTCCTTTTCAGGACCGGGATCCGGTAAATTCATATATCAGAAAAACGTTTATTCGCTATCGACAAGATCAGCCAGCACTTCATCTTTGATGCTTTGTTTGTCACCAGCCAGGTGCCGTTTTTGCTTTTCTTTAAATTTGGTGATCTGAGTTTTAATTTTTTCAGCCACACTATCAATGGCTGAATACATGTTGTTCTCTTCAGCCTCACCCCTGGCATGAATTTTCAACTTATTGCAAGTCAAATTGATGTCAGCAATGCTGTGTAATTTTTCCTCAGACAGGACAACCTGGGCCTCGGCCGGGTATTCCAGCATTTTATCTAATTTATTTAATTTCTTTTCGATATGGGATTTTACAGCGTCAGATGAAGGGACATTCTTGAAAGTGATTGAAATGTTCATAGGCTCTCCTCTTTATTGGTGAGATGATGATTCAAAATAACATAATCCCTGCCATGACTCAATGATAGACCGTTATATAATTAAAGTAAATCTGCAAACTGTGGATTAATTATCTTTTTTAAGATTTTTTATCAGATTCAGAGGTATTGTTTTTCGAAACAACCTTGGGAAACAGGTCTTCTAAATCCAATCCTTTGATTTTTTTTAGACAGTCTGAAAGGGCTTCGTCCTCTGTGCTGCCCGCACCCTGGTGTCTGGATTCTGCGATGATGTTCACAAGGTTGGGCACAGCTATATAATCTGCTGCCAAATTCCCCTGGATTTTTTTATGAACATCAATATAGATCATTCTGCCGTTGCGGATCAGATTATACCGGGTTACCCGGGTTAAAATATCTTTAACATTAAGTTCCATTTGATTTTCTCCTTATTTTAAGGTAGACCTGCCATACTTTAAGATTGTTTGCAAGTTTAATTAAAAAGGTGGCTGCCGCAGAAGGCAAAAGGCGGCTGGCACAATGTAAAATAACATAAGCCGGGCAGCAGGAGCCGGACAACCAATTTTAAATTGAAGGAAAGACCTTCACAATATGTCATCCTCTTTTTCATTTTTTTCATTGCCTGGAAACAGCACCTGGGCCCAAGGCCATAAAAATTTACGAAAAACAACCGGGCAATTGATTGCAGACCGCAAATCCCTGGACCGGGTTTTCATCCGTCCCGACGATGAAAACAGCAAAAAGACCCTGGTTAAATATATGGAGCAGATCCTGTTCGGACTGCACGATTTCCTTAACCGGCATGTGGGCGTCACCGAAGAGATCAGTATCACTGAACTGGCTAAAAATTACATGGATGTTGAGATCAGTGACCATCCCCAGAAAAATCTGGGCCAGGTTATTGAAGATATCATTAAAGACATTGCCCCGAAAGCGGTGAATGTGGCATCGCCTTACTTTATTGGTCACATGACCTCTGCCCTGCCCTTTTTCATGGTGCACCTTAAAGCCATTACTGCGGCCTTGAACCAGAACCTCATTAAAATGGAAACCTCTAAGGTACTGGCCGTTATTGAAAGGCAGGTGCTGGCTAAAATCCACCGCCTTATTTTCAAACAAAGTGATGAATTTTACCGGGCACATGTCCAGAATACCCGTACTGCTCTGGGTGCATTTACATCCGGCGGCACCACCGCCAACATGACGGCCATGTGGGTGGCCAGAAACCACCTGTTCCCGCCCAAAGACGATTTTTCAAGTATTGAAGAAGACGGCCTGTTCAAGGCTATGCAGGTCCATCAAACCGACCGGGTGGTGATCCTTGTATCCCGGCGGGGACACTACTCTTTAAGAAAAGCAAGCGGGATACTGGGCCTGGGCAATAAAAACATCATTGCCATAGATGTTAAACCCGATCACACCATAGATATAGACAAACTTAAACAGACGATCCTGGACCTGAAACAGGAGGGACGTACAAAAATTGCCGCAATCGTGGGCATTGCCGGGGCCACGGAAACAGGAACCATTGATCCGTTGCCGGAGATGGCCGATATCTGTGAACAAGAGCAGATTCATTTTCATGTGGATGCAGCATGGGGCGGGCCGATACTGTTATCCGACACCTATGCCCACCTGCTTTCAGGCATAGAACGGGCGGATTCGGTCACCATTGACGGCCACAAACAATTTTACATGCCCATGGGAGCGGGTATGGTTTATTTTAAAAACGCCTTGGCCCTTGATGCCATTGCCTACCATGCCCGGTACGTCAACCGGAAAGGCTCTGTGGATTTAGGTATCAAAACCCTTGAAGGTTCACGGGAGGCTGCCTGCCTGATCTTGGATGCCTCCTTAAAAATTATGGGCGCCAAAGGGTATGCCCTGATGATTGATCACGGTATTGAAACAGCCAGGGCATTTGCCCAAAAGATAGAAGAGCGGCCTGAATTTGAACTTGTGACCCCACCCGTACTCAATATTCTGACCTACCGGCTGGTGCCTATGGCCTTCCGTCAAAAACTGAAAACAGCCAGTGGGCAGGAGCGCAAAAAATTAAACCAGGAGCTTGACGAAATTAATATCCGTATCCAGCGCATCCAGCGTGAAGCAGGCAGAAGTTTTGTCTCCAGAACCCGCCTCAAACTCGTGCCGGAAGATGACTTCATGGTGGTGGTGCTCCGAAGTGTTATCATGAACCCCTATACCACCGAAATTATTCTGGATGACATTCTGGATGAACAGGAAAAAATTTATCATCAATTTTGATGACGTCATAAAAAGCCTGCGCCTTCTGCCTTATGGATTCCGCCGGACGCGCAGGGGGTGAAGAAACAAGGATAAACGAAACAGGTCACAAACGGTTATAAATATCTTCGTTAAATCCGATAAATATATTTGTCTGTCGAATCACTGTGGGGGCGCGTAGATTCCCGGTCCGACCCAAGGCATGCTTTAAAATCTCTTCGGGTTCCGATTCGTCCGGCACAAAGGTCAATACTTTGTTTTTACCTTTTGCGATATAGACATGATTCTGATGTTTGATCACGTCCCAGGCGCTTTGCGCATCTATTTTTTCCTTTCTTGCATCAACCGTTAAATCCACTGAAATTTTGTGTTCTGAAAAATAGGCAAGCGCCTTTTTACAGGACGTACAGCCTTTTCTGATATAAGCCCACTCAATAGTCATTCTTCGCTCCTTATTATTTCCGGTACAACAGCCATGGGCTGACCTGGTCTATCAGCACCCAGACTCAGCTCACAACAAAGATAGAAAGAATCCAGTTAGTTGCTGGAGACTTTCATATAAAATGCCAAATGACTAATAATTATCCACCGACTGGCTAAAACCTGACCAGTCAATTTCTATCAAAAAACGCATATAGCATATACTCCTTTTAATATCAAATAGTTATATATTTGGCACGACAATTGAAGTATAAAATTACAAAACTCCATGAGTTTTTATTTTAATACCTACGTTTAATAAGGAGAGTGTAACATGACTAAAATTTCAATCAAAAACCTTATTTTTTTTGGGACAATTCTTCTGGTAACCGGATTTGCAGCTTATGCGTTTGCACATGGCGGCGGATACCATATGGGAGGCGGATACGGTTATGGTATGATGAATGGATACGGATACCACCACATGGGTGGCGGTGGCCATATGTGGAATAATCTGTCCGTAGAGGACCAGCAGAAGATGCAGGATCAGATGAATGACTTCTTTTCTTCCACCCAAGAATTAAGAGAGCAGTATTACCAGAAACGTGTTGCATTATTAAAATGAAAGCAGATGAAGATGATGAAAAATATAATTTCCATTGGCATAGGGGTATTGGCCATAATATCCGTATTCACAGGAAGTTCCATTGCCGGATGGGGTAACGCCCAGGCCTTCTATCCCGGTGGTCACATGATGGGGGGCGGATATATGGGCTGGTCGATGATTTTTTTCTGGGTAATCCTTCTGATTGTATTGGTTTTTGTTTTTCGGTGGCTTATTAACCTTGGCCAGTCAAACAATACGCATCAAACCGCGTTGGATGTATTGAAAAAACGTCTGGCAAACGGTGAAATTGATATCGAAGAATTTAAAGAAAAAAGCAAGTTTTTATGATCACCCCTTGATTATTATAGTCACCACTGCCAGAATAAGAGCTATCTGTATTCCATTAAATCGTATCGCCGAACTCTACATTAGAAAACGAAAATGAACCAGAACAGCGACACATTATTCCGGTCCGGGCCATTTTTTTTTAAGGCAGAATGAACAGTCTTTTGCGGCGCGAGTCTCTGACAATTCAAACGCTGTGGACATAATGAGCGCAGGCGGACAAACTTGAATCAATCCTTACCCGATTCAATTGCCCGGTGATCAGTAGTCAAATGCCATTTACAAAAATTTTTTCTCAAAACGCTAAGCGCAGAAAATCATGCTGCAATACCCCACAAAATCATCAGCGGGCTGTAAAGGATCAAAACTTGAGGCGTAGTCAAGGCAGACGCCTTTGACTGCGCCCATTCTTTTTGCCGCAGCGGCAGCTGCACAGGCTGCTCCGGCACAGCACATATTATGGTGTGTCAATCCCTGGTGAATAATCTGCTTTTCATCCATGGCTGTTAACACTTTAATGGCAGCCGCATCATTCTCCTTGGATACCCAATCAAACGCTGCCTGGCCTGATCCTGCCGGTTCAAAGCCGAATCGCGGGCCGTAATGGGTCATGTCTGTGGAACCTACCACAGCCAGGGAGCGGCCCAGGTCCTTTGCAACCTCAACTGTGGCCACGCCCAAAGCTTGCGCCGCATCCGATGGCGATACAGCGCACACCACAATCCGGGATTTGGGAAAAAAATATTTAATAAACGGATATTGCAGTTCCAAGGTATTTTCTTCGGGGAAGCGGTTGGGCCCTGATTGTTCCAGGTTGACACCTTCTGTCCCGGCCCGCCGCACCAGGGCATCTGTAAGTTCCCGGTCAATCTCAATGGTCCCCAAAGGGGTATCAACGGCCGTACAATTCAGAACAAAGGCAGGGGAAGCGGCATGCATGTGAACCCCGAAAAGAATAATGGTATCCACACCCCGGCTGCCATGGGCCAGTGCTGAAAAGACCCGGCAGGCAAGTTTCCCGGAATAAATCCAGCCGGCATGGGGCACAATCCCCGCCACAGGATTATCCGGGAATTTTGTATCCTCTCTTTTGCTTAGATCATCACTAAACCGTTTAATGGCAGATCGGCACTGGTCTGCTGATCCCGGATACCATGATCCGGCAAATGCCATTTTCTTTACACCCATGATTTGCCCTCCCCCAATTCTTAACGCTTTATTTTACCACGAAGAACTCGGAATTCATGAAGATATATTAGGGTACTAAACTTCGTGTTCTTCGTGAACTTCATGGTTTTAACCTAAAACTATCTTAACTCTATGACATTGCCCCAAACTTTGGCAATTATCCCAGTTTTTCCTTAACCTTGGTGCGCAGCCATGCAAGCCATGGTTCCATGCCTTCCCGGGTTTTGGCGGAAAGTTCAAATACCGGCATGCCCGGATGCACCTTGCCCATATTTTCCACGGCCAGAGCCGCATCATAATCCAGATAGGGCAACAGATCTATTTTATTTAAAATGGCAGCATCCGCCACCTGGAACATGAGCGGGTATTTTAAGGGCTTGTCCTCGCCTTCGGTGACACTTAACACCACAGCCCTTGCATCCTCGCCAATGTCAAATTCCGCAGGGCAAACCAAGTTGCCGATGTTTTCCACGATGAGCAGATCCAAGTCATCGCATCCCAGTGACCTGGCCGATGATTCAATGAGGTAGGCGGCCAGATGGCAGTCTCCCCCGAACTGGTCCGTGTTGATCTGGGTCACTTTGGCACCTGTTACGGAAAGCCGGTCCGCATCATTGGTGGTGCAGACATCGCCCACGATCACCCCTACCCGGATATCGGGCATCAACTGCTCCAGGGTCCGGCACAGGGTTTCGGTCTTGCCGGATCCCGGTGATGACATCATGTTCAGGACAAACACCTGTTTCTCTCTAAAAAAGGCCCTGTTTCTATCTGCATCGGATTCGTTTTTTTCCAGTACCCGTTTTTGTATATTTATCTCCATAAACTATCTCTCAATTTTTTTATTGTTTCTCAATTGTCTAATCATCTGCCAGTTCTATGGACGAAATCTCAATCTCCCGTCCCGAAATCATGGTCACCTGCCCGGTCTTGCATGCAGGACACCCAAAGGCAGGGGCATCGGTCTGCCATTCATGGCTACAACTTTCACAGCGCAAACACACCGGCACCTCGTCAATGATCAGTTCAGCGCCTTCAAGGGGGGTATCCTTAGCGATAATCTCCAGACAAAAGGAAAGGCTGTGCTCCACCACGGCTGCCAATTTGCCGATCCTTAAATTCATTTTTTCCACCCTGGGATTTTCAATGTCATCGGGGATGGCATCCAGGGCGATGGTTACCAGTTGCTGGGCAATACCCATCTCATGCATGCTTACTGATCCTGCCTTAATTTGAAAAATTGTTGTTGAAATTCAGGGAATTTGTCTTCCCTTATTGCATGACGCATTTTAGCCATAAGATCAAGATAATAATAGAGATTATGAATGGTGTTCAGACGATAGGACAAAAGCTCCCGGGATTTATACAGATGGCGAAGATAGGCCCGGGAGTAGTTGCGGCAGGTATAACACCCGCAGGTTTCGTCAATGGGGCGTTCGTCTGTTTTGTATTTGGCATTGGGGATATTTACGGTGCCGGTATGGGTAAAAAGCTGGCCGTTTCTTGCATTTCTGGAGGGCATTACACAGTCAAACATGTCGCACCCCATACCCACCAGGGTTACAAGGTTCTCAGGCGTACCCACCCCCATAATGTACCGTGGCTTTTGTGGTGGCAGCAACGGCAGGGTGTGGTCAGCCATCTCATACATCACTTCGGTGGGTTCTCCCACGGAAAGACCGCCAATGGCAAAGCCGGGAAAATCAATGGCCGTGATCTGTTCGGCGGATAACGAGCGAAGATCTTTGACCATGCCGCCCTGGACAATGCCGAACAGGTTATTGACCGCGCCGTTTTCCTGCCAGAAGTCAAAGCCTCTTTTCGCCCAGGCCGTGGTCTTGTTCAAGGCGTCAGCCACCTGCTGGTCCGTAGCCGGGTGCCCTTGGCACCAGTCCAGGGACATCATGATATCCGATCCTAGAATCATCTGGATTTCAACGGCCCGTTCCGGTGAAAAAAAGTGCCGGGAACCGTCAATATGGGATTGAAAATGTACCCCTTCATCGGTGAACTTGGCCAGTTTTGCCAAAGAGAAAAACTGGAACCCCCCTGAGTCGGTGAGCATGGGCTTATCCCAGGCCGTAAAGGCGTGAAGCCCTTTCATGGTTTCAATGACTTCGCAGCCGGGCCTTAAATATAGATGATAGGTATTGCCAAGAATGATCTGGGCCCCGCAATGTTCGAGATCTTCCTTTGACACGGCTTTCACCGATCCCACAGTCCCCACGGGCATGAAAATGGGTGTTTCAATAACCCCGTGGTCCGTGGTGATCCGCCCCAAACGGGAGCGGTCCCGGCCGTCATCTTTTTTACTGTTATCTTTTATCAGGTCAAATGTAAGCATCTTTGATGTTTCTTCTATGAAAGTCCAAATTTAGCGACTTTTATGTTTTATTATGGGTTGAGATTAGGTGTCGAAGACCGGGGCAGCCCATGGCTGTCACTCTATAAACATGGCATCACCATAGCTGAAAAACCGGTACTTCTCAGCCACGGCAACCTTGTAGGCATCCAAAATCCGTTCCCGGTCATAAAAGGCGGAAATCAGCATGAGCAGCGTGGATTCAGGCAAATGAAAATTGGTGATCATGGCATCCACGCATTTGAACCGGTAGCCTGGATAGATAAACAGATCGCACCGGCCCTGGCCGGCCGAAATGATGCCGTCATCGTTGGCACAAAACTCCAGGGTCCGCACAGAGGTGGTACCCACGGCAATTACCCTGCGGCCGTCCCTGCGGGCCCGGTTAATTTTTTCAGCAGTCTGCTCATCTACAATAAAATATTCCGAATGAATCTGATGATCCCGGATATCCGTTACCCGCACCGGTACAAAAGTGCCATACCCAACATGCAGGGTGATTCGGGCCACCTCCACACCTTTTGCAAAAAGCGTTGCAAGCAGGTCGTTTGTAAAATGAAGCCCGGCCGTGGGTGCTGCCACAGCACCTTCGGCGTTTGCATAAACCGTCTGGTAATCCTGCCGGTCTCTTTGCTCATCCATTTGTGCAGAGGCGCCTTTGCCCTGCCCCGAATTCTGATCCCGTTTTATATAGGGCGGCAAAGGCATTTTACCTGCTTTTTTTAACCGGGATAAAAACGCAGTTCCCCCGTCAAAACAGACCACTGAGATCCGGTCCCGATGCTCAATCACTGTGGCCTTGATACCCTGCCCCAACTCAAGCACAGTACCCGGTTCAGGCCTGCGGGAGGCCCTGATCAGACAATCACACTGAAACCGTCCTGTCTCGGTCAGATGTTTCATACCGGCAGCATAATCAATGATGAGCACCTCTACGCGGCCCCCTGTGGGTTTATGGCCTAAAAGCCTTGCCGGCACCACCCGGGTGTCATTGACCACCAGCAGATCACCGGGACGCAGCAGATCAGCGATATCAAGAAACCTGCGGTGATTGATGCCGTGGTGCTTGCGCTCCAGGTGCATGAGCCGGGACAGACTTCTGTGTTCACAGGGTGTTTGGGCAATCAAGGATTCGGGCAAATTATACGCGTAATCAAACAAATTGTACATCAGCCGATCTCCATGGCAAGGTATATTACCCCAAGGCCCGCCAGCATCATAAAGAAGCCAAACCGCCTCAAGGCGCCTTCGGGCATTTGCAGAATCATCATTACCATCTCCCGCATTTTATTGGGCGAGATGAAATAGGGCAGCCCTTCCACAAACATGACCATGCCCATAACACAGAAAAAAAATTTCATTGAAAAGCGTTCCTTTTCTTCTTTTATTAGAGGTACCCTTGATTATTAAAAATATCAAGGTTATAAAGGAAGGCTGTTAAGAACTCAACCCCGGGCATGGGTGTTTTCATGCACCGGGCACCCAAAGGAACCAAATATCACATGGCATTTGAACCTGTTATCGGACTAGAGGTCCACGCCCAACTCAAAACCAAGACCAAAATCTTCTGCAACTGTTCAACCGCTTTCGGCAAGGCCCCAAACGCCAATACCTGCCCGGTATGCACAGGCATGCCCGGGGTTTTACCGGTACTGAATAAACAGGCCGTTACCTTTGCCATCAAGGCCGGCCTTGCCACCAACTGCACCATCAACCGGGAAAGCCGGTTTGACAGAAAAAATTATTTCTACCCGGATCTTCCCAAGGGGTATCAGATCTCCCAGTTTGCCAAGCCCATTGCCGAACACGGCTTTCTGGATATTGAAGCGGATGAAAAGGAAATACGCATCGGCATCACCCGCATTCACATGGAAGAAGATGCCGGAAAGCTGATCCACGATCCCTTGCGGGGAAAAAGCATGGTCGACCTGAACAGAACAGGGGTTCCCCTCATTGAAATTGTCAGTGAACCCGACCTTCGCACGGCGGCCCAGGCTGGTGCATACCTTAGAAAACTGCACGCCATTTTAAAGTATATTGACGTGTGTGACGGCAACATGGAGCAAGGCTCATTCAGATGCGACGCCAACGTCTCCCTGCGGCCCGTGGGGCAGGAAGAATTCGGCACCCGCACCGAGCTTAAAAACCTGAACTCCTTTAAAAATGTGGAAAAAGCCATCCTGTACGAAATCCAGCGCCAGACCTATGTACTTGAAGAAGGGGGACAAGTCATCCAGGAGACCCGTCTGTGGGATCCTGACAAAAGCCGCACCGCATCCATGCGGGGTAAGGAAGAGGCCCACGATTACAGATATTTCCCGGACCCCGATCTTGTGCCGCTCATTGTGGATGATGCCTGGATACAGGACGTGCGTGCCGGCATGCCGGAATTGCCCGATGAAAAAAAACAACGGTTTATAGAGGATTATGGGCTGTCTGAATATGATGCCGGTGTTTTAACCGCCAGTCTGGACATGGCCAATTTTTTTGAAAACACGGTTAAGCCGCTGAAAAACATCAAGCAGGCCGCCAACTGGATCATGACCACATTCATGGCCATGCTCAACGCCAAAGGCATTGAAATCAATGAATCACCCGTTGACGCCGTTGGGTTTTCAAAACTTCTTGGACTTCTGGAATCCTCCCGGATTAATGCCAATGCCGCCAAAACGGTTTTTGAGCAGATGGTTGAAACCGGGAAAGATCCCGAATCCATCGTCAAAGAAAAAGGCCTTGAACAAGTATCAGACCAGGGCGAACTTGAAGCAATGGTGGATGAAATAATTAAGGAAAACCCGAAAGAAGCTGACGCTTACAGGAATGGAAAAACCAAGCTGTTCAGCTTTTTCATGGGGCAGGTCATGAAAAAGACCCGGGGCAAGGCAGACCCCAAAGTGGTCACGCCCATGCTCAAATCAAAACTGTAAAAAGGGAAAAGCAAATGAAAAAAGCGCGTACTTTTATGAAAGCGATGATAACCGTTTTTATATTTAGCGGATTGATATGTCCATATACGGCCTTTGCCAGCACCCCTGAAACCCTTGCAGTTCTCTCCTTTGACATCAATGCCGATCAGAATAAGAATCTGGAGTACCTTAAAAAAGGCATCTCAACCATGCTCTATTCCAGGCTCACCTGCCCTGAAAAAGTTGCCGTTGTGCCCCCCAAAAAGATGGCGTCCATTGAAGCGGAATTAAAAGAATTTTCCGGCAGTAAACTGGTCCATCAGGCTGCCCGGAAAACCGGATCCAGATATGTGCTTTACGGCACCATCACCAGCCTTGCAGGTTCATTCAGCATTGACGCCAAGGTGTTTGACACAACTGAAAAGCAATATATGGCTTTTTTTGAACAATCCAAGAACAGTGACGACCTGATCAAAAAGGTGGACCGCATTGCCGCTGCCATAAACCATAAAGTTTTCAACCGTACGACGGTCACCTGGGAACAGATGGAACAGGAGAAACAGAAGAAACTCAATGAGTTAAAAAACCAGAATCCGGAAAACCTTATGCGGGTACCCACCGGGTGGCAACGCGAAGAAAAAATTGGCTGGAAAGTCTGGAAATATCTGTTCTAAATAGTGTCTGAACCAAAACCTGTGTTTGGACGAAAAGTTGCCCAGGTGCAACGCCGCAGATGGGCAAATTTTCGTCCAAATACGAATTACATGTAATCCACCAGACTTACGCCCATAACAGAGGATGTCGAACTTAACGCCGCTTGATAAACGGTCTGGGCGGATTTAAGATTCATAATGGCTTCCACGGTATCTGCATCCCGGACCGTGGAAAGTTGGCTGGTCAATGTCAAATCCGTATCCGTGATGGTGGATTCGGTGGTGATTGTACTGTCGTAAATGGTACCCACAGTCGACATGCTTGAGGTGAGACTTTCATAATGATTTTCCAGCCGGGTCATGGCCCGCTGAATGCCGTCCACATCGTCATTCTCCAAAGCCGATTTCAAATCAAAAATCGTATCCCAGATACTCCAGGTGGCCTCTTTACCTTCCACAGGAGCGGATGAAACATCTTGGTCACCAAAACCAAGATCAGATTTTGCACTGGAGTCACTATTTGTGCCCGATGAGAAGAGCAATTCAAAGGATTCAAGCCGGCGGCCCGTATCAAGATCCTCGCTGATGGTAAATCTTTTGCTGTCTTCATCATATTCAACCGAGTAGTTAACCCGGTTGCCGTTTTCAGCAGATGCGGTTTCAAGGGCTTTTTCCACGGCCTCGGCATAGGATTCACCGTCTGCGTAAGAAGCACCGTCTTCTAAGGTGGCTGTCAACTGTACACTGGTTTCACCGTCCCTTGTGGTTTCTGTGAAATCAATGGTGTTGTTTACTCCCGGCACCACGGTAACGATCCCTGACACCGGCGTAATCCCGGATACCGGCGAAAGCATTGTGGTTTGAAAATCAAACCCAAGATCCGGCAAAATACTTGCATTTTCATACCCTTGGGTAATGTCAAAGGAGATGGCAGTACCCTCTTCCGGGGTTTCATTCAGATCGACAGCAATATCAAACGCACCGTCACCATCCACATCTATTTCTATGGTTTGGCCGTTGGCGTCAATTTCGGCAGCAAGCCCGTATCCGGGATCATTGGTAACCTTCCAGGTGCCGTCTTCGGTGTAAGTCAACGTTAAGGGTTCTGAGCCGTCATCCGGGGTGTATTCGGTCAGGGATGCGTCGTTTATAATTTGAATTTCAACGTCGTTAAAATCCTGGTTGGCGGCTTCAAAATTGACAATCCTGGCGGTTTCGGTCTGAACGTTCTCAAAAGTTACGGTAGTGGTGGTATCACTACCGTCTGTACCAATGGAAAAGGTGTTGGTTTTTTCATCATATCCCACCTCATAAACGACACCGTATCCATATTCTTCAGAGGCCTCATTCAATGTATCTTCAACAACAGCCGCAAGTTCTTCTTTGCTGTAAGTACCGCTGGTAATCGTCGCCTCAATTGTCAAAATATTATCTTCTCCGGCACCGGGATCTTCGGTGAAAATGATCTGGTGATTGGTGGTATCGACGATGATTTTATCTTCATAGAACAGGTCACTGCCACAACAGTCCAGGGATATGGTGGTGTTCTTTGAAATGCTGATGTTTACTTTTTCACTGCTGCCATTATAGGTTACGCTGGTGGGATTATCATCATCGTCATAGGTAAAAGGCGTTGTCTGGTTGTCATCACCGCCGAAGACATACCCGCCATACGCATCCGTATTGGCAAGATCCAGAAGGCCGTCAAGATACACCTGCATGCTCTCTGCAGCGTCGGATCTCTCCTGGTAAGAGGCAGAAGCATTGGCCAAAGACGAGGATAACAGTTTCATCTCAGCCAACTGATCCGCCATGGCGTCCAGGGCTGTTTCAGCCGTGGTCAGCACGTTTTGGGCCTGATCCACATTCACCTGATACTGGTCAAATGCAGCCAGGTCGGAATTGATGGTGAGCACCTGTTTCATACCCGTTGGGTCATCAGAGGCGGAACTGATTTTCAGATTATTGGATACGACGTTATTGGCATCGTTCAAATCAGAGGTGAGCCGTCCAAGCTGGTATGTGGCCTGTTTGTATATGCTTATGGTTGCGACTCTCATGGCGGACCTCCTATAGGATCTGTGTTATGAATTGATCCAAAAAAAATTAAATCTTTAAAAAAAATCAACGCGTTGCAAGTATAGCGTCATACATTTCCTGCACCATTGTCAGCAACTTAGCTGCGGCAAGATACGCCTGTTGCTGGGCTGTCAGGTTAATCATTTCTTCATCCAGGGAGACGGCTGATATTGAATCCCGCTGCTCAGTGAGCTGAAACGCCAGAGTTTCGGAATATTCCAAAGCGGAATCAATGCCGGCCGCTGTAGCCCCGATGGTAGAGACCAGAGAGGCCTGGTAATCATCCAGCGAGGTGGCGGTTACCGTAATCGTAACACCCTCTCCCCTGGTATATGTATACGATTTCATGTCTACACTGTCGTACCGGGTTTCAGCCATGGCCAAGGCATTGGTGTTGTCGCTGGAGGCAAGCTCGAAGGTTTCCGTATCCATGATGCCTGACGCCAGCAAATCTCCGTCGGACACCACGTCATTGACACTAATCGTTGATGCGCCCGTTCCGGTAAAAAAAGTATTCACCCCAAGGGCTGCGGCAACCCCACTGTCCCCGTCTTCATTTCCTGCAAAGGCATAGGACAGATCATCCGCGTCCTTGGATTCCAAATCCATGCGTATATACCCGTCACCGGAAACAGACTTGTCAAAGGCGATTTCAATATCCCCCACACCGTCTCCGTCCAGATCAATCTGAAACCCGTCATCATCACCGCCTTCCGGAATAATAGAGATGGTGCTGCCTGTGGGGTCGTTTGCAACACGCCAGGTGCCGTTTGTGCGCTTAAATTCAAGAGATTCGGCTTCAAATTCAAGGGCGCTGTAGTTTAACACCGTAATCTCAAAATTTTCTTCGTCAATGTTGTCACTGCCCGAACAGGTTACGTTTTCAATGGCGCAATAGTCATCACTGGTATTAAATTTAATGGTATTGTCTTTTGTAACTGAAGCCGTCACGCCGCCTGCGCTTCGATTAAACTCATCGGCAAAGGAGTCAAGGGTCCAGTGCCAGTCCGAAAGGGTTTGCAGGGTATTCCCGGTGGCATCGGCCACGGCTTTACCATTTTCATCCGTGGTGACATAAAAAACATCGCCGTTCACAAGGGTGCCGCTGTCAAAGGCTATGGTCATGCCGTCCACTTCCACAATGATCTGGGAATTCTCATCCTCATTGCCTTCCAGTTTAATGGTGCCTGAATCGGTTTCAGACTTCCATTCGATCACCACATCGTCTTCATTATCCGGCAGGGTGCCGCCGGAAATAACTGTAAACTCATAAGTATCATCGACACTTGCAGCCTTTCCTGTAACCGAGCCGAGAAGAATATCGGCTTGGCCGTCGTCATCAGTATTGATCCGAAGGGTGTTTCCGGCGACAAGGCTGCCATCGGATATTTCAAAACTTAAGGTTGTTTTCCCGTCTTCAATGATTTCCACCACGCCGGATTCATCAATGTCAACATATCCGTCCTCGCCGGTGGAGTTGCCGCTACTGTCCAGAATTTCCCAGTAAATAATGGCAGGATCACTAAACGTGACGGCTGTAGTAGAATCTTTTGTATTTGAGAGGATATCATTTTCCGGCGATTCACTGCCGGACCCGGTACCTGTGGATACGCTTAACTCGGCATTGCCACCTGTGAAATTGGAAATTTCGATGGCATCTTCGTCTTCGTCGTCTATTTTCACAATGGTGACGGATGTGCCGTTCTTGATGACCTCATAGCATCCCGGGGCCTGGGCTTCCAGACCAGTTGCTGGGTCCGTCAAAGCAAGGTATAGCTGCAGGGCCTGATCTTCATCCGTGACCCCGGATGGGGCCGTGTATGTTATAAAGTTGTCATCCACTTCAAAATAGATAACTTCACCATCAAAATCTTTATAACCGTCACTCCCACCGAGAGTGATCATACTGGTTCCGGACACTGGTGTTCCGGTGGCACCGAACAAAGCGGCAGTGGATTTCTCATCCGAACTGATTTCCATACCTGGATCCATGATAATGGTCAGGGAACCGGTGATTGCCACGGCATCGCTTGTTCCATTTGTCAAAGATTGCATTTCGGAGCCACTGGCATCCAAGGAAACGGATAGTATATCTCCGGCATTGGCATTGAATTCGTAAATTCCGATAGTGGCACCTGACGCACTTTCAATGGAGTTGCCGTCCACGGCCAGATCCGTGTTCTGGTTGGTCTCATTAATGGATTCCACCGCGGCCTTAAGCGCATCTTCAAACTGTTCGTCAATATTTTGAGAAACGTCCCGAATAAAACTGACATCCTCCATCACCCCGTCAACATACAGTGTAAATTCCACGACATCTCCATCGCCTGCCGATATACCAGAGAGGCCAAAATAGGCAGACGTCGCGGATGCATAGGCAGCTATGCCCTCTATGTCGGAAAGTTCTTCAGCAATGTCGGCAGCGGACCGGATGGCTCCGGCCCCACGGTCTGAAATCTCCAGGGTCTGGGTGTCGGAACCGTTGGTAATGGTAAGGGTCTGTTCAGCCAGTGCCTTATCCAGGGCAGCGTAAATATCTGAATCTTTGGATACACCGCCCAGAAACTCGCCGCTGGACTGCACCACGGTTTTGCTTCCCAGGGTTCCCTCATCAATAACGGTGAGTTCATAAATGCTGTTATCCTCGCCGGATCCGGTGATATTGGAGATTTCAGATGTGGAGATGGACATATCCACGGTCGCGGTCTGGTATTCCGACGTTGTGTCCGTGGCATCCTGGATCACCATGGAAAAATCCTTGGTGTAATCAATCTCATCTCCGTAGTATAAACTATCAAAGGTCCCGCTATTCCCGGCCTCGTAAGTTCCTTCCAGGACGCCTGAAAAATAGGTCTGCCCCGCCCCTTGGGAGTGCTGATAGTTCAGGGTCCAGATCAGGTTGGCTGCAAGTTCATTGAATTCAGCCTGGGTTTCGGGAATAGCCACATCCCTGACCTCAAGCCATCCGGCAATGGCACCGCCGGAGATATCATCGGTAATGTCATAGGCGTTTCCGGACTTTCCAGTCCAATACACGCTTCCCTGTTTCACGCTTAAATCGTATGAAATACCATCTTCCGCCAACGGCAGGCCATTGGAGAGAATCAGGTAGGAACCGTCTTCTTTAACGGTGATATCAATGTTGATGAATCCGCCAAGATCGTCCACCAGGGCGTTTCGTTCATCCTTAAGGTCATTGGCATTCCCCCCCCCACTTTCGGCGGTGATGATGGCCAGGTTTAACGCTGCGATCTGATCCGAAATGCTGTTGACTTCGGCAACAGCGGAAGAAATTTCATTGTTCAGGTCGTCGGTCAGATCAGCCATGGACGCTTCAATGGCATTAATACGTTCCGTAAGGGCGAGGCCTGCATCATATACGGCATTTTGTTCGGTTTCACCGGACGGGTTGTTGCTCAAGTCCTCCCAGGAAGACCAGTAGGCATCCAAAAGAGTATTCAGGCTGTCAGCACTGTCTTCGGAAAACAGATCTTCAATGGAAGACATATAAACCCGTGCCTCTTCCAGGGCGGCCTGGTTGGATAATTCAGAAGTCAACGCGTTCTCAATAATCTGGTTTACGGAATTGGAGACAGAAGCAACCGTGACCCCTGTACCGTAAATATTCCCACGGGAGTTTACCGTGGATGTGGTGGCAAATTCTGCCTTCTGGATGCTGTAATCATCATTATCCGCGTTGGCAATATTCTGGCCTGTCACACTGATGGCCGCCTGATAGGCTGTGACGGCATTAGACGCAGTATTTAATATGGCGTTAAGGCTGCTCATGGGGCCCCCATATTCCTGTGGTTAACATACTTGGACGTGACGGACAGGCGGTTCAAAACGCGTTTAAACAGTTGACTGTTGCGGGAGGCGGCCTGCATCAATTTCCGGTGTTTTTGTTCGAGATCATTTGCAAGCGCCGATAATTCATCTTCCTGCTTTGGGGTCAATCCCCGAATCATTTTTACCCGGTTGACAAGGGTTTTCGGCATGGTGGAAGGCATTTCCCGGCCTGCCATCATGCCCAGTTGCTTGCCCATGGAACGATTGAGATGCTCAAACCGGTTAACGCAGTTTTGTTGTCTTAGGACAAGCTTTTTCAATGATTTTGAATCATAGGCCATGCCGGCCGCATATTCAGCATCTATGATGTGGATCAATTCCTTGTACAACGCCCGGAGCCTGATCATTTTCCGTTCAAGAACCGCCACGGAATCAGTTTCCACTTCGGGTTTAATCAAAGGAAGTATCATGATGCACCCCTCGTTGCTATCGTTTCATGCCGATGACCGTGCTCATCATTTCATCCACAGTAGTAATGATTTTAGCATTGGCATCATAGGCATTCTGCAGTTCGATCATTGCAACAAATTCCTCGGAAATATCCACGTTGGACATCTCAAGGGCATAGGATGATAGGGAGCCAAGCCCGTTTTGACCGGGTTTATTGGTGGTGGCTGACCCACTGTCCCTTGTGGCTGAATAAAGATTGCCTCCCTCATTTTTAAGGCCGTTTACATTGTTGAAGTCTGCCAGAGCGACCATAAACAAGGCAAGTTCCTGGCCGTTTGAGTAGGTACCGGAGACCAGACCGTCGGACTCCACGCCGATTCCAGTCAGATCCCCGGCCGGATAACCGTCTGCGTCCTGGTATATGGTGGAAGAAGAGGTGGCGTACTGGGTGGAGGATAGGGAATCATTCACCCAGTTATTGCCGTCAAATTTTGACCCGATATTAAATGAGATATCGGTTTCCGTTACCCCAAACTCGCCGCCGAGAAAATCAACCGTAAACTGGTAATATCCGGTATCTTTCGCCTCATCGGTTGTAACCGTTCGCCATGCCGTGGAGCCAGAAATATCAAAGGTGATTACACTGCTGTCGTCCAAAGGATCAGTATCCCTACCGGATTTAAGGTCTTCTTCAAAAGTGAAGACAATGTCCTGCCTGTCGTCCTCATTTCCGGACCCGTCAAGATCGATGGAGCAATATGTGGCGTCGCCTGAAAGGGTGGCATTGCTGTATTCAGACGGCGGGGTATCGGGAATTACATCAAAACTGAAAGTTGCGTCGGCTGCCCCGTCTACTCCAGCTATTTCAAGATCCTCAGTATCATCGCCGTCAAAACTAATGAAAATCGTATTGACATCGGAGACAGCGATAGGGGCAGGACCAGAGAGAATTATAGCATCCGCATATTCTTCAGGGGGAGTGGATTCAATCGTAAAGGCAATGATCTGACCATTGACAGTGGTATCCATGGCATCATCAAGGGATATTTCTATGGTGGAAGAATCTCCGGAAACCGTATCTTCGATGATCAGCTCACAACCTTCATCTGTCGTATTTGTGACGGTACAGTTTATAGTGGCCCCCGGTCCAACGGCAACCCAGTCCCCGGCAACGGAATCCCATGTAAGGGTATAATCACCAGCTAGGATACCAGCACCCGCCGAACTCAATTCCTGGACGGTGAAATCCGGAGTGACGCCGCCTTCAAGATCGGTGGTGGCAGTGTCGATAGTGATATCACGATCTTTTAACTCCTCGTTCCATTTCCATTCCGCTCCGTCCCAATATAAGCTGACATCCTCGGCCACCATATCCATGGTGTCCGCATTGGTGACAGTATAGGTAGCTATCCCATCCGCATCACTTACCAGAGTACCGTCATCGTTGGCTCCAGCCGGATTACTCCAGGCCCAGGTTTCCGTGTACGGATTCCAAACAAGGGAAATATCTTGAGCATCTGTCGTCATTACACCGGGATCGTTAATGGTGATGGTCGTATTGTTGTAAGCATCACCATCATAAACCGCATTTTCAATATCCTGGACATGAAGTTCTGTTGGATTATTAACATCAAAGGTAAGGGTATCTCCGGCCATAGCGTATTCGTCCAGAGAAATCTTTAAATCCGCCTCTTCGTCCAGGCCGCTGGAGGTAGGATCGAGCACAAGATAGACGTTTGAGGCATCGGAATAGATAATCTCCGCATTACTGTACATGTCTGGCAGCGGATATTCACTGTCATTGACAAGTTCCCAATTATCACCGTCATATATCATTCTAATGCCGTAACCATCCCATTGGATGGCTTCCATATCTTCAATTTCAAAATGAACATCATCTATGGTATTGTTTCCGGATATTCCAACGTTACCGATCACGCCCGTAAGTTCTTCCATGGTTATGGAAACGACTTCACCGGAACTTTCGGAAAAGTTAATGCTGCCCCTTGCCAAAAGCCCTGCAGCATCCGTACCCGTCACAAGGGCGCGGTTGTCTTCACTCGGATCACAGGTAATAACATATTCCCAATCGGTGTCTGATTTTTTATCGTAGTAGATGGTGACTTCATGGGCAGAGCCCAGAGAGTCATACGCCGTGACCACGGTCTGGTATTCATAACCATCCGAGTTCATTGTGGTGCCGTTATCCTCATCATATTTAAACAAGTTTGACAAAACCACGGATTTGGACTCGGCATCGGAATCCAGGTTGGTAATTACGGTAATTTCCTCGGTATCATCCGGCGGACTTGTAAACTCTGTCAATATCAAGTCGGTAATGGCCCCGTATGCTTCTCCGGTATTCCCTTCAACATACCACCCCTGGAGAATATACCCGGCGGAAGTGACGAGCGCGCCGTTTTCGTCAAATGAAAAATTACCGGCCCTTGTATAATAGCGCTCCTCAGATCCGGCCTCGGACACAATAAAGAAACCATCACCGCCAATGGCAAGGTCTGTTGCATTGCTTGTGGTTTCAAGGGAGCCATCGGTAAACACCTGGGCGACATTGTCAACATTCATACCAAGCCCCACCTGGGAAGCGCCGGCATTAGTGCCGATGGTCTGGTAAAGGGTATCTGCAAAGGTGGCGGTTCCCTTTTTAAACCCAAGTGTATTGATGTTTGAAATATTATTACTTGTGACCTGGAGTGCGTTTCCGGTGTTGCCCAGACCGCTGGTGCCGGCATAAAGGGAACTGGTTAATGACATAATGTCCTCCTTAGCATGGGTAAAATTTTATTCCCCAGGCAGATATGGTAAAATTTTTAAGCCTGCCTGTTTCTATTCAATTGTTGTTACACTTGATACAGATACCAGACGCCCGGTATCTCCAATTTCAAGGTATTGGGTGCCGTCCACGGAAGTGATGGCACTCACCTCCCCGGAAATATCGGTGGAGGCTGTGCCTGTATCCGCTGTAACCGTGTAGTAATAAAGTCCGTCAGAACTCTTATAACCGCCGCTTGTCAGCCCATCCCAGGTGACCTCATTTTCTCCGGTGGTTGTATTGTCAGCTGATATCTCAATGGTATCAATTTCTTCATCGTCGCTATTATAAATTGTCACTGTGACATCGGAAGACGCTGTCAGACTAAAGCCTAATGCATCCCCCTGGACCTCGCCGTCTTCCACCCGGACGATTGGATAACCGGACGAAACCGTGGTGCCGAGATATTCAAGAACGGAAGTGGAATCAGTGGAAGATGAGGATGAAGACGAGGTTACTGTGGTCACATTGTCCGGGTCAACCAGCACGCCGCTGACAACCAGGAACCCTTTTCCGTTTTGGTACGACACCGCATCCACGGTTCCGGACAGATAGGATTTAACTTCTTCGTATCCGTCCCCGGAATTGGCCATAACCACGTAGGAATATTCCCCGTCATCCAGACTGTTACCCTCATCATCCGTGCCATCCCAGGAGATCAGATATGATCCGGCCTCAACTTCGCCCTGGGACAGCGTCGCCACCTTGGTACCATTTGAGTCATATACATACACAAGGACCTCAGCGGGCTCATCAACCTCATAAAAACCGGAGGTAACAGAGCCGTCATCAATGGTCATTGAGGTCACTGTTGCGGTTACTGTCTTCCCCACAAATGAATTGGCATCAATATTGCCGACCGTATCCTCATCATCCGCCACCATTTCATCAAGCTTATCATTAACATTGATCAACTGTTCGACCTGGCTAAACTGGGCCAACTGATCTGTGAACTGTTCCGTATCTGCCGGATCAAGGGGATTCTGATTCTCAAGCTGGGCCACTAAAAGGGTTAAAAAGTCTTCGGTGCCCAATGAAGTTGTCGTGCCAGCGTCACTATCTGTTGAGGTTTTCTCAGCATCATAAGCCTCATAACCGTTAACCAGTGATGAAAGTATCGAATTATCAGACATGCCTGCCTCCTCCGGCTGTTTATACTTAGTTTAATGATGGGACCGGTGTTTTAAAATGCCAAAGACACCTATCCTTGTCTTACTTGGTCTTAATCAAACCAAGAAAAGTGCCTAAAAGATCTACTCACAAGTTCCGGAGGCAGAATATGTAAATATATATCATATGATTAGTTCTTAAATAGTTTGTTTTCAATGAAGATAATTACATTATTATTATGTGTTATAAAATATAATATACCTATTTATTTCAAAACAATCTAATGATATAAAAATTTAATCTTATTGTCTCAGAAAAGATTGCCGCGTCTGCGTTTCGTATTTTAAACGTGGAATTTTTTACCTATCCCACGGATTGATTTCAGCTGACCAACAGGGTAGGGGCGACAACCAAATAATATTTTACTAAAAAAATCTCACTTGTTTAATTCCAATAAAATACACTATACTTATATAAAAACAGCATGTTATATGAATTAACTATTTGATATATATTTAAGAATGAAATTTTGTTATCTAAAGGATATACCCTCTAAGGGCGATACGAGATCCAATACTCGGAAGAATTTGCCTGTCAATGGCTGATAATACTTTTAAGGAGAAAAATCATGGCAACCGGTACCATCACCTCACTTGGACTTGGGTCTGACCTTGATCTTCAAAGTTTGTTGGACACCCAGCGGGAAGCTGATGAAACCATTGCAGGAATGACGCTGGACGATATTGAAGAACTGCAGGCCGAGGAAGAAGCTCTATCTTCCGTCCAAAGTCAGCTGTTGGGCATGAAATCCAGTGCGTTGAACCTCTCCTTATCTTCCACTTACCTTTACAGAGAAGTAACTTCATCCAATGACGACGTAACAACCGCAACAGTACTTGACGGAACAAAAACCGGCACTCACACCATTACCACTACCCGCCTTGCGTCTGCCAGTTCATACATATCGGATGGATTTGCCTCTGAATCGGCCACAGTCTATGTACCCACCACCCAACAATCCACCGAGGGTTACAACGACCCGACGGATACGGTTCTTGAAGAGTCAGAAACACTGACCATCAGTTACGGGAACGAAGATGAACCTTTGACGTTTACCATCACCGGAACTGTTGACGGCATGAGCGTTGACGGCCTGCTTTCAGCGATCAATGATGACCCAACCATAAGTCAATATGTTACGGCATCCACCTACGAAGACGAAGAGGGCCTGATACATATTCAAATTGAGTCCGCTACCGGCACCACAGGGGAGGATGGCCGTGTGGATGTAGAAGGTTCAGAGGGGGTAACCTCTTTCACGGCTCCCAAAGAAGAACTCTCATTCACCGTGGGTGATGGTGAAATTTTTACTCTCTCAGTGCCGGCAGAAATCTCCCTTAAAAACTTAGCGGAACGTATTAACGAAGCTGACGACAACCCCGGCGTCACCGCATCGGTTATTTATACCGGCACAGGGGACAACCCCTATCAGCTGGTTCTCGAAGCCGATAACACCGGCGAAGACAACAGAATAAACATTATAAGTCAGCCGGATGGGTTAGGTTTAAACGAATCAAATGGTAAAGGCTATACCATGACGGGGGATAACGCCATATCCTTTGAAACTGCCGTAACTATTGATAACACCAACAACACCATTGCCTTTGAAGAGGTGGATGAAGACGGCAGAGCGGTTTCCTTAACTGCAGAAATCAATGCAGGGGATTACGGAACCGCAGAAGAGCTTGCCGAAGCGGTGGAAAAAGCCCTTGAAAATGCTTCAAAAGAAGATGGAAACAATAGGGATTACCAGATTGATATTGACGCTGATACCGGCCTGATGTCCATATCAGAGGCCGGCACCCTTGGAAGTGTGACCGTTGACTGGGAAAATGCAAACAGCACTGCAGCCGCCACCCTGGGATTCACGGAGACCCAAACCATAACGCCAATGGACGCCTCGCTCAATGCCATGCTCACCGTGAACGGCAATACTTATCAGCGCCAGGAAAATACGGGGATTGACGATATTGTCGAAGGCGTGGCCCTGAAACTGTATGCTACAGGTTCATCCACCATTACCGTAGAAAACGACACCGAAGACATTGTAACTGAATTAACTTCGCTTGTTGAAACTTACAACGCGCTTTTGACTGAAATTGATGAGAATGATGATTACAACGAAGCTGAAGAAAGTTGGGGCTCCTTGGCTAAAAGCTCCACCGTTAGAACGCTGAAGCAGACCCTTCAGGATCTGATAACCAGCACTGTGGATACAAACGGATCTATTACCAACCTATTGGACATCGGTATAGAAATTAACAGGGACGGCTCGCTGACCCTGGACGAAGACGCACTGAATGAAATATTAAGCAACAGTTATGATGATGTCGTTACCCTGCTTAGGGGCACGGATGATGATGAAGGACTGGGAGATATTCTCAATGACTCCTTTGGCAGCTATGCCGTATCCGGTGGATATCTTCAGGATGAGATCGATACTATCGAAGATAAGGTGAATCGGCTGGGAAAAGATTACCAAGAAGACATGGCCCGCATTGAAAAAAAATATGAAAGAATGGCAGCAGAATACACGGAACTGGACTCTTATCTTTCAGAAATTGCCAGTACACAAAATTATATTGATACAATGATGTCCACAAAAGAAGACTAAAAATTTTCTCAGCTCATTTCAGCAACGTAAAACAAAAAAAGGCGGACTTTTTATCTCTCAGTGAAAAAAGTCCGCCTTTTTAGGATACGAATTAATTAACAAATTCAGTGATGGGAGCCGCCTTTATCATTGACCGTGTCATAGGCCGCTTTAAGAAAGCAATAGGTCATACCTGCCCCTAAAATGCCAATGGCATACCAGAACCCACCGAAAAAAATTGCATGGCCGATATCCCAGGCCCATTCAAAACAAAAGGGAAACATTAAAACCTCCTTTATCAGTTTTGTGCCGCTTCGGCAGATTCGTTAAGTTCTAATTCCTGGGGAAATACCGGCAGATACCGGTATGCAACTGCAATCAGGATAATCCCGTAGGCCACCGGCAGAACGGTTGTCGCCACTTCCTGCCAGCTTGGGATATACAATGCCCAGGAATCAAAAGACATCACAGGCACGGCCATAATCTGAAGCACCATAACCCACCGGTTCAAACATACACCAATAACACCAAGAATGATGGCCAAGGTGCGGGTGGCCGGATTTTCCCGGGTACTTTTATTAATCAGAAGCAGCCCCGGCACAACACCGCACAGAATCACTTCGGTAATCAAGATCCAGTATCCGTATAAGCCGTTATTGCTGTAAAAATGGCTCAGTTTAAATCCCATGGAGGGCGCGGTAACAAACGCCCAGTAAATGGTATCAATAATCTTGGCAATAATATAAGTGGTAATCATCCACCCGGAAATTTTTGCCAGCAGGTTGACGGTTTTATCTCCCACCAGCTTTTTACCGGTAATGATTTCCGTCATCTTGGTCACCAGCAGGGTGAAGCAAGGGCCAAATGCAGCGGCAGACCAGGTAAACAGGAAAAAAGTCCACGGCCAGATCAAAAGGCCTTCGCGGTAGGCAAACGGACGGCCAAACATAACGCCGGCCACACCGCCCAGGGATCCCTGGTGGAAAAAACTTAAGAAAGCACCGGTGGCGGCAAATACGGCCATCACCTCGTGCATGTTATGGGCCAGGTGGTGAAAAAACGGTACCTTGTTGGCCTGGCGATTTTCCAGGATATTGGGAATAAATTCAATGGTCAGTACTGCAAAATAGCAGGACAGACAATAGGCCACTTCTGTAAGCATGGAATGTACATTGGCATGCCAGAAAATAAACCAACCGCGCAACGGCTGTCCAATATCAATGGCCAGGATCAGCAGGGCTGAACTGTAGCAGATGAACCCAATGATTACGGCAAAATTGATAATATTTTTCAAGTCATCAACCTTGAAAATATATTTCAAAAGACCTGTAAAAAAAGCACCGCCGCCAACTGCAATGACGGCCAGGTCAGCCCAGATCCACAGGGCAAATCCGTAGTAGTCGTTCATGTTGGTCTGGTTCAGACCTTTGAACCAGCACAGAAACATGGCATAAACGCCCCAGAGCAAAACAGCACCCACAATGATGATCCCAATCATGAATATCGGGAATGCACAGCGTTTGGCGCCTTCGGGTATTAATGCATCATCTAACATATCTAATTACTCCTAAATAGTGTTATGCAAGTTAACCATGGGATGAAGACGCCCCATGATGGGTTTTAACATTTTCCCACTCACCTTTAAGGTAGTTGTCCCCGGCCTTTCTGACCCATTCCCGCTCAGACATATAATACACCTTGGTGTTAGTGCCAAGGCGTTCAAGCAGCCTGAAAACTTTCGGGTTTCTGGATTTTCCCACAACCTTGTGGTTCATGGGGTCGGGATGGGGATCAGGTTTGACAATCTGATGGACCTTGTGTGCAGGGTTGTTCAGATCACCAAACACAATGGCGCCTGCCGGGCACGCGGTGGTGCATGCGGTCTGATACTCCATCTCTTCTATTTCACGGTCTTCGACAAGGGCCTTTTCCCGTGCCGACTGATACCTGTGGTAGCAAAAGGAGCATTTCTCAACCACACCGCGCATACGCGGGGACACATTGGGGCTTAGGTAGTTTTCCATACCCTCGGGCCATTTAGGATCCCACCAGTTAAAGTATCTGGCATGGTACGGGCATGCCCCCATGCAGTACCGACAGCCAAAGCAGCGGGTATAGATCTGGCTGACAATACCAGTATCATAACCATAATCGGTTGCCGTGGCAGGGCATACGGATACGCAGGGAGAATGGCCATGACCACCGATTCCGGCGCAGTGCTGGCATGGGCGGGGCATATAAGCTATTTCAGTTTCCGGAAAGGACTTTCCATTGGTCAGCTTGTACACCCGCATCCAGGTGATGCTGTCCTTTTTGTTGGATTCATCCTCCTTAAACGGAACGTTATTCTCGGACATGCACGAGACCATGCAGGCACCGCATCCCGTGCATTTGTCCAGATCAATAACCATTCCGAACTTATGGGCTTTTTTATTTTCTATCATCAGAACCTCTTAAAATGATTTCGTAAACAGTTTACGCCTTGGAAAGGGTGGCTTTAATTCCAAAGGCAGCATCCAGTCCTGAACCAGGCTCGATGACCGGGCCGATCAGATCATTGACATTGGCACCTTTACCGGCCACGTAAGGATCGTTAAAGGTATGTCCAAGCCCCCTTGGCATACCGATCACGCCGGGCATAATACCTTTATTAAGGCCGATTTTCACCTTTACCGTCCCCATGGCGGTTTTAAGGACAGCCATATCACCGTCTTTCAAGGCGCCTGCAGTGGCCGGGTTAATTTCAACAACACTGTATTTACCTGAAAGAACCTTATCGGAAACGGTTTTCACAGCAAAAGGAGAGGATATCATTGAACCGCCGGCAAGCCGCATCTTATCAATGGCTACCAGGGTTAAATCACCTTCATCCATAGGCACATCAATTTTAGGCGCAGAAGCAAGGAAGGTAAAATCCGTTGCAGGGGTTCCCACAGGCGGCTTGTCGTCAATGACCACATATCCGTCGTCGGTCAGGGTGTCCCAAATGTCGCCCGTCACTTCTTCAAGGCAGGCATCATAAGCGTTCCAGGAAAAACTTTCCGCCATGCTGCCTCCCATGGCCTGGGCAAGGAGGATCAGTGCATCGCCAGGGTGTTTGGTGTCAAATACGGGTTTAACCATAGGCCGACACAGCCCCACGACTGTCTTGGCAAGGCCTGCACCGGAAACGACATCTTCGAGGCGTTCAAGGAAAATGGAGGCAGGCAGAATCACATCGGATCTAAGGGCTGTTTCATCCATGAAAGAACTGAAACTGACCTTGAATCCGACTTTATCCATGGCAGCCTTGACTTTCTCAGGATTGTTCAAAGCGTAGCAGGGATTGGCATTGTAAATAAAGAGAGCTGAAAGGCCGCCATCCGCTTCAAGCTTGTCAACCAGTTCATTTACGGAACCGGCAAGCTTATCCTTACCTGCGCCCTTTTCTGCAGCATCATCCATTACATTTTCAGGAAACTTCAAATAACCTGCAGGCAACATGACAAACACACCGCCTTCTTTGTTCAGGCGGCCTGCCATTGCATTAAGGGCCTGAACTGCAGCGAATTCACGTAGGCTTTGCCCCACGTCTCCCCTGCCCTTTCCCGGCACGGCAACAGGTGCCTTGGCCTTGATAAATTCCATGGCAAGGGCCTCAATATCCGCAGCTTTAACGCCGGTGACGGCCTCTACCTTGTCCGGTGTATATTCGTTTTTCAGCATAGCAGCAAAAGCGGACTTGCTCACGTCGCCGGAAATCGAATTCTTTGCAAGCAGTACCGCACAAAGACCCAATGCCAGGTCCGCTTCAGTGCCGGGTTTTACGGCAACAAGCCTATCGGCGGCATTGGCTGTATTGGACAGTCTGTAATCCACCTGTACAAGTTTAGCCTTACGTTCAAGTCTTGATGCATTGGCCCGGATACAGGCAGCAGGGGAACCCCATCCTTCAATAATTGCCGCACCAAAGCTTAAAATAAAATCGGAATGCTCAAGATCGAACCCAAGGCGCCGATCCTGGCTGTGAAGGGTCGCAGCCGTTAACGCCAGATTGGATTCAAGGCTTGGCATGGTATAAGTATTCGGAGAACCGAAAGCATCCATAAACCGCCCAAAAAGCCGGGCCATGGAGCCGCTGGTGTTAGCACCGGAGATTAGACCAAGGGTTTCAGGTGTGCCGCTCTCACGGATTTCACCCAATTTCCCGGCCACAAGTGAGATGGCCTCATCCCAGGAAATCTTTTCAAATTTGTTTCCGTTTTTCTTTAACGGCGTTTTTATTCTGGCAGGATCATAAAGATACTGCAGGCCGGCAATGCCGTGAAGACAGGCACCACCGTTGTTAATTGGGTAATCGTCAAGGCCTTCGATCTTAACAAGCCGTCCATTTATTTTTCTGACGCTGATGCCGCAAGCACCTGGACACAGGTTGCACACGGACTGGTCATAGGTTATTTCTCCGTCTTCAGGGACAGGGGTCCAGGGCCAATTCTGGGTCCAGATGGAAGAATCATCTGTCAGCTTGATACCCACAGGGGAAAGCGCGATGCCGGCTGCCGCGCCAAGTCCCAATCCCAAGAAGCTTCGTCTGTCAATTTTCATAAGTCATCCTTTATAAACTTTGAAATGCTTGTCCTTGAGGTATTTTACTTGTGGCACTGGAAGCAGTAGCCTTTGTGACCCATTTCTTCCAGGTGGCAATCCGCACAGTCGTCCATCTTCATACGATCCCAGGAATTCTTTTTGATCCCCCAGATATTTTTGCCCCAGATATCACGGCTGTAGCCGGTAATCCTATTTTCTTCATAGGGCCGCGAAGATGAGGACTCACCAATGTGACCATGGCAGGTCTTACAATCCATGTCGCCTGCAACGATATGCGCCGCATGGGAAAAGTAGACACAATCAGGCTGTTTGGCATAAATCAGCCAGGGCACTTCTTTGCCTTGGGCCACATACTCCTCTACGAACACGGCTTCATCGTCGGTCTCTCCCATGGGCTCATCCGTATGGCATTCCATACAGGATTCCAGGCCCGGAATACCGGAGAATGTACCGTCTTCTCTAAGAAAATGGCAGGTTTCACAATCACCTGTTTCTTCGACATGAAGGCTGTGATCGAAATTAAAAGGCTGTTCCTTTTTTGAATAAAGCAATTTTGGAAACAGCAGCCAGCCCGACAGGAAGCATACCAGAAATGCCCCCATAAAAAAGATGACACCAAGGCCTAGCCCCTTGTCATCTTTTGGACCGTTGTTGGTGCCGTGGTGCGCACCCTCCTCAGGACCATCAGTTGCTTTGTTTTCTAACTCGCTCATGAAAACTCCATCAATTGTTAAAATGTTGATGTTACCATACCTTTGCGGCCACAGGATACGCCCAGGCCAATATTTTTCGCAGAACAGCATTTGCCATGCCGATTTTCTGCAATACGTCCGGAAAATACAAATTCGGTCAATCTATATTAATATCTGTTTCCCTTGTCAAGTTTAATTGGGAAACCCTTGCCCCAGAACGACCTGAACAAAAATGGATTTAAAATTATTTTCTTTAGCTATTTTATCTTTTATACAATAAAAAAATAGCGTTAAAAGAATAACCGGACAAAATGTAATTCTTCGTAAAAAGTCTGATATCTTGGATTTCGCTTGTTCCCATTTTGAATTTTATAAATTTAAAAATCAATAAAATCGGTCGAAAAAGTCTAATTTTTAGAGCATACACCCAATTTTTTAATATAATTCACCATAATCAATCGTAACTACTTGAAATTAAACTAGATTTTTTTCACAAAAAAGTAGAGTCTTTNCAGTTAAGTTAAGGAGGGCTCTATCATTGCGACTGCCAGTTATAAAAAATGTTCAAACGCAACCTGTTGGATTTGCACCAATCTTGAGACATTATTTTGATCAATGTGGAATA
>NZ_KB893069.1 GCF_000373985.1 Desulfobacter curvatus DSM 3379
ATGAAAGACGGCTTGATTTCCCCACTGTAAAAGCGTTGAATTTACCTATTGGCAGCGGTGCTATTGAAAGTTCAATTCGTAGGGTGGTGAATTTACGTCTGAAAGGTCCATGCACTTTTTGGTATCGGGAAAATGCAGAAAAAATGATTATGCTACGATCATACTTTAAAGCAGGGCGTTGGGATTGTTTGAAACTCATGGCAACCACGCACAATCCAATGCCGGCGGCATGACCGGGAAAATGGGAATGCGCCCATTAAAACAATTCTTATGCCAAAGGCATTAAAATTTTATTACCAATTGAAATCATAGGATTTTGTTGGCTTTTAAACCATTTTCGAAAACTCAAAATATTGAGATTTCTCAATTTATGCATATCTTTATCTCAAATATTCGAGGAAAATATGCGGTGATTCTTTGGAAAGGTGCCCCTTATGCCCCATACTAGAGACAGCTTAAAAGTGCTTGAGAATAAATGCAGGCTTCTGGAAGGCCAGTGCAGCGAATACGTTGACGCGTTGAAAGAGGCGAATCTGTCGCTTGAAGAACGGGTTTCCCAATTACGCATTTCAGAGAACAGCATAAGGGAAAGCGAATCAAAGTTTCGTAAAATTTTTAAGCATGCGCCTTTTGGCGCATCCATCAATGATCTTAAGGGAAATGTCCGCTTAGCCAATCGGGCGCTTTGCCGTATGATGGGCTACCCGGAAGAGGAATTGAAGAGAATGCATTTTTCCCAGATTACTCATCCGGATGACCAGGATACCAATCAGGTTTTATTTAAAAAATTGATATCCAATGAGATTGATCACTACAGCATGGAAAAAAGATATATCCGGAAATCAGGGGAAATCTTCTGGGCAAGTCTTGCGGTCATTCTGGTGAAAGACAGCAGAACAGGGGAAAAAATGATTATTGCCATGATCGAAGACGTTTCAAAACAAAAAAAAATCGAACTGGAACTCAAAGCGCACCGGGATCATCTTGAGACAATCGTGGCAGAACGGACCTCTGAAATACAATTGCTCAAAGACCGGCTGCAGGCGGAAAATATATTGCTCAAGCAGGAACTTGCCGACTCCCTTCAATATGGGACGATCATCGGCCAGAGCCAGTTGATGAAAAATATCATATCCCAAATAGAACTGGTGTCACCCACCAAATCCAGCGTTTTGATCCAAGGAGAGTCGGGAACCGGAAAGGAGCTCGTTGCCCGTGAAATCCATGTGCACAGCAGCAGGCGCAGCGCCGCATTCATCAGGGTCAATTGCGCCGCCATCCCCAAGGAACTCTATGAAAGTGAATTTTTCGGTCATGTGAAAGGCGCCTTTACGGGTGCAGTCAAAGACAGAATCGGCCGATTTGAAGCTGCAAATGGCGGTACAATTTTTTTGGATGAAGTCGGTGACATCCCTTTATCCCTTCAAAGCAAGCTGCTGCGAGTCCTTCAGGAGGGGGAATATGAACGCCTTGGTGAGGAGACAACACGAAAGGTTGATGTCCGTGTTATTGCCGCCACCAATAAAAATTTGACAGATGAAGTTAAGCAAAAAAGATTCCGGGATGATCTTTTTTACCGGTTGAATGTCTTTCCCATCCATGTTCCACCTCTAAGGGACCGAATTGGTGACATCCCGCTGCTGGCCTCCCATTTTATTGTGAAGCTCTCAAAAGAAATGAATCGTCCGAAACCTGAATTGACCCAGGCAAATATAATGGATCTGCAGTCTTATGACTGGCCGGGGAACGTCCGTGAACTTGAAAACGCCGTTGAAAGGGCTATGATCCTATCAAGGTCAAAGCGGCTGAGCTTTAATTTCACCATAGAAGCAGAAGGAGGTCCTGTCACCAAAGAACCACAGCAGTTGCCCGCTGCAGAGGCACAGGGCATTTTATCTATTCATGATTTTCAACAATTAGAGCGGGAAAATATGATCCGGGCACTCACGCATTGTAAATGGAAAATTTACAATAAAGACGGTGCAGCCAGCCTGCTTGGCATCAAACCCACAACGCTGATTGAGAGAATGAAACGAATGAATATAAAAAAACCAGGAAAATAAATCCCCCCTTCACTTTCCAAACGGCTCTGTCTCCTTTAATTTTTTATAAGAAACTCTCTGTAAGCCAAAGAGATGTTACAATATTCGTTGTGGAGCGAACCACGGTCAAAGACCAAGGACGGTCCGTGACCGTTTATATGAAAGTCTCCAGCAACTAACTGGATTCTTTTTATCTTTGTTGTGGGCTGAGCCTGGGTGCTGATAGACCAGGTCAGCCCATGGCTGTTATAAAAAATTATGCGCCAATTTCAGTCAAAACCTATGTTGAAACTATAGGTCCCCATATTTATTGAAATAATTTTCCTTGTTTACAATCTACAGCTTAACGGGTTCACACAAAGCGCGTTTTTCAACGGCAGCGTTCCCGCATGTCCCGCAAAAATAAGAAGGCTCCATTTTGACGGGATTGCAAGATGTCTTCTGCCCGACTGCTCCTCTACTGCAGTCGTGACACATATAAACAGCCCGCCCCGATTCCGTCCTGCGCTTTACAGATTTTGTTTTTGTCCGTGGATATTTTACCACAGGTTGTACACTGAAAGTTTTTCATATCATCATCTTCATATTTTATCTGGCACATCCAGCCTGTATTATCAATTGAAGATTCAAAATCTCGGACAGCCCACGCAAATCCTTGCTGAATCTTATGTAGAAAAGATATGACTATTTCAGGATTAATCAATATTATGGCTATATGAAATTGTTATTCAGAGCTAAGATTATAGAATAATAATTTCCACATCTTGATTTTTGTTTAGCATTATTTATCTTTTTTAGCAGGAACATATAAAATATATTTATGCCAAATAAAATCTTTAGTGGCTAACATAAAATCAGTATTATGCTGTCATATAAATGCTTAACAACAAAGAAGTGAATTTATGGAAAAAGACAAAATAAAATTACAGGAAGATCCAGCGGATCTTGACACCTGCACTATGGCGCCCGAATTCGCTGAGCATGCCAGGCCCAACGAACCGGCAAGAGAACCCTGTGACGACGGCAGGGCAGGAGGCGCAATGAGCGTTACACCCATAAAGGAGGTGAATGAGATGGCAGAGAAAAAACAATGCTTGGACATTGTCAAAGAAAAAGAAGAACAACGGCAGCATACCATGGACAAAATGTCCATAGCCACGTCTGAGGCGCATACCTATGATAAAAACCAGGATGCTGACTCAGAGAAATGTTCATAAAAACAGATGATACGACAGCCGGGAGAAATTCATCCCGGCTGTTTTTATAAGAAAGTCTGTGTAACTAACACAGATCTTTCAACTTTCGTTGTGGGCTGAGTCTGGGTGTCGATAGACCAGGTCAGCCCATGGCTGTCAGTCGAACTCTTTCATCGCCATCAAATTGCTATATAGTGTCTGAACGAAAACCTGGAAATTTTGTTGAGTACAAGGCGGGATAAAATTTTAAACGGAGGAATACATGGAGTATTTCGAGGATTAAAATTTTAGACCAATGCCGTAATCGGCAAAATTTACGGTTTTCGGTCGGGCACTATCTACGCCTCCAACCGCTCCAAATAGGAAAACCGCTTGCATCTCGAAGTACCAACACGTCACCACCCTTCATTACCTCCGCAGCAATCAGGGTGGGGTTGCCCTCAAATGTGATTCGCGAACCTTTAACTTCGATTTTGTCCTTAGGCACAATTTTCACGTCCTGGTTTTCAATATACCAACTCGGACCAAGATGCACAGAAATCATTTCCTTGTCTGTTTTAAGAATGAGGTGCACACCGTAATTCATGCCCTTCATAGGCGTGATCTTATCAACTGTGACAACCTCACCACTGATCATCTCAACGGTCTGGGGGTTGTACATCCTGCCGTAAGGATCTCCTGGTCTCCAGCCTCCACTTCCTTTCCACGTCATTCCTCGCTGTGCCAACGTGTCGGTAGAAAAAATAAAAGCTATTATAGTCATCACGGCCATTAACGTAATTATTTTTTTCATTTCGTGCACACTCCTTTCGTTTTTTGAGGCTAACAGTTGATTAGACAAAATGGGTCAATTGGGTTATAGACAGACCCTGACTGTTCGTTTTTAGGTGGACGGTTTAGAGCAAAAACGCAACTACAGAATATCCTTACCCAGCCAACTTATGCAAGAAAAACATGAGCAAAATGAATTAAAACCTGAAATCATCTTCTCACACCGATGAAAGCGGCTGCAATCCTGTTGCAATCAGAGGCCAGATACCCGTAGCCATAGCATCTGACTGACCCAGGCCGAAGAGGATCACCCCATATGTGGCGATCCGGGTCATATCGACGATAAACCCGATCATGGCATTGGTGACCACAAAAGCTTGAGTGGAGCCACCGGCCTTTGACAGGAAAGCTGACCGAAGTGCCCCCTGGTGTCTGGAAAGCCCGCCGAAAAAACCAATCAATTGCATTATTCAAACAACCAGCTGTATTGCAATCCCGGCCCAACACATTTCCAACCATCGTCAAGTAATGAGAGGCCTGTCGAGCTGAAGTCAATATCAGTTTGACGATCAATGATATTAACATTTCCATTCTGATTTGATTGAAAGGCGACAGCTTTTCCATTTTTATGCAAGAGTACAAAATTATCGGTCCCTTTTTGAAAGAGCCTTTGTAAGCCGGCTTCTGGATAATCATTCTTATTCATCAGCACAAAATCCGGTTTATGCCTTCCCTGGCGCCAAGCGGCAGGCCGATGGCACCTTGGCAGACATGGTAATCCCTTGGGTTGATGCGTATCAAGGTTGAATTTAAGTTCCGGCCGGTTCGTTGGGATTTATATCTTACCGTAGGTACGGCAAGGCCTGCCCCCATTTCAATAATGGCCAATTTTGCATTGAAGCTGTTGAGCTTTTCAAGCCATTTCTGCAAACGTGCCCCTTGTTCACTGGTGCGGTGCGATATCCAGTTCCAGTCTCCAAACATTAAAATATTGGGGCGTGCCAGTCTTCCGCAGTTTTTACATTTCGGCAACTCTCCTGTAGCCCTGAACGCTTCCATATCAACATTGATTTTTTCTTCCCCAATCTTCCAGATGTCGCTGGAACATGGTCCGGTGCATTGAAGATGGTGGATAGAGCCATGGCACTCTTCAATCAATGCATCGTCAAAGCCGGCTTTTTGAAACTGCCCGTCAACATTCGAGGTGAATACAAAATATCCGTACGGCTTGCTTCTTCCCAGATCAAGCAATTTTGAAAAGCCCTCGTGGGGGATTGTTTCACGATAAAGATTCAACCTGTGCCCATAAAACGCCCAGGCAATTTCAGGTTGTTTGTCAAACCAGACAGGGTCTGCCATTTCACTGAACGATTTGCCCAGTTTCGCTATGGGCGGATAAGCTTTCCAGAAACCTGCATTTCCCCTGAAATCGGGCAAACCCGAATCGACGCCCATACCGGCACCGGCCGTTATAAAAAGTGCATCTGCATCTTTAATTGCCTGGCAAGCCTGTTCGATATTTTTGTTTAGGTTGTCCATAAAATATACCGGCATTACCCGGCCCAGTTTTCAATTTTAAGATCCGGCACCTCTTGAAAATGCCTTTGATTATTGATTACAAGCACCATATCCCGGCTTCCGGCATGGGCCGCAATTATCATATCAAAAATGCCGATGGTATTACCACAGGTTTTTATGGATTCAATTTTTTGTTATGCTTTTCCAGCAAGTGGTAGAGTCCGGCCATGGTGCAGGCTCTTTCAATACGTCTTTCGCCTCTTTTTCCAGTTCCTTGGTAACTTTTCGGCTCTTTTGGAATCAATTTTTCTTTTTTGGGGCAAGCGTTGGTGCAGGAGGGCTGCACCAACGCTTAAGTCGCACTGGCAGGATGTTATTCCAGCAAAGGAATGCTGAAAAGTAAAACAGGCTTGTATTCATCCGGATCTTGGACGAACGCGCTGTCTTTTAAATGGGTACGGATTAACGCAGAGCCTTCATTGCACCCATATATCCACGCAGTTTCTTACCCACAATTTCAACAGGATGGTTCCGGATAGCATCGTTGACCTGGATCAGACGGATGTTATCCACGCTGTTGTCTTCAAGTGCCAGGCCTTTACCGATCACATCAGTATCAAGGCCTGCCATGAAATCTTTAAGCAACGGCACCGCGGTATGGGCAAACAGATAGCAACCATATTCCGCAGTATCTGAAATCACCACGTTCATTTCATACAGTTTTTTCCTGGCAATGAGGTTGGAGATCAGGGGCACCTCATGCAGGGATTCGTAATAGGCGGATTCGGCGATAATACCGGCGGACACCATGGTATCAAAGGCCAGTTCAACGCCGGCCTTGATCATGGCCACCATGAGAATGCCGTTGTCAAAATATTCCTGCTCCGGAATATCTGCGTCCTGGGAGATCGATTTTTCAAACGCTGTATCCTGGGTCTGGTCCCGCCATTTGAGCAGGTTGGCGTCATCATTGGCCCAGTCTTCCATCATGGTTTTCGAAAAATAACCGGTCATGATGTCGTCCATGTGCTTGTTGTACAACGGTGTCCAGATCTCCTTGAGCTGCTCGCTCAATTCAAAGGCCTTGATTTTAGCCGGATTGGACAGCCGGTCCATCATGTTGGTGATACCGCCGTGTTTCAGGGCTTCGGTCACGGTTTCCCAGCCATACTGAACCAGTTTGGATGCATAGCCCTCATCCATGCCGCCTTCAATCATCTTATCATAGCACAGCAGCGCGCCTGTCTGCAGCACCCCGCATAAAATGGTCTGCTCGCCCATGAGGTCCGATTTCACCTCGGCCACAAATGAAGACTGTAAAACACCAGCCTTGTGGCCGCCTGTACCGGCCGCATAGGCTTTGGCAAGTTCAAAGCCCTCTCCTCGGGGATCGTTTTCCCGGTGCACGGCAATCAAGGTGGGCACGCCAAAGCCTCTTTTGTACTCTTCCCTCACTTCGGTGCCCGGGGATTTGGGGGCCACCATGATAACGGTGAGGTCTTCTCTGATCTGCATACCCTCTTCAACAATATTGAATCCGTGGGAATAGGAAAGGCAGGCGTCCTTTTTCATCAAAGGCATGACCGATTCAATGACATTGGAGTGCTGTTTATCCGGGGTCAGGTTGATGACCAGATCTGCCGTGGGCAGCATCTCTTCATAGGAACCTACGGCAAAACCGTTTTCCGTGGCATTTTTCCAGGACTGGCGTTTCCCGGAAATGGCGGCTTCCCTTAACGTATAGGACACATCCAGGCCGCTGTCCCTTAAATTCAATCCCTGGTGAAGACCTTGGGACCCGCATCCCACAATCACAATTTTTTTCCCCTTGAGTGCCTCAACCCCGTTAAATTCCGAAGGGTCCATGAACCGGCACTGGGACAGTTCCTCAAGTTGCAGCCGTAACGGCAGGGTGTTGAAATAGTTGGTGCCCATATCTTGTCTCCTTAATTTTAATGTCTGAACGAGAAGTCACCCATCTGAGTCGTTGCAGGAAAATTTGCATCTGGGCAACTTCTCGTTCAAACACTAGGTAAATGTTGTAAATAAAATGGCTTAAAACTATTGTTGCGTCAAATGAATCATTTGCAATTTTATATTGCAGATAATGAAAGGCTCGTTTAAACTACGCGAAAATACGGTTATTAACTATGTTAAGGTTAAAATGGATATACGCACCCTTGAATTATTTCACCATCTGGCAGGCTCCCTGCATTTTTCCCGGACAAGCCAGAGTTGCAATATTTCGCCGTCAGCCCTGACCCGGGTGATCCAGCGCCTGGAAACCGATGTGGGGAAACAGCTTTTTATCCGGGGCAACCGCTGTGTGGAACTGACCTATGCCGGACAGGTCTTTAAAAAATATGCAGAGGATGTGCTTGGCCGCTTTGAACGGCTCCAGGGGGAATTATCAAAGGACGCGATTCTGTCCGGCCAGCTCTCCCTTTACTGTTCGGTGACCGCCGCATACAGTATTTTGCCCAGCTTTATCCCCCACTACCGGGCCCTGCACCCTGGCGTGCAGATTCACCTTGAAACAGGAGACCCTGCCCAGGCCATAGATCGACTGATGAACCGGGATGCAGATGCCGTCATTGCAGCCCTTCCCGAAAAACCCGGCGTCCAGATCAGTTTCTTAAACATGGCTGTCAGTCCCCTGATTTTTATCGGGGCCAAGCATTATCCCGATGTCCTGGTAACAGACGGCAAAGGGGGACCGGACTGGAAAAAATTTCCTTTAATCCTTGCGGACAAAGGCTTAAGCAGGGAACGTATTGATAAATGGTTCGTTGAAAACGCCGTGGTCCCGCGCATTTATTCCCAGGTCACAGGCCATGAAGCCATTATCGCCCTGGTGAACCTGGGCTTTGGTATCGGCCTTGTGCCCCGGCTGGTGCTTGACAAAAGCCCACTTTACCGGAATATTGTTGCCTTGGACAACATGCCGGAACTGCCCCCCTATGAAATAGCCCTTTGCACACGGGATGCAAACCTTTCCAATCCCCGGGTCCGGGCCCTTTGGGATATCGTTGCAGGAGCGTCTTGACTTCGGTTTTAAATATACTTAATGTTTATTTTCGTTTAAACGAAAGAAAAATTGCCATGGGATTTACCGTATCATAATAGATCAGGGTGGATTGGTCCCTGGCAGTCTGTGTCTCAATGGAAAAGGCCTCTGCATTTTCCAAATTTAAAGGCGTCTTATCAGGAAAATAGATATCGGAATAGTATTCCGGGTCATAGGGAGATAAAACCACCTGCTTGGGTGTATCCACAGCTACGACATGGCAGGGAATGAAAAATTCATAACAGACGGTCCCATTATCAAGCCATGCATTAAATGATTTAATGAATTTTACCTCAAAGGGCTTCCCGTCTATTCGGACATGGATGTAATAATTGTACGGGGCAATATAACCAAATGCCTTTTCCTTAATCACCGCCACTTCGTTGGCATCCAGGGCCTGGTTATGGTCTGAGTCAAAATCCTCGCTGATCATAACGGAAAACATTTCATCAAAAGCCCAGTTCACCCTGAAACCGGCCAGTCCCTTATCATCAAAAACAAAACCGGTACGCTGGGAAATGAATACATGGGGATGGGGTATCCCGGTAGGGGGAAACAGGATAATAAAAACCGCAAGCAATAGCGGAAAAAAATAATTAAGTCGGGGCATGGGTGTAAACGCCGTTATGTGTATCGGACTTTTTTCCACTTATATATGTATCAGCCTATATTTTCAAGGCAGCGTATCATGGTACTCACGTATAACCTGCATACAGTTAATGTGAACGGGAGCATACGGTTCTACTCAGTTCGACAGAACAAGGCCAAAAGAGGCTTTGCCCTTGAATTTGAAAAATATCGAATTATACTTCATCGAAGTTTTAGCGAAAATAACAACTCTCAAAAAGCTGTTACAAAACCCCTGGAGACCATATATGTCACAAGAAAAACCCCTTCCTCCCGGTGTAATCCTGCAACGGGACGGTAAAACATTTGCGGCCCGGATCACACCGCCTTCCGGACAACTCCGCGCCCGGGATCTGGAGAAAATGGCTGAACTAGTCCGAATCTATGAAGTGCCGGCGGTGAAGCTGACCTCGGGACAGCGCATTGGATTTTATGGACTGAGCAGAGAAAAAATAAATGCCCTGTGTGATGCCATGCCGTTCAGAACCGGCGGACACTATGTCCAGGCTTGTCAGGGAACAACGTGGTGTAAATTCGGGCAACAGGATGCCATGGGGCTTGCCAAAATCCTTGAGGAAAAATATGGATCCATTCCAACCCCGGCCAAAATCAAACTGGGCATTTCCGGCTGCACCTTCAGCTGTGCAGAATCTCGGCTGCGGGACATCGGCTTCATCGGAACACCCAAAGGCTGGCGCATGTTTGTGGGCGGTAATTCCGGCATGAAACCAAGAATTGCCGATGAACTGGCAAAAGAGTTGCCTACCGAAAAAGCCATAGAACTTTGCCAAAAATTTCTCGACTTTTACTGTGAAACAGCCCCGGCCAAAAAAAGGACCTCCCGTTTTGTTGAAAAGACAGGGATCCAAACCATTAAAGAAAAGTTAGGCCTTCCGCATTAACCCCAAAACCCCCTTCACTCAGGAAAAATAATGGAATTAAACACAACCTTTGTAAACCCTGACGTCTTAACGACTCGGCAACCCTTTGAAAAACTGTTCCCCATCCAGGAGGAGACCCTGGCTGCCATCAGCCAGGACATGGAGGTCAATGGGTTTGATCCGGTATTTCCCCTGGTGGTCTGGAAAGAGGAAAATGTGCTCGTGGACGGCCATACCCGATTTACAGCCGCCAGAAACACACACCTGGATCAGGTGCCGGTAGTATACAAATCATTTGAGGACGAGGATGACGCCCTGCTTTACAGCTTCCATGCCCAACGGAACCGGCGCAACATGTCTGACGATGATATTGTAAAGTGTCTGGCGCTTTTGGATGTTGTGCACAAAAAAAATGAAGCGGGTCAAAAAACCACGCGCAAGGCGGAAAACGAAATCCGGGCTAAAGAGCTGGGCATCAGCCCCCAGAAAGTAGACAAAGCCAGAAAGGTCATGGAATACGGCAGCCCCGATATCCAGGAACAGGTTCAGGCCGGGGAAAAATCCATTAATAAGGCCTTTAACGAAGTCCAGGCCCAGCGCCGTGAAAGTGGTGAAATTAAAGGCAGGGAGACCGACGGGTTAGGGCTTTCGGCAAAGTACACCCAGTCCCTGGGAAAATTCCTCAAAGAGCTGACCCGCATCCGGGAGCAGGGATGGCAGGAGGTCAGCCGGGAAAAAGCTGTGGCCGATATTGAAGCGATCCTTGACCTGATCAGGAACTAAGGGGTTTGAAAAAAATAACATTAGGAACGTTCATTGATTTTGTGTTAAATTTATTCATTCCATATTTTTAAATCTGTGCGGGAAATAGGGACCGCAGAGGGTGCTTCTATCAAAAAACTGATTGACAAAAATCGTAAAGGTTCTCGGGGCCTAAAACATTTTGTTAAAATCATTATTTAAAAAAATTAAAGCGTTAAGGGATTCTGCGTCTAAAAATAAAAGATTGAATTCTGAAAAGGAATTTTATTCTGCTTTCAATGCAATGAAGTCTGCCGTTTGGATTATTGATAAAGATCACTATATCTTAAAATCCAATAATGCTGCCAACCGCCTATTCAATCACACCAAGTTAGAAATAATCGGGAAAAAATGCTGGGAAATCGTTCATGGTACTGACCGACCGGTTAAGGAGTGTCCTCTTCTAAAAGCCGGCCAAAGCTTACAACAAGAATCCATTGAACTCCAAATTAATGAAAGATGGTTTGAAGTCGTTGTAGACCCGATTCTCGATTCCAAAGGGAAGCCCTCAAAGTATATTCACATCATCACGGATATCACAGAAAGCAAACTGATATCCGAGCAACTGGAACGTAGCCAACAACTGCTTGCGAATGCTGAACGCCTGGCAAAAGCAGGTGGATGGGAATGGAATATAGACCAACAAACGATGTATTGGACAACAGAATTGTATCGGCTGCATGAATTTGATCCCAATCAGTTTGAACCGGGTTCGCCTGAACATCTGAATGCAGGGCTTGCATGCTATAGCTCAGAAGACCAACAGACAATATTGGATGCTTTTCATAGGTGTGAAAAGGAAGGGGTTGCCTATGACCTTGAGTTTGAATTTCGAAAATCGTCAGGAAAAAAAATATGGATTAAAACCGTAGGCGAACCTATCTGGAAAGGTAATAAGGTTGAAAAAATCATCGGCAATGTCATGGATATTACCGAATCGAAATTGGCGAAGGCAGAACTTTTCGCACAATCGGAAAGAATGAAGACCTTTTTCAATTCCATCAATGACGCAATTTTTATTCATCCCTTGAAACAAGAGAGTTTTGAATCCTTTGTTGAAGTTAATGACATCGCCTGTAAGCGATATGGATATACCCATGATGAGTTAATGAATCTTTCGGCACCTGATATAACCGTCGAGCCCGATGTGAATGGGCATGCCCAACCCATTTGTAGAGAAAAATTACTTAAAGAAGGGCAGCTTGTTTTTGAAACATCGCATATCAAAAAAACAGGTGAAACATTTCCCGTTGAAATAAATTCAAACATTTTCTATCAAAATGAAAAACCATACATCCTTGCCGTTGTTCGGGATATTACAAATCGAAAAAATGCCGAAAAAGTACTTCGAAAAAACGAACGGTCATTTCGAAATCTGTTTGAAAATCATGCCGCCGTCAAACTCATTCTTGATCCTGATTCCGGCCGGATTATAGCGGCCAACAAGGCTGCCGCGGATTTTTATGGATGGTCTTGCAGCAAACTTGCGCAAATGAATATTGATCAAATCAACACAAAACCCTTTGACGAAATCAAACAATTAATGGGAAATGCGAAGAACAAAGAACGCATTTTTTTTGATTTCCAACACCGGTTGGCCGACGGTTCCATACGAGACGTTGAGGTGTTTAGCAGTGGCGTTGAGATGAACGGCAAAAAATATCTCCATTCCATTGTTCATGATATCACTGAACAAAAAAAAGCGACAAGGGATATGGAGGAACTGAGAATTCAAAATTGGCACCTTAAAAAACAGGAAAGTCTTAGCCGAATGGCCGGAGCGATTGCTCACCACTTCAACAATCACCTGATGGCTATTATGGGGAATCTGGAAGTGGGCATTAAATTAATTGAGAGGAATAAATCCCCTCTTCAAAATCTGATAAAATCCATGGAAGTTGTTCAAAAGGCCGCCAAAGTCAATGGGTTGATGCTTACCTACCTGGGGAAGAACGCTTCCGGAAAAATGCAAATGGATATGGGCAAAGCCTGCAGCATGACCATACATCTTCTTCGTGCCTCACTGCCGGTCAATATTGTTCTGGAAACGGATTTCCCGGATCAGGGCCCCATAATCTACGGGAATGAGGCTCAAATTCAGCAGCTTGTCACCAACCTTGTCACCAATGCCGCAGAATCCTATAAAAAACATGGCACCATCCATCTTAGTTTAAAAACTGTCCTCGCCAACAAAATACCCAAAAAGAATCGCTTCCCTGTAGACTGGATACCCGACCGCAATGAATATGCCTGCCTGGCGGTAACCGACTCGGGTTGTGGGATTGAAGAACAGAACATCGAAAAAATATTTGATCCGTTTTTTTCGACCAAGGTGACCGGGAAAGGGTTGGATTTACCTGTTGTTCTGGGGATTGCACAAGTAAACAATGGCGTCATCACCGTAGAAAGCAGATACAGTGAAGGAAGTACCTTTCGATTCTTTACCCCTGTGGAAACAAAACAAAATTCACAATAGCCACGGTACGCCGGGGTAACTGTCAGGAAAACAGGTAATTATTTCCCCCGTGATGTCTTTTATGGGAAATTCCTGCCCTGCCAATTATAACATTTCTAATTTCACACGCAAGCAATGCCCCCTCAACACATTGAAAATATTAATTATTACATCTCAAGTTCATTAATTGGCATGACTGTTGCTCTTTTGACAGTAAAACGAATAAAAAAGGCCCATAAATTAAAGGTGACTCATGTTATCCAATACTTCAGACATCAATGCGTTACTGACAGGAAATTCTTCAAACGCCCTCATGGGTGTAACCAGTACCGCCACCACGTCCACAGACAGTGATGCTGGGGCATCCGCATTTCAGGGGCAGTTGGACAAGGCCATGCAGCAAGCCCCGGACATGGAAAGCACGAATGAGGTCAACACCAATGCGAAAATGACCAATCTGTCCACGGGGGAACAGAACGCAGAAATGTCCACAGTGGAGAAATCCAATTTTCTTGTCCGAACGACGAAACAAAAGGTCTCAGACATTGAAAATGTGCTGGAAAATGGCGGAGGCACCAAATTTCTCACGGAATTGAAAAATCTGCTTTTATCCCTTTCCAATAGCGATCTGGACAATCTATCCCTGGATGAAAACGGGCTTGAAGCTCTTGGAGATCTGCTTGTTCAAGCAGGTTTTGACCAGGCTTCCGTTGAAGAACTGATGGCGGATTTGACCCTTACCTTTGAAGAGGGTACCGACCTGATATCTGTGTCCGATTTCATGGATGATTTGTTTGAACTACCCCTTGCCGAGGATGAAGATATCACCCAGGCAGAGACACTCATGCCGACCTCTGATTTGCCATATATCAAATCCCTTTTGTCAATGATGGGGGTGGATGAGCAGCAAATTACCTCAATCATGGATAACGTTTCCGAAGGGACTCAGGGATTTGATTTTGACGATTTTATCGAACAGTTAAAGCAGCTTTTGGATACGGCCAATGAATCCGGCTTGACCTGTCAGACCGATGAAGATGACGCATATATGACCCTTTTGAAACAGCTTGATCTGGATTCTTTTATTGAAGAATCTGACGAGCCGTTGACCCTGGCCACATTAATTGATGCCTTTGTCCAGAAGCTTGATCTGAAAAAAGATAATTTATCGAACCAAACTGAAGAATCCGTATCAGAGGTCTTCACAACGGATCCTTTTGAGGCACTGGCAACCCAGTCCGGTCACCACGGATTGCTTAATCAACTTCTTTCCGGACTGAATATTCAAGAAGACAGTGAGGAAACCGTCGATGCTGCCATAACGCTCAGCGCAAATTCGAATGCCATGGTAAAGGAAATTGAGGATCGGGTCCAGGTTCAGTTCATGGATCAAATCAGAGGGGGAGACGTAAGTGCAAAGGATGCTTCCAATAGCGCACCCACGAACACTCAAACAAGAGAAAGCGATTCTGATGGTGCATTTAAAATAGCCAACAATTTTTCCGACACAACAAGAACAGCCAAAGAATCTGCATCACAGAACTCCGTCAAAGCAGCCCAAGCCGATGCTGCGGCCCTGGAAAAAATGGCTTCCAACACCAATGCCCTGTCAGGGGATACAACATCGAAAGGTTCAGAAACCCAGAACCTTATTTTTGGCGTGGAAAAATCAACCACAACGCAGACTGTAGGGACTTCAGGCACACAACAAAGCCGGCAGGCCTTTTCCACACTACCGGACTTTGTCACCCGGCAGGTGGGCAAAAGCATTGTCCGGTCGATCAATACCGGTAGCGACACCATCCGAATGCAACTGAAGCCCCCTGAGTTAGGCCGGGTATACATGAGTATTGACCATAATGGCAATTCCATGAAGGTCAGCGTAATTACTGAACACCAGTCAGCAAAAGATATTTTGGCAGCCAATGTCAATGAAATCAAAACCATGCTCTCTTCCTCGGGTATTAACCTTGAGAGTTTTGAAGTTGACATGAGCAGTGATTTCCAACAGTCCATGGCCGATGCCCGGGCCCAAGATCAATCAGCCGGAAAGAAGCAGGCAACGCGTGGATCAGGAGATGATGCCCAGGATGACCTGTCAGATAATTTAACGGCCCAGAACGCTGTCCTAAATGACAGTGGGTCGCTGCACTTTGTTGCATAAGCCTCCTTTACCATGGATCTGTCAAAACATTGACAGATCCATGGTAAAAGTGACGTTTTTATTTCATGTTTAAACGTTACTAAAATAAATAATTTTGCAAATCTCTCTTCTTTCCTATAATCTTTACCATAAACGTTTAGTTTTCCGCACCATCCAGGTAAAATCAATGCGGGCTGGCATAAGGTTTGCTATCATTCCTCATAACGGCCATGGGCCGTCCTTGGTCTATACTACACCCAGGCTTCGGCCCACAACGAACGTTGAAAAATCTGTGTTCGTTACACAGATTTTCTTACAAAACCTGATTTATCAAGGACATTCGCAATTCAGCCTGCAAGGGCCGGCTGGATCAGCGAACGAACGACCAGATTATTTTGGGAGGTATTGTGGCTGAAGATCTGCTGGAAAATATCGAAGGCGATGAACTGACCGAATCCATGAACGTTACTGGCGAAGATTCAAATGAAGAATCCGTCAAAAAGGGATTTATCGGCAAACTGCTGTCAGGGAAAGAAAAGCTGCTCATTATTCTGCTTTTGTTTATTCTCTTATTGGGCACGATTGGTGCCGGTGCGTTCTTTTTACTGTTCAGCGGTGAAGAAGAAGAAAAGGTTTCTGAACAACCGGCTGGTGAAGATGTCGTGACCGAGGAAAGCATACAGGCGGCCCTGGAAGATCAGAGCAAAACGATATTTGAGGATATTGTACAACTTGAACCCTTTGAACAGATTTTGTTAAGACAAGATTCAAATATGCATTACATATCCCTTGGTATCGCCCTTGAAATGATGGAACCCGGATTTCGAAGACAGGTGTATACCATGGAGCCCAGGATAAGAAAAATAATTGAAACCCAGATGCGACAAATGAGATGGATGGACCTGCGAAGCCCCCAGGGCAAACTTAAATTGAAATTTACACTTCTCAACCGAATTAATCAAATTTTTCCCAACGTTGCCATAAGGCATATTTATTTTACTAATTTTATAATGCAGTGATGGTGCCATGAGTGAAATTCTATCCCAGGACGAGGTTGACAGTCTACTAGACGGACTGGATTCCGGAGAAGTAGAAACCGAAACCGATATTCCGGAGATTGCCGAGGAGCCGGTTGAGGGGGTCGTTGCCTATGATTTCACCAGCCAGGACAAGGTGGTCAGGGCAAGAATGCCCACCTTTGACGTTATTAACGAACGTCTGTCCAGGGAAGTTCGGGCCACATTGTCTTCACTGCTTCAAACCAATGTGGATGTGTCTGCCAACCCCTTTGACACCCTGAAGTTTTCTGAATTCGTTCGCAGTCTTCCGGTACCCACAAGTCTTCATGTATTCAGGATGGAGCCGTTAAGGGGGCATGGCCTGGTGGTATTTGAAAGCCAGCTGGTCTATAACCTCATTGATACTTTTTTTGGCGGTGAAGCCTTGGGAAAAGCAAGGGTGGAGGGCCGTGAATTCACCCGCATTGAAGAGGTGATGATCAAAAAGGCCGTGGTGGCTGTTCTGAAAAATATTGAAGCGTCCTGGGCCCCCATAGAACCGGTAAAGGCATCCTTGATCCGGTCGGAAATGAACCCGCAGTTCACGGCCATCGTACTGCCCACAGACCTTGTCATTGTCACCCGGTTTGAAATCGAACTGGAGCAGGCTGCAGGTAATCTTGTGGTCTGTTACCCCTATTCCATGATCGAACCCATGCGAAATAAGCTGTCATCCGGTGTCCAGGCCGAAATCGAAGAGATCGATTATAACTGGCGGCGTATGATTGAAGAGGTCATTCTTCACTCCGAGGTCGATTTGAGAATTCTTCTGGGTAAGACCGAGATCACCGGCGAACGGCTGTTGTATATGCAGCCCGGTGATGTCATCCAACTGGATAATGACGCATCAGATCCTTTGTCCTGCTTTGTGGGAGGGCTTGTGAAACTGACAGGTTTCATCGGTGTACAGCGGGGATTTCAGGCATTTAAAATCAACGAAAAAATTATAACCGACTGTGAGGGGTAAACATGGTTGATGAAAACGGCACGATAAATGAAGAAAATATAGGAGAAGATCTGGAAGAAGAATCCGGACACGATGAGGAGCGTGGCGCAAGGGAGCTGGATTTTATCCTGGATATCCCTTTGGAACTGTCCGTGGAACTGGGCAAAACAAAGATGCTGGTCAACGATCTTTTGCAGCTGGCCCAAGGGTCCATTATTGAGTTGAACAAACTGGCCGGAGAACCCTTGGAAGTATATATCAACCGTAAGCTCATTGCCCGGGGAGAAGTTGTGGTGGTCAATGAAAAATTCGGCGTTCGTCTTACCGACGTCATTACGCCCATTGACCGCGTCAAATCCCTGGCTGCAGAAGACCAATGAATACGGATATGGATATGTGGATGGCGTTCGGCAAAAGCTTCGGCATGCTGTTTGCTGTTCTGGCTTTTTTTCTCATCGCCCTTTATCTTGTCCGCAGATTCTCGGGCCGATTTGGAAATAAAGGTTCGATGGCACTGATCAAGGTGTTATCGGTCCATCACTTATCCCCCAAAGAAAAACTGGTGCTGGTGGCCGTCCAAGATGAATCGGTTCTCATTGGGGTTTCGCCGGCCGGCATTTCGTCTTTAGCCCGTTTTGACAAGCCACCGAATACGGTAACGGCATCGGAACCCCTCGAAACGGCCAACAAATTTCACAATCTGCTCAAAAAGAGTCTAATTAAAGACAACAGTGTGCATAAAATGCCCTTGGGGAATGAATCTTCCGATTCCCGTAAGGATTCCGGTAAAGGAGAAATATCATGATTAATTATCTCCGGTCGGCCGGCTGGATTGGATTAATCGTGGTTACAGCCATGATGATCGCAGGCGTTGCTGATACGGCAGAGGCTGTCACCTTCCCGATTCCTTCCCTGGAACTTAATGTCAGCACAGCCCAGGAGCCCGAAGAAGTGGCGGTGGTCCTCGAAATTATTGCTCTTCTAACCATCATTACCCTGGCCCCGGCTATTTTGATCCTCATGACGCCTTTTACCCGTATAACCATGGTGTTTCATTTTCTGCGCCAGGCCATCGGAACCCAGTCAAGCCCGCCCAATCAGGTAATTGTAGGGCTTTCGCTGTTCATGACGTTTTTTATCATCAAACCCGTGGCGTTAGAGGTGTATGACAAAGCCTTAAACCCATATCTTGAACGTGAAATCTCCTATGAAACAGCCTTTACTGAAGCCCAGAAGCCCATACGAAAGTTTATGCTGCTCAACACCAGGGAAGCCGACATTGCCCTGTTTGTCAAAGAAGCCGGTGTAAAAAAGCCTGAAACCCGGGATGATGTGTCGCTTTTAACACTGATTCCGGCCTATGTGATTTCCGAGCTTAAAACAGCATTTATCATCGGCTTTATTCTGTACGTTCCCTTTCTTGTCATTGATATGGTCGTGGCCTCGGTGCTGCTGGCCATGGGCATGATGATGCTGCCCCCGGTTATGATTTCCCTGCCTTTCAAGCTGATGCTCTTTGTCCTTGTGGACGGCTGGCATTTGATTGCAGGTTCCATGATTAAAAGCTTTGGAGTGTGAAATGACCCCTGAATTTGTAATAGCCTTTGCCAAACAGGCCATCATCCTTACGATCCTTTTGTCCATGCCCATGCTGGGTCTAGGGCTGATTGCCGGCTTGGCCATCAGTGTGTTCCAGGCGGTGACCCAGATCCAGGAGATGACTTTGACCTTTGTACCCAAGATCCTCGCCGTTTTTATCGGGCTTTTGTTTGCCGCCCCCTGGATGATGGAAAAGCTGATGGAGTTTACGACCAATATTATTACCAATATTCCCATGTATATCCGGTGAGTTAGGACAGAGCGACTGTGGAACTGCTTGATCTCATTGATCCCATTCGCTTTAGAACCTTTATGCTGGTTCTGGCACGGGTATCCGTGTTTTTATTTTTGTTTCCTATTTTTGGGTCCAATATAATTCTCAACCGGCTGAAAATGGCGTTTGCTCTGGTTTTAACCCTGTTGTTTTATACGGTGGTGCCCGTGGATCCGGCCCGTTTTCCAGAGGATGTCCCCACCTTTGGCCTGATGCTGGGCGCCGAGATTCTTGTGGGCCTTGCTCTGGGGCTTTGCCTGCGGATTTTTTTTGCAGGCATCCAGATGGCCGGCCAGGTCATCGGCTTTCAGATCGGATTTGCCATGATCAATGTTATGGACCCCCAAAGCGGTGAAAATGTCTCCATCATGGATCAAATCGGCTACTGGGTCTGTCTGGTCATTTTTCTTATACTCAACGGCCACCATATTATTATCATGTCCATGATTGACAGCTTTGAGCTGGTGCCTGTGGGTGGGTTTATCATGCATTCCGCCTTGACGCCCCGACTGTTGGATGTGGGGGCCGGGTTGTTTGTGACGGCCATTAAAGTCAGTGCCCCGGTCATTGCCGCCCTGACCTTTGTCAATACCGGCTTTGGATTAATCGCAAAATTTTCACCCCAAACCAATGTGATGATTGTGGCCTTCCCGGTGAAGATCGCAGTGGGCCTGATTTTTTTTTCCATGACCCTGCCGATCATTTTCATTGTTACCCGAAATTACATTGAACCGTGCAGAAAATTGTTTCTGACACTATTGTTTTATATGGGCGGAGGATAACATATGGCCGAAGATCCAGAGGGTGGCGGCGAGAAAACCGAAGACGCATCGGGGCGAAAGCTCAACAAGGCAAGGGAGGAAGGCCAGGTTGCCAAGAGCATGGAAATTCCTTCGGTCTTTGTCGTGTTGGGCGGTGTGACGGCATTGTATGCCACGGCATTTTTTTTCTACCAAAACTGCGTGGAAGTCTTTCGTTATAATTTTATGTTTGAGCGGGTGCCGGAACTAAATCCGGCAGATTTGAGCGTGATGCTGATTTATCACGCCAAAAAAATGTTTTTAATGTGCCTGCCAGTATTTACCGCCGTTTGTGTTGTGGCGATCATTTCCAACCTGGCACAGGTTGGATTCCAGATATCCTGGAAAGCCTTGGAACCGAAACTGTCCAAACTGAATCCCATTAGCGGATTTAAACAGAAATTTTCTTCCTCGGCCATCGTCGAATTTGTAAAATCACTGGCCAAGCTTGCCGTGATTTCACTGGTCTGCTATCTGGCCACAAAGGGTGACCTGTCCGAGGTGCTTAGGCTGTACGATCACGCTGTACCCCAGATTCTTCTTTTTCTTTTTATTAAATCGTTCTGGATTTTTATAAAAGTCTGTATCGTCATGATTTTGGTCGCCATTCTGGATTACGCTTTCCAGAAATGGAAGTTTTTAGAAGACCAGAAAATGACCAAAAAAGAGGTCAAGGACGAACGTAAGCAAACGGAAGGTGATCCGGCTGTTAAATCCAGGATTCGTCAACTCCAGATGGCCGCAGCCAGAAAACGCATGATGGCTGCCGTGCCCAAGGCGGATGTGGTTGTGACCAACCCGACCCACCTTGCCGTGGCATTGCAGTATGACAAAGAAAAGATGGATGCCCCGAGCGTTGTGGCCAAGGGCGCAGGTGCCGTGGCCGAAAACATCAAGAAAATTGCCCGGGAAAACGATGTGCCGGTGGTGGAAGATAAGCCTTTGGCCCGGAATTTGTATAAAGTAGTAGACATTGGCGGCCAGGTTCCATTTGAATACTACCAGGCTGTGGCGGAACTGCTTGCCTATGTTTACGGGCTTAAGAATGGTCAGCAAAGTTAAACGGTAAAAAGTCAATTTTTTGGCACCGGATGTCAAGCATCCATCAGCAAGGAGGATACATGTCCACGGAAAACGTCGGTATAATGGGCACAATGAAAAAAGAGTCATCAGATATCCTGATGGTTCTGGCCTTTATCGGCATTCTGATGGCAATGATCCTGCCCTTGCATCCTATTATCCTTGATTTCTTTCTGGCCCTGAATATTTCCCTGGGTATTGTGGTGCTGATCACCACCATGTATACTCAAAAACCCCTTGACTTCAGTATTTTTCCCACCCTGCTTCTGGTGCTCACCCTTTTCAGACTTTCGTTGAATGTAGCATCTACCCGGCTGATTCTTTTGCACGGCAGCGAGGGGCCCGAGGCTGCGGGGGCGATCATCATGTCATTCGGCGCTTTTGTGGTGGGCGGCAACTATGTGGTGGGTCTGATCATCTTCATTATCCTTGTGCTCATCAATTTCATGGTAATCACCAAAGGTGCCGGCCGTATTGCAGAGGTCGCCGCCCGTTTTACCCTGGATGCCATGCCCGGCAAACAGATGGCCATTGATGCGGATCTCAATGCCGGTATGATCGACGAATTAGAAGCAGGCGAGCGACGGGCTGCCATTGCCAGGGAATCGGAATTTCATGGTGCCATGGACGGTGCCTCCAAATTTGTCCGTGGTGACGCCATTGCCGGCATTATCATCACGTTGATCAATATCGGCGCAGGCTTTGTCATCGGCGTGGTGCAACAGGGCATGCCCCTTGGCGAAGCGTTGACCAATTACACCCTGCTTACCGTGGGTGACGGCCTTGTCTCCCAGATTCCGGCGCTTTTGATCTCTGCGGCCGCAGGTCTTCTGGTTTCCCGGTCCGGTGCAGAAAACAAGATGGGTCAGGAATTTGCCAAACATCTATTTTCCAGTACCACACCGGTCATGGTGGGGGGGGTAATTGTTTTCCTCATGGGCGCAATCCCTGGCCTGCCCACCATCCCCTTCATGACCCTAGGCATTACCATGGGAACTATTGCCTGGTATTTTTTAGGACAGGGGGAGAAAAAAGCGGAAGAAAAACAGCAGGAAATTGAAAAGGCCGAGACCCAGGCCCAGGAAGAGACGCCCGGAAAGCCTGAGGATGTGGATCACCTGCTGCGTCTGGATACCATGGAACTGGAAGTGGGTTATGGTCTGATTCCTTTGGTGGACAAGCAGCAGGACGGCACGCTTCTAGGGCGGATCAAGGCCATCCGCCGGCAGTTTGCCACGGAGATGGGCATTATTGTACCGCCCATCCATATCCGGGATAACCTGAATTTAACCCCGGCCCAGTACCGGCTTATGATCAAAGGTGTTGAGGCGGCCGGTGCAGAGCTGATGGTCAATCATTATCTGGCCATGGATCCTGGTGGTGCGGCCAAAGAAATTGACGGAATTGAAACGGTTGAACCGGCCTTCAACCTGCCGGCTCTGTGGATTCCCATGTCCAGGGAAGAGGAGGCCAAGTTTGCCGGATACACTGTGGTGGACAACTCCACGGTGATTGCCACCCATTTGACGGAGATCATCAGAAACAATGCCCACAACCTGCTTAGCCGGCAGGATGTCCAGCATCTCCTGGATAACCTGGCCAAAACCAGCCCCAAGGTGGTGGAAGAGCTGGTACCGAATCTGTTAAGTGTCGGTGCTGTCCAGAAGGTGCTCCAGAATCTTTTGCGGGAACGTATCTCCATCCGGGATCTGTTGACCATCGTGGAAACCCTGGCAGATTTCGCCCCGGCAGGCAAGGATCCGGACCTGTTAACCGAATATGTACGCCAACGGGTTGCCAAAGGCATGCTGGCACCCTATCTGCAGCCCGGTAAAAAGCTGCAGGTCATGACATTGGACCGGAAGCTTGAAGAAATTTTAACAAAAAATATTAAACGGACCGACCATGGAACTTACCTGGCCTTAGAGCCTGTCCTGATCACAGAATTTGTCGGCGCCGTATCAAAACAGGTGGAAAAGCTCATCACATTGAACACCCAGCCGGTGCTCATGACATCGCCCACATTGCGCCGTCATGTCCGTCGTCTGATTGAGCCATCTCTTCCCAATGTATTTGTGGTATCCCACGCAGAGATCGTGGATGACATAAATCTGCAGGCTGTCGGAAAGGTGAGTTTAAAGAATGGATAAAAAAATTTTCAGGGCACCGAATATCCAGACGGCCCTAGCCGGCATCAAGGAGGAGCTGGGGCCCGATGCCATGATTCTTTCCACCCGAAAGGTACCCAAATCACCCAAAGATCCCTACGGAAAAACCATGTTCGAAGTTGAGGCCGCAATCCCTTCGGGCGGTGATGATAAACAGGAAACACCTGTTCTACAGGATGTGGAATCTTTGAAGTCAGATATTGCGGAGATAAAGGACATCCTTTCAGTGGCCGGTTTCGGTTCCGGGGTGCAGTCCATTTTGTGCAACCATTTCGAATCCGTGGGCGTGCTGGCCTCCCTGCTTCGCTGCGGTGTCAGCGAACGTCTGGCGGCGGATCTTGTTCAAAAAGCTGCCGCTGATCTGGATGAAAATCTTGATAAAATTTCGCAAATGACGCAGTTGAAAAAAAAAGTTATGGGCCTGTGTCTGGATCAATTTCGCACCAAGGACTTTTTCACCCGGCGTAACTCTTCCGGGCTTCCCCAGGTGGCGGCCTTTGTGGGGCCGACCGGTGTGGGAAAGACCACCACCATTGCCAAACTGGCCGCCTATCTGAGCTTTACCCGGAAAATGAAGGTGGGGCTGGTCTCCATAGACAATTACAGGATCGGGGCCTTTGAGCAGCTCAAAGCCTATGCCGGCATCATGGGGCTGGTCTGTGTGCCGGCCTTTTCACGACAGGATCTGGCATGCGCCCTGGACCGGATGAAATCCATGGATCTGGTGCTTATTGATACGGCGGGGCACAGCCATTATGACAAGGAAAAAATTGACGAAATCCTTGAGCTGATCAAAAATGATTTCCAGATCAGCGTTCATTTAACCTTGAGTGTTACCTCTGAATTGATTAATATGAAGGAAGCGGCATCTGCTTTTTCCGTATTCAATCCAGACACCTATGTATTTACAAAAACAGATGAGACAAAAAGATGCGGGAAAATTCTTGACCAGGTGGCAAGCCATGACTTGCCGGTGTCATTGGTAACCAACGGCCAGAAGGTGCCCGAGGATTTGATTATCCCGGACCGCCATGAGCTTTTGAAGATAATTCTAAAAAAAGAGCCCAAAGGAGATTAGGTGGATCAGGCAAAAGGACTGCGGCAGATGGCCAGGACAAGTGCTATGCAAAAACGGGAACGAAACGGGGCTTCCAATGGCAGTTCATACCCCAGGGTCATTGCAGTGACCAGCGGTAAGGGCGGGGTGGGCAAAACCAATATTGTGGGGAACCTGGCCGTGGCCATGACACGGCTCGGAAAACGGGTGGTGATCATTGATGCGGATGTGGGCCTGGCCAATATCGACATCGTATTTAACCTGCGCCCCAAATATAACATCCGCCATCTGGTATCCGGGGAAAAAACCTTGTCCCAGGTAATGATAACAACGAATCACGGCATCGGCATTCTACCCGGTGGTTCCGGGTTTGCCGATTTGACCCGGTTCAGCGAAGGTGAAAAACTGACGCTGTTATCTGAGTTTGAGGCATTTTCCGATATGGCAGACATAATATTGCTGGATACCGGCGCCGGCATTTCCTCCAATGTGCTCTATTTTAACGCATCGGCGGACCAGTGCCTGGTGGTGGCCACCACGGAACCCACCTCCATTACCGATGCCTATGCCCTGATGAAGGTCATGTCCCAGGAGTACGGAATAAAACATTTCAAATTGGCTGTAAACATGGCGGACAACCGGAACGGGGCCAAAAGAGTTTACGGCTCTTTGAGCAACGCCCTGGATAAATTTTTAAAGAATGTGGTTCTGGAATACTGCGGGTATATTCCCTTTGACCCGGCCCTGCAAAAGGCTGTTCGAAACCGCAGCATCCTTTTGGATACCGTAAAGCACAGCCCTGCAGCTGATGCCGTGTCCGATCTTGCAAAAAACCTGCTCAACGACGACAGGACAAACCAGAACCAGGGAAATCTGACCTTTTTTATGAACCGGGTGTTTGCGGCGGCCAAATGAGTGGTTATGGTCATTTTACAAAAGGACGCAATAATATTTCCATGAAATACCCTAACAAAAAAAATCAGGCGGCGTGGGAGGCCTGGCGGCAGGAGAGTATTGTCAATTACGCGTATCTGGTCCGGTACATTGCTTCCCGGTTTGCCATGCGGCTACCCACCAGTGTACTTTTTGACGAACTGATGTCAGCAGGCTCTCTGGGGCTCATTGATGCGGTGGACAAATTTGATCCGGGCAAACATGTCAGCCTTGAAACCTATGCCCGGTATCGTATCAAGGGAGCCATTCTGGATGAATTGCGCAGCATGGACACCTATTCAAGGTCCATGCGAAAAAAAATCCAGGACATCTCCAAGGCGGCAAAAACCATTGAGGATGAAAAGGGGCGGCCGGCCGAGGACGATGAAATTTGTGAAGTTTTGGGCGTGGATCTGGAAACGTACCAGAATATGCTGACAGATATTCATGGGGCGGCAGTCCTCAGTCTGGATGATTTCATCAAAACGAAAAAAAATGATATCTCTTCCGAGACCCGTTTTCAGGCCGGCCTCAGGGGTGACGAAAATCCCGAAGACGACTTTTACCGGGCAGAACTGAAATCCGTTCTGGTGAAAGCCATCAAAAAATTGACGAAAAAAGAGCAGATTGTTATCTCCCTTTACTATTATGACGAACTGACCTTGAAAGAAATTGGGGAGGTTTTGTCTTTGACTGAATCCAGGATCTGCCAGATCCATACGGCTGTTCTGGTGAAACTGCACGCGAGCCTGGATAGCTATGGAAAATAATTTATTTTGATTGGCCTGATATTTGCTTTACTTTTAAGTAATAAGTAGTATTTATTTTTTAGATTTTAGGGGGAGTTATGTCAGACCCGATTTTGGAAGAAGAAGACGATCTAATTTCCCAGGATGATATTGATAAACTGCTGGATATCTCTTCAGAAGATGACGATACCGACGAGTTGGCCCAGAATGATATAGACAGCCTGATCAACGGGTCCGGCCAGGATGTAGATACGTCGGGCACCGGAGAAAAGGATGCCGGAGAATTGTCACAGGACGACATCGACAGTTTGATGACGGACGATGACCCGGATGATGATGCTGGCCCCGAAGCGGACGATGCCGGAGAGTTGTCACAGGATGATATCGACAGTCTGCTTAACGGACCCGACCAGGATATGGATGCGTCGGGCACCGAAGAAGAGGATACCGGCGAACTATCCCAGGACGACATCGACAGTTTGATGACGGACGATGCCCTGGATGACGATGACGAAACGTTGTCCCAGGATTCCGGGGCCGGTGATGACGACGATGACGAGTTGATCTCACTGGAAGATATTCAGGGGGCTATGGATGGTGATACCCAGGGGGATGACGCCTCCGATTCTATACCTGAACCCGAACCGCAACCGGCAGCGGAGCCGGAACCCGAACCAGAGATCTTGGAAGCTGAATCAAACCAGGATAATGTGGCGGAACAAAGGGTGGAAGATGAGACCGTTGACGATGCCGCGATTATGGACGAATCAAGCCGGGAAGAAGACCCCTTTGATGTGCCCATAGATGAAGATCAAGCCGCAGACGTGGCGGATTGTATGCTCACCCAGGAAGATATGGACGCCCTGATTGAGGCCGGTCTTCCGGCCCCGGATGTTACGGAAGGGGATGCCCGGGACAACGGAGAGGACTCCCTGCCGGAAGAGATCGACCTGACGTCCGCAACAGATGGGGACGGGGTGGATGATGCCGTTCAGGAAAATGACGATGATGTCACCCAGGAAGATATTGATGCCCTTCTCCAGCAGTCGGATGAAGAGGACGAATTCCTGGATGCAGATGAGGATATCCTCATCTCCCAGGATGACATTAATACCCTGCTCATGGCCGCAGATCAGGAGGATGAAGACGTTCTCGGCGATATTGACGGAGAAGACGATGCGTATACTGATCTGGAGGCCCAGTCCGATGCCTTGGAATCCGATTCGGATCAGGTGGTTTTGGAAGGCATTGAAAACGCCGAAATTTCAGACGGGAAAGAATCTGCCCTAACGGGATTATCTAAAAAAGGCGAAAAGATAAAAGCCCTTCTCAAATCAAAAGCGGTGCTTGCCGCCGCGTCTGTCTTGCTGTTCATGGGAATATCCGTTCCTTTAAGTTATTTTTTGTTTTTTTCAAGTGCACCTGCGCCACTGCCGGAAAGACAGACCGCCTCTTTAACGGAAATTGATTTTATCCGGGATGGCCAGGCCAATATTTCTGCAGATACGCCGGCTCTGCCGCCCAGCCGCAGGCCAGGAACAATTTTGTTAACGGATTTTATCATTCTGGCATCCGATCAAAGCCGGACCATGACCTATGTGTATGCAGACGTATCTATTGATTATTCAGATCAAAGGGCTTATGATGAAATAAACAGCAATCTTGCCTTTTACCGGGATTTAATTTACGGCGCTATTCAAACCCGGCTGGTGTCGGAAAAGAACAATGAAGTGACGGAAGCTGATCTGCTATGGGGTGTGGAAGCCTCTTTGAAAAAGGTATTGCCGCCCCAATATATTGACAAGATCAGTTTTAAATCGTTTAAAGCAACTTAAAGCAGGGAATAAATGACCACAGTTCATGGACATAACCAGATTTTTCAGCAATCCGGTATTGCCCAGGATTTGAGCCACCAGATCCAGTCTCCCAAACCGGATCCCGATCAGGCAGCAGTGCAACAGCAAAACCAGCAGGTGATAGAAAACACAACGGTTCAGGAAAGCGAAGAGACACTCTCTTTGAGAAAAGAAAAAGAGAAGGAAAGGGAAAAACGGGAAAAGGCCCGTAAGGCCAAACGTGCAAAAAAACAAACTCCCCAAGATGAACTGCCGCCGGACCCGGATGGGCCGGGTCGGCTTATAGATACCACGGCATGATGCTGAAGGTTCCCACTGAGTTTCTTGTTGTCCTTTCACTGATCATTGATGTGTTTTTAATCTTTCTGCTGTTTCTTTTTATCCGGCGGGCCGGCCGGCTCCAACGCAATCCAAGCCATACCCAGGGAACCGACCTTGGCGACATCGCCGCCCAAACCCGTGAAAAAGCCCAAGTGGTGGCCAGGGAAGTTCTGACGGAAACGTCTGAGATGATTGAGCCCATTTTGGAAGCCTCAAAGGATGCGGCTATGGAATTTGAGCGATTGGTACAGGAAAAACAGACACTGACCCGAAAGCTTGATAAATCTCTGGATTCAAAAATTATCAGCATCAATCTGCTTTTGTCCCGGGCCAACACCCTGTACAGCCAGCTTGAAAATCAGCATAATTCCCTGCTTAATGCCCTGCCGAAGGGGGGGGCTGCCTTATTTCACAAAGAAACCGATGTCCTTGATCAGCAACAGCGGATCATAGATCTTTACTATCAAAAGATGGATGTTGACACCATTGCAGAAAGGCTTTCCATACCCAAAGGGGAGGTTGCGCTTGTCATCGACCTCAAGGAAAAATTTATTGCAATGGAGAACGCCAGATGATCCCCAGCCTGCCCCTTGGGTCCCTGAAAATTATCAGCGGCAATCAGAAACAATCCGGGCCGTTGGATGTCATAAATTTAAAGCCCGGACGGATTATCGATGCAAAGGTGCTTGATGTCACATCTGAAAATCGTGTTCAACTTCTTTTATCAGAAAAATCAGAAACCGCTTCCAGCTTGGGGGAGCTTGTTCGAAATCGCACACAGACTCTGTCAAGTGGTAGGCAACCTGGGCCTTCAACGTCACCCGGCCCTTCAAATGGACCCGGTAAACCTTTGTTGGCCGGTCAAAAAGTTGAGGTTTCAACCCCGCTGCCGTTAAAACCGGGGATGGCGCTGACGTTGACCCTTGTTGCCACCCGGGAAGGTCCGGTTCTAAAACCGGTTCCGTCCACGGTGTTGTCCTCGGCCTCCCCCCTGTCTTCCCCCGATACGGATACCACGCTTAAAATTCTTCCCGGCAAACAAACGTCTTCGGCATTGCCGGACTCAGGTATAAAGCCCGGCCAGACAGTGGATGCAAAAGTAATTAATGTTACCGCCCAAAACCGGGTTCAATTGCTTGTGGGCGGTCAGAAACTGACTGTTTCCACCCAGCTTCCTCTGGCCCAGGGCATGGATATCCCCATGAAGGTTGTCCGTTCCCAGGACGGCATTGTGCTAAAGCCGGTGACTACCCCGTCTGCGCCTGTATCCACGGAAACGGCAGGGCCGGCAGTGAATACCGGAAGACAGGTATCTTCCCTGCCGGTCGCCTTGCCGGATTCATCAGTGCTTTCCGGAACGGAAAAATCCTTTCAGACCACCGACTTTCAATCCTTTTCCCCTGCAAAAATTTTCCAGGGTTTGGGTGCGCTTAGCCAGGCCCTGGAGCCGACTCTGAATGATATCCTAATGGGACTTTCCCTGAAATCCGATGTTCGGGATGATCAATTTTTGCCCAAAATTATAGAAAATATGGGTCTGAGCTTTGAAAAAAAACTGACAACCCGCCTTGAAGATGCCCCGGATAAAAAAACAGTTGCCAATGTCATCAAACAGCTGGCGAGCCAAGATCTGAAAGCAGCTTCTTTGTTTCTTACCGGTATGGAAAGCGACCCCAATAAAGCCACTGAATTAAAACATATCTCAGATGCGCTGGATAATTTTGCCCAGTTAAATATCAAATCCGGGGATAGCGGACAAAATCCGGATAACACACGATTCCTGCTGCCGTTCCCTGTCTGGCGGGAGGATGGCTTTGATTTCGGCCAGCTCATGGTGGACGTAGGAAAAAAAGGCACAACAAATACAAAAAAAATGCTCAGCATTTCCTTTTTATTAAATATGACCACCCTTGGTCCCTTACGGGCTGATTTTTCCATTCTGGATAAAACCATTACCGGTCGATTTTTATTGGAAAGCCAGGAAACCTGTGATTACCTTGTTCCCAAGGTTTCAGAATTGAGACAGCGTCTATCCGGAATCGGATATCAGGCAGGAACCATCGACTGCCAGGTCGCCCAACCGGAACAAATTGCCCCGACCAGCTTAATGCTTTCCATGAAAACACCAGATGACATGCAAGGTTTGAATATCGTGGTTTGACCATGGCACCTAAAGACAACAAAAAAAAAGCAGTCGCCCTGAAATATGACAGGTTGAAAGACACGGCACCGACGGTCACAGCCAAAGGTCAGGGAAAGGTGGCTGAAAATATCATTGCCCTGGCCTTGGAGCATGGGGTACCGGTAAAGGACGATCCTGATCTGATCGAGGTCTTGGCATCCCTTGACATCAGCCAGGAAATTCCGGCTGAAATATATGTGGCAGTGGCCGAACTTCTTGCTTTTGTTTATGGGGCCAATGCCGAGGGGATTAAAAAGAAATCCTAAACGGGTCGGGATGCAAGGCGATTTTTATTGCCACCCATGATTGGGCCTGACGATGACCCATTGAGATAAAACTTTCTGAGACCGATCCCAAAACAGTGGGAAAAATTTTCTGGGTGCGTCAAATTCGATGGTCTCAAATGTCGGCCTTTTGGCACATTATTTTTAAAATCAAATCATTTCCCTTTACTCATACCCCCTCCACGTTGAATAAAAATTCTTTTGAAAAGAGCGATGGTCAAGGATTGGGCGTCATTTAAAAAGAGATGGCATCTCATTTGCATAAAATGTGGATAAGGTACAATTAAACCACTCAATGCCATAGGCACATCGGCAAAGCATGCAAAGGAGTAAACGGCCCTATGATTCTTGAAATGACGCGGCCGACCCAGGGCGGGTTAAGGCAGGAACGAAAACTAGAAGCAGTCTCCAATAACCTGGCCAATGCGTCCACCATTGGGTTTAAAAAAGATTTCGTCAGTTTTGACAAGGCGTTCAGGGCCCGGGTGGACCAAGATTTCTCACAGGGAAATGTGATAAAAACAGACAATCCCCTGGATGTGGCATTAGGTCCCCAGGGGCTTTTCAAAGTGGAAACCCCGGACGGCATTAAGTACACTAGGAATGGCAATTTTTCGTTGAGCAGTGAGGGTATTCTCGTGGATAAAAGCGGAAATCCCGTCATGGGTCAAGGCGGTGCTATTTTCATGGATACTGTAGATCCCAATACAAGTGTGAATATAAATGAATCCGGCCAGATTTTTTTAGATAATGCTCTTCTGGATACCCTTGATGTGGTCTCCTTTGAAAATATGGAGGGACTTGAGAAAACCGGGGACAATCTGTTTGTTTATACCGGAGATACAGCAGATGAAATTGTCCTTGAAAATGTCAGGGTTCACGCCGGTTCCCTTGAACAGGCCAATGTTCAGGTCGTAGAAGAAATGGCGAAAATGATTGATTATCAGCGGATGTTTGAAACGTACACCAAGTCCATGAAGACATTTGATGAAATCGATTCCAAGGCAATAAATGAAGTCGGGCAATTTACTTAAAGGAGTCAATTTATGATACGGGCACTTTGGTCGGCAGCGACGGGAATGATGGCCCAGGATACGCAGATTGGTGTGACCTCCAATAACCTGGCGAACTCCTCCACCACCGGGTTTAAAAAATCCCGGGCAGCATTTGAGGATTTAATGTACATGACCCAGCGGGTCGCAGGACAGACAACCCCCGGCGGGGGGCAGGTACCGACTGGAATTCAGGTGGGCATGGGCGTGAATACGGCAGGTATTCAGAAAATATTTACCCAGGGTGATTTTCTTCAAACGGATAACCATCTGGATTTTGCCATCCAGGGCGAGGGATTTTTCAGGGTTCTGCACGGGGACGAGGATATGTATACCCGGGCAGGGGATTTTTCACTGGACAGTGAAGGGTATATTACCTCCCAGGCAGGGGACCGTCTTCAGCCGGAAATCACCATCCCTGTAGAGGCCGTTACGATTACCCTGGACGGTGACGGGACCCTGACCGTGTTTGCCGACGATGACACCATTCTGGCGACAGAACAGGTTCTTGTAACGACCTTTGTAAATCCCGCCGGACTATATGCCGTAGGCGGCAACCTGTTCAGAGAAACCGAAGGTTCGGGTACTCCCCAGGAAAATACACCGGGGGAGAACGGGGCCGGAACCGTGTTAAACTACTATATTGAAAGCTCCAACGTGGATGTTGTGGAGGAAATGGTCAGTCTGATTTCAGGCCAGCGCACCTATGAGGCCAATTCAAAATCCATCACCACCGCCGACAGTATGCTGGCAACGGCCGTCCAGTTGAAATCTTAGAAAACTTTGAGGATACCGCCATGTTAGAAGCTAGAGACAAAAAACAAGAAACAAGAGGGCGAAGCGCCTGCGGCGCCCATTTTAAATATGTGCCCATTGATGCAACGAAGAAAATGGGCAAAAAGACAAGCTGTATGTTGAATTTTATTGTTTCCATGGCCCGTAGCCATACATTGTTGGTGTTTTTAGTTTCATTGCTTGCTTTCAGCCTGCCGGTATTGGCTGCCACACCGGGAAAAATCATCATTGAAGTTGCCCGGACAGCAGAAGTTACAAGTCCTGTCATATATTTGGGAGAGGTCGCAAATATAACAGGGCCTGATTTTTTTAAAGAAGAACTGACACGTATTGAGCTTGGGAAATCACCCCGGGCCGGCCGGATGAAACAGCTTTCAGGAGAAAGGGTCACAGCGGCCATAAATGCCATGGGGCTTAATGACAATGACATTAATATCCAGGTACCGAAACGGGTATTTGTCAAACGTGCCGGCCAGCAGCTTGATCCGTCCTACGTGGAAAAGGCGCTTCTACAATTTTTATCAGGATTGCTTCCAAAGGAAAAATTTAAGCTAAAGGCCTTCAGAGTCCGGGGGATTGAACCCTATCCCCAGGGCGATTTATCCTTGGTATTTGACAAGCGGTATACCCCCTCTAGCAACGGCCGCCTGTCCATCCATGCCGAAGTCTGGGTGGACGGCGTCAAAGAGGACCGGTTGACTGTCACAGGGCGTCTGTCACAGATGAAACCTGTGGTCGTTGCGGCTACACGCCTGGAAAGGGGCAAAATCATTACCCCGGCGGATGTCACCCTGCAGGATATGGACGTATTCGGGGGGCAACCGGATGTAATGACTTCGGTTGATCAGGTCAGCGGCATGGTGATAACCCGGACCATTGATAAAGGGGAATGTGTGACCCGGGGAGAATTCAAACAGGCGCCGGCCATTGAAAAAGGGGCCGTGATAAAGCTGGTGGCAAAAAAGAACCGTTTATCCATTGTTACGTTAGGGATCAGCAAGGAAGACGGTTATCCGGGACACACTGTGACAGTGCAAAATTTAACATCTGGAAAACTGGTGCGCGGCCTTGTTACAAAAGACGGCACCGTGGAAGTCGTTTTTTAAGCGGGAGGTTTGTTATGCAGTCAATTCAAAAAAATTTAATACGATGGATGCCGGCGTTTTTGCTGATTTTTATGGCCGGAATTTTTACCGGTTGTATATCTGGCGGAGGTGAACCGCCCTTAAGTGTTTTGCCCCAGGACACAATGCCTGGGTCGGCCGTTCAACCCAGTTACACCATGGCCAGGCCTGCGGAGGGCTCTCTTTGGACGGCCCAGAACAGATTCCTGCTGGATGACACCAAGGCGGCTTATATTGGAGACACGGTGATCGTGGATATTGTGGAGAATTCGTCTTCGACGATGGAGGTGAATTCCGAGGGTAAGCGGACAACCAGTATGTCGGTGGGGGTGCCGACTTTGAATGCCTTCGGAAAAGTGACGCATCTTGGCGGTACTATCGGTGATAAACTCATTGACACTGATTTTCAAAATGCCACCAAAGGTGAAGCCACAAGTGACAGGTTAGGTCAGGTCACGGCCTCTATTGCAGCCCGGGTTACGGAAGTAATGCCCAACGGGAACTTAAGCATATTCGGGAAAAGAGCTATGAAAGTGGATAATGAAGTCCAGTACATCATGGTTTCAGGAATTGTGAGGCCCGATGATATTGATTCGGACAATCGGGTGGAGTCCACCTCTTTAGCGGACTCGCACATCGAATACTACGGCAAGGGAGCCCTTGCCGACAAACAGAAACCGGGCTGGGGGACGCGAATCATTGATAATATCTGGCCCTGGTAAGTGTTGAAGGAGCGGAACGCCATGAAAAATCTGTCTCAAAAAATAACGACCGGTATAGGGATCGTACTGTGTTTGCTTTCCCTTTCGCAGGCTGCCATGGCCACCCGAATCAAGGACATGGCCGCCATCCAGGGGGTCCGTTCCAATCAACTCACCGGATACGGCCTGGTGGTAGGACTTAACGGCTCCGGAGATAAAAACAATATTCTGTTCACCAGACAGTCCTTGACCAATATGCTTAAAAAAATGAATCTTCATTTTGACAAAAGCCAGATCAAGGTGAAGAATGTGGCCGCTGTCATGGCCACGGCAAATATTCCGCCCTTTGCCCGGATCGGGGACCGCATTGACATCACGGTTTCGTCGTTGGGTGATGCCACAAGCCTTAAGGGCGGGACCCTTTTAATGATGCCATTGAAAGGGGTTGACGGCAATGTTTATGCCATTGCCCAGGGCGCAATCAGTCTTGCCATTCCCGCCGGCATGAACGATAGGAGCAGTCATCTTCTCACTGCCCGGATTATCAACGGAGCCACGGTGGAACGAGAGATTCCCTTTCAACTGACAGGGAAAAAAAATTTAACTTTGTCCCTGTTCCGGCCCGATTTCACCACGGCCCGGCGGGTGGGGGATACCATCAATGCCGCATTAGGGGAAGGGGTCGCAAAGATCATTGATGCCGGTTCCATCCAGCTGAATGTGCCCGAATCCATGCAGCAGGAGCATGTGGCGGAGTTTATTGCCGATGTGGAAGGCCTGTCCGTGGTTCCGGATAGCGTTGCCAAGGTTGTGATCAATGAAAAAACCGGCACCGTGGTTATCGGCAGCGAAGTGACCATTTCAAATGTGGCCGTGGCCCATGGGGACTTAAACGTAACGATTCAGGGACAAAACCCCGAGTACATTATGGAATTGCCCGGCACGTCTACCATCGGAGAACTGGTGAATGGACTGAACTCTCTAGGGGTCCGGCCCAGAGACCTAATCAGTATTCTGGAAAGTATCAAGGCTGCCGGGGCGCTGCAGGCCAGTCTTGAGATACTATAGGAAGGGTGAAGTTATGTCTATTCAAATGCCCGGCGCCATGACGCCGGTTACGGATACCAAGGATACCACAAATACGGCCCGGCAACTCCAACGGGAAAAAGACCTTAAAAAGGCCTGCCAGGGGTTTGAGGCGCTGATGCTCGATACCTTGATGCAGCGTATGCGCGATACCCTGCCCGGAGACAGTCTTTTCCCGGAAAGCAATGCGTCCGATATCTATCAGTCCCTGCATGACCAATATCTTACTGACAATTTATCCCAGGGCCGGCGTGTTACCGGCTTTAAGGAATTCTTATACCAGCAGCTTCAGGATAGCGTTTGACAGCCTATGAAGACATTTTGGCGGTATCGGATTATGGCATAATAGTTGCTGTTTATATCTATACAACAATACAAAACGGAAAATATTTCCTTGTTTTGTGGATTGAGTCTATCCTTAAAGGCTTAATATCTTGTTTTATATTAACATGATAGGGAGAAGGGACATGGAAAAAGCGGCCGATAATATCCAAAACTTGCTTAAGGAAAAACTTGCCTGCTACCAGCAGCTGCACTTGGTATTAAAGGCTGAAAAAAAGGCCATCGGAACCATTGACCTGGGCATGATCTGGGAGACAACCCGGGCCAAGAAAGATCTTGCCGGCAAAATTGAAACATTACGAAATAATATTCTTGCTTCTTGCCAAAGCCATTTTCCCGGCATGGATAAAAAATTAGGTAAAAAAACGGATTCCTTTTCCCTGGGTGCACTGGTACATGCCCTGCCGCTGCCCAACAAATGCAAAAACGATTTGAGACAACTCAAGCGCACCATTGATAAAGAGAAAGACATTGTGGCCCACTTTATAAAATCCAATGAGATTCAGATTAAAAAGCACCTGTCTGTCGTGGATAACATCATGGATGTGATTGGGAATAACGTTGCCCAGGCCCGGTATACAGGCAAAGGGATGATGCCCCAGACAAGAAAACCCAACTGCCTGTTCATGGCCCAGGTGTAACATGGCTTAACAGCCCCTTTTAGGACATGGATCGGGAACAAGGTTGACTATGATATCACATATGATTATAACAATAGCACGTCCGGTTATGAATTCAAAAATCAATTCGGCCGGCCTGTACGGCCTTTTTGAATTCAACAGCTAAACTATTAATGTCAGTCCGGTGGATTATTTGTTACGCCTATGCTTATTCTAACACGAAAAGTTGGTGAGAGTATCGTCATTGCCAATGATATCATCGTAAAGGTGATTGAAACCGGCAAAAACAGCGTTCGGATAGGTATTGATGCGCCCCGGGAGATATCGGTTCTGCGGCAGGAGGTGTTTGACGCCATTCAAAAGGAAAATATACTTTCCTCCCAAAAGACAGAGAACATTGATATTGCAAGGGCAGCCAAACTGATAGGTAATAAGGACAAGGAGTCTGAATAAAAGGTAATGAAGATCAATACAAGGCAATTCGGTGAAGTGAGTATTGATGAAGACAAAATCATCAATATGCCGGATGGTATTCCCGGATTCAAGCGGCAGAAACGATATGTTGTTCTTGAAAAAAAGGAAACCTCACCGTTTTATCTGTTTCAATGCGTGGATGACCCGAATCTGGCATTTGTGGTCATGGATCCCCTTCGTTTTTATCCTGAGTACACACTGTCCGTTAAAGATTTTGACAAGACGATTAAATGGGAATTTGGAAAAGAAGAACTCTCCTGCTTTGTCATCATCACTATTCCCAAAGGCAAACCCGAAGATATGACGGCGAACTTTATGGCGCCTATTGTGATTAACAATGAAAGAAAAGAGGGGATGCAGCTGATCCTCCAGGGCAGTCCTTACTCACACCAGCAGCTGCTTTTGAAAGAAGAAAAAGATTAATTAAACATTCGTACTGAAAAGAAGACCGCTTAAGTCCTGCATTTTTTCACGAAGCTCAAGTATCTCTTCTGCAGGGAACTGCTTGATGACTTCATCGGTTTCTTTGTCCATAATTTTGACAACCACATCCTCGGTGTCGTCATCAATGCTGAAATTCAGCCTTGTCTGAACTGTGTTGGCAAAGTCCTCAAGGGCTTCCACCATATCTTCAACATCTTTTCTGGTCAATTTGGCCTGATTACCGGTATCCTCACTTTTTTGTTCAGAAGTTTGGTTTTCAGCCCGCTTGGTGTTGATCGAAGAAGATTCAGCCTGCTTTAACTCGGACAGCGTAGTAATCTTTTCACTTGCTGTCTCGGCAACAGTTTCTTGAACCCGAATGCCGGTTTCAGGTCTGTCTGTATTGATTATTGCATTTCCTGTTACATTCATATTTCTTGCCTTCCTAAGGTAAACAATTTCTACCGGCTGATGCTGATAAGACTTGGGCTGTTCTTTGACGGCCGGTAGCTCTCCAAAGTTGTTTTCCCGTGCTTGAGATGTTTGAGGCTTTTTTCCAATTGGTTCTTGTGTCTTTGTATCTCAACCCCAATGGCTTCGTCAACCTTTAGGATTAGCCCAAGGCGCTGTTTAAGTGTCGCCATCTCATGATTATCAGATGGAAATTTAGCCTGATTCGTTGCGCTGATAAATTCATCAATGGCACTTTTCAGCTTTTCCGAGGCCCCCCTGCGCTCAATGGTCATTTGGGCTATATCTGGTAACAACTCTTCCCTCAGCAGATCTAAATGTCTGTTCTGAAGATTTTCATATTCACTACACTGATTTGAAACATGCGCTACTGAATCTTTCATGTGTTTCCTTACCGTTTAAATGGCAATACTTGTTTTTTGACCATGTTTTTCATACCCTGAATAGCTCATGGAAGAAACTTCTTTTTTTTGTGCAGTCTTATTATTGGTCTTTTCAGCAGTATCCGCCAGCCCCATCACGCTGGTTTCCCATATCCGTTTGAGTTCCATCAGGTATTTGGTTGACCGGTCCAGGGTTTGGATATCGTTGGTGATTGAAACTTTACAAAGTTCCTGCATCATGGCTAAAAAAAGGCTTCTTAAAAAGGCAATTTCTTCACCCTCAATATTACGCAGGGAAGCATTGAGTTCGGAAATAATGGCAATGGCCTTGCTCAGATTCTCGCCTCTTTGTTTGGGATCTTTATTAATCACGCCATCTTTGGCAAAGCTAATACGTTTGATGGCGCCATCGTAAAGCATGAGGATCAATTTTTGTGGATTGATTTCACTGCTGACCTGAACTCTCTGATAAGAACTAAGGGCATTGTATACCATTTAATTTAACGCTCCTTTTTGCAACCGCCTTGACTTTTGTCATCCCTGGGGTTGCACTAAAAATTTGTGGGCATAAGGCTGCATGGGCCCATTTCTTAACTCTGTGCAGTCATTGGGTTTTGTCATTTCATATCGTCTCTTTTTCTTTGGCTGTTTCATGAATTCTTAAAGTTATTTATCGGCAAAAATCGGTAATACTTTATACATAATTCCCATGAATTTTTTTACAAACTGATTTGATTCCTTTTATGTTGCCTTTGACGGCAGGCGGCAACGATTTGTGCACGGGTTTCATTCCTTTTTCTTGACATCCGGCTTCAATCACAGTAGTTAGGGCCAATCTTTAAATCTTTTCAATGGGTTGAATGAGGAAAAAATATTGACACTTACCAAAATGGATATTGTTGAAAAAATATCAGAAGCACTCGATCTATCAGGAGCCGAGGCCAAAGATACGGTGGAAGAGATGCTTGAAATCATCAAATATACCCTGGCATCCGGAAACGACATCATGATATCAGGATTTGGGAAATTCCAGGTAAATGAAAAAGCCCCCAGAAAAGGCAGGAATCCTGCCACGGGTGAAACGATGATGCTGGATAGCAGAAAAATTGTCACTTTCAAATGTTCCGGTAAACTGCGAAACCAAATCAACGAGAGTGAAACTAAGGTTTTATAAAGGTTGATTAAAATGGGAAAAAATAGAGAAAAAAAAATAAATGATTATATCCAACATGATCCGTTTGCTCAATTTTTAGGGGTTAAAGTTGAGGTATTGGAACCGGGCCATAGCCGTGTGACCCTGACCATTACCGAGAACATGCTTAATTTCCATGGCATTACCCACGGAGGCGTGATTTTTTCCCTTGGAGATATGGCGTTTGCTGCAGCAAGCAACTCTTACGGACAGACGGCGGTGGCATTGAACGTTGCAATTAATTTTTTAAAAGCCACAAAATCAGGCGACTGCCTCATCGCTGAAGCAATAGAACAATCCCAATCCGGGCCAATAGCATTGTATGATATCAGCATTACAAATGATCGAACAGGCGACATTGTTGCCAAGAGTCAGGATTTGGTTTATCGAAAAAAGGAGTGGTTTGTTCCAAGTGAACAGATAGAAGGATAAGGATCTTATCCAATCCGCTCCTTTTCAAGGAGACGTGCATATTCGCCGCCGACCCGGGAAAGCTGTTCATGACCGCCTTGTTCGATGATCTGCCCATCCTTTAACACCAGGATGTGATCACACGATTTTACGGTTGAAAGGCGATGGGCAATAATAATGGACAGACGCCCTTCCATCAATTTTTTCATGGCGTCATGGATTTTCACCTCGGACTGGGAATCCATATAAGAGGTCGCCTCGTCAAAGATAATCAAATCCGGATTAAAGGCAAAGGCCCGGGCAATGCAGACCAGTTGTTTCTCCCCTGAAGAGAGCGGGCGGCCGCCATCCTGGAGCATGGTGTCAAGCCCTGAAAATTTATCAAACAGGAATGAACAGTTGGCCTTCTTCAGGGCCGCTTCAAGGCGTTGATCTTCCTGGTGGGAATCACCATCCAAAGGACGGCCAATATTTTCCCGCACGGTTCCCGAAAACAGGATGGGATCCTGCATGACCAGGGCGGTGTGCTGCCGGACGCAGGCTATATCCATATGCACATAGTCCTGGCCGTTAATGCGGATGTGTCCTCCTGTGGGGCTGTAAAACCCGGCCGTAAGATTGATGATGGTACTTTTCCCGGCCCCGGTCCGGCCCACAATACCCATGGCCCTGCCCTTTCCAAGGCTGAAACTGATATTTTTCAATACCGGGACACCGGCTGTGTATGAAAATGACACATCTTCGAATGCCAGATGCCGGATACCTCCGGGATCAACGCCTCTGAACTCTGTATCCTGCCTGGATTTGGGCGTGTTTAAAACCGTAATGATCCTTTCGGCTGAGGCCAAAGCGTTCTGCAGCAGATTGAATTTTTCGGACAACTCTCTCAAGGGTCTGAAAAACAATTTCATATAGGTCAAAAATGCCGCGAGTTCACCAATGGTCAGGCCTTGGCTCTGCACCATAAAAGAGCCGTTCCAGATAATAACCGCCACCGCCAGGGTACCCATGAGCCCCACCATGGGCATGAACACGGCAAAGACCCGGATATGGGCCATGGCGGCCCTGAAGTGGGCCAGATTCAGGCGTTTAAACTCATGGATAAAGTGCGGGCCGGCCATACAGGTCTGAATGACCCGGATACCGGTGATAGCCTCGGAAAAACGGTGGTTAATCTCAGCGTTTTTCTGTCTCAGCGTCCGAAATACCCTGCGCAGAATACCCGAAAAATAAACCACGCCCGCAAAGACCACGGGAATGATCAGGCTTAAATAAAAGGTGAGCCGGTGATTGGTGAAAAACAGGATGACAAACACCCCGGCCATGAGCAGAAGATCCCTGAAAATAAAAACAAGAACGCTTGTAAACATTTCGTTCATGTTTTCAATGTCCCCGGCCACCCGGGCTACAAGTCTTCCCGAGGCATTTTTATCAAAATAGGCCACAGGCAGATCCGTCATATGGTCAAACAGGCGGCACCGCAAATTGAGCATGATCTTCTGGCCCGTATACTCCATGAACATGGCCTGGCTGAAATCCAGAACAAACCCTGCCAGGATCACCACGCCAAACCAGATACCGAAAACAGAGAACTGCTTAATGTCAAACCCCATGATATTAAAACCCGGGTTGCCCGAGACAAGAATGAACCCGTCAATGGCCTGCTGGATGAGCCAGGGCTGCAACAGTTCAAATCCGGTGACCATAAAAACCAAAACCGTAGTTAACCCAAGCATCCACGCATAGGGCCGGACATAGGGGATCAATGCTTTAAACAGGGCCAGGTCCGCCAGGCTGACCTTTTTTTCCTCGTCGGAAAAGGCGTGGGGCTGATTCATGACCGGCCTCCCAGGGGCTGTCTTTCAGACTGCTGGACCTTAAAAGATGTACGGTAAAAAGCATTGGAGACCTTGAGTTGCTCATGGGTGCCCTGGTCCGCAATGGTGCCGTTATCCATCACATAAATCCGGTCACAGTCGGCAAGGGCCGAAAGCCTGTGGGAGACCATGACCATGACGGCTTCCCGGTTCATCCGGCTGATGCCCCGGATCACCCGTTCTGCAGTGCGGGTATCCAGATGACTGACCGGATCATCCAGAAGAATCAATGGATTGGGACGCACCAGGGTCCGGGCCAGAGTGACCCGCTGCTTTTGCCCGCCGGATAAGGTCACCCCCCGCTCCCCGACCAAGGTGCCAAGCCCTTTGGGCATCTGCGCAATGGTGTCGCCTAAAGCACAGATGTGAATTACCTGGTCCAGGGTTGCACGCGCGTTGTCCCCGGAAAAACGTTCACCCATCAGGATATTATCTTCGAGTGTGCCTGAAAATAAAAACGGTTCCTGGGCCATGAAGCTGATATGATGCCTTAAAAATTCAGGATCAAATGTTTTCAGATCTTTTCCATCCAGACAAATTCGGCCGGTCATGGGGTCATACAGACGCGGGATCAATGAAAGCAGGGTGGTTTTTCCGCAGCCCGGAGGTCCGGTAATGCCGATTCTGGCCCCTACCGGAATCTCCATTGAAATATCAGAGAGCACATTCACTTTTTTATCATAGGAAAAACAGACTTTTTCAAACCGGATATTGCCGTTCACAATATCCGGCATCACCGTACCTTCAGGGAAAGTGATTTCGGACCGGGTGTTCAAAAGGACGTTTATTCGTTTCAAGGATGCCATACCCCGCTGGATCAGATTGGTCATCCATCCGATGGCAATCACCGGCCAGGCCAGAATCCCCAAGTATTGAATAAAGGCCACAAACTCTCCGGGACTCAATTGATGTTTCATGACCAGCCCCCCGCCGTAAAGGATGATAATCAGGGTGGAGGTATTAAAAAAAAGGCCTAACAAGGGACGCAACAGGGCATTGATATAGGCTCGTTTTAAATTCTTTCTAAAATAGTCCAGTGCACTGTTTTCCGTCTTTTGCCGGACCTGGGGCCCAAAATTGAACACCTTGATGACCCGTATACCGAAAAAACTTTCCCGCACCTGTTCGGTGAGTGCGGAAAAAGCCTCCTGGGCGGTGCTGTGATACTGATGCATTTTGTTGCCCAACTTCTTTGTGGCCAAAACCAGAAAAGGAATGGGAATCAGGCACAGAGCGGCAAGCTTGGGACTGGTCCAGACCATGATGCCGATACAGGCACTGCCGAGAAGCAGGGTGTCCACCAGGGCGATGATGCCGAAACCAAAGGCCATACGTACATGAAGAATGTCCGACGTGGCATGGGCCATGATGTCCCCGGCGCGGGTTTTATCATAATAGGCCGAATCCAGGCTAAGCATATGGGCGTACAGTTCATCCCGAATGCCTCGTTCAAGATCCCGGGCCGAGCCCATTAAAAGCATACGCCACCCGGAACGAAGCAGGGCCATGAACAATCCGGCCCCTGCAATGACGGCGCATTGCACGAAAAGCACATGACGGTCAAAATGAGCCTCTGCCAGCATGTCAACAGCCCTGCTGACAACCTGGGGAACCACAAGCTGGAGCAAATCCACCACAATCATACAAAAAACGCCCGCAGCAATCTTCCCTAAATTTTTCTTGAAATAATAAAGGATCAGCTTCAACGTTTAGCTCCGGTAAATGAGCTGCTGCGGCAGATTAAATCATACATTTGAAAAAAATAATCATCCGGCAATAAATTTCAATATTGGGAGAAACTTAAGATAGGCATGACAATTTCGTTTTATACATTTCTTGGTTTTTATGTTGACACCCATTTTAATGATATTTAATCTAACGTGTATGCTGACAATCATGATATGATGTTGGTTGTAATCACGTAAGAATCACCCCTTGAATGTTCCAAATTAGGGAGTAAAATTATGGAAAGCTTTGACCTTGAGCCCAAATTACCCGCACGTCTTGATGCATTTCGCCGTCTGCACAGGCATACGCTTGACCACCGTGAACAATTCTGGGCTGCCCAGGCAAAACGGCTGCAGTGGCAGACTGCTTTTTCCGGTGTGGTCAAGGAAGATTTTTCCAAGCCCCTGGCATCCTGGTTCTATGACGGACAGATCAATGCCGCGCAAAACGCACTTCACAGAATAATTGAAAAAGGGAAGGCAGAAGCACCGGCCCTGGTCTATTATCCAAAATCCGGCCCGGCCTGCACCCTGACGTTTAATGAACTTAAAGACAAAGTGCTCATGCTTGCCGCGGCTTTTCACCGGACGGGCCTTGTCCCGGGGGACTGTATCGCCTTAAATCTGCCAAACTGTCCTGAATTTATTGTCAGTGCCCTGGCCGCTGCCTACCTTGGCATCACCTACCTTCCCATAGGCTGCCATCTGCCCCCCTCCATTGTGGCCGAGGATGTCACTGCATCAAGAGCAAAACTTGTAATCATGGCAGACAGCAACGTCTATGAACAAAATAAGGACCATATCTTAAAAGTCCGCTCCCTGCTTGAAGATTCAACCATTCTTATTTCAGAGGAAAAGCTTGAAGGTATCCCAACCCTTGAAGAATACATGGCCAAGGCGGCCGATCCTGCCGGACTTGAGCCGGCCAGTCCCCAAGCGGCTCACCCCCTGTTTGCCGTTTATGAAAACCGCCTGGCCGGTAAACATGTGGGATCTGTTTTCCCAACCGGCGGATTCCTGGTCCAGGCCCACGCCTCCTTTGACGACATTTTCAACAGAGCCCTTGCACAGGATGAACCCGAGATGATCGTCAACACCCTGGATATGAGCAAAGCGCCCACCCAGGCGTACGGTCTGTGGGGCCCCTTGACCAATGGCACCGGTATTATTCTCATTGATGAAGATGTCCGGGTGAATACCATTGAAAAAATTCTCAATGAGCAACCAAATCCGGCGCTGCTGTGTCGGCCCAGTTTGATTTCAGAACTCAGGGAACAACTGGGGCAGGGTCAGCTAAACACGGCCAAACGGTTTCCCGTTGTTGCCTGCTGTGGGAACGCCCTTCCCCCCCGGCTGGTTAAATATGCAGACGGCATACTGGTAAACGGCCCGGAACGGGTGGTCAACCTTTGGGTGCAGAGCAAAAGCGGTACCGCACTGCTCAATTCATATCCGACCCCTGAACTGAACCGTCCCGGCGCCCTCGGATTTGGCGCTTTAGGGGTGGAGCCACTGATCATGAGCGACTTTGGAGAACCCTGCAAAACAAATATCAGCGGCAATCTGGTTTTTGACCGGTCGTGGCCGGCCATGGCAACGGCCACCATAGGCACAGCCGAACATTTTAAAAAGACCTATTTTTCAAAATTTCCGGGGTGTTTTTTTACCTACGACGGAGTCAGATCCGACAAGGACGGCTTTTTCTGGTTCATGGGACGGCTTGATGACATCATCAAGGTCAAAGGACAGGGTCTTGGCGCATCCTTGATCGAGGGGGTGCTTACCTCCCATCCTCTGGTTGATGAAGCAGCCATTATCAGCGGCCAGGACAAATCCGGGGAGGAGATTGTGGTCTTCGTGGTGCCTCCGAAGACGATTCAGGATGAACAAAAATGTATTGACCAAATAAAAGATTATATTGCGGATAAAATCGGACGTTTTGCCGTACCGAAAAAAATCATCATCACGGATCAGCTGCCAAGAACCGCCACGGGAAAACTGTTCAGGTCTGCTTTGCGCCGCATTGCCGCCGGGGAGGAGACCCTGCTTTGACCGACATGTCAGCCAGGGGCAAAAACCTGCAAATCAATTGACATCACATAAAGGGGACCCTAAAAAGTGAGCGCAACACTTCGCAATAAAATAATTGAAGCCGTGGGCGAAATTGGAAAAATCAATGTTTCCATGTCCGCCTTTGAAAGGGATCTGACAGTGACCAGTGAAGCGTGGCTGGCCGATCTTTCAGAACAGATAAAACAAGGCATGGGCACTTCGGATGCCAGACTGATGCAAAGCGATCTCTCGGCAATTATTGAGGTCCTGATCAAATCGTCCCCGTCCCCCGGTATCAATACCATCGTGGGCAATGCCCTGTCCATGATGCTGGAAATGGAACGTGCAAGCCAGGAAAAATCCCCTGCAATACGACGTCTTCTCGGTCCATCCCTGGCCCGGGAAGCGCAACGGGAAGAGATGCGGTTTCTTCTACTGAATCCGGGCACGGTCTCCACCCGGCTTGCCGTATACCAGGGTCTGGAACAGGTGCATCATTTTGAAATACATGTTCCTCCCGATGAGGAGGACAGCCTGGACCACAGGATAAAAGCTGTGGCAGCACATCTGGACCGTGCCGGAATTGCGCTTGCTTCCTTTGACGGCATCGCCTGCCAGGGCGGATTTCTCAAGCCCATCCCGTCCGGAACCTACCGGGTGGTCCCGGAAATGGCCAGGGACCTTGTGGAAGCGCCGTTGCGGTCCCATGCCAGTAATATGGGTATTCCCATGGGCATGGAACTGGCCCGGATGGCAGGCAGTCAGAAGGATCTGCTTTTGACCACCACAGATCCCTTTGTCTGTGACGAAATGGATCTGGTGGACCGGGTTACAGGTTTTGTAAGAATCAAGCGTAACGGGGCCGGCGCACACTACTTAAGTCACAAGGCGGCTTGGCGGATCGTGGCATCTTTAATGAATCAGACCCCGGAACATGTGAATGCAGTCACCGCCCATCTGGGCGGGGGGACCTCCCTTGCCGCGCACAGACAGGGACGGGTCACCATGCTCATTGACGCCTATTCAGGCCTGCCCTCAACCAGCAGAAGCGGTGCCATAGACATAGACCGGGTCATTAAAGCCATCAAATCCAAAGATATCTCCATCCGGGATCTTGAACAGATCATGGACAGCCGGGGCGGGCTTCTCTCCCTTGTGGGCACCAATGATTTCTATGCCATGATCGGCTTCCTGCGCCAGGGGGCCACCCCTGTACAGCGCAAAAAAATTGAACTGGTCCAGAACTTTATGGCAAGAAAAATTGCCGGGGGGATGCTCAAGCTCACCGCAGACGGAGCAGATGTCAGGGTAATGGCAATCACCGGCGGACTTGCCAAAAACCCGGACATGATGCACCGGGTCAAGCAAAATATTGCAGGGCGTTACCCTGTGGTAATCATGCCCGGTTACTTTGAACATGACGCCCTGGCAGCCGGACAGATCCGGGGGTATTTTGCCCCTGAATTTCTCAAGGACTACGAAACCGAACGGGATGCCCTGGCAAAAAAAAGGCATGATGAAGACACATTAATTGATACTCCCGTATTCAAACGCGAAATCAGGTTCAAGAAAAAAGGCGCACCGTTGACCACCTTGGATGATATCATTGATGCGGCCTACCTGACGGTCGAAGATAATTATGCGCCGACCATCGCCATCGTAGGCGCAAGCAACGAAGAGGCGATCCAGGCGGCCAAACGGGCCAATGAAGAAGGCCAGTTCCGCATCTCCAAATTCGTACTCCTTGGCGACTTCCAGGAGATCAGCCAGATGGCCTATGAATACGATCTTGTCATTGACAATGACAACTACACCATCGTTGATACGGAAACACCCGTAGAAGAAGCTGTCAGCCTTTTGGACCAGGGCAAGGTTGATATCCTTATGAAAGGGCGTATCCATACCGAAGATATTCTCAGGGGGGTTTTTAAATACCTGAAAGCCAGCGGCAGGCTCCAAAAAGGCCAAGTCATGAGCCACACAGCCATTGTGGACATCCCCACCCGGAACAAATTGCTGGCATTTTCAGACGGTGCGTTAAACACCTATCCGGATGAACAAAAACGTGTGGCCATCCTTGAGAATGCATTAAAAGTGGTGCACAACCTGAATATCAAAGTCCCCAAGGTGGCAGTCATCTCTGCTGTCGAAAACGTAAACCGCAGCGTGGACAGCTCCATTGAAGCAGAACGTATTGCTGCCCGTTTTGCAGACAGGGACGACTGCATCGTCGAAGGGCCCTTGTCTTTGGATGTGGCCATGGATCTATCCATTGCCGAAGAAAAGCATTATACGGGCCGAATCCGGGGCAATGCCGATGTGCTGATCCTGCCGGATATTGATTCGGGCAATATTTTATGGAAAACCCTGACAACCCAGTCCGGGGCAGCCCTTGCCGGGGTTATTCTGTGTGGTGATATGCCCCTGATCCTGACGTCAAGGGGGGATTCGATACGGTCAAAACTGGCGTCACTGTCCCTTGCCGTAAAATTTTACTTTGATCTCAAAAATGAAGCCAAGGTGTCGTCTTTATAACGGCCACGGGCCGTCCTTGGTCTATTTACACCCAGGCTTCGGCCCACAACAAAGATAGAAAAATCCAGTTACTTGCTGGAGACTTTCTTTATAACCCCCATGTCCTAGCGGACACAACGAAGCATGAAACACTTGCAAATTTTGAAAAATGGTCATAGCTATCAAATTTTTTTTTCGACCAAGAAAATATAAGGAGATAGCCATGACCAAGAGATCAAAAAATAACACATTAATCCAAATCGTTCACCCAATTTGTTGTGGTTTGGATGTCCATAAAGACAAAATTTCGGCCTGTTTAATTACGGTTGATGATAATGGGAAAGAACAGCATGAGATTCGAGAGTTTTCATCATT
>NZ_KB893070.1:0-10787 GCF_000373985.1 Desulfobacter curvatus DSM 3379
TGCCCGCAGTGAATATGGTCTTATGGTTCAAATTCTTAGTGGCCTTATCACTTACCTGTTGCTGGCAATCTACTGTCGAAACGAGTTTAATGAGAAGGTCTCTATTAAAAGAGTTCGACAGTTACGAACTGCCATCTTGAACGACCTAATTGGGCACGACGAGGATACGTCTCATAGTTTAAACAGGGACAATATTGTCAAAGATCAAAAAATTACATTTAGCGAACAAGCAAAAACCTAACCGGACATCACTGATCTTTTTCAGTTTCTTTTTTTCCGAAACCGAAATTTTAGTTTTTTTGCCGATTTTTGTTAAATTTATCCATACCTGACCTTTACGCACAGGACCGTCATATAAATTTAGAAAAAACTGCGTGTCAGGATCCCAGCTGCTTGGAATAAGAAATGCGTGGCTTACATAATCAGCACAATCTTTCTGAACCGGATCCACCTCAAAATGTATTACATATCCGCCATACAAACGTTCTGTTTCATGCAGTGTACCGAAGCAGGGACCCCTGTTTGTCAGTTTTTTAATATTTAAAGAAAGATTTTTATCTCCCGGTTTTGAAGCTAACGTCACAATCGCATCAAACTCTATTTTTTCCTTCGAGCCTATGCGCCTGTCTAACCAGGACGTTTTTGAAGGTATTGGATCAGCAAAATAATCCGATACAATTATAGAATCTTCCTGATTTTCTCCAGCATATCCGGCAGACAGTCCTGTAAGTATACAAGTGACAGCAATTATAATAATTAAACATTTTTTATGCCTATCACCCGCCCTTTCTATCTTGAACCCGAATTTCATGCGTGCCCTTCCTTAAAGTTTTTATCTGGTTCTGATATTATCAACCTTGACCATAGCATACCAATAAAGTATGACGCATTTAACAATTCATTATCTGCGTAAACTATAAAATGAGTCAGTCGTGCCCGGTTTAATCCAGAATAAATTCATCTTCCTATAACCAATAGAAATTTGATTCTTATCATCGATCTCTGTGAGCACCCCGTAAACCGTGGTTTTTCTCAAAAAGAGTCAAACTCGAAATATAGTACTTACTAAAAAAATACAAGCCTTAAATGCTTAATTTTATGGTGTATGAACCACCATATTAAAGGCTTTGGGATAACAAGTTGCTTCTCCCGATCGCCGCCTAAGCGCCGCTCCTGGTGAACTTTGTCGTTACAATCAATTTTATACATTGGTCCTCCCAGGTCCATTTCCGGAGCATTACACTTTACCCCGCATAAGCTTGAATGCGGGGCTTTTTGTGATGGCACAATATCTTGTGGGGTGCAATTTCAGAAAAAACGTTCCATCATACCATTATTCCTGGGTATCAAATTACTGCATTTCAATGTACTTCTTGCTTTTATTCATGAGGTTTTATAACCTGAATTCAATTCGTAAAAAAACAAATAGGGCAACCCGATATGATACCTTTGGATGTCATAATGCAAGGAATGAGTGGCTATGAGATCTACCGAGAACTCAAAGCCGACACCCGGACTCGGCATATTCCGGTTATTTTTATAACGGCCCCTGAATCACAGTGAAAATGAGACCAAGAGTATTGAGCTTGGTGTGGTAGATTATCTAGCCAAACCGTTCAATGCCTCAATCGTCCAATTAAAATAATAACACAATACGTAGAGCAGATCGGAAAGGTAATAAATGCTGGATTCAAAAATTTTACGTAAGGCGATCTTCATTGTCGGCGTGACTATTTTTTTATTTATTTTGATTATTTACGCCTTTACCATGCCGAAAATAGAAAAAAGCATTCAAGCGTTAGGGGAGGAAAACAGCAAAGTCGTACTCAGTAAGGTCGTGATGCTTGCGAAAAATGTGCATCAGGATCTCGAAAGCTTTAAAGCACGTTCCATGTCCAAGCATAAGGACCAGCTGAAAGATTTAACCCACGTGGCCTGGAGCGTCATCGACAGCTTATACGAGCAATCAAAGATGGGCAACATCGGCAATGTCCTCCAGGCACGTGGCGAACAGTTCAAGAGAAACCTGGATACATTTTACAGCAAAAACAAAGACAGGCTGCCGCACGACCAGTTAAAAGAGAAGATCGCAAATTACATTCGAATTCACCGCTACGATAACGACAGCGGTTATTATTTTGTAAATGACTTTGATTCGAACTCTGTTATTCACCCCATCAAACCCGCCATTGAGGGAACAAGTTTCAAAAATATTGAAGATAAAAACGGGGTTTATTACGTCAACAAAATGGTTGATATCGCCAAGAAAAATGGGGCTGGCATTTTAGACTACAGGTGGGAAAATCCGACAACTGGAAAGGTCGAAGACAAGATCTCCTATGTGTTTAAATTTGAACCCTTCGATTGGATTGTCGGTACGGGTGCCTATTACAGTGAACTCAACAAGAAGCTTATGGATGAAGTTTTTCATATAATCAGTCACTTACACTATAGTGAGAACGGATATTTTTTTATTTTCGACTATGACGGCATCATGCAGGCACACCCATTTGTCGAGAAAGAGGCAGATTTTTCACAGGTACGCGATTCCAAGGGGAATCTCATTGGCCCGCCGATGGTAAAAACTGCCAGGGAACAGAGAGAGGGATTTTACTCATACTGGTGGAAGAAAAAAGAGGCAGACGAAATGACCTATCAAAAGCTTTCATTTGTCAGAGATTTTCCTAACTGGGACCTTGTTATCGGTACAGGCATATACATTGATGACATCGAAACAGAGATCGCCAAAAGAAAGGCTGAGTTGATACACCAGCTCAGGCAATTAATGCTGAACACCAAAATCGGGAAAACTTAAGAAATCTACTTGCCCCCATCGTTGACCTCGCGATTAAGGCCTCCAGGGTTTCGGCAGGAGACTACAGTGTGCGGTCCGATGTGACCGGCAAGCACGAGATCGGGGCGCTCTGCGGTGAATTTAACAATATGGTTCAGACCATCGAGGATCACATTCAGCATCTGGACGTCAAGGTCACGGAGAAAACCCGGGAATTAAGCTCTTATAAGAACGAACTTGAAAAACTGGTGGAAGCGCGCACAGATGAACTGACAAAGACCAACCAGAGCCTTCAGACAGCCAAGCTGAAGGCTGAATCAGCCAATATAGCAAAATCCGAATTTCTGGCCAACATGAGCCACGAGATCCGGACCCCCATGAACGCCATCCTGGGTATGACGCATCTGGCACTGCAGACCGATCTCGATGATAAACAGAAAAATTACATTGAAAAGGCACACTTTTCAGCAGAAAATCTTCTTCGCATCATCAACGACATCCTTGACTTCTCAAAAATCGATGCCGGTAAGCTGGAAATGGAAGATGTCGATTTCCAACTGAAAGAGGTCATTGACAACATGGTCAACACCATCAATTTAAATGCTAAAGAAAAAGGCATTGAGCTTTTGGTTAAAATTGATCGTGATGTCCCAAAAGCCCTGATTGGTGATCCCCATCGACTAAGCCAGGTTTTAATCAATCTTGGCAGCAACGCCATAACATTCTGTAATGAAAGGGATAAAGTATCCTTTAACGTCACCATGAAGCAAGAAGACGAGTCAGCGGTTGTTTTACAGTTTTCAGTTCAGGATACGGGTATCGGGATGTCACCAGAGCAACAGGAAAATTTATTCCAGCCCTTTACCCAGGTAGATGCCTCGACAACTCGTCTATACGGGGGAACAGGACTCGGCTTGGCGATCTCCAAGCAAATCGTTCAACTGATGAATGGAGAGATTTGGGTGGAGAGTGCAGAGGGCGTAGGGAGTACTTTTCATTTTACGGTACGTTTTGGTAAGCAAAGTGATTACCTATATAACATAAACGCTTCTGATGAAATGTCAGAAGGAACTGTCAGCCAGGCACTTGAAAAAATCAAAGGCTGTAAAATTCTGCTGGTTGAAGACAACGAGATCAACCAGGAACTGGCAATGGAACTGCTCACCAGCAACCACATTCTCGTTGAAACTGCCGACAATGGTCAGGAGGCATTAAAGATTTTGGAGGATCACGAGTTTGACGGGATTCTGATGGACTGTCAGATGCCGGTAATGGACGGATACGAGGCAACCCGAAAAATCCGTAAACAGGAAAAGTTTAAAGAATTACCTATCCTTGCCATGACGGCCAATGCAATGGTGGGTGACCGGGAAAAGGCATTGGATGCCGGAATGAACGATCATATTGCTAAACCGATTGACCCAGACAAAATGTTTGAGACTATGGCTAAGTGGATTTCAGCAAAAGACAAGTGATAGAGCACTCTGGATTATCTATATATAAATGCTGTGATGCTTGTCATTAAAGGCGTTAGCTACTTCTGCTATTCCTGACTGGTTTAAAATTTGGCGTAGCGAGCCTGAATGCCGGTCTTTGGTTAGAATTTGTATATATTTTATAGTGTTATTGTTTTTTTGTATTGACATTTTTAGTCTGAATATGATCCTAACATATTAGATTTCCTTAAAAGTGGGCAGGTGAGATTTTTATAAGGAGGGATAAACGTGCCAAAGAGTTCAGAAGATACACTGAGGGAAGTACTGGAAAACTCTCTGGATGCTTCTTATAAACGAAATATAGAATCTAACACCTACGAGTATTTGAGCCCTGTTTTCAACCGTATCTGCGGTTTTACTTCCGAAGAGATGAAATTAATGCCCATTGATGGCGTCTTGGAGCAGGTACATGAAAACGACCGACCTGAAGTCGAGCATGTCATTGCTGAATCGCAGTCAGGTAAACCAGGGAGGGTATACCAACTTGAGTACCGTTTCAAACACAGAAATGGGCATTATGTCTGGCTTCAAGACCGTTTTTCTATTGTTTGCGATACAGAGGGAAAGGTTTCATCCCGCATTGGAAGCGTAAGGGATATCACGGAACGGAAACATGCAGAAGAGAGGCTCAGGCAAAGTGAAGCCAGATGGCAGTTTGCGTTAGAAGGTTCAGGAGATGGTTTGTGGGACTGGAATGCGGTCACCAACCAAGTCTTTTTTTCAAAAAGATGGAAAGAAATGCTTGGATTTACGGATAATGAACTTGTGAATGATCTTAAAGAATGGGATTCACGAATACATCCAGACGATAAAGCCGTGGCTTATCGTGATCTTGAACGTCACTTTAATGGAGAAACCTCTGTTTATGAGAATGAGCATCGGCTTCTTTGCAAGGATGGTACATATAAATGGATACTGGATCGTGGCAAGGTTATTGAGTGGACAGAAGACGGAAAACCATTGCGTGTCATTGGGACACATGGCGACATTTCGGAACGAAAAGAGGCGGAAGCTGAGCGTTTAATACTGATAGCCGATCTGAAAAAAGCATTATCCCAGGTCAAGAAATTAAGCGGGTTGTTACCAATATGTTCTCATTGTAAAAAAATTCGTGATGATCAAGGTTACTGGAATCAGATTGAGCAATACATTCATGAGCATTCTGAGGCAGAGTTCAGTCACAGTATTTGTCAAGATTGTGCAAAAAAACACTACCCCGATTATGACATTTATAAGGAATAGCACGGCGAGCCTTATGTCTATGATTTCGGGGCGAAACAATTGGCAATAAAGGTGTTGAATACTTCCGTTATTTCTTTCCGTCTGGGGACTATTGCCTACATATCAAACAGGGACAATTGATCCACCGGCAACGCTGGAAAATGTGGAGCGAAACCGTTTGGGTGCAATTCCGTAAACCGTTTGAAAATCCCGATAAAAAGAAGAGAGTGACTCGTAACCTGTCTCCAGTGCGATTTGTGTAACCTGCCTATCTTGTTCGCACAGCGCAAGGGAGGCTATCAAAATCCTGTACAGCCTCAGGTACTCGAATATTGTGATATTCATCTCATGCTTGAACAGGCGGGAAAGATGCCGTTCGGAATAGGGTATCACCCTGGTGAAATCCTTTAAAGATAAAGCCCCTGCATAATTTTTTCCTATAAATTGGATCACCCCTTCCGATAGGGTGCCGGCAGGTTCCGGAAGCCGCACTATGGCTGCCGTTCTTTTCATCTCTCCAGGTAGAATTTTTAAAAACAGATTCAGGCATTCTTTGTTGAAGTTACAGGATAAATCCCCGGGGGTGAGAATCTGAATTCGGTCAAAAAGGGCCGATTCCAGAGGCGTTATAAAAAACAGACGAATTTCATCATCCGGCAGAGATATTAGATCTCTGGCCAGGTAAAGAGATTTATAGGCCACAGGATTTCCAAGGACAATGGAACGATGGGCAAAATCAGCAGGGATAAAAGCGGTCAATGCCCCGAACATTGGCTGCCTGCGGTGTCCATCCACCAGCATGGCCACACCGCTGCGAATTTTTAACACCTGATGATGGCTGTGGGTGTGCAGTCCTTTGGTGGAATATTCGGCCATGGTGCCTGCCATAGTGCGGACATCCATACCATGGGCGGTCAAATTGATTTGGGCAATATCCGGAGGCATCTTATCCCTTTATCGTTAGATGTCTATATATGGGATAATAATGGCTTTATTTCTGATGAAGGTCAATTATTTTTCATGTATATTCGCTGTGAAAGTAAACCTGCAATTCAACATATAGGGAAATGCAATGAAAAAACGACAATTAGGAACACATGGGCCCATGGTTTCAGCTCTGGGGCTGGGATGCATGGCCATGAGTGAATTTTACGGACCGTCTGATGATGAAACGTCTAAAGCAGTGATCCGGTCCGCCCTGGAACAGGGAGTGACCATGCTGGACACCTCAGACCAGTATGGGTTCGGACATAACGAAGAACTTATCGGAAATGTTTTAAAAACTTGGTCTGGCGAGGCGTTTGTGGCCACCAAATTCGGTATTGTGCGCGAACCCGGAGAATACGCCCGGACCATCTGCGGCCGGCCTGACTATGTTATAAAGGCATGTGAGGCCAGCCTAAAGCGGCTGGGCAGGGAAACCATTGACCTTTATTATGTTCATCGCGTGGATGAAACTGTGCCCATTGAGGATACAGTGGGAGCCATGGCTGATCTGGTAAAGGAGGGAAAAATCAGATACATCGGCCTGTCCGAGCCCGGGGAGATCACCCTGCGAAGAGCCCATTGCGTACACCCCGTGGCCGCAGTCCAGTCCGAATACTCCCTGTGGACAAGGGATGTGGAAACGCAGATATTACCAACAATGCGGGAACTTGGCGTGGCCCTTGTGCCTTACAGCCCCCTTGGCCGCGGTGGGCTGACAGGCAGGTTGACTTCCCGGACCATTTCTGGGCCGGGGGATTTTCGCAGTTTTCTGCCAAGATTTTCCGAAACAAACATTCAGGTTAACCTTGAGCAAACCCAGCATCTTCTGGATCTGGCAGCATCCAAAGGCGTTACCCCTGCCCAGGCCGCCATTGCCTGGCTAATGGCCAAAGGCGATGATATAGTGCCAATTCCAGGCACCCGGCATCTGACATATTTAAACGAAAACCTGAAGGCTCCGGACATATGCCTGTCCACCCAAGAGATACAGATGCTTGACCAGGCTTTTTCCCCCGGCGTTATACAGGGGGAGCGTTATACACCTGAAGGAATGGCTGGCCTTAATAAATAGTGTTTGAACGTAAGGTTCAACAGAGAATTCTCTGTTTTAGTGCCTTACTCCTCAGTTTCTGTCAAAAAAACAAGAAAATGAGGAAGGGCACTTGGGTTGCGGGTTTCCCGCGTTGGGTCATGATCTAGGGGGGAGAGAATTTTCAGGTTAAGCAATCATTTTGAATTATTAGCCATTGATCTCTATTCGAGCTTTGCAAGCGTGCTCAAGGNGCTGGTCTCCTCCATTGATAAATTTTGGATTATTTTCCAGGTTTTAAAATCTTTGTCATATAAGCGGTTGCAAAATCAATGAAATTGCTCACGCGCAATGGCAGGCGTCTCTGCACCGGGTATACGATGTGAGCCGGCAGATCTTGGGCGTGCCACTCCGGCAAAATCCTTATCAGCCGCTCGGAAACAATATCTTCGGCGATCAGCCACTCCGGTAACACAGCAATTCCAAGCCCCATCCGAGCCGCTTCACGCTGGCTGGTGACACCTTCGGATGTCATGACAGGCGTTATCTCTAACCTCTGTTTTTTCTGTTCAGCCGAATAAATGATGACTTCCTTTTCCCCACCAAATTGAAAGCCGGAAAGCGCCAGCCACGGCCAGGATTGAAGTTCGATTGGTTTGGAGACGGTGGCCTTATGCTTCTTTAGAAGCACAGGGGAAGCGACAAGGTAGCGTTTAATGGCCGGGAGTGGGTGCGCGATGATCGTATCATCCGTAATGGTACCGGCGATGATGCCTAAATCGCAACCTTCTTCAAGCATATGCATTGGGCGGTTGGAATAAGCAAGGTTAATCGTCACTTCAGGATTGGTTTGAATGAAACTTGCGGCAAGTCGACTGACGACACTCTGGCCGAAATCAATTGTTGAGAACAGACGGATATGACCTCGCAGGGTTGCCTGGTCGTTCTGAAGCCGAAGTTCGGCCTCCTCCGCCGCGGCCAGAAGGGATTGGGCCTCCCGTAAAAACTGGTTTCCCGCCGAAGACAGGCGCATCCGGTGCGTATCTCTGAATAGCAATACGGCTCAGCAGCGATCTTCCAGGGTCTGCAAATAACGGCTCAGCGTCGGTTGCGTCACCTGGAGTTTGCGGGCCGCCGCAGAAATATTGCCACTTTCCACAATACAGACGAAGGCGCGCAGCAGGGATAAGTCGTCGAATACTGTCATACAGAATCAGTATAATCGATATTCTGCTTATGCGTCTACCAAAAATTTCAGGCTGTAACATATTGTTGGTTGAGCGAGAAATAAACATCCAAACCAAAGGAGGTTGCAATGAATACATCCAAAGAAACCAAAGTGGCGATCGTTACAGGCGCATCACGCGGAATCGGTGCGGCCGTTGCCAAGCGCCTGACCGCCGATGGCATTGCCGTTCTGGTGAATTATGCGAGCAATGCCGATTCAGCCAACGCCGTGATGGAAGCCATCAAGGGCAAGGGAGGCCGGGCCACCGCAATCCAGGCCGATGTTTCCGTGCCTGCGCAGGTAGCCGACATGTTTGACCAGGCCATCACTCTTTACGGCGGGGTCGATATTCTCGTCAATAACGCAGGAATCATGCAGCCGGGCCTGATCTCTCTGTCCGATACGGATGATGCATTGTTCGACAAAATTGTGGCCGTTAATCTCAAAGGGACATTCAATACGCTTCGAATTGCAGCCGGGAAACTGCGTGACAACGGGAGAATCGTCAACTTCTCCTCCAGTGTGCGCAAGCTCGCCACGCCAGGTTACACTATATATTCCGCCACCAAATCTGCAGTTGAGACGCTGACAAATATTTTTGCCAAGGAATTGCGCGGCCGGAACATCACCGTAAACGCCGTAGCTCCCGGACCAACGGCAACTGATCTTTTTTTGAAAAACAAAACGAACGAACAGATCCGACACCTGGCTCAAATGCCGCCGTTAGAGCGGCTTGGGCAACCTGAAGATATTGCCAATGCCGTGGCGTTTCTTGTCGGTGAAGATGCCGGGTGGGTGAATGGTCAAACTATCTATGTAAACGGTGGAATCGTTTAGTCAAAGGAAGGAGACGTGCCATGAGAAAGATAATCGTGGTAACAGGTGCTTCAAGTGGATTCGGGCGGATGGCTTGTCCAGGGATTGGCAAAGGCCGGGCATACCGTATATGCCGGGATTCGGGAAACCACAAAACGCAACATCCGGCAAGTCGTCGCGCTCGCAGCATTTGCAGCGCGGGAAAAGGTGGGTTTGCGGACAATCGAATTTGTATCCTTAGATTAAGTGTAAGCTCTAAATAGTAAGCAAAATGGGCGTTGGGTGCCACCATATCAAAACTGCTCTCCCTTTGCCGGGTGGCCGTAACTAGGTCTTCTTTAAATTTTTTGACAAAAAATGTCTTCCTCTCCGTGTGCACATGTCATCTTTTTTTACACCCTGTCTTCCAATCGGATGCACTTACTTTGTTTTCCGGCCTTCCCCTCCTGGGGGCATTTGCCCAAAACCTTATCCACCCAAGGCGTTACAGCTTTTCTTCCCCCCAAATTATTAATGGCATACTTGTTGATAATACTGTTGTTTAACGGGCAAGGTGCCTGCGGGTTTTTAAGGTCGGCAACTGATGTACAACCCAAATGAGAAGGGAGGCAAAAAAAATGATACATGGAACGCCTATAACAATATGTATTCGCACCATGGTATTACAGGTAAAAAAGCTGATGATAATCTCAGCACTCTGCCTTACGGCAACATTCATCATGACCCCGGAGCCTTTAAACGCAGGGGAGAGCACTGTCCGGAATAAAGGGATCATAGATCAGGGCTATCGCATGTAAAAAACTGTAAAGGCAGGCTAAGCCTTGCCTAAAATTTCAAAGGCAAATGGATATATTATCAAAAATTGTAACCATTTGATAATAAAAGAGATATTTGCACTAGATTTTTTCTATTACATAGTGTATGTATATAGGCAACAAAAAATAGGGAGTTGCCAATGCATGACAAATCAATAGATAAATTTTTTGCAAAAATAGAAGACCATCGACATCATAACAAATGCCATAAACTAATTGACGTTATCATTATTGCCATTTGCGGTGTTGTTGCCGGAGCTGACACTTATGAACAAATTNAAAATTTTGGAAAAAAACGGAAACGGTGGCTTTCAAAATTTCTGGAATTGCCTTATGGGATACCGTCCCACGATACGTTTGGCCGAATATTTGAAAGAATGGATCCTCAGGAGTTTCAACG
>NZ_KB893070.1:11232-47559 GCF_000373985.1 Desulfobacter curvatus DSM 3379
CGCCGCGGCCAGAAGGGATTGGGCCTCCCGTAAAAACTGGTTTCCCGCCGAAGACAGGCGCATCCGGTGCGTATCTCTGAATAGCAATACGGCTCCGCAGCGATCTTCCAGGATCTGCAAATAACGGCTCAGCGTCGGTTGCGTCACCCGGAGTTTGCGGGCCGCCGCAGAAATATTGCCACTTTCCACGATACAGACGAAAGCGCGCAGCAGGGATAAGTCGTCGAATACTGTCATACAGAATCAGTATCGATATTCTGCTTATGCGTCTACCAAAAACTCCAGGCTGTAACATATTGTTGGTTAAGCAAGAGATAAGCATCCAAACCAAAGGAGGTTGCAATGAATACATCCAAAGAAATCAAAGTGGCTATCGTTACAGGAGCATCACGCGGAATCGGTGCGGCCGTTGCCAAGCGCCTGACCGCCGATNGCATTGCCGTTCTGGTGAATTTTGCGAGCAATGCCGATTCAGCCAACGCCGTGGTGGAAGCCATCAAGGGCAAGGGGGGCCGAGCCACCGCAATCCAGGCCGATGTTTCCGTGCCTGCGCAGGTAGCCGACATGTTTGACCAGGCCATCACTCTTTACGGCGGGGTCGATATTCTCGTCAATAATGCCGGAATCATGCAGCCGGGCCTGATCTCTCTGTCCGATACGGATGATGCATTGTTCGATAAAATTGTGGCCGTTAATCTCAAAGGGACATTCAATACGCTTCGGCTTGCAGCCGGGAAACTGCGTGACAACGGGTGAATGGTCAGACTATCTATGTAAACGGTGGAATCGTTTAGTCAAAGGAAGGAGACGTGCCATGAAAAAGATAATCGTGGTAACAGGTGCTTCAAGTGGATTCGGGCGGATGGCTGGGCATACCGTATATGCCGGAATTCGGGAAACCACAGGACGCAACACCCAACAAATCGTCGCGCTAGCAGAATTTGCAGCGCGGGAAAAGGTGAATTTGCGGACAATCGAATTTGTATCCTTAGATTAAGTGTAAGCTCGAAATAGTAAGTAAAATGGGCGTTGGGTGCCACCGTATCAAAAGTGATCTCCCTTTGCCGGGTGGCCGCAACTAGATCTTCTTTAAATTTTTTGACAAAAAATGTTTTCCTCTCCGTGTGCACCTGTCATCTTTTTTTACACCCTGTCTTCCAATAGGATGCACTTACTTTGTTTTCCGGCCTTCCCCACTTGGGGGCATTTTGCCCAAAACTTTATCCACCCAGGCGTTACAGCTTTTCTTCCCCCAAAATTATTAATGGCATACTTGTTGATAATACTGTTGTTTAACGGGCAAGGTGCCTGCGGGTTTTTAAGGTAGGCAACTGATGTACAGCCCAAATGAGAAGGTAGGCAAAAAAATGATACATGGAACGCCTATAACAATATGTATTCGCACCATGATATTACAGGTAAAAAAAACTGATGATAATCACAGCACTCTGCCTTACGGCAACGTTCATATGATTTTGACACAGCTTATAGTGCAAACAAGTCAACGGTTTGATTATTCAATTTAAATTTAAATAAGGACGGTTAAATTATGAAACGAGTAGAAAATAAAGTCGTAGTCGTAACGGGTGGCGCATTGGGAATTGGACGAGCAACCTGTCTTTTGCTGGCCAAGGAAGGTGCGAAAGTTGCCATAACCGACCTGCTTGATAAAGAAGGCCAAGAATTGGCTGATAAAATTACGAAATCAGGTGGAACAGTTAAATTCTGGCATCTTGATGTAACAAATGAAAAAGAGGTTGAAAAAGTTTATGGGAACGTAGTCAAAGAATTCGGAAAACTTGATGCAACCGTAAATAATGCAGGGATAGCGGGCGCGGATAAGCCAACTGATGAATTAACGGAAAATGAATGGGATACCGTTATGAATGTGAATGTAAAAGGAGTTTTCTTTTGCACCAAACATGCCATCCCCCATATGCGGAAATCAGGTGGGGGAAGCATCATAAACCTTTCCTCGATTTATGGATTAATCGGGGCCGGAGATATCCCTCATTATCATGCGTCAAAAGGTGCTGTCAGATTAATGTCTAAAAACGATGCATTAATCTATGCAAAGGATAATATAAGAGTGAACTCTGTACATCCCGGATTCATTTGGACCCCTTTGGTGGATGAATTGGGAAAAAACAATCCGGGATTCAGAAAACAACTCGACAGCCGACATCCGATCGGACATATTGGCGAACCGATCGATATTGCTTATGGAATACTTTATCTTGTATCTGACGAATCAAAATTCGTTACCGGAAGCGAATTGGTTATTGATGGCGGGTATACTTGTCAATAACTCAATGTTCGGGGTTCAGAATAGAGCCAAAGTTGTTTTAACTTCTCAACAACCTGGGTCAGTTTTGCCATTAAAGTATAACCAATTTATATTATTAATAAAATTTGGAGGCGCCATGCTTGTTTTTTGACAGGAGTAGACATCATGCCCAGAAAAGTAGCATTTTACGGCAAAGGCGGAATCGGTAAATCCACCACCCAGCAGAATACCGCTGCGGCAATGGCTTATTTTTATGACCAGGAAATTTTTATCCATGGCTGCGATCCAAAGGCGGATTGCACCCGCCTGATCCTCGGCGGCAAACCCCAGGAAACCCCGATGGACATGCTGCGTGAAAAAGGTGCCGAAAAAATTACCAACGACGCGGTTATCAGGAGAGAATTCCGTGATATCCAGTGCGTGGAATCCGGTGAACCATGCGGGTGGATGCAACTATCCTTTTTGACATTGAAGCCTTTGATGCGCCGTTGATGCCAAAAGGCAACCACGTCTCCCACGGGGACACAACAGTGGAAGACCTGACCGACACGGCCAATGCCCTCGGAACCATTGCGCTGAACCGCTATGAAGGCATGAAAGCCGCACAATACCTGGAAGACGAATTCGATGTACCGGCCATCATTGGCCCCACACCCATTGGTATCCGCAATACAGATACCTTATGTTGACGCGTAAAAGTAAAAAAGGATTATACATTGAAAAGAAAATGGGTTAAAGGAAGGGATCGAACTGAGAACATCATCACCCGGAGGTAAAAAAACAATGCAAGGACGGATGAAATCAAACCAACTAACAACAGATCAGATAACTGCACTTTTAACTCAAGCTCAGGTTGGACATTTGGCAACATTAAACGACAATGGGTTCCCTTATGTCACACCGGTGCATTTTGTTTATTCTGAAAAAACGATCTATATACACGGATTAAGCAAGGGACAAAAGATTGAGAACATTCAAAGAAACAGCAAAGTCTGTTTTGAAGTGGTGAGTCAGGGAAAGTTTTTGCTTGCGGATGAACCCTGCGATGTTAACACGGAATATAAGAGTGTGATCATTCACGGAGAAGCGAGTCTTCTCAGCGAAAAGGAAAAAAAGATTGAAGCATTGAATGCGATTGTCGGAAAATATGTCCCTAATTTAGCCGGAAAAGAGTTTCCTTCAAATATGCTTGCGGCCACTGGTGTGATTAAGATCGAAGTCAAGGAATGTACTGGCAAGTTTTATGATGCCAGTTGTCAGTAGCACATGTCGCTGGACGAAGATGACTTGACGCCCGTCTCAGTGATATCGTTACAATATTTGACAGTGTCTTTTTCTCAATAATTTTTCCTTTAGAAAGCCATTCACCCAAACCAAAGGGTTTTTCAAAGAAAAAATTATGACGGTTATGTCAACTCAAATTCGCCTCCCATTGAACCAAGTGTCAACTCAAATATGGTTCGGGACAAGCCGCAAACCATTACAATTGGCCGATCTTGTTAGAATATAAAAGTTGAGTCTGGCGTTAAGAAATTAAAAATACTGGGTGTCCACCAGATCGTTTCCCGCCAGGGAAAGGATTTTGTTCAACGCATCCGTAAAGCTTATGTCAGACTGTTTTTCCCCGCCAAAGACAGCATTCTGCACCTTGAGTCCGAACTCATCGTCTTTTCGTACGGTCAAACGTACCGATCCTGATGCGAAGGTACCGTTTTTCAGGACTACGTCTTCGTCCCCATCCACAATGCCGATAACCGGAATATCGAATCTTGATAGAATATCCGCAGCCACCACCGTGGTGTCGTCGCCTACGGTGACAACCCCGCGTGCTTCATTGGCAAGTTGATACACATGCATGCCGGCATGATCGATAAACACCATACCGCTGCCGTTGCTTTTTACCGTGCGCCGGGAAAAACAAGTACGACGGATGGTAGGGGTTGAAGCCAGTTTGGCCGATTTCAGGTCAACACCGCCCAGCCGGTCCAGCTTTTCAATGCCGTGGGCCTTGACATCCACACCCTTGATGTCGCAGAGGTGACCGTTTTGGCAGGCCATTACCACTTCGCTTCCTAAGGCCCGGCCCACCATGATCCCGTTCACCAGTACAAAATCGCCTGCTTCCGCCGTTGTCATACGGCGGTAAATTCTGCCGTTTTCGCTCCATACCGAGGACTCGATCTCAATTTTTTCCCTTTGGGAAAGACTTAACCCGGTCAGGGTATCAATAATGAAAGAGGGGCACCCTGACTGCCATTCCACCCAAAAAGGCCCCGCACACTCCACCTGAACCACCGGGGTGTTGATCCTGGCGCGGTCAACCACCATGCCGCCAAAAACAAGCCCTGATTCAACCGACTTGCCGTAGTTAACAATGATCACCATGTCCGTGGCCTGGGAGAGTTCCTTGAGGCATGCACCCGGCATCTGCTCCCAGAACTCAATACCGTCGAGACCGCTGTCGAAAACGGCTGTCCGGCCCATGGTCCCTGCCAGGACGCAACGAACGGTGCAAAGAGGTTCAAGAACCTTGATCACCCTTTGAGCCCAGCCGGAATCAAATACTTCAGGTCCGTGGAAAAGCAGCCCGATCATTAATTCACCCTGAACAATTTTTTATAAAGGTCTATGTGAGTCCGGCTCCAGACGGCATCATGGTCATGACCATGATTTTCCCAATGCTGAATGTTTTTCTGCCAGTGCGAGATAGGGGCGTTGTACCCGCTGACATCCCTGCCTGCCAGGGCCATGAGTTCTGCGGCATGCTCAAATGCATCCGCAGCCTGGAAATGGGCATCTTTTTCTGTACAAAATCGTCCAAGCTGTTCACACGCATGAATACCGGCATCCCAATTTTCTTCATTCTCAAATATCTGCGCCAAACGGTAAGTCAGGATTACAGCTAAATCCCTGTTGTCCGCTTTCATGGCTGCAGCAAGCCCTGCTTCCAGCGAAGCGACTGCATTCTGCATCTCTCCTCTGGCTTCATATATATTGGCTGCATTCATATATCCGTGGACACCCAACGTATAGCTGCCTTTTCGGGTTTTAAGATCCGCATAGCACGTCCATTTTCCCGGGTCATTGGTTTTGCGGGCCTCTTGTTCCAGTCTGCGGCCCATGTAGTAGGTGTCTTCTCTAACTGAATCCCAATCCATAGGTTTTATCCTTTCTATCTTTTTGGCAGGTCCGTGGTTACTCTCAGGTCCAAATTACAAACAAAGTCCAAATCAGGGCAGCCATGATTGCCATGCGCAATCCCGTTGAGACAGCCAGCACCTGCCATCCTGTCCCCGGGCCGAAAATCCCTAAATAATAGGGGATGAGGAACCTCAGGTTGATCCCACTGGCCAGAAGATTGCCAACCAGTAGTGACAACACAACTTCCCGGCCGGAAAGCTTTGAAGCATACAATAGATTGCCGGCCACAGTGAATGCTCCCACATTGCTGGCCAGCCTTGTGGCCACAATGGAAAGAGCCTTGGGAGACAGCGGCAGAAATGCAGTAAGACCGGAAAGCCATGTGTTTAAATAATCAAACATGCCGGCGTGAATAAGCACAAACATGACCGCTGTCACCGGAATGGTTGTTTTTATAACACGAATAATAATTTTCCGGCTTTTTTTTGCACTTTCAACCCAAAGCGCCCATGACGGGGAAACGCCCACCTGTTTTTCGGCTGAAGGTATAATGGCGTGCGCATTATCCGGTTCAAGAAGGAAATGGCCAGCCAACATTGCTGCAATGGTTTTTAAAAGCCCGACCAGCAGCAGAAAGCCGTAATATACAAAGGCGTATATGCCGATGAGCGGGATGGCTATTGGCAGAACGGTGCGCCAGTGCATGACAATGCCGGGAAAGGTATTGACAATGGCTGCGATGATCAGTTCCTTGCGGGTAATAAGTCCTGCCTCATGGTGCCTGACCAGCATGGCGTTGCCCGCCGAAGGGGAGAGAAAAGCGGTTAAAAAACTTGCTCCGCATTCAGGTTTAAGGTGTCCTATGCGGGTCAGGGGCCGGGTGATCCAGGCTATTTTGTTCACCCAGCCAAGTGCCACGATAAACTCCGCCACGATCACACCAACGCTGAAAACCGGTACCATGGCGACCAGGAATTTCAGCGTGGAGAGGGCTGCAGCGGCCAGGACAGCAATCATGAATTACCCAACGGTTCCCGTGGGCAGAATATAGGGATGTCCCTCATTCTGACTGACAACTGCGTGAACGCCATATACGGTGCTGATGTTTTCCGGCGTCATAACCTCACCGGGTGTGCCCGAACAAAGAATTTGACCCTCTTTCATCATCACCACTCTGTGGGAAAACCGGGAGGCCAGGTTTAAGTCGTGCATGGCCAGAACGGTCGCCATCTGGTTTGTCTTAACCAGGCTTGAAATCATCTCAAGCACTTCGAGCTGGTGTTTTAAATCCAGGTTGGATGTCGGTTCGTCCAAAAGAAGAATGTCGGTGTCCTGGGCAATGGCCCTGGCAAGCAGAACTTGCTGACCATTTGTCCTTTGTGAACCTTCAGGCTTATATCCGTAAGGATGGTTCTTTTTTTGTATCCAAACGAGAGGGCGTCAACTTGAAGCATTACCAGTACGCCTTCTTTTTTTTCATGAGCAGGTAAAAGAAAAACGGTACGCCGATAAAGGAGGTGACAATGCCCAGCGGAATCACCTGAGGCGCCCAGCAGGTGCGTCCAACCGTGTCTGCCGCCAAGACCAGAGTGGCGCCGATCAGTGCTGAGGAAGGTAGAAGATACCAATGGTCACTGCCCACAATCATCCGGGCGATATGGGGCGCAACAAGGCCAATAAAACCAATGACACCGGTAAAGCAGATGCCGGCGGCAGTGATCAAAGAAGCAAGGATCACTCCCGTGGTCCGGATACCTGTGACATTGACACCCAAAGCGCTTGCCGATTCGTCACCTGCGGCCAACAAATTTAAATCAAATGAGAGTTTAATCAGAAGGGGCACCGGCAAAATGATCATCACGGCAGCCACCATGATTTCCGGCCATCCCACCTTGGTCAAGCTGCCAAAAAACCAGAATACGATTTCATGCACCTGTTCCACTGTGCCCATGTACTGCAAAAAAGAAGACAGGGACGAAAAAAGAAACATGATGGCAATCCCCGAAAGGATCATGACCTCGGGGGAGGCGTTTTTTAACCTGGCAATCCCCAGGATAAGAAAAGAGGCGGCAAGGGAAAAAAAGAAGGCAGAGCCTGCAACCAGATACTGACCATACAGGGAGCCGCCGAAAACAATGGCAACTACAGCCCCGAATCCGGCGCTTGAGGCGATCCCCAGGGTGTAGGGAGATGCCAGGGGATTTCTCAAAATGGCCTGGAACACACTGCCGGCCACGGCAAGGCCGATTCCCACCAGAAAGGCCATAACAATCCTGGGCAGCCGAAGCTGCCAGATGATGGCCGAGGCACGTCCGGTATTGGTGAACAATGCGTTTAAAGACTGGGAAAACCCCATGGTTGAAGCCCCCAGGCAAAGGCCAGCGACCGCCATACCGGCCAGTAGAAGACAAAGGAAAAAAATGAAAAGAATTTTTCTTGTGCCTCGCCTTCGATATCGGTCCTGAAGATCATTCATCCGTTCACAGGCGTCCTTTTTTACAAGAAAATATGTGTAACCCACACAGATCTTTCAACTTTTGTTGTGGGTTGAGCCCGGGTGCCGATAGACCAGGTCGGCCATGGCCGTTATTCGGGATAGACATACACGCCTTGATACGGGATTTTCTGAAATTTTTCAAGGTATTGTCTGTGCAACTGGTCCGGATGAAAACTTGGGGATGTGTCAGGGAAGAACCATTTGACCAGGTAGTACATGCCGACCACTGCCCGGGGCCCGGTCCAGATATCGTTGGCGATCACGTGGACCCGGCCACTTTTGACGGCGTTGGTGTGGGACCATGCCGGTCTGTCCATGAGATCGGCCCGGATGGATTCAAAACTTCGTGCATCCGCCATGCTGTAGCATGATCCGCCGGCGCTTTTTGTGGTGACTTTAACCACCACATCAGGGTTGGCTGTCACGATCCACTCCGATGTCACTTCAGGATAAGGAATGGACAATGCCCCGGCGATATTGTTTCCCCCGGATGATACACACATGTCATGGCCGCCGGCTCCGGGTGCTGCGGTATGGTAGTTTGAATTCCCTTCTATATAGACGTTTGGGCGGGCAGGCATTTTTTCTATAAAACGCCCAATATGGTTCATGTGGTCCCCATACCATGCAGCCAGATCTTCGGCCTCTCGTTCCTTACCAAGAATCCGGCCAAGGATTAAAACCTCTTTTATAAGGGTGGCGGGTTTATAAAAATCAAGCCGAATCACCTGAATGCCGAAAGGGGCAAGCTTTTTTTCCATGTCCCTGCCGGGCCGGGAGCCGTAACAGAGCACGGCATCGGAATTAACTTCCACAACCTGTTCGTAATTGATCTCTTTCCAGGACCCTACCTTGGGTTTGCCATTGAGCTTGGGCCAGAACAGACCGTTTTTCGAAATCCCGGAATATACCCCGGCCACAAGATCAGACGCATCTAAAGACCGGATGACCTCCAGCGCGTCAGAGTTCAGGACTACCAGGCGTTTCACCGGCAGTCCGATCTCTATCTGTGTGCCGTTGGCATCTTTCACCACAATGGTCTGCCAGGCCTCCGGGGCTGCAGTTGCTATTGACGTGCCGGGGAGAACCCAGAAGACTGTCAGAATGATAATGGCAAGACCTTTTTTTATGAAAAACTGCATGCCGGGTTAGAACTCAAAGGAGATTCCGGCTTCAATGTACCGGCCGCTCATGGGATAATAGTACTGATTATATGGGGTCCCGTCGGAATTCCTTCTCCCGGTCTCATTGAAATAGTTATACTCCTCCTGGCCAAATACATTATTGCACAGCACCCACACCTTAAATTTTTCGACGGTATAGGTCAGTTTAAGATCGGCGGTGACATAATCGTTGATCTCGTACCGGTTCAGAACGTCCACATACTGCTTGCCGTAATAGTTCACATCGGCACTGAATTTCCAGTTATCCAGAAAATAAAAGTCCAATCCAAAAGTCCCGGTAAATTCGGGGACATGGGGTACTTTTTGGCCTGAGATATCCACATTCTCGCTGTTGGAATCAGATGTCGCCCCCCAGATATACGGTTTGAATATGGCATTGTCCCACTCGGCATTTTGATATGCACCTTGGAGGCGATAACCCACCACAGGATTGATCCGGCCTGAGGCTTCCAACTCAAGGCCCATATGTTCGGAATCCCCCACGTTTCTGTACCCTAACCAATCGCTGGTAGCATCTGAATCATACAGGGAGAGGAACTTATCATCCACCTGCATGTAATAGGCTGTGACAGCCAGGCTGAGCTTGGCGCTGACATACTGCTTATACCCCAATTCCAGGGTCTGATATTTTTCAGGTTTCAAATCATCGGCTGTATATTCATCTGTGGCATATTCCATGGCGTATTTATAGTAATACAGTACCGGATACCAGTAGGATTGAGAAAGCGACGCATAGACAGTCGCGTTTGAATTGAGATGATAGGCCGGCGTGATATCCCAGGAAAAATCGGAGTGACTGTTGGTCACCTGGTTAGATTCCAGGGTTTTAACATCATAATCCACCTGGTCAAAACGGCCGCTGAAGCTCAATTCCCACTGCCGGCTGAAGTCCAGCTCATTATTTAGAAAAATGCCGAACCGTTCCCTTTCGGCGTCCATGGTGCCTTTGGCAACCGCACTTTCCTGGGAAGCGGACAATGGTGTCGGAGACCATGGATATGATTTAACCAGATCAAAGGAAATCTTTTCATAATCTCCGCCAATGGTGGGGATATACTTTATTGTGTTGAACAAAAAATTGTAACCACCAGATGCTCTGGTCAGGAACCTGTCCTGATCACTGTCTTCCTGGTAGTCATAATAGGAACTGGTTGTGCTGTAACTGGAATCAAGCTTTTTTGCCAGATACCTGTAAACATGATCTGTGTTATCATAAGAAACCAGCCCGTTGGCAAAATATTTTTCTTTTTTTGTGCTGAATTCAAGACTTACGGCTGTATTCTCATCCTCATTTTCCCGGTTATGGACCAGAGTGTCATCTGTTTCCGATGTGGGGAAAATTTTTTCCCGCCGATAATTGTCCAGCTGCCATTTTGTTTTGCCGTAAATGGTATCATCGTCGGCATTATGCCAGTCAAGATTCAGGCCCAGGCAGGTCTCTTCGGAAAAATTATGGCCGACACTGACCCGGGCAGTTCCCAATTCTTTATTGGGGGCTTTAATTCTTGACAGTAGTTTGTTATATTTATATATTCCTTTTTAACGATTTATGAAAGAAAGGCAAAGGGTGTAGGGGAGGATCATTATGAAAACATTTATCAAAGTTATGAAAGCATTATCCGATCCCAACCGGGTGAAAATGATGAAAATGCTTCAACATCGCCCAATGTGTGTCTGCGAAATAAAGGAGGCTCTAAGAATCGCCCAGTCCACGGCAAGCAAACATTTGAAGATTTTAGAGGACGCAGATCTGATCAGAGGGTTTAAAGATGGATTGTGGGTAAACTATTCTTTGTCTGACGGCAGCAGTTCACCATTTGCCGCCAACATGATCGGAAACCTGAAACACTGGCTGGAGGATGAGCGTGAGATTAAAGAATTGAATAAGATTCTCCCGGGAATTGACCGGCACGATATTGTCGGCAAAGCGTAAAGGTTTAGAAAAAATTAATCATATGTATCGTTATATGCCCATGTAGAAAAAAGAGGCGGATATGAGTTCAAATACAACCCAGACCGGTACAGTCCGGAAAGACAACTCTGCATTGGCGCCTAAAAAAGAAGACATCAAGGCCTGGATTACCAAGTAGTCCCAAAAGAAAGCTTTAATGAAAAACGATCAAAAGAAAGGAGAAAAAAATGTCTGAAGATTGCTGTTGTTCAAACAATAATACAATGATCCTGGCCTGCTCCGGTGGTTCCAACGTGGGGCAACTTTCCAACCAGGCTGCCATTGATCTGACCCGGGAAGGGGTTGGGAAAATGTTCTGTCTGGCCGGTATCGGCGGACAGCTCAGCGGCTTTGTCCAGTCCGTAAAAGATGTTGATAATCTTGTGGTGATTGACGGATGCCAGGTGGGATGTGCCAAAGCGATTCTTGAAAAGAATGGAATTGAGAATAAAAACTATATGGTTATCACGGATCTGGGCATTGAAAAAAACAAGGATTTTAATCTGAACCCCGTTGATCTTGAAACGGTCAAAACAGAAGTGAAAAAAGGTCTGAACACTTAAAATAAGGATATCATAATATTGAAAATACTATTTGGATTGACTGTTCTGGTTTCGCTTTTTCTTTCTATATCAATTGTCTATGCCCAGGATTTTTCCATGGTTCCGGAAAAAGGAAAAGTTACCATGGTCGACCTTGGGGCTAAAAAGTGCATCCCTTGCAAAATGATGGCCCCGATTATGGGAAAGCTTGAAAAAGTATATGAAGGCAAGGCGCATATTGTTTTTATTGATGTTTGGGAGAACCGGGAACAAGCCCCCAGATTCGGAATAAGAGCCATTCCCACTCAGATTTTCTTTAATGAGAAAGGTGAAGAGGTATACCGCCATGAAGGTTTCTTAGAAGAAAGGGCCATTGTCGAGCAATTGACGAAGATGGGAGTGTCAGAACCAGACTTGGAAACCAAAGGATAATTCAATGCTGGATGCTTTGTTTTTAACCGTTAATCAATGGATGACCGGCGGTATCGTCATAGCGGCAGCCGGGTGCTTTTTATGGGGCATTATCAGCGTGTTGTTCAGCCCTTGCCATATGGCGTCCATCCCTCTGATCGTCGGTTATGTGGGTGGTCAGCAAAGGATGATACACCCCCGTCAGGCGGGGGTGTATTCGGTCCTTTTTACAGCCGGGCTTTTCATCACCATCGCCTTGATCGGTATCGTATGTGCCCTGCTTGGAAGAATGCTTGGAGATGTGGGCAACTATTGGCAGATCCTGGTAGGCTCTATCCTGATATGGGTTTCATTGGGAATGCTGGGGGTTGAAAAATGCTCCATGTCCGGCAGCTTTTTGTACCGCTTAAATCTCAAGGGTAAATTCGGAGCATTCGCCCTGGGGCTCGCCTATGGGGTACTCTCCGGTTCATGTACTTTCGGATTTATCGCTCCGATACTGGCAATTATTACGGTCCAGGCAAAAGTGGCAACCGGCATCATTTTGATTGTTCTGTTCGCTGTTGGCCATTGTATTCCCATTGTTATTGCAGGAAGCTCGACCGCTGCCGTTAAAAAACTGCTTGGAAACAGCACATGGAACGGTGCCGGAATTTGGTTCAGAAAGGGTGCCGGAACCCTTGTGGGTATTTTAGGAATTTATTTTGTAATTTTTCCATTTGTTTCCACCTAAGAGCATATTTCAGTCAGTATATCGGAGAGATAAAGACCGTAGACGTTAAGAAAGGGAAAGGACTGTTTGAAACCAGACGGTGTGATTCCTGCGGGGAGGTGACATTTGTCAACAAGTTGCGGGTTCAGCCGGATGGCAAAATAGTCTGTATGGGATGTTCAATCTACAACGAATAGCAGCTGCCGGCCGACCTGGGTTTCAGATCCAGTATTGTCAACAGCAAATAGAGAAAGTTACCCTTGGTTTATGGCAGACTTTCTTAAAAAAAGGAATCTCTTATGCCGGCTCTAATTGCCATCACATTAATCATACTGGCTTTGTCCTTTATTTTCGCCATGCTTGGCCTGGGCGGAGCCATGCTTTATATACCTGTTTTCCACTGGTTTTCTTTTGATTTTAAAAGTGTTGCCATTCCAACAGGTCTGCTTTTAAACGGCATCACGGCATTATCCGCATCCGTTTATTATCTTAAAGAAAAAATGGTGGATGTCCGGGGGGCTGTTCCGCTGATCATATCCTCATTTATTGCAGCACCGTTAGGTGCTTATTTTACCAGGATGGTCAGCACGGATATTCTTATTCTGCTTTTTGCCGCCGCTATGCTTTTTACAGGCGAAAAGATGCTGATCAGCTCCGGGCAGCCGGAAAAAACCGAAATGATGCCCATAGGGAAACGGATGACTATTATGGGGGTCGCTGGTTTTTTTATTGGGTTTATTGCAGGGCTTCTCGGGGTTGGTGGTGGATTTCTATTTGTGCCCATGATGATTGCCATGGGATATCAGACCAAGATTGCAGCCGCAACCAGTGCCTTTGTTGTCATTTTTTCGTCTTTTTCCGGTTTTGCCGGTCATGTTGCTGAAGGACATTTTGACTGGACCTTGATGGTGGTCACATCCATTGCCGTGATCATCGGCTCCCAGGTCGGTGCAAAGGTAATGAAAGAGAAAATGAAAGCCAAATGGATTAAACAGATGTTTGCAATCGTTCTTTTAGGCGTTGCTGCAAAATTGATCTGGAAGCTGTATGCCTGATGGTGAAAGATTTTATCACTCAGTGCGTTTAATTTGGATTAAAATACAGAGCTGCATAAAGTTGGTAGTCTATGCAGCTCAGGACGCTAAATTGTTGTTTACAGTCCAGGGTTATAATTGAAAAGGCGTTGAGTTCTTAAAGTATTTTCAAAAAATTTTTTCAATCATTCATGATCAAAGAGAGGAATTTCAAATAGTTAACATTTAATGAATGCTGAAATAATATGCTGCTATAGGCTATGGTTGATGATGGTTCGTCCTACATGCTTACCCGCAAGCATCAGATCAATTCTTTCATTGAGTTCTTCTAAAGATACTTCAGTGATATTTGAATTGAGACTGTCAATCTTCCATGAAGTTGCGAGGTTAGACCAGATATCCTTTCTCAAATCCATAGGGCACTGGACCGAGTCAATTCCCAATAGATTAATTCCTCGAAGGATAAAAGGATATATTGAGCTTGTGAATTCATGTGAAGACACATTGCCACAACATGTGACACTTCCAGAATACTTGGTCGTTTTTAGAGCGGTGGATAGTGTATTGCCACCTACGGTATCGATTGCACCTGCCCACCTGCTTTTAAGCATCGGACGATCAGAACTGTCATTTAGTTCACTGCGGTCAATGATATCTTTTGCACCAATGGATTGCAGGAGTTCTTTTTCGTGGATTTTTCCGGTTGCTGCAATAACTTCATATCCAAGTTTGTTTAGAATTGCTACTGCTATACTCCCAACACCCCCGGTCGCCCCTGTTACAAGGATTTCACCGTCTTCAGGGTTTACGCCAGACCTAATAAGTTTGTAAACAGACAAAGCGGCTGTAAAACCGGCTGTGCCATAAATCATGCTCTCCTTTAGAGTTAAAGACTCAGGACAAGGTACAATCCAATCAGCAGGAACGCGTATATATTCGCCAAAGCCACCAGCAGTATTCATTCCAAGATCATACCCGGTTACTATGACCTCATCGTCGATTTTAAAGAGACTGGAGCTACTTTCTGTAACAATACCAGCGGCATCGATTCCTGGTGTGTGCGGATAATGCCGAGTAACACCCTTATTACCAATAGATGAAAGCGCATCCTTATAATTCAGTGAAGAGTAATTTACCTTTATCAAGACTTCACCATCAGGCAAGTCTAAGGTGTTTCTTGAGATGATTCTGCGTTGAAAAACAGCTGTATCTTCCTCATAAATTTGCATCGCATTAAATTGTATAGACTTCATATTGCTTTCCTTTATTTTGATGGTTCTATATCCAACTAATATTAATGCGAAAAAGGTTCCATGTCAAACTATTTTCTTGTTAAATTTGTCGAGTACATAATATAATTAGGATTAACAATTATGAATTGAGGATAAATGATGAAAGAAAAGTACATTGTCTTTTTTATGAGTAAAACAAAAAAGAAGATGGTTAAATTTATTGAAAAGCAGCTTCATGAAAGAGGTATTGATGATATTGTACCTTCTTATGGGAATATTCTAACAGTACTCTATGATTATAATAAATCTTTGAGCATGAAAGAAATTGGAGCGTTGTTAGGTAAAGAAAAGTCAACGATTACCACATTGGTTAATAAACTCGAAAAACTGGGCTATGTATCGAAAGTCAAGGGCATTGGTGATCAGCGGACTACACATGTTTGTTTAACTGAGAAAGGATTGAGTATTGAAAAAACATTTGCTGAAATATCCGCTGAGGTTCAGAATGTTGCCTACAATAATTTCACACTGGAAGAAAAAAAAGAACTTCTAAGACTTCTTAAAAAGCTGAATCAAAATTTTGATAACGGATAGTGGTTGCAAAAATAGACCGTTATAATGCGACTAAAAAGCTATTCAAAAATTCTAATGCGGCTTTACATAACCGTGCGATCTTGATATGCCGTTGGATATATAAAGTTAAGTATACAGATCTGGATACAACTTGACGCACAAGAGTAAAGAATTTTTCATAAATCAGACAATGAGAAAGAGCTTGATAATAAAGTGGCCAGTGAAAAGCAGCCGGACCTTTTCACTGGCGAAGAAATTATTGATGTAACACCCATTGCACAGGAGGATTAACGATGCAAGACGATTCTTACCCCAACATTATGGCCTTTTTTAACGATTTAAAGATGAAGCAAAAAGCCACTTATCCTGACCGGATGAATGAGGGCGAAGTGTCCACGGTTATCGACCTTGCAATCCACGCCACAAATTCAGAGTCAATGGGTGGCGGCATCAAAGGGTATGACAAGCTTTTAGAAAAAATCACTCGTCAGATGTCATTGGATCACGGCGAAGAAGCCGTGATCCGTTCTTTAAAGCAGATTATAGGACTCTTGGAGAAGATCGCTGAGTATACCCGTCAATTAGAGGAAGAAGAAGCGGGGTGCAAAAGCAATGAAGGTTCGTATTAACAAAGATGATTAGCAAAGAGGGTACGATGCCGGTTACGCCGGGAGGCCAGATCAAGCCCCCCGGCTTTAAATTTTTAAATGAGCCTGGAATTGTAGAAATTAAAGTACCGTCCAAAATCGTCCCTGAATGTCCCCTAAAAAAAATTTCAGACTATGATTGATTTTATTTCTTTGAACCTTTCAATTTCAAAATCAGGGTTCATTTCCAATCTGCTTCCAAAACCGAAATTGCAAAAAATACTGTTGATCCCAACATTCAGCGCAAGCTGTAAATCGGTATGATGATCTCCGACCATCCAGGTGTTTTCTTTTTTTCCGTTGAAGCCTTTTTTTCTGGCAATTCGCAGCACTTCATAAAAGCCCTCTGCCTCAGGCTTTGTTGTAGAAACATCACCGCCACCCAAGGTTGTAATCAGATATTGATCCAGTCCAAAAAAAGCGGTGATTTTGCGGCACATATCGCCGGGCTTGTTGGACAAAACTGCCAGAAAAAATCCCTTACCCCAGAGAGTCTTTATCGTGTCTGAGACGCCATCATAAAGCCGGGTATCCACAACAAGATTCCTTACATAATATTCGGTAAATCGATTGCACGCGCCGGTTATATCTTTTTCAGGCTGGTCATGGAGTGATTTTTCCATCAACTGAGTGCGTCCGCCGCCAACATACCCAACAATTTTATCCATAGGAAATTCAGGAAGTCCGTATGACTTGCGGACCAAATTAACAGCACGCCCAAGATCAGTCCGTGTGTCTGCCAATGTTCCGTCCAGGTCGAATATAATTAATTTGTTCACTGCAACTCCATAAACAGGTCAATGGGAAAATACTAATTTAAAAAAATAAGGATAATTGCTAATCAATTTTGCTGTGAAAAAACAAGCCTTACGCGTTGTAGGGTTCACTGGAACCTATTTGAAACCCTTAATTCATTTTTTTGGAATTGGTCGCAGTATTCAAAATCTTGCCGGTCCGGTTAAATAGATATTACGGGGCCTTATATTCCTCATATAATTTCTGAAATTTTATTATTTTAACCCCAATATCGGCGGTTTTTCCGTTTTTGGGGGCTCCGTTTATTGTGGTGAGTGACGGCACCGTCGAGGCTGCCGTCCGTTAAGTTGCCGCCTGAAATTAAAAAAGAGGATCATTGGAAATGAAATCTTTTTTGTCGGGCAGATCCGCAATCGTTAAGGCTTTAAATTATCGGATAAAATTGGTCATTATTTTGCGTGCCGGGGCAGGGGCGGGAATCTGTTCTTTTCCATGGGCGATGATTTTCATGATCCATGCCATATTTTGGCCCAACACCTCCATGATCTGCTTCCCCTCTGCATCTTCTTCCATCTGTCCGGGCGTCAGGCCGTGGGCCACATTCCAATAGTTTGAAGAGGGCATGACCATTTCGGAATAGTTGATATAATGGTTAAGGGTTTCCAAAGTGGAGATCCCCCCAGAGCGCCTGACCGCAGCAACCGTAGCCCCGACTTTTTGTCTGAACAGCCCGCCGTTGACCGAGGCCACAAAAAAGGCTCTGTCAAGAAAGGATTTCATTGTCCCGGCAACACCGCTGAAATGAACCGGGGAGCCAAGTAAAACCCCGTCGGCCTCTTTGATTTTTTGGATCCATTCATTTACGGGATCATCTTTAAACGCACAGGCTTCATCCTGATTTTTGACACAGCCGTGGCAGGCAACGCAGCCTTGGATTTTCTCTTTTCCAACCAGGATCATTTCCGTTTCAATACCGGCCTTTTCAAGTTGATCAAAGACGATGTTCATGGAACAGGCCGTATTCCCTTTTTTTCTCGAACTTCCATTAAATCCGATAACTTTCAAGTCTATACTCCTTTATTATAGCTATGGTGAATGAATTTTATGCACGGATAAAACGTATCTTCCTTATTATAAAACCGGCTTGCCGAGTATCAAGGGGGCGTATATTTGATTAGGGGTGACAGAAAAGTTAACCTTAAAAAACTTGGTTTTTCGCATAAGGGTGCCATGCACTGCGGAAGAACAGGGTTAGTCGATTAACCTATTACCTATCACACAGTGTCCGATGATAGATGTTCTCAAGCTGCTCCGGGGTCACGGGCTTGTTTCCTGCGGCAGCCGCGGCCCGGACCCGGGGCAACAACCTTTGGGCGACATCGGTATCAATGTCGATATTCCGGTGGGCAAGTTCATGTTTTATGGCAGCCGACCCGGAATGCACACCTATAACCATTTGCCTTGACTTGCTTCGGCCCACCTGCTCAGGGTCATATAATTCATAGGAGTTTGTATCTTTTAACAGGCCGGCGCAATGGATGCCGGATTCATGGGAAAATATCCTTGATCCCACAATGGGTTTGGCAGGATGGATCTGCTGTCCTGAAAATTTTGCCACGGTATTGCATAGTTGGGCAAGTCCTGAAAGGTGCATATTACTTTTTTTTGCACCAATGCCGAACAGGGCCATGGCGGTTTCTTCAAGGGGCGCATTGCCTGCCCGTTCCCCTAAGCCGTTGACGGTTACGCTGATGGCCTTGGCGCCGGCATCCACGGCAGACACGGCATTAGCCGTGGCCATGCCAAGGTCGTTGTGCCCGTGAAATTCCAGGGTCAGCCCGGGAAGACGGATTAAAAGGGTCTCTATCATATCCATAAGTGCGGACGGGGTGATCATGCCCAATTTTACATGTATGAGTATCCTATTCTGGATTCAGTCTGTTTTGCCGTAAGAATTGTGTTTACAATATTGTCAAACAACTGCAGTGCCCCTTTGTAGCCGACGTGCAGGATACGCGAGCCGCCAATTCGGTCATGGATGGGAAATCCCACCCGGACCATGGGGATTTTCAGCCGTCTTGCCATGGCATATCCTTTGGAGTTGCCGATGATGATTTCAGGCCGCAGATCTTCGTTGGAGAGCATGCCGGGAAACAGGTTAATTGATTCCCCTTCCTTAGACCCGTTCACGGTCCTTGTTCCCTGCGGATTGAAGCGGTCCACCACTGCGGCCACGGCTCCGTGAAATCCATCCACGTGGGTGCCGGTATATGATGGTGTGGATACATGGACCAGGGCAGTGTCCCCGATGGCGTTGCCCATGCTGTTTAAAATTAACTGGACATCATCACCAATGGTTTCAGAAAGACACGTGGTCGCTATACCAATCATGGCCGGTGCATACTGGCGTGTCACGTTTTCAATGGCCAGTTTCAGGTTGGCACCGCCGCCGAAGACGGCTGTCTCTTCGGTAAAGTTGGATGAGGCAATATCCACGGGCTCCTTGTAATGGGAGATCAGGTATCGCCGCATATAGGTGGAGCACCCCTGGGAGCCGTGGAGCAGGGGCACACTGCCTTCAATTCCCTGGAACACCAGTGTGGCCCCGAGAGGCGTGCACATTTTGCACGCATTCTGGGTGGGGGTATATGAAGGTGTCTCTTTATTAAGTTTGCTCGTGGTCATATCGCACTTTCCTTTCCGGCCGGGTTCTGCCGCCTGGGTACAAGATCCCATACCGGGCTTGTCACGGTTTCGTGTACTTCTTTTGCAAAATTAACCATGCCTTCAAATCCCACCAGAGGAATTTTTCGTTCGTGGTTATGGTCGCAGAACCCGATGCCCATTTTATAGGCAATGGGGCGTTCCTTGACCCCGCCGATAAACAGGTCCGCGTCCTTCTCAACGGCATATTTGGCCAATTCAGGGGGGGGTGAATCATCTAAAATTACGGTGCCGTCGTTGCACATCTGCCGGAGCACCTCATAATCTTCCTTGGTACCGGTCTGGGAGCCGGCCAGGATCACTTCCATGCCCAGGGTTTTCAATGCCTTGATCAGGGAGAATGCCTTAAAGGCGCCGCCCACGTATATGGCGGCTTTTTTGCCTGCAAGATCTTTTTTTCATGGTCTCCAGGCGGGGAACAATGGCCTGTACTTCCTTTTTATTCAGATCCTGGGTCTTTTTTAAGATCTCAGTGGATTTCTTAAAGTGTACCGCCACCTGGTACAGGGCATCCGAAGTGTCTTCAATGCCAAAGTAGGAGACCCTTATAAAAGGAATGCCGTACTCTTTTTCCATCTGCTTTGCCAGGTGGGTGACCGAACCTGAACACTGGACCACGTTCAGGGCTGCATTGCGCGCCTGCATCACTTCCTCCACCCGGCCGTCTCCGGTGATCACGGAGACCACCTTTACCCCCATGGCTTCATAATATTTTTTTATGATCCATGTCTCTCCGCCAATATTGAATTCTCCCAGGATATTGATGGAGTCGGGGATGGTGACCTGGGGCTCCTTGTTTCTTTCAATCAGACTGAACAAGGCGTCACAGGCGGCTTTGTACCCGTCTCTTTTGGTGCCCTTAAATCCTTCAGAGTGCACAGCGATGACGGGAATGTTGGTCTCTTCTTCCACCTGGCGGCAGACCGCATCCACGTCATCACCAATGATACCCACAATGCAGGTACAGTATATAAAGGCGGCTTTGGGTGAATATTTGTCAATCAGCTCCAGCAATGCCTTTTTCAACTCGATCAATTCGGGTCGGCTGCCGTACCAGTACCTGTCCGGAATATCCTTAAGGTTTTACAAGATCATTACACAAGCCACCGAAATTTGACCTGGCAAATTATATGGGGTTGCTCTATATGGGAGTGAGGCTTATATGAAAGTCTCCAGCAAGTAGCTGGATTCTTTCTATCTTTGTTGTAGGCCGAAGCCTGGGTGTAGATAGACCAGGTCAGCCCATGTCTGTTATATATTGAATACAGATTTATACCAGGCTGTCATTTTTTCCTCAAAATCCTGCTGGTGTGCCCGGTTTTTCATCTGGTGATCGCCGCCGTCATGAAGGATCATCTCTTTGGGCGGTTGCATGGCGGCATAGAGGATCTCTGCATTTTCCATCGGGACCACCTCATCGGCACGACCGTGGAAAATCATGACATGATGCAACACCTTTGCATGGTTGGAAAGATCATATAAAAGGTTCTCCTTGAAAAAATCCAATGAAAGGGCAGGGCGCTTGCCATTGCCTGCCAGAGGTATCCTTTTTATGGTCCGGGTGTTCACGGGGGAGGCGCACAACACAGCACCCTGAATCCTGAATCCTGCACATTCAAGGTCATGCCAGGCCTTTATACAGGTGGCACCGCCCATACTGGAGCCAAACAGGGCAATCCGGTTTGATGTAACCCCCATGTCAAGCACGTGGCCCACTGCCGCACAAAAATCCCTTGCGCGTTTTTCAATACTGGTGTCGTCGACAAAACTGCCCTGACTGTCGCCGCATCCTCTGTGGTCAAAACGGAAAAACGCAATATTATTTGTAGGCAGAACTTTTGACAACAGCAGCTGTTTTGCCGAGTTCCGGCTGCCTTCAAGGCCGTGGGACCCCACAACAAGGGGCGGCATAGGGCATGGGGGAAGATGAAGGGTGCCTTTCAGGGTCAATTCATCAACTGTAAAAATTGTTTCTATTATTTTCATCTTGTTTTTGTGCTCATATCTTTGTATATTAGCCAACTTTTTTTACTTCAACCATATGATCCAAGATATAGTATAAAATGCCCGTTAAAAAAAGAAAAACCTACGAACTTGACATCATTGACCTTGCCTATGGCGGCAAAGGTCTGGCCAAACCCGAAGGGTTTCCCGTGTTTGTGGACCGTTGTGTTCCCGGAGACCGGGTTTTTGTAAAGATTTCCAAAAAAAAGAAATCCTGGGCCGAAGGGCGGCTGATCAGTATTGTCACCCCTTCGCCTCTTCGCCAGGAGGCAAGGTGCGAGTACAACCGGTTTTGCGGGGGCTGCAAATGGCAGCAGTTGCCTTACGAGCGCCAGCTTGAGTACAAAAAGCGCCATGTTGTCGAGTCGCTGGCGCACATCGGGCGCTTAAAAGATGTCCGGGTCACCGATGTTGTGCCCTCGGATTACGTCTACGAATATCGAAATAAAATGGAATTTTCCTGCTCTTCCATGCGCTGGCTCATGCCGGAGGAACTGGCTGATGAATCCGTTAAAAAAGGCTTTGGCATTGGACTGCATGTACCCGGCACCTTTGACAAGGTGATTGATATTCATAACTGCCATATTATGCCGGCCCTGGGTAATGACATTTTAGAGACCATCCGTGGCTTTGTGGCCGAATCCGGGCTTGCTGCATATCATCTGCGCAGACATGAAGGGTTCTGGCGCTTTGTCATGCTAAGACATTCCGTGGCCAGGGACCAATGGATGGTAAATCTTGTGACCAGTGAAAGAAAATCTGACGTAATCGAAGCTTTAAGCAAAACGCTTGTGGAAAAATTCAGCCAGATAAGCTGTATTGTCAATAATATCACTGATTCCCGGTCCGGGGTCTCCACGGGCAAGGAAGAGATACTTGTCTACGGCGAAGATCATCTCATCGAAATGCTCGGGTGTTATCAGTTTAAAATTTCGGCAAACTCGTTTTTCCAGACAAATACCCGGGCCTGTGAAAAACTGTATACCAAAGTTAGTGAATATGCAGGTCTTGACGGATCCCAGACAGTTTTGGATCTCTATTCAGGCACAGGAACCATTCCCATTTGGCTTTCCGGTCAGGCAAAAAAAATATACGGAATTGAAATTGTTCATTCTGCTGTGGTCGACGCAAGGGAAAATGTTAATTTGAACGGCATTGATAATTGTACCTTTCTGGAAGGGGACATCAAGGATGTCTTTGGGCAGGTTCCTGAAAAGCCGGATGTGATTATCATTGATCCGCCCAGGGTGGGCATGCACAAAGATGTGGTGGGACACGTGTTGGCCCATTCACCGGAAAAAATCGTTTATGTCTCCTGCAATCCTGCAACCCTTGCCAGGGACCTTGAGATGCTCGCTGCGCGTTATGCCGTGCTGGAAGTAACCCCTGTGGACATGTTTCCCCACACCTATCATATAGAATCTGTGGCGTTGCTTGTGAAAAAAAGTTAGTGTTTGGAGGCAAAGCCACCCATCTGCTTCTTACATATGGGCAACTTTGCTCCCAAACAAGAGATTTGGTTCAGGCGTGTCAAGAATCTAAAATTTAGCCCATGGATAGAATGGCGTCTCCCAGGGCTTTACCGCCGTCATCATCGTCACCTTCTTTAGGTTCACTGAATACACAGCTTAAAATAAGCATGTCTTCATTTTTTTCAGTTGTGATTTTATATGGTTGCTTGTGAAAAAGGCTGATCATGCCTTTGTTGTGTGGAGACGTATAGGCGATCAGTCCTTTAATACCGTTGTCAATGGCCGCTTGATTGAGTTTCTTCTGCAGGATTTCAGCAACTCCCATGCCTTGGAATTCTTTTGATACGGAATAAGCAACTTCGGCCATGTTGATGATCGTGTTTCTGAAATACTCGCCCACAGCAATAATTTTTTCAAATCCCAGTTCGCCTATGGTCGCGACGATGGTCAGGTCATTGATATAATCAATTTCATAGGTGGTATCTATTTGATCATAGGCAAAACTTTTTTTCTCATGAAAGAACCTGGAAACAATATCTCCACGATTCATGGTGTAATAGTGTTCCTGGATAAACCGTTCATCCGTCGGTTTTGCCGGTCTGAATGTAATGGGAATATCTTTTATGACAATGGTTTCCTCATATTGAAGCGGGTAGACGCCTTTAATGGCTTCTTTAAATTTGCGGTCACTGTTAATCAGGCCCATATCCTTGGCTGCGGCAAACAACTCATCCCTGAAGTCCGGGTGTGCAATGGATACCAGCGCCATAACCCGTTCCTGAAGTGTTTTACCAAAAAGATTCACCAGCCCGTATTCTGTTGCCACAAACTGGACATCTCCCCTTGGCACCACCACCGCGTGTTCTGCTATACGTGGTACGATTCGACTTTTTTGTCCGTGATCCATGGTGGAAGTCATCATAAGGATGGATTTTCCACCTTCGGACATGGCTGCTCCCCGGGTGAAATCAAGTAGGCCGTTAATCCCGGTGTAGTTGTTAAGCGGCAAGGCATCGGCAGCCACCTGGCCGGTTAGATCAATGGCCATGGCCGTGTTCAGCGTGACCATTTTATTGTGGCGACCGATGATTCCCGGGTTGTTGGTATAATCCGATGGGTAAAATTCAATGGAAGGGTTGTCGTCAAGGAACTCATAAAGCAATGAGGAGCCTACGGCTGCGCTGGCAACAAGCTTGCCGTTATTAAATCCTTTCTTCTTATTGGTGATCACCCCAATGGAGAAAAGATGCATGATTGCATCCGACAGGTATTGTGAATGAATTCCAATATCATTCTTACCTGACAAAGCCAACATAACTGCCCCAGAGGTTAAACTCAGACTCGTCTGGATGGTTGAACCATCTTCGATGAGACGTGAAATATGTTTGGCAATAATATTGTTGGACTCATGCTCAGGACGCGGTTGGATGGTTAAAAGCGGGGCCTCATGTTCCACAATAAAATCAACATCATTAACATGGATAAAGCTTCTGCCCAGGACCCGTGGCATTTGGGGGTTAATCTGGCATATGACAATATCAGCAGTTTCACAGGCCGAAAGATTGATATCCACGGAAATGCCAAGACTCATCCACCCAAAGTCATCGGGCGGTGATGCCTGGATCAGCGCCGCATTCAACGGCATGAGCCCGGATTTGAACAGATGTGGGATCTGGTACAGGTTCGCAGGCGTAATAAATCTTTGATTTTTTCTGATAATGCTTGGACCGCAGGACCCTAAATAAAAGGATCTGATGTTGAACTGCTGAGAGTGGGGCTCATTGGCAATAAGCGTCAGCGGTCCACTTTCAATGCTGAGCAGGCGCACGATTTCTAGATCAGTGAATCTTGCAGAGATCGCGGATAACTCTTTGACAAGATGCTGGGGCTCAGCGCAGGATGAGCCTATAAATACGCGTTGACCAGGCCGGATATGTTTCAGGGCCGCCTGGGCGCTGCAACATTTATCTACGTAGGAATCTGCCCAGTAAGTGGATTTTGCCATAGTCATCCCCCCAATATTTATTGTCTGCTTGAAAGCGGTTTTTATATTCCTTATTCAAAGGCAGATATGGTTTTACATAAAAATGTAAAGGCGGGGATTATCATATATAAAAAATATACGGTTGTGAATATTAAACTAAGCTTAAATGCATCAATTTAAATACAGGTGGAATAAAGGTTAAATTTGTTTGCAAAGCCTGTGAATGGTCTGGGCATGCCATTGCCCCCGGCCAGAAAAGGTCGGAATGCCTTTATCTCTTAGATATTCAGCAATCGTTGAAAATGTGGCGCCCTGATCCCGCATCCTGTTGATGGTGGCGATGATGTCATCTTTGGTGTAATGGGTGCCCGAGGCGTAGCTGGTCGTTGCAATCGGCATGTCATCCACCGTTTGCCTGTTTGCCATAAGCGTTTTCAAGGATTCAAAAAAATCAGCCATGGCATTCTGCTGGCGTATCTGGGATTCCATGATGATCTCACTTACCTCTGCCAACCGGCCGATTTCTTTGACCAGTTGCGTGGTGTTTTCGGCAATAACCGGAATCAGGTCATCGAGTTCCTGTTTCCTTGCTTCTTTTTCCGGTATGGCATTGGACCGGGTAAAGGCGGAGGGTCGTCTTTCTTTTGGGATACGCCGTTCTCCGGGCGTAAAGTAGTTGGTGTCCATGTTTTTTTTTATGGACGAGGTCTCCTTTTTACCGGAATTTCTCAGATTTTTTAAAAAATCGTTCAATGAAGTTTCCTCCGTATGGTTAAGATCTCTCAAAATTACACATAAAAATTGCTATGTATTGAGAAATAGAACTTAACGTAAGAATACCGTTCAATAATACTGTTTAGGTACTTGAGTCGCTTCTGGATATTAAATGAATGAAGTTCAGCCGGATTATTGAACATTACCTATTTAAGAACAAAATAGCACAATAATTAAATTATTTAACATAGATTTATGAAAAAAGTCAAAACTTTTTAATGAATTGGCGAAAAAGGCGTTACACCAGGAGAACGAATTTTTGTTTTCCGGCATCCGGCAAAAAAAAGTTTGCGGATGCCGGGAAAAAATTATGATGCTTTAACCGTTTGTACCCCAAGTCTGTAATTTATGATATCTTCAACCGTGAGCATCGTAAAGCCGTTATCTATAGCAAACTGTGCAGCTTTAGCAAGCCTGGCCATGGTTCCGTCGGGATTTGTAAGTTCGCATAAAACCCCGTATGGGGGTAACCCCGCCAGGCTCATAAGATCAACTGTGGCCTCGGTATGCCCGGCGCGTTCAAGGACGCCCCCGGGTTTTGCCTGTAACGGAAAAATATGGCCGGGACGATTGAGATCATCCGGCGCCGCATCTTCGGCAATGGCCGCCTGAACGGTTGTTAATCGATCCTGGGCGGAAACGCCTGTGGTGACATCCTTGGCCGCCTCTATGGATACTGTGAAGGCGGTCTGGTATTGGCTTGTGTTGTTTTTTACCATTGGAAAAAGGTTTAAGTTTGCAACCTTTGCATGGGGAAGACACAGACAGACAATGCCGCTGCACTCCCTGATCAACATTGCCATCTGGTCTACTCTAAGGCTGTGTGCCCCAAAAATGAGGTCCACTTCATTTTCCCGGTTTTCATCGTCGGCCACCAAAACGCCTGAGCCCCGGCGAAGGGCTTCAAGTCCGGCCTGTAAACGCTGCTGGGAATTTCCAAATTGGTTTAAAGGATTCTGATTCATGATTCAACTCCTCGATAAGTGTTATAAATTAATACATGAATCAGGGCGTGGGAATAAAAAGGCAAGATAACACCATCCATTGCCATACGGTTACTTGCCGACAAAAGCCGGCAGTAATCTGTAAACGCAATAGTATTGTGTCTTTTTGCTTATTCTCTTCCATCCGGACTATAACCGTCGGCTCTGGAGTTTCACCAGATCTGCTGACCTTTGCGAAAAAAGCGGCAAAGCGCTCGCGGGCTTCCTGGAATTTGACCTCAAACTGCCAGGTTACCGCCGGTGGGGAATTTCACCCCGCCCTGAGAACGCAGAGGATACTACGCCGGTAAAGGATTGATGTCAATCCCTTACCAGGATAAAAATAATACCTTATAATTCGTAGAAGATTTCCCAAGTTTGGTTTTTCTGTAAAAGTATTGCGTGACTAATAAAATATTGACACAAAAAATAAATTAAGATAGTAAAAGTTGTAACTGAAATTATTATTTAAGGCGAAAACATGAAATCATCTAAAGTAAAAGCAGCTCTGACTTGTCTTTTATCCACTCTACAGCCGGTTTTCATATGGGGGCCGCCCGGCATCGGTAAGAGCCAGATTGTCCGGCAGACCGCAGCATCTCTTGGCCTGAATCTTGTTGACATCAGAGCGGTTCTTCTGGATCCGGTTGATCTTAGAGGACTTCCCAGGATCAGCCAAGATGGCCTGTCCCACTGGTGTGCCCCGGCATTTCTACCCACTGAAGGCTCGGGCGTTCTGTTCCTTGATGAGCTTAATGCAGCCCCGCCCCTGGTTCAGGCGGCATGCTACCAACTGGTACTTGATCGAAAACTTGGCGAATACCGGTTGCCTGACAATTGGGCTGTTGTGGCCGCAGGCAACCGGGAACAGGACCGTGCGGTGTCGCACAGGATGCCGTCGGCGCTGGCAAATCGTTTTGTACATATTGATTTTGAAGTAGATACGGATCAGTGGCTTGAATGGGCTCAAGAATATGGTATATCCAGGCAGGTGCGGGCTTTTATACGATTTAGGCCCTCGCTGTTGCATGATTTTGATCCCAAAAGAGAAACACGGGCTTTTGCGTCCCCACGATCCTGGGAGTTTGTATCAAAGCTTTTAGAATCAAATCCGGATCCTGAAATGATTTATGAGCTTGTTGCAGGGGCTGTGGGAAAAGGGGCGGCAGCTGAGTTTTCAGGATTTCTTGAGCTATGGAACCAATTGCCTTCGCCCTCGGATATCATTTCTGATCCCCGCGGCATACCTGTTCCGGATAATCCTGCCGTCCTTTTTGCCCTAAGTGAAATGATGGGCGCAGCCATGACGCTTGATAATATTTGTCTTGTTATGTCCTGGGTCCAACGCCTGCCCCCTGAATTTTCCGTGCTTTTAATGCGTGAAGCTGTGCGTAAAACCCCTAGGATCGTTGAAACCCCTGCTTTTTCTGACTGGGCATCCATGAATGCACAAATTTTGGTGTAACATTGACAATAGAAGATAAACAGGCAAAAAACCGGTTGCTTAAAGCAAGGGCTGACATGGTGTTAAACCACCCGTTTTTTGCATCCCTTGCCATGCGTCTGACACTCAAAGAGGACCGGACCTGCAGGACTGCCTGGACCAACGGAAAAACTTTCGGTTACAATCCAAACTACATTAATATCCTTCCCCGTGAAAAACTTGTGGGCCTGTCCGCCCATACGGTGATGCATTCTGCCTGCAACCATCATCTGCGCAGAAAAGATAAAGATCCTCAGACCTGGAATAAAGCCTGTGACTATGTCATTAACCCTATTTTGCTGGACGCGGGATTGGATCTACCCGACGGGTTCCTTTGGGATGAGGCATATATCGGAAAAACGGCAGAACAGGTCTATACCCGCTTGATGGAAGGGCAGGGGGAAGAAGAATCCGAGAGCGAGGAAAATAATGATTCTGATCCTTCGGCACAAACAGCCAGCCAGGATGAAGAACAAAAAGATGAGGAGAAACACAGTTCAGCCACAGATGATCCCGAAAATGGCGTTGAAAAAGAACCCGGCCCGGATGAGAATACGGATCCAGGGGGGACAGGTGAAGTCAGGGATGGCTCCGAGCCAAAGAATAAAACCTTTTCAGAACACAATGATGGGGATACGGACTGGGATCAGGCATTAATCCAGGCGGCCTCCAATGCCAGGCACATGGGAAAACTTCCAAAGGGAGCAGACATCCTGGTCAGAGAACGCTTCAGCCCCACGCTGCCCTGGACAGCCTTGCTCTCCCGGTTTATCCAGCAATCCGCACGCCATGACTATACCTGGACAAGGCCCAATCGCAGATATATTCACCAGGACCTTTATTTTCCAAGTCTTGTGTCGGATCAACTGCCCCAGCTTGTGCTTGCCGTAGATACCTCAGGCAGCATTAAACCTGCTGAACTTGAACGGTTTGGGGCCGAACTTCAGGCCATTTTGTCCATGAATCCAAGTCTTATACACCTGGTTTATGCGGATATGGCTGTCACGGGATATGAAATGATTTCCATGGAAGACTTAAATCTGTCCTTTGCGCCTAAAGGTGGCGGGGGAACAGATTTCACTGTGGTGTTTGACTTTATCGAAAACCAGGGTATTCATCCGTTCTGCCTGCTGTTTTTTACAGATATGGAGTGCATGCGTTTCCCCTCATTCACCCCCGCCTATCCGGTGCTTTGGATAAGGACCGGACATGGCGGTTTCACGCCGCCATTCGGAGAAATAATCGATATGTTGCCTGATGATGATACTTGAGAGACTCGGAAATAGTAATATGAAAATCAATTGGCAGATTAAAAAAAAACGGGGAAATTTCAGGCCCAGGCTTACATATACAATAAGTCTTGAATCATTTGAAAAAGAGTTGGCCATCCACGCAGTGCGGATTGAAAGCGATATACCCATGATTCCAGGTTCTCATTTAAGCTATTGTCTGCCGGGTGAACACGAACGAAGCCCATCATGGAAACCGGACAGATATCATGTGTTTCAGGTGCCCTATTTCAAAGACGGGTATTCAGATGGATTTATCCGTTTGCCGTTTAAAGATTCGGGACAATACCCGGAAGTGGCGTCATCTTTTAGAAAACTTCGGGAAGAATACGAAAAAAAAGTGCGCAGCGTTTATGAACAATCCCCGTTGGAACAAACAGGCAGTCTTGACATCAGTGATGATACCCGAAGCCGGATTGCATCAAAGGTTACAGCCGATCGTCTGTTATCCCTGTTCGGATAATATTATTTAGAACCCATGGGTTAGTTTCAGAAAAAAAGATTTATTGACCGGATCAAATCCCGGTTCAAATTCAAAGGTTTTGTTCAGGATTTTTATCTGGGCGGCTTTGTTGTACTTGTGGGCGGCTGTTATGGAGCCATAAATATTGCCCGAATAAAAGCCGGTCTCCATAAAGGTAATGACACCGCCTAGGGCGGGGTTGTCATGGTCAAAGGCCGTGTATGCGGCCCAGATTAATCCTGTATTAAAGCAGAAATTGATAAAGGCGTCTTTGTACCGTTCACAATAGAGCATCCCCCCCCCGGGGATAATGGCCAAAACCCCTGCAAGGACAGGACTTTTTGTGGGTGCGTTTTCGGCTTTGTCAATGGCTTTTAGTTGCTTTGCTACCTTGAATTCCCGCTGTTTTTCATGGCTGATCAGCAACAGATTTTTACGGGCAAAGTCAAGTTCATCTTTTCCAAGGTTCCCGGTGTTCTGGATATGCATACGGGCAAGTTCCAGATAAATCCGGTCTTTTGTTTCGGTGTCCCGGGTCAGTTTTAAATAATTTTGCAAAACAACCTGGGCATAACCTGTGTTGCCCATGGCCTCAAAGGCTTGACTCTGCATAAAGCAGGATTTCCGGGCCCAGGGACTGTCTTTATCCTTGGACTGACGGATAATTGTATCAAATCGTTTGGCAGCCTCATAAAATTGTCCTGAGTGAAACAGGGCAACGCCTGTGGTATAATCGGCACGTTCATGCCTGGGATCCTGGGGAAAAAAATGGAGAAACCGTTTAAATTCCACCTGGGCCGCAGTAAAATCTTTTTGTTCAAAAAGTGTCAGGGCATAGTCAAACTGCATGTCTGCCGTAATAGAGAGGCCGGGTTGATCATCGGGTATTGCAAGGGCATAGGGTAAACTAAAGCCCCAAATAAATGCAAGAACGGCCAGGGATATCAGCAGATGCTTCATTTTTGTTGATCCGGATTTAAATCCGACATCCGGCCTGAACCTGAATGATACAATTTTTTTGCTGTTGAGTCATTTTCAATGGCAGGCGATTTAGGTGAAAACCACCAGAAATCATTGGCACTGACCGGATCAAATGTTAATTCGCGTCCATTGACCTTGATGTGGGGAGAAAGGCGAACCTCATCCCTGCCGCACCTGAGTAGACGGTCGCAGGCCATGATCCAGCCAAGGCCGAATCCATGTTTTTGGATGGCCTGGTTACAATACTGGGAGCAACTCGGATACATGGGGCAGCGATTGCCGTCGATGCCGGATATGTGCCTCTGATAAAATTTAATTATGGGATTGGTGTCGGTTTTGTTGTTTTCCGTTGGGTCCTGAGCCCAAATTACAGTAGGTTGCGCATTTAAAATGAGAAGGCATAAAAATAAAAGAATAAATGTTTTCAATGTAATCTATATAGATTATAAAATTTTTGTTGTGGGTTGAGTCTGGTCAGCCCATGGCTGTTACTGTTCAACCTCATTGACGGTATACGCGTTATCCTGTCCACTGAAAACCAGTTCTTTGGGTTTCCCACGTCTGAGGATGGAAATGGTAATATCTGATTGGTCGTCGATGTTGTCATCAAAACTTTCAAGATCCTGGACATCTTGAATTTCAACGTCGTCAACGGCCTGGATAATGTCCCCGTTTCGAAGACCTAACAGCTGGGCCACGGAGTCTTTTTTAATACTGTAAATCATAACACCTGACGCTTCGCCGTTTCTAAAAAAGGGCCGGGTTTTAAACAATTGATTCGACTGGGATACCACATCAGGCATTTCCTGCTGATTCGGGATGTTGTGCCGTGGCTGTGTGGGTCTTTTGTCAGAAAAACCACGTTTTCTGTTCTGTGAGGGCAATTGATCCGTATTTACTTCAAGAATTTGATCTTTGCCGTTTACTGTTAAAATAACCTTGTTTCGTAATATGGCTTTAATGTTGGCACCCTGAATTTTATCATTGACCCGGTATAACTCCTGCTGTTTTGTTTTTATATCCTTTATTACAGCCCAGCCATCTTGTTTTTTTTGCCCTGTTACCGTGCCCCAAAGGGTCAGTTTCAGGCTGGTTTTCTCAAGATTCAGATCCAAGGGTTCAGATGCCTTTTTTTGTTTACCGTTTACTTCAACCTTGAAAAGATTTCGCTGGGTAACCTTTTCAATGATTTTATATAGCTTGACAGGTTGAATGCGTTTCAATGTTGATTGGGGTTGGGTATTGTCTATCTCTGGGTTATTTAAGGATAGTTGTGTCTTGGGTGTATCAGTCAGCGGATTGACCAAGGCATATACCTGGAATGCAACTATTATTATTAAACCTATTAAAATTATAGTAAATATCGGCTTCATTTTCGTTTAAAGGCATTGCCTCCGTAACAAAAGTTAAAAGATCTGTGTCAGTTACCCATACTTTTTTATAAAAATCAAACTAAAAAATAATGAGAAGATACTGAAAAGAATTATTCATATATCCGGGCAAGGTTCATCGCCGTCGTTTGACGCGTCTGACCAGTTTTTTCTTTTTTGGTGCAGGTTCTGCTGTCGCGGCCATATGCTGAACGGGTGCAAGCAGGTTGTCCTGGGAATAGGTGCATGACGCCCTGGGACATTTAAGCCCCAGGGTGCCTGCAGGGGTGGTGAATTCAATCAAATAGGGGTTTTTGCACAATGGACATTCAAAATGATAGGGTTTATCCCAGGAGACGAACCGACAATCCTTCTGGCTGCAGGAGTAGAAAATTTTTCCTTTGTCCGTGGTTTTTTCTTCAACCCTGCCATCTCTGCACACAGGGCAGGGCATGGCCAAAGTCTGCTCAAACTCGGCGATTCTGGACTCAATATCATCTTCGACTTTTGCTCCATCTGCTTGCTTTTTTTCAAGTTCTTTGGCCTCAGTCTCCTTTTTCGCCTCTTCTTCCCTGCGTTTAAATTCTTCCTCAAGGGCTAAAAGTCTGGCTTCCTTTTCAGCCATTTCCCGTTCTTTTGCCGCAAGGGCTTCGGCTTTTTCCTGGGCTTCCATGGCTTTGGCCCTGGCTTCTTCGGCAGCTATTTCTTTTTCTTCAATCGCTTTAAGCTTTTCTGCAAGTTCCTGTGCAGCAACCTCTGCTTCTTTAATTTTCTTCTCTTTTTCCGCTAATTCTTTTTCCAGCTCTGCGGCTTTCAAGGATGCTTCTTCAGCTTCCCTGGCTTTTTGTTTTTCAGCTTCAATTTCTTCAGGGCTTGGCTCTTTGTCAAAAAGATTTTTAATTTTGACCTTTTCCTGATAGCCGTCAGTCCGCTGTTTTCTGGATTTCATCAGCTGGGATAATTTGTTGAGTTTTTCTTTTTTCAACCTTGCTGAAATTTGTTTTGACTGTACAGTGACTGACTTGTGAACCCCTTTGACCATTTCGGTTGCCCGTTCCTGTGCGCGGTCTTTTGTCACTGAAACACCACGGGTTTTAAGGGTTGTTTCAAAGCTTTGTTTTGCAAGGTCGAGACTTTTTCGGCCGGAATTGACTTCGTCATTTATTTGAAGAACAAACGCGATCAAGTTAAGGCCCTGCATACCCGGAAACATGGAGTCTAAAAAACCGACCATCATAAAAGCAGGCATTTCCGCTTTGAATTCACCATTGGCAAGTGTTTTGATGTAACCGGATCCCAAAACGGTTGATATGGCCTTGTCAAGGTAATCGTCCTGATCAAGTCCGATATCCACAAGTTCGGATGTAAAGCTTTTGCGGTTGAATCGTTCCGGAGGAGAGTCCGGATACGCCTTGATTTCACGTTCCCGATCCACACTGATGACGATACAAGAGATGGTGGCAAGATTGAAAGACATCAGCGCCATATTGGAATCTACATCAATAAACGCGGTGATTTCCTTGGCTAGAATTTCATCCAACTGTTTCCTGACTGACTCCCGCTTGGTGCTGCTGCCCTCCGGCATATCCATACTCCCTTACTCTTTATTGTTAATTTCAGAGATCAAATCTGCGATCTCAACAGCCATATCCTCAACTTTTTTTTTGTCCGGTTCGCCATTAAACGCTTGAGTTGTTGGCGAATTTTGAATTTCCACGTCTTCGTTGTTTTCAAGCACCTCATCTTCTCTGGTGGTTGACATGGATAAGCATTCACCGCCGCGGTTAAATATTACCGAAAGGGGAACCTTGATTTCGAAATCAAATTTGTATGCGATTTCGTTGTTGTAGACGATAAGATTTCCATCCTTATATTCAATGTCATCCTGAACCGCAAAATTATGTTTGTCAAGCAGCATCTGCTCGATGACATCCCAGTCAAGTTCGGCATTTATGGTATCAATAAACTCTTTTTCACTTTCCTGGATAGATTCTGGATTGGTCAATTTCAATGGAGTCTCCTCATTTTAAATTGAATGAACCGATAATCTCCCTGGCGATCCCAAGATAAGCCTGGGAAGCCTGGGCTTTAATATCGTACAAAGACAGCGGACTCAGGGAGGCCCCTTCCTTGTCAAGCATTTCATCGTCAGGGATCATGGTTTTGTAGATCAGGGGACGAATTTGTTCCAACACTTCGGGAACCGCACGATGTTCCATCTGTTTTTCACTATTGCATCTGTTGAACAATATTCCTGCAATGCCTAACGGTGTATTGTGGGATGTGCGTATGTACCGGACAATTCTAATCAGTGAATAAAAATCATTGACCCAGTTTTCATTAGGGATGACCACTGCTGCAAGCCAGTCTGCTGCCGTCATAGCGGCAAGGCTCAGATATCCACAGGATGACGGTGCATCGAGAATGATCAGGTCGTAGTCATGCTTGATCTCATCAATAACCAGGCGAACAAGCTTTTCGTTGTCCATGTGTTTGCTAAGTTTAAGGGATATGGAAAAAAGATCGAAACCTGCCGGCAGGATATATAGTCCGTCAATATCTGTGCCGTATACGGCATCAGGAACGCGTATTCTGCCGGCCAGCACCTGTGCGAGGTTATAATCATTTCCGTTTGAATCAGTTTTACGCCATTGGGACACGTGTGCCTGGGGGTCGCAGTCAACCAGCAGGACTTTTTTCCCATAAAGCGCCACAGAAGCGGATAGATTAAGGGCTGTGGTGCTCTTGCCGGTTCCGCCTTTCAGCCCTGAAATAGTTAATACATTTCTCATATTTTTTATCTCTTTAACATACTCATAAAAAATTTATCAACGCCGAATGTTATAGTATCAGGGCTTTCATCTGCGGTCAGCATATGAATTATTTTTTATTTTTGTCTTAAGATCAAGATTTTTGTACAATTGAAATATACAATATCTTATATCATAATATTTGTACTAAAAGCACGTTAAAACATGTGTTTAGGCAAAAAACGTATCATCTCAGCTAAAAATATTAAAATTTTCAAGATCATTTAAAAAGGAGCATTTTAAGGTTTGGCCAATGTATCCATCACACTGTCCGGCATTACCGAGGCATTAGAAAATCTTAACTACCGCCCCGGCTCCATAAAGGATAAGGCCATTCGAGCCATATCTGCCTATTATGTTTCCGAAGACAGTATTCAGAATCTTTCGTCCATTGACGGGGACAGTGTTATCCGTCGGATATGGGATGTCGGGGATGATCCTGCAAAAATAAAATCCAAACGAAGAAATTTCTCCAGCCTTAAGTCCTCTATCAACAGCGACTTGAAGAAATTGTCCGCAAACGGCCTTAACCCTGAGGACATAACACTGACCGAGGCAAATGTCTTTGATATGACGGAGGATGCTAAAAACAGCCTTCTGCAATCTTTCAGTGATGCCGTAAAGACCGATGGATTTGATCCTACCAAAGCTGGTGATGTGCTTAACGCCGTGGCTGAGTTCCTGGATAAAATGCAGCGTCCTGATGCCGAAAGTGAGTCTGTTGACATCATAGAACAGATCAAAAAGGTGCTTACCCGGCTTGGCGCCGGAAATTTGGATGACCACGAAGGTTCAGGCAATGATGGTGACGGTTCACCCGAAGACGACGTTGAGATAGAGGAAATTGATGATGACGAACTTGAAGAAATCGAAGAGATAGATGACGATCAAGAGATTGAAGAGGTGGACGAAGACCTTCTTGATGAAGAGGTTGAGGAAATTGATGATGATGTTGACATAGAAGAGATTGATGATGACGAACTCGAAGAAGTCGAAGAGATAGATGAAGACCAAGAGATCGAA
>NZ_KB893071.1 GCF_000373985.1 Desulfobacter curvatus DSM 3379
AGAACTATGCCCGGACGGAATGAAAATCTTCGGTACAGGCCATGGTTTGTGTAGGAAGAACTACCTTTCCGATGCCTTCTGAAAGAAGGAAAGGCGGAATTTTCCCAAAAAGGAGTGGGCGGAACAACTTCGGCCGACCTTTTATTATTTATGCGTCAGCACTGGTCAATATCCGGATATTTTTCATTAAAATCAGCAGATTCGGGGCAACTGCTCGCCGGTCAGCATATCCACAATCCGGGTGCCGCCGATAAGCGTCTCCAGAACAACCCGGCCTGAATCCTGGTCCGTAACCTCCCCGATAATCACAGCCTCTTTACCGAATTCATCCCGGCGAATTATATCCAGGACCTTGTCGGCGTCTGCGCCAGGCACAATGGCGATGAGTTTACCCTCATTGGCCAGGTACAGGGGGTCAAACCCAAGAAGCTCGCAAATGCCCTGGACCGGTCCGCGTACCGGCAGCCGGTCCTCAAAAAGCCGTATACCCACCATTGACTGGACGGCAATTTCGTTAAGTGTTGTACCAAGGCCACCACGGGTGGGGTCCCGCAGCACATGAACCGGAAACCCTGATTCCAGCACCGCTTTCACCATGTGGTTCAAGGGAGCGGAATCACTTTTTACGTCAGAATCAAATTTTAGTCCTTCCCGTTCGCTTAATATGGTGACGCCATGGTCGGCAATGGTGCCTGAAACAATTACTTTATCGCCGGGTCGTGCTCCGCTACCTGATACATTGACGCCGACCGGAAGAAGTCCGATCCCGGAGGTGTTGATGAATATTTTGTCAACCTTTCCCCGGGGCACCACCTTGGTATCTCCGGTGACGATCCGGACCCCTGCCTTTTTGGCAGCCCCGGCCATGGATTGAAGAATGCGTTTAAGGTCAAACACCTTCATGCCTTCTTCAATGATCAGCCCCACTGATATATACAAAGGGATTGCCCCGCACATGGCCACATCATTGACGGTGCCGTTTACGGCAAGCTCTCCGATATCCCCGCCTGGAAAAAAAATGGGGTCTACGGTATAGGAATCCGTTGAAAAAGCCATCTGGCCCGCAGGCACCTCAAAAACGGCCCCATCATCCTGTTTTGCCAATAATCCGTTGTTGAATAAAGGCAATATTAATTCTGAAAACATGGCATGGGAAACTTTGCCCCCGGCACCGTGATCCAGAAGAATTGTATCATTATCGTTCATGGTATTTTCCTTATTTCTTACCGGCTGTATTTATAAAAGGCGGCACAGGCGCCTTCACTGGAGACCATGCAGGGGCCCACCGGATGCATGGGGGTGCAGGTTTTTTTATACAGCTGGCACTGGTCTGGCCGCTTCAGTCCCATTAAAATCCGTCCGCAGTCGCATCCGGCCGGCTCACGGGTTTCCGGAATCGACATTGCAAATTTTTTGGCCGCGTCAAATTGATGAAAGGATTCTCTCAGTACCATGCCTGAATCCGGAATATTACCAATTCCCCGCCAGAGGGCATCGCCCCTTTCAAACACCTGATTCATAATTGCCCGGGCCTTGGGGTTGCCGTCATCGGCCACGGCACGGGGATAGGCATTAACCAGTCCGGGGGTGTTGGATTCATTCTGTTCAACCAGTTTAAGTACGGCTTTAAGAATATCCACCGGCTCAAACCCTGTAACCACTGAAGGTATCCGGTATTTTTCAAAGGTAGGGGCAAAAGCGTCAAGCCCTGTGATGACCGATACGTGTCCGGGCAGAATAAATCCGTCTATTTCCACGCCGCCGGTCTCCATGAGTGCGGTCAATGCCGGGGGGGTGAGCTTGTTTGCAGTATAAATGCTGAAATTGTCCACTCCTTGGGCTTTGGCCGTGAGCACCGCCCCTGCAATGGTCGGGATGGTGGTCTCAAAGCCCACTGCGCAAAACACCACCTCTTTGTTTGGGTTTTCCTTGGCAACGGCCAGGGCATCAAAAATGGAATAGACCATACGGACATCCGCACCGTCGGCTTTTTCCGCAGCAAGGCTGCTCCCGGACCCCGGTACCTTCATCAGGTCGCCAAAGGTGGTCAAAATGACATCCGGCCTGCGTGCCAGCATCACATAGGCGTCAATGTCCTTTTGGGCGGTCACACACACAGGACAGCCTGGCCCTGACAAAAGTGTAATGGTGTCGGGCAATACGGACCGGATGCCGTAACGAAAAATGGCCATGGTATGGGTTCCGCACACTTCCATTAACCGTAACGGGCGGTTGCTTTTTTCCCGAATCCGGGCCACCAGGGCTTTTGAAATTTCAGGATCTTTGAACTCATGGTTATATGTAGAACTCATGGATTACCTTTATGTTTTATAAGAAAGTTTCGTTAAGTTGTTGAATTGCTTTCTTGTTTCGTTGTGGGCTAAAGCCTGGCAGATGATATGTCAGGTCGGCCTATGGCCGTACATTGTATGTTGCAAGGCTGCGGCCGCCATGGCCTGCCCCAGGGCAATGCCGCCATCCCCGCAGGGAACAATGTTGTGGGTATAGACCTTAAAGCCCTCTGATTCAAGCATACGGGTTATCTGGGATAACACTGTATCGTTATTAAATACCCCGCCGGACAGAACAACCCGGTCAAGGCCGGTTTCCTTGCCTACCCTTGCGGCGGCATCCACCATCATACGGGATAAGGTTAGATGAAACCGGGCTGCAATTTTGCCCCGGGGCATATCTTTTTTGATATCCGCCACCATCTGCCTCACCCAAGGGGCGCTGTCCATGATCCAACAACCGTCATTTCCGATCGTTATGTCAAAGGGGTAGGCGATGTTTGCCGGTTCTTCAAGATCCGCAGCGGCCTCCAGAGCAATGGCGGCCTGGCTGTCATAGGATATTTCATGACAGATCATCAAAAGGGCGGAGACAGCATCAAACAGACGGCCTGTGCTGGAAGTCAATGGGCTGTTAATCTGCCGGGCCATCATCTGAATTAAAAATGATAATTGAGATTTGTCCAAAGAGTGGATAAAGGGAATATCCAGATCCATTATCCCTGGTCCGAATACCTTATATAACAAAGCCACCGCCATGCGCCAGGGTGCTGTTACCGCCGCATCTCCGCCCGGCATGGGCAGGTAATTCAGCCGGGCCCGGCGTTCAAACCCTTCATAAGTACAGACCAGGACTTCGCCGCCCCAGATATGCCCGTCCGTACCTAAACCAGTGCCGTCCAGGGTCAGGGCAAGCACCTTACCGTCCAAGTGATTTTCCGCCATGCAGGAAAGGGCATGGGCATGGTGGTGCTGGACTCCTATCAGCGGCAGGCCCTGCTCTCCGAGCGTTTTGGCGAACTGTGTGGAAAAATATCCCGGATGCAGGTCATGGGCCACACACACCGGCCGGATATCCAGAATTTTTTGCATATGCTCAATGGTCTTTTTGTAAAAATTTTGGACCTGCATTGATTCCAGATCCCCGATGTGCGGGCTAAAAAAGGCGTACCGGTCCCGGGTCAAACAGATGGTTGATTTCATACCCGCCCCGCAGCCAAGAATATTGGCAAGTCGATCTCCTACCGGCGGGGTTATGTCCACGGGCAGGGGGGCATATCCCCTGGATCTGCGCAGAAACCGCATTTTCCCCTGCTGAATCCTGGTTATGGAATCATCAACCCTGAAGTAGATATCCCGGTTGTGGAGCAGAAAATAGTCGGCAATGTGGGAAAAGGCATCCAGGGCGTCGGCATTATCAATGGCCAAGGGTTCGCCGGACCGGTTCCCAGAGGTCATGACCAGAATACCGGGTCCTTTGTCTAAAAGCAGATAGTGTAACGGTGTATAGGGCAGCATGATACCCAGACAAAGATTGTCCGGTGCAAGATTCGGGGCCAGACCCGTGTCCACAGATTGGGAGGGCGCCTTTTTTTTCAACAAAACAACGGGCCGGTGATAGGATAAAAGCAGCTTTTTTTCATTCTCATCCACCTGAACATGGTCAAATAGGGGAGAATTCCAGGCCGCCATCAGGGCAAAGGGTTTATGAGGCCGTTTTTTTCTTTGGCGCAGCAGGTCAACAGCCGTTGCATTGGATGCATCCACAGCCAGATGAAACCCGCCAAGCCCCTTGACCGCAACGATTTTTCCCTGCTTGAGAAGCCGGGCCGCAAGTGCCATGGCCTGTGCCGGATCATCTTGGTCCACCCGTTTCCCCGTATTATCCATTAAAAATACCTGGGGACCGCAATCAGGGCAGGCATTGGGCTGGGCATGGAACCTTCGATTTAAGGGATTTTCATATTCCTTTAGGCAGTCCGGACACATGGCAAAGGATTTCATGGACGTTTTTGGCCGGTCATAGGGAATATCCTGGATAATGGTGTATCTTGGCCCGCAATTGGTGCAATTGATAAACGGGTATTCAAACCGGCGGTCAGCAGGATCCTGCATCTCTTTGAGACAATCGGGGCACACCCCTACATCCGGGGATATCAGGGCGGACCTGGTTTGGGCATTCCGGCTTTTAATAATTGTAAAATCAGCCAGGTCCAAAGGGTGTGTATCCGTTGAAACCATCTGTGAAATTTGTGACAGCAGCGGTTTTTTTTCAGGAATATCCAAGAGAAATGCATCCAGGTCCTTTGGCGTACCCTGGACAAAAAGCATCACACCAGAGGCGGTATTAGACACATGTCCGCATAGATGATGCGCGCGGGCTAACCCAAATAAAAAAGGGCGGAATCCAACACCCTGGACCACCCCTGAGATTTCAATTTTTTTTGCCGACAGATTGGAAGAACCCATTTAAAAGTCAGGCCAGGTCGCCACCCAGCTCAAGTATCATGCGCATGTCTGCAATGGTTTGCAAGGCTGCTTCTTCATCCACCTTTGAAATGGCAAACCCGGCATGAACAATAACGTAATCCCCAATACCGGCATCTTCGAGCAGCATCAGGCTGGCCTCCCGGACCACCCCGTCCACTTCCACCTTTGCCAAGGCATCGTTGATTTCAATAATTTTTGAAGGTACAGCTAAACACATAGGGTTTAAATTCCATCCTGTTGTTTTTATTTTAAATCAAGAAAACCAATATACCATAAGTCGACCTATGAACAAACCCAATTCATTTTATTCAGCCGGGCAATGTAAAAAATATGCAGTGTTGGGGTGATCTACCAGTTGAGGAGTTCGTTAATCTCTTCTTCGGTGAGCAGGTTCTTAAGGTCTTGCCGGCGGCGATCCGGATTCTTTCTGCGTTCCTGTTTTCTCCGGTCAACACCGAGGCGTGCGTTGAACACAGAGCGCCACCACTCACAAAATGTGCGTCGCTGCTTTTTCGAGCTGTTGCGAAAATCATGTCGACGTTCAACCCTGCTGCGTCTGTCTTCATTACTACGTCGGTTATGCTTATTTTGGCGTCGGTCTTGGTGGGGGGGGATTTGGGAGGGGCTCGTCATGTCTAACATTACTCTCTTTTTTATCTGCTTTTTTCTTCTCGTCGCTAATATAGTCCCCGGATGCCGGATTTTTTATACGGGCAATGGCTCGGCACATTGGTTACATCAATAGCCCCGAGCCGGTCCAGGGTGTTGAACTGAATCCGGGCAGGGTTCATGTCCAACTAACGGCCATGGCCGGCCTGGTCTATCAACGCCCAGGCTCAACCCACAACAAAACATGAAAGTAACTGAGCAGTTTATTGGTACTTTCATACATATTTTCCGAAACGTCATAGGATAGGAATTTGCTTTTTGTCAACCAAAATATAAAACATAGACGGAAGATTGAGATCCGGGCCATTCTGGTATATCCTGATTCATCATGGCATATATCAATAAACAGATGCTCACGGCTGTGGTGGCTGATGAACACGGAAATATTTTTGAATTGGACGGATATGCTGCCGCAGGCATGTCCGGAAATCAATTTTTTATTCTGACAAAATCCGGTACTTGTCCCATGCCCCACGGCAGTGAACTGATGCTGCTGCCCGACAGAGTCCCCATTGTATTCAACCTTGTCACAGACCGGTTTGAAGCCCTTGAAACCAATCCCTTTGAGTCTGGCCAGCGTATTTATCCGGTGGGTGTGTTCAACTCTCCGGGGTATGTGAACCTGCATTTTTGCGCCTACGATGATTCCGGCATGGATACCCCCCTGCCCCTTTTTTCCTATGGTGCCGTGGGGTTTGGAAAAAATGATTTTCGGTCAGCCGCTCTTCAGGTGGATGATGAGCCCCGGCAGGATTTGCGTTTAATGCCCATTGCAGGCGTTCAACGCGGCGTTGAAAAATACAGAAAAAAATATCCGGACAATCGTCTGATGCGCCATCTGGAAAAATGCGCCCTGGAATACGGATGCCCGGCCGGTAAGAATTTTTTCCTGGGCCGGTATGAAGCACCACTGCCGACGTCCGTGGTCTGCAACGCCCGGTGCCTTGGATGCATCTCCCTTCAAACGGAAAATAATCTTTGCGCCTGCCAGGACAGAATATCCTTTATCCCTGATCCCGAGGAGATTGCCGGCGTTGCCCTGGAACATATTCTGAAGGTTGAAAAGGCCGTGGTCAGTTTTGGCCAGGGGTGTGAGGGCGAACCGTTAACCTCGGCAGATGCCATTGAAAAGGCCATTGTCCTGATCCGGGAAAAGACCGATCAAGGTACCATTAACCTGAACTCCAATGCCAGTTTGCCCGACCGGGTGGAACGTTTGTGCAACGCTGGCCTGGACAGCATGCGCGTGAGTATGAACTCGGTGCGCAAAAATTGTTATACTGCCTATTTTCGTCCCAAGTCTTATTGTTTTGAAGATGTTGTGGACAGTATCAAACGGGCCCGGGCAAAGGGGCGTTTTGTGGCAATCAATTACCTGAACTGCCCGGGATTTACCGATTGCCAACAGGAAAAACAGGCACTTTTTGATTTTATTCACGACACGGACATCAATATGATCCAATGGCGCAACCTGAATTTTGACCCACGGCATTACATCCGTATTATGGAAAATGCAGCACCCGGCGGCGCCCCCACCGGCATGACAAACTTGATAAAAGAGTTGAGTCAAGCCTTTCCCCACCTTATCCACGGCTATTTCAATCCACCCCGATAATATTATTGAAAAACCTTGCTCGATTTGATTTAATTCATAGTTTATTATTAAATGGTAGTTAACTTGTTAAGGAAAGGGCTACATGTTACCCGACATCAGCGGTATCATTATAATAGCCGGAAATTACGGCAGCGGCAAAAGTGAGACAGCTGTTAATCTGGCAGCCGCATCACGGCGGGCGGGCAAACGTGTCAAGATAACGGATCTGGATTTGGTCAACCCCTATTTCAGAACCAGGGAAGCCCAAAAGCCCCTGGAAGATCTGGGTGTGGAAGTGGTGCTGCCGGATAAAAAATACATGCATGCGGACCTGCCCATCCTGACCCCGGCCGTGGCCGGTATGATTAAAAATCCGGCCCAGTTGACCATATTGGATGCAGGCGGTGATGATGCCGGGGTAAAGGTGCTTGCGGCCCTGGCCGACGTGCTTGAAAAAGGTGATGTCAAACTGCTCCAGGTGATCAATCCATTGCGCCCCGAAACCTGCGATGTTCAAGGCTGTCTTAGGATAAAGGCCAAAATTGAAGCTGCCGCTAAATTGTCTGTCACAGGCCTGATTTCCAATGCCAACCTTCTTGACGAGACCACGCCGCAAATTATTTATGACGGCTACAATCTGGTGCGCCGGGTATCCGAAGCCACCGGCCTTAATATTGAATTTATAACAGCGTCCACCAGGCTTTTGCCCCAACTGGCCCCGGAACGGATCTTTTGCCCGATCCTGCCCATTGACCGGTTGCTGGCACCTCCCTGGACACGCACTTAACACCAAGGAGTACTACGTACAATGGCCTATAAACACATTATTGATGTCGAAAGGTGCAAAGGGTGCGGTCTTTGTGTGCATTTCTGCCCCAAAGACGTGCTTGAGATCTCCGACAAGGTAAATGCAAAAGGGCATTTTCCGGCCTTTCAGGCCAGACCAGAGGACTGCATTCACTGCGCCATCTGCTGCACCATGTGTCCGGATGTGGCTATAACTATAGTTGAAGAACAAAGTGCTTAATATTTTATGAGGACAAGAGACAATGGCTAAAGTCTTAATGAAAGGCAATGAAGCAATCGGCGAAGCCGCCATCAGGGCAGGCTGTTTAAACTATTTTGCATACCCCATCACGCCCCAGTCGGAAGTCGCCGAATACCTGAGCAGACGCCTGCCCGAAGAGGGCGGCGTGTTCCTCCAGGGCGAAAGTGAAGTGGCCGTAGGTTATATGATTTTTGGCGCATCGGGCGCCGGAGTGCGTGTCATGACCACGTCATCATCTCCGGGCATCAGCCTGATGAGCGAAGCAATTTCCTATATTGCCGGGGCTGAGTGCCCGGCCGTATTTGTTAATATCATGAGAGGCGGTCCGGGACTCGGCGGGATTCTGCCGTCCCAGGGTGATTATTTTCAGGCAACCAAAGGCGGCGGCCATGGCGACTATCATCTGATGGTCCTGGCACCGGACGGTGTCCAGGAAGCCGTAGAGATGACCATGCAGGCATTTTCCCTGGCTGAAAAATACAGAAATCCCGTCATGATCATGGGCGACGGCATGATCGGCCAGATGATGGAACCGGTGGAATTCCCCGATGATTTGAAAACCGAACCCACCAATAAGGACGACTGGGCTTCCAACGGCATGTCCACCCGGAAGAGCAAAACGCCGAACCTGGTGAAATCCCTGTTCCTGGACCCCACCGAACTGAACCAGCACAACCTGAATCTCAAGGCCAAATACGCGCGGATGAAAAAGGAAGATGTCCAGTATGAGCTGTACAATGCAGACGGGGACTATCAGATTCTGTTGGCAAGCTACGGCACCATGAGCCGGGTCTGCCGCACCGCCATTGACATGCTCAAGGCCGAGGGCATTGAAGCTGCCATGTTCCGTCCCAAGACCTTATTTCCCTTCCCTGAAGAACAGGTGCATGATGCCGCAATCAAAGAGAGCTGCAAATGCGTTATCAGCATTGAAATGAGCATGGGCCAGATGGTGGAAGATGTCCAGCGTTCGGTCATGGGCAAAAAACCGGTGGAATTTTACGGGGAATGCGGCGGAGAAATTCCGTCACCTGAAAAAATCATCGAAATCGTAAAAGAGCTGATCGGGTAAGACGCCGGTCAAGGAGAAAATAATGGGAAAAACATTTTCTAAGCCAGAGGCGTTAACAGACAATTACACCCACTATTGTCCCGGCTGCACCCACGGCATTGTCCACCGGCTGGTGGCCGAGGCCATAGACGAACTGGGTATCCGGGAAAGGACCGTGGGTATCGCCCCTGTGGGATGCGCCGTCATGATCTACAATTATATTGACTGTGACTTTCAGGAAGCCGCCCACGGCAGGGCCCCTGCCATGGCAACCGGCATCAAGCGGGTTCGTCCGGATTTGATGGTCTTCACCTACCAGGGCGACGGCGACCTTGCCAGTATCGGCTTCGGTGAAATCATGCATGCCGCCAACCGCGGGGAAAAGATTACTGTTATCTTTATTAACAATGCCATTTACGGCATGACCGGCGGCCAGATGGCCCCCACCACCATGCCGGGCCAGCGAGCCACCACGGCTCCGGGTGGCCGTGATGTGGCCCAGACCGGCATGCCGTTGCGTATGGCCAATCTGATGAGTGAAATTGTGACCCCGGGTTATGTGACCCGGCAGTCCGTGCTCAAACCACAGATGGTGAACAAATGTAAAAAGGCGATTAAAAAGGCATTCCAGTACCAGATGGACAACACCTGTTTCAGCTTTGTGGAGGTGGTCTCCACCTGCCCCACCAACTGGGGCATGACACCCATCAATGCCTTGAAATGGGCCGAAGAAACCTTGCTGCCTTACTATAAACTGGGCGATTACAAAACCCCTGAAGACGCCTAACAATATTGGGAGAGACCCATGCAGACAGAAATTAAATTTGCAGGATTCGGCGGCCAGGGCATTCTTCTCAGTGCCAAGCTGCTGGCCTATGCCGCAATGAAGCAGGGATACCAGGTCGCCTGGATTCCCTCCTACGGACCTGAAATGCGGGGCGGCACCGCATATTGCACCGTTGTGATCAGTGACAAGCTCATTGGATCACCCATTATAAAAAATCCCACCCACCTGGTGGCCATGAACCGGCCATCCTTGGAAAAGTTCGACGACACCATTAAACCCGGTGGGATTGTATTTATCAACTCATCCTTGATCCCGGTCAGAAGCCAGCGCAAAGATGTGGTTGAACTACTGGTACCGGCCAATGATATAGCCATTGAGGCCGGATCCGTCAGGGCTGCCAACATTGTTGCCCTGGCGGCGTTTGCCGCCAAAAGCAAGCTGGTGGAACTGGATCTTTTGAAAAAATGCGTCAAGGAAGAATTTGCCGCCAAGGCAAAAATTATTCCCTTGAACATGGATGCGTTTGACAGGGGCGTGGCTGCCGCCCAGGCATAGCCATAGCTCCAAAAATATTAAAGGCGGGAAAAAGTGCTTCAAAAGCCTTTTTCCCGCCTTTGACTATGTTCCTTTTATACAAGGGTGTTCAAAATTTGACCCGGACACCGCCGTAATAAACAGCCTCTGCCGCAGGATAGTAGGATTCCGAACCCGCCCCATAACTGTAGCCGTCACAGTATTCTTCATTAAAGATATTGGTAGCATTGAGAAAAAATTCCACCTGCTTATATGGATATGCCAGGTATAAATCAACAGTATGAGCACTGCCGAGCTTTTCATAGGAGTTATAAAAATCATTTCCTGCATACCTGTCATCCAGATAATTGTATTGGCATCTGAAGGTCAGACCAAAATCAAAGTTAAGGGCAAACCCAAGACTTGCTTTAAACTCGGGAACAAGAGGGATCTTGTTTCCGCTGATATCCACACCGGAATACCGGCCGCTGGTGACCTTGGCATCGGTGTATCCTAAACCGCCGAAAAATGAAATCAGCTTGTTCATTTTAAAATCAGCATTGAGTTCCGCACCTTTGTGCCGGGTTTGATTTAAATTTTGATTCTCGCCGGACCACCCTATCGTGACCCAGGTGATCTCGTCATCTACATCAAAAGTGAATAATCTAAAATCAACAGCCAGACGATTTTCGAACCCGACATAACGGACACCGGCCTCATATCCCTGTGATGTCTCATGAGTCAAATCTGAATTCACCGTACCGGATGTTAAATTCATGAATTCATCAACCCGGGGAAATCTGTACGCCTGGTATGCCCGGATATAAATTTTTGATTTGGGTGAAAAAATATAGGCCAGGCCGGCATTCCAAGCCCACTCATTTTCATTTACATCCTTATTCGACCCAAGGTCAGCAGATTTCAGGTGGGTGCTGAACGCTTCATAGCGGGCGCCAAGATTTAAAACCAGGCTTTCCAATATGCTGAACTCATCCTGTACATAGAAGCCGATTGTTTCCTGGGTATGATCATAATTGGCAAAATCCATAATATTCCAGTTATACATCCTGGCGTCATAATCTGTGTCGTAGTATTCAAAACCAAGGGTCAATCGATTATCTTTTCCGAAAATAGAATGATCCAGGACGTACTGAGGAGAGACGCCAACAGTGTTGAAATCATAATCGTAGGATGAGCCCCATGAGATATCCCGGCGCTCGTAGGATCGATAACTTAGATCAAGATTTAACCGGCCAAACCTTCCCCAGTCAGATTTAACAGACAGAACATACGCATCGTCCCGGCTCTCCCCTTCATCATCCGGGTAGCTTGGATTAAACTGTTTTCTATTCGTTTCCATCTGGGCTTTGGTCAGGCCGCCGGGATATTCATAATCGGCCTGGGTCGTAGACGCTTCAAATGAAAAGCCTAAAGCATCAGACGGATCAAAGTTGAGCTTTGCATTTCCGCTTTTCCGGCTTGCATCAGAATGCGCTCTGTATCCATCGGTATCATAATAAACGCCGCCAATACTGCCTCCGAATTTCCCCGAGGAAAAACTGACCCCGGCAAGACCTTTGGCCGTACCATGGCTGCCGATACCACCTTCTGCCCAGCCATGCACACCGTCCCGGATTCCTCTGGTAATAATATTAATGACACCGCCCATGGCATCCCCGCCGTACAGCACAGCATTACCGCCGTGAACCAATTCAATCTTTTCAACATTTTCAATGGGGATGGCGAGAAAATTGACAGGCGACTGATCAATGGGATTCAGTTTTCTTCCATTAACCAGAACCGCCACATGGCGGTCAGACGATTCACCAAATCCACCCATATCAACCTTCTGATTAAATCCGTTTCCGTTGAGGTCTGAAATAACAATTCCCCCGAGATGTTTAAGGGCATCCGGCACAGACTGGGCCCCACTGGCCCGGATATCTTCGGCCGTGATCACTGTGATCTGGGCCGGGATTTTTTCATTGGACTGTTCAGACCGGCTGGCCGTAACAATAATATCGTCCACCAGTACCACATCATCCTCGGTTTCAATCTCATCTGCCATGCCCATACCGGGCAGGGCCAGAAAAACCGACATCAAAACCAGCCACAATTCTTTTTTCACTTTTCCTCCTGAAGGTATTGATCCGGGCATAAAAAAACCGGACCGATAAATTTCAATCCGGGATTTCCCAAACTATCTCAGGATTTTTTCATGCCTACCCAATCCTCGAGGTCATCGGCACCTTGTCCAGGCAGGTCTTCTGACTCCCGGGTCTTGCTTTCTCTGCCCCTTCCCGGTATCTGGTACCAGTGGTTTCATACAGAGATCGTATCCGGTTACAGCGGCGGGCCCGTTCCTGATTTTCACAGGATTCCCTATTTAGTGTTTTCACACACCTGGACAAATTTTTTGTATTTCTATATCCGATGCACAAAATTTGTCAAACGAATAACGGCCATGGGCCGATCTGGTCTATCAGCGCCCAGGCCCGGCCCACAACAAAAAATGAAAGTAACTCAACAACTTGTTGGTACTTTCATATAAACAGCGTCTACTAGGATACTGAGAATTTATCAAGAATTGGGACAGGCACCGGCCCTGTCGATAAATATGCAGGGTCGCCCGGATTTGGGATTTTTTTCCACCCGGACAGGGGTATGATACACGGCCTGGATGTTTTCCCGGGTCAAAATTTTTTCCGGGGTGCCCATGGCATGAATCCGCCCTTTTTCCTTGTTTAACAGCACCAGATCATCGGAATATTCAGCGGCCAGATTTAAATCATGAATCACCATGAGTACAGTGAGGCCCAAGCGATCCCGCAATCCGGAAATAAGATCAAGCATTCCGGCCTGGTGGGTGATGTCCAGATGTGCTGTGGGTTCGTCCAGCACCAGGAATTCCGGTTCCTGGGTCAACGCCCTTGCAAGGGCCGCCAATTGGCGCTCCCCGCCTGAAATTTGATCCATGGCGGAATCGGCAAGATCCAGGATGCCGGTAACCGACATAAAGTGCCGGGCAAGATCCAGGTCTTTGCGGGTTTCAAAAAATTGAAATGGTTTGAAAAAAGGCAGCCGGCCCAGCAGCACATAAGGTTGAACCTTCATGGGCATGAGTTCCTGATTCTGCCGCACCACGGCCATCTGCCGGGCAAGATCGGCCTGGGTCTGGGTCGAGATATCCTTGCCTTTGAGCATAATTTTTCCCTTGAACGGTGCCAGGTTCCCGCAAACCGTGCGCAGCAGACTGGTTTTCCCTGCGCCGTTGGGACCGATAATGGAAACAATCCGGCCTGCCGGCACATCAAAACTGATATTCGACAACACCTGACGCCGGCCAAAGCCCAGGGTGATATCCTCAATTTTTACCAACGGCGATGGGGTCATAGGTCTTCCTTTTTTTGGGAAATGGCCCAGATGAATACCACACCGCCAATGATGCCGGTGATTACCCCCACGGGCAGTTCCAGGGGCGCGATCACGGTTCGGGCGATCACATCGCATATCAGTAAGAACACCGCACCGCCCAGATAGGAGGCAATGAGAAGAATCCTGTGATCCGGCCCAGTGACCAGGCGCATGAAGTGGGGAACAATCAGCCCCACAAACATGATCACCCCTGCCATGGATACGGACAGACCGGTGAGAAACGATGCAATAAAAAAAATGCCTTTCCTTGCCCGGGCCGTGTTTACCCCAAGATTTGCGGCCTCTTCTTCGCCCAGGCCAAGGGCGTTGAGGTCAAAACAAAAAAAATAGGAGAGAACAATGCCGGCAAGAGACCCCGTCAGAGCCATGCGGATCAAGGTCATGTCCGGTTCGTCCAATGCGCCCATGATCCACAGCACAATGGTCTGAAGATCGTCGGTCCCGGCCAGGGCCATGAGCAGCATGACAAGGGAGGAGGCCACATAGGAGATCATGACGCCGGTGAGCAGCATCCGGTTGGACCGGATATGCCGGGTACTTTTGTTCAGCCCGTAGACCAGAAAAATGACCAGGCTTGCACCGGCAAACCCGGATAAGGGATAGGCAATGATGCCGATAACCGCGTAGAGCTTGAACAAAATATTGATGCAGATGCCCAGGGACGCGCCGCCGGAAATCCCCAGGGTATAGGGCTCTACCAGGGGATTTTTAAACATGCCCTGGAGCAGGGTGCCTGCAAGGCTCAATGCCCCGCCCATGGCAATGCCGAGCAGGGTTCTCGGCAGCCGGATACCCATGAGAATGCCGTATTCGGCACTGCCCGGCCCTGCGGCAATGATTCCCGGGATGTCAAACAATCGGATATCGGCGCTGCCAACGGATAAAGACAGGCCTGCGGTGAACACCAGAAGCATAAACAGGCCTAAGGAAAACAGGCCCCATGACCTGGCATTGGCTTTCAATGGCGGGCCTTTGCGCTGTTGATTTCCGGGTGGATCAGTGCCGCCACCTGCTTAAGGCCGGATGCAAAACTGACAGGTGTGGGATGGCAAATCACTTCGGGGTCGAGCACGTGAATTTCGTTGTTTTTGGCAGATGTCAGGGAAGGAAATGCCATCCATCGTTTTTTTTCAAGGGTTGCCGCTTTTTTATTTGATCCCATGGTGGCCACGAGAATGACATCCGGGTTCTGTTTAATCACCTCTTCCCGGGAATAGATGCCGGATGGCTGGTTTTCAGCGATGTTAACGGCATTGGCAAGGATAAGATATTCATTGATAAACAGATCTTTGTTCACGGTGTGAAGGGGTTTAAGCCCAATCTGGATAAATACCCGTCTCGGAATTAAGCCGGAAACCTGCCTGCGAATCTTGTCCACATCATCCGACGCCAGTTTTATAAGAGTTTTGGCTTCGGGCGTTTTGCCAAGGGCGTCTGCAATCTTCAGGGTAATGGCACACATTTGTTCAAAGGTTTTGGGGTTGCGGATCTCCATGATCCGCAGGTCTTGGGACTGAAGAATTTTAAGCTGCTTTTTTTTGCTTAAAGGAGAGGAGATCACAAGGTCCGGCTGCAGGCTGATGATTTTTTCCACATTCATTTGGGTCACGGATCCGATTTTTTCTTTTTGAGCCGCCTCGGGGGGAACCGTGCAATAAATAGTGTCGGCAAGCAGCTGGTCTTGGGCACCCAGCAGGTAAATGGTTTCCGTGATAAAAGGAGACAGGGAGATCACCCGGGCCGCCGGTGCAGGCCCTTGGGCTGCAGCCCAGGCAGGCGCACAGACCAGGACCAGCACCCAGACCAGAATGGTTTTAGGGAGGTTTAGCCTGTCCATTATTCGTTTTCTTCTCCGATCCGGGCTTTGGCACCGGTCATAACGGCATTCAACGCTTTTTTAATCACAATGGGAACATGATCATCCCGGGTTAAATCCATGATGTCAATGGGCCGGCCCGCGATTTTTTCCGCCATTTTTCCGCACCACAGGTCAAAGGCGTCAAGATTTTTCACCTGTCCACGCTCATGGGCATCGCTCAGCGCCAAGGCCGATTCCATGAACCCTGAAATTTCTTTGTTCAACAGCAGATGTTCCACCATAGCGTTGAATTCACTTTTCTTTTGTCCGCAATTGCACTGGGCTTTGGTGGTGAGTTCATAAATGCTGATATTTCGCTCTTTCAGGCGTTGAATAATGTGCCGGTCGGCCAGAATTCCGTTCTGTTTTTTCACGGCTTCTTTAACCCCTGCGTAAACAGCCTTTGCAATGAGTTCTCCCATTTTTGAATGCCCGCCTGCATTATCAATGGTTGCACCCTGCCCGGCCACCACCAGGATATTGTCTGTGCCGGTGCCCGTGGCCGCATGTCTCGCCCCTGAGACGCTTGAACGGATGTCCAGGGCTTCCAGCAAAGCTGTCTTGGCTTCCGTGGCCGAAATAATTGCCCGGGACATGGCCCGGTGAGTCAGGTGCATGTTGGTTAGTATCAATATATTGATGGTGCCCGGTTCATAAAACATGCCTTGATCGGTGCCCATGCGTACGGCATTGGACATAACGCCCGCCGTAACCAGCGTCGTGACTTTCATCTCTTTAAATCTTTCTGTCCGGATGGACAGGTTGCCCATATCTGCCCCGGTCATGAGCAGGGCTGTGGTTTCGTTTGTTTTGCCGATGGCGTCAAGGATGCGGGTACGAAGGGCATCTATGCCTGCCAAATGGCCCGGCATCCAGGTGGGCGGCGGGGTGTAGTGGTTGCCCACGGTTGTAATATTATCCCGCCAGCCTTCCAGGGTGGACAAAACGGTCATGGGCGTTTTTAAATCCACCGCCAGGGTTTTATTGGGATAGTCAAATACGTAGGCATTGATAATGGATGCTTTTTTAACGTAGGAAAACTTTTTTGAAAGATCCTGCTCGAGAAAGCTTTCATCGATAATTCCGGAAGGATGGACGTCATTTTTCTCATCGGCAAATTCCTGTGGGTAAATCAATGAGGAGAGATAGGCCACAAAGTCGGAGGTGTGGACCGATGCCCGGCAGGTCAGGTCACAGGGCAGATAATAGATCTGGTGATTTCTCACCGCATCCACATCCTTCCACCCCGGCGTTGAAAAAAATTTTTCCGCCGCCCGCTTATCATCCCCGCAACCGTAAATCACCTGGGGATTAAAATCCGTCCATTCTTTTAGGGATACGGGCACAATCTCCCCGGTTTTTCCGAAATCCGGGGCCTGTCCGCCCGCAGCTCGTATCATTTCCGCCTGAAACGTGTCGGCCCCCGGCGTCATGATACTGTCCCGGCCCATGAGCCGCATTACTCGTTTAGGTTTTACTTTCGCCTTGCCTTTTTTTGATTTGACATGGGCCAGGTTGTCCATGTTCTTTTTCACCAGGCCCAGTGCCTGGACTTCATGGCCTGTGATCCGGCCCAGTGTTTTCATTTGTGCCCATGCCTGGTCCAGAGAGTTTGTGTCATAAACAAAAACCTTCAACCCGGACTTTTTTGCAGCCTCAATGATACGGCTGTGAAAAGATGCGGCAATGAGCAGGTCCGGATGTACTTTTTTAACATGGGCATAGGAAGGATTGAAAAATCCGCCCACAACCTCTCGTTGGTCTGACCCCGAAAGCGTCACATCATGGTAGGTAGCCCCTTTAAGCTGGCCCCCTGCCCCGATGGTTACAAGTATTTCCGATGCCGTGGGCACAAGGCTGACAATCCTTTGGGGCGGCTGATCAAACACAAGGGTTGTACCGAAACTGTCCTGTACCTGAATCCGGGCGGCCGATGCCGTATCATTTTCCAGGCAAAGCCCCGTGAAGAGAACTGCAACGATACAAAAAATATAAATATAACGGCTACGAAGTAAATACCTTAAAAGAGGCAATGCGTTATCCTTCCCGCCCAAAGCAAAGGGGGCTACAAGATGTTGATCTCGGTCCCATCCTAGGCCAAGTGAGCATAATATGGACATAGTCAACTCTAATAAATAGAGCCATTCTGGGCTATTTTTAAATGGATCGATTCTTTCTATTGACTTTGCCAACTATTCTAAAAGAGAAGTTATGGGATTACAAAGAAGACTAATAGCCAAGGTAAAGCCAATAAAAAAACTGCAAGCCAAACAATTTTATGGGAGAAAAAACGTTCACGACTCAACTTTGAAGGGGCAATCGGTTGTTCCAATATTTTGCCATTTTTTAATTCATTGATTGCTCTTACTAAATATGCGCTGTTTATTGCTTGATCATTCACTGCTAATAGATCTCCAAAAATGCCATGAGTCATTATTTTTTTGCAAATAATTTTGTCACGATATTTGATTTGCATATAAGGAATTTGGAGGCCATAGTTTTCTATTTGAATATGCTTTAGCTCATAATCAACAAAATTAACTGCAAGTTTATTATTATAGACTTTTATATCCAGTTTTGAAGGGTAATGGAATAGTAAATAAAGAGGCCCTCCTCCGCAAAGAAGAAATAAAAGAGTCGCCCCAAAAAGATGTTTCAAGGAAGAACCATCCTGCCATAACATATAGAAATATATTGATAGGAAGGTACTTTCTATCAGTAAAAGAATTATTAAATTTAACCAATATCCAAAATTTTTATTTAATCGAACATCTAATAACAGCATCTTGTTCATATTTTATAACCGTAAAAATAATTACTAAACGTAGTATCAAAAAGCATAAAGAAGAAGCAAACCATTTTAAATTCATTGAGGTTGATATGTTAAATTTTAAGAGGTGTTCTATAACGTTAAAATATTTCCCTTACGAGATGAAGATATCGGCTTGAGTGTAAGGTTTTCATTCCCTCTAAATCGGTATACCGAGTAGTTATGTAGCGAGTTTTTGCTTGGGGTTGAATGTCAGATGTTATAGTTTGAGAGGAACCTTTCAACTAACAGCCATGGGCTGACCTGGTTCTTCACCATGGTTCAGCCCATAACAAAAGTTGAAAGTCTGTGTCGGTTACACAGACTTTCTTATATAATTACAATATAGTCGCCCAATGCAGATTCAATCATAATTTTCGCTTATCCTTGAGCACTGCATTTGAAATGACAATACGCTGAATCTCGCTGGTGCCTTCGTAGATGGTAAATACCCGGGCGTCCCTGTAAAACCGTTCCACAGGGTAATCCTTGGTAAACCCGTATCCGCCGTGGATCTGTATGGCCTGAGCCGTAACTTCCTGAACCATTTCAGAGGCAAAGAGTTTGGCCATGGAGGCTTCCCGGGTGAACTTTTCCCTCCGGTCCTTCATGGATGCCGCGGAAAGAACCAACTGACGTGCCGCTTCTATCTTTGTGGCCATATCCGCAAACTGAAAACGGATGGCCTGGTGTTTGGTGATGGGCACGCCGAACTGCTTGCGTTTTCCAGCATACTTGACGGCTGCATCAAAGGCCGCCTGGGCCACGCCAAGGGACTGGGCCGCAATACCGATCCTGCCGCTGTCCAGGCCGGACATGGCGATTTTAAAGCCATCTCCTTCTTTGCCTAAAATATTGGCAGCCGGTACCCGGCAATTTTCAAAAATCAGGTCCGTGGTGTCCGATGCCCGCAGTCCCATCTTGTCTTCATGATGTCCTACAACGAGACCGGGTGTTGTCTTGGGGACAATAAAACAGGATATGCCTTTGTGTCCCTTGGTTTCGTCTGTTTTGGCCGTGACAAGGACCACGGAACTGTTTTCCCCAGACGTGATAAAACGCTTGGTGCCGTCAATCACATACTCATCGCCATCCTTGACGGCAGTGGTGGTCTGGCTCACCGGGTCAGACCCGGCATCGGGTTCGGTCAGGGCAAATGCCCCGATGATCTCCCCGGAGGCCAAGGGCACTAGAAATTCCTGTTTTTGTTTCTTTGTGCCGAATTTATTGAGCGATTCGCAGACGATGGAATTCTGGACCGACATGACGACAGAGGTGGATGCACATGAATATGCGATTTCAGACAGGGCCAGCACATAGGAAACCGCATCTGCGGCTTCCCCGCCGAACTCTTCGGGTACCATCATGCCCATCAGCCCAAGCTCCCCCATCTGTTTGAAATTGTCGGAGGGGAACTCTTTGGTTTTATCCCGTTCCGCAGCCGTGGGAGCGATCACTTTGCGTGAAAATTCACGCACCATATTCTGGATCATCACCTGTTCATCAGTTAACTTGAATAACATGGTATCTCCTTATTGTTCAAAAAAACGGATTTAAGGCGCATAGACCACGACAATCAGTTCGGCATCGTGATCGCCGATATTGCGCAGGTCATGCTTGATCCCTGAATTAAAATGAAGGGATTCCCCTGTTTTCAAGACATTGATATGGTCCCCTACCTGAATTTCAACTTCACCGTCCAGCACATAGGCAAACTCCTCGCCCTCGTGCTGAAACCCAACTCCTTCATGGCCGGCACCGGCTTCTACAACGATGCGAAATGCCTTTAAATGGTTGTTTTCAGCCCCAGGCGACAACGGCGTATACGCATAATGATCCGTTCGCTTGGTATAGGCATCGGCCCTGGCTTCCAAAGAATCATCAGGCTCCTTGAGCAAGGAGCCTGAATCCAGTTGAAGGGTGCGTGAGAGCTGGAGCAACGTTCCCACTGAAGGACGCTGCTCTCCGCTCTCTATTTTTTTGATAAAATCTTTTGACAGCCCGGTCTCATTGGCCATGGCGTCCAGGCTCAGTTTTTTGTCCAGCCTGGCCCGCTTGATCCGGACGCCTACATGGGTAACTTCTTTCTTTTTAGCCATACGATCTCCAATAGTTTGAGGGTGATCAAACTCCATCTTTGACTGAGCGCTCGTTCAGCGCCGATGGACTAAAAAACACATTCGGTTAATTTACTCTACAACTTCAATCCAGCCTTGGGTATCTTCAGCTTTTCCGTACTGAATGGCAGTCACGGCATTATAAAATTTCATGCATGTTTCACCGGGAGTACCGTCGCCGATATGAATAACTTTGTCTTTATAGCGCAGTTCTCCCACAGGGGAAACAACCGCTGCGGTGCCGGAGCCGAACATTTCCTGCAAAGAGCCATCGTCGGCAGCGGCAATGACCTCATCAATGCTGATCTTGCGCTCACTGACTTTTATGCCCCATTTTTTGGCCAGCTCAATGACTGAAAAACGGGTGATGCCGGGCAGGATGCTGCCGTTGAGCATCGGGGTAACCAGTTCGTCATTGATCAGAAAGAAGATATTCATGGCCCCGACTTCTTCAATATATTTAAGCTCTATACCATCCAGCCACAATACCTGATTATACCCTTCTTTTTTGGCCTTTTCCCCGGCCAGAAGGCTGGCTGCATAGTTGCCCGGGGTTTTGAACTCGCCAACCCCGCCGCGTACGGCCCTGACATGGTCTTCACAGACCCATATTTTTACAGGCTGAAGCCCTTGGGCATAGTATGATCCCACAGGAGAAAGAATAATAAAAAACTTGTATGTATAGGATGCCCGGACACCAAGGAAGGGGTCGGTGGCCACGACGGTCGGCCGGATGTATAAAGAGGTTCCCGGGGTTTCGGGAATCCAGGCTTCTTCAATTTTTATCAGCTTTTTAAGCGCGTCCATGACAAAATCAATATCAATTTCAGGGATGCAAAGGCCCTGGCTGGAACGGTTCATGCGGGCAAAGTTATCACGCGCCCTGTAAAGCTGAATTTTTCCGTCCGCAGTTTTATAGGCTTTCAGGCCCTCAAATACCGCCTGTCCGTAGTGCAGCACCATGCTTGCCGGCGACATGGAAAAATCGCCGTAGGGTTCAATGCGGGCATTGACCCATCCCTTGTCCTTTTCATAATCCATAACAAACATATGGTCGGTAAATACCGTGCCAAATCCCAGGTCTTCATCCTTGGGGCGGGTTCCTGGTTGAGATACCCGGGTAACTTTAACCTCCATTGCGCCTCCGTTCTCAATTGCTGTTAACTGTCATTTAACCGGCCGGCCTTATACCTTATTATATGTAGGGTGCATTCCGCACAATGCCGGTTAAGCCGTTTCCAGGAAAGCAGCCCATGCTTTCCTGGAAATTGCCATATTAGGACAATAATAAATTGAAAGCAAAGAGATTTTAAATGTTTATTTCAAGTCCGTCATAGGCTGTGAAAACTTCCAGGTCTTTGGCTCCGGGGAAGGGGCAATGTCTGGCATATTTTTGGGCATCCATGGCATGCTGCTCCAGGTTTTCATCGCAGGAAGCAGGATCATTGTGGAACAGGCAAAGCCTTTTTACACCCGACCTGAGAGCAAGTTCAATACCTATTATGCTGCTTGAGTGCCCCCAGTCCTTTTTGCAGGTTAATGTCTCTGCAAATTTGTACTGGGCATCAAACACAACCAGATCCGCATTGTTAAAAAACTTCACAAAAGGGTAGTCATCCCTGTCAACATCGTCATAATGCTCTGAATCTGTTGAATAGACAAAGGCTTTATGATTTTGTTCAAATCTGAATCCAAAGGCGTCTCCGGGGTGGTTCTGTTTTATTCCTTTTATTGAAAAACCCCCTATTTCATAGGTTTGATCAATTTCCAGCACTTTAAAAGTAATATCTGCACCCATGGCTGACAGGGGAACAGGAAAATTGGTAAAGTTCTGCTGAAAGGTCATGGATTCTTCAAGTTTGTCATGATATCCGTAAAAGTTAATGGTGCAGCCTTCCATGAAAGCCGGAATGAAAAAAGGAAATCCGCTGATATGATCCCAGTGAAGGTGGGAAATAAAAATGTGAATGGCAAAATTTTGCGGGCCGTCGCGATTTATGGCCGTCGCAAGATATGTTCCAAGATCCCGGATCCCGGTTCCGCTGTCGCAGATGATGATTTGTTTTTTGTCTTCCCCTTCAACCTGAACACATGATGTGTTTGATCCGAACGTTCCCCGGATTGAAAAGGGCAAGCCCTTTATAAACCGGCTGATTTCATTTTCCGATGAAAGATTATGAGATCCTGCCATCTGCAATGCTTTGGCAAGTTTATGTTCGATGTCATGTGAAGAAAGTGAAATAGGGATTGAACCCCTGCTGCCCCAGAATTTGATATTCAAAGTTATTAGCCTCTCGTTGTATGGGTTTGCTTCGGGATAGAGTTATTAGACATAAGTACCCATTTTATCAAATAGTTGCAAGCAGTTTGAATTGGAGAGGCGGGTAATGGCGTGTTAAAGAATAACCGTAGTTCCCATTTTAAATAAAACTTGAACGAATGGTGCCGGCAAACAGTTTATTTACGGCAGCCGCAATTTTGGCCTCATCCGCCAGGTGGGGGATGGTGATCTGGTCGCCATTGGGGTTTTGGGTATTGTAGGCAACGGCCACTTGTCTGGCATTGGGGTTGCCGGCCCAGTTCCTTCGGGCCACTCCTCCCATGACATCCCAGAGCATGGCGGATTTGATGATTGAATCCACCTGTTCGCTGCCGTCCAGCACCAGGCCGAACCCGCCGTTGATGGCCTTGCCGATGCCGGTGCCCCCGCCGTTGTGCAGTGCAACCATGCTCATGCCCCTGGCTGCATTGCCGGCAAAGCAGTGGGTGGCCATGTCAGCACACACATTGGAACCATCATATATGTTTGCGGTTTCCCTGAACGGGGAATCCGTGCCGCCGGGGTCATGGTGGTCCCGGCCCAGCATGATGGGGGCGGACACCTCACCGGTGCGAACCATTTCATTGAATTTCAGGGCAATGGAGACCCTGCCTGCGGCATCCTGGTATAAAATCCGGGCCTGGGAGCCCACCACAAGTTTGTTTTGTTTGGCATCTCTTATCCACACGTAATTGTCCCGGTCATAGGACCGGCGGTCCGGATCAATGCAGGACATGGCGGCCGCATCTGTTTTATCCAGATCTTCGGGGTTGCCGGAAAGGCATACCCAGCGAAAAGGACCGTACCCGTAATCGAAAATCGGCCCCATGATATCTTCAAAATAGGAGGGATAGACAAATCCGTCCTTGGCATCCACACCGTTTTTGGACACCTGGGTGACACCGGCATCAAACACCGCTTTCAAAAAGGCATTGCCATAGTCAAAGAAATAGGTGCCTTGAGCAGTGAATTTTTGAATCAGTTCATAATGCTGTTTCAGGCCGGCATCCACCAGGCGCTTGAACCGGGGCCTGTCGTTGGCCAAAAGTTGAGTGCGTTCCTCGAAGGTCAGGCCCACCGGACAGTACCCGCCGTCATACACCACATGGCATGAGGTCTGATCGGACAGAAGGTCCACGTTCAAATCTTTTTTGATCAAAAAATCAAGCAGGTCCACGATGTTGCCGTGAAACGCAATGGAGGTGTTCTCCTTCGCTTTGACTGCCGTCTTGGCGGTCCGGTAAACCGTTTCAAGGTCATCGGAAACCACATCCACCCAGCCCTGCTCATGCCGGGTTTTGACCCTGGACTCATCCACCTCTGCGATGATGCAGGTTGCCCCTGCAATTTTAGCAGCCTTGGGCTGGGCCCCGCTCATGCCGCCAAGACCGGATGAAACAAAGAGCAGTCCTGCCAGGTTCCCGTCCACCGGGACTCCACACATCTGCCGTCCGGCATTGAGCAGTGTGTTGTAGGTGCCGTGGACAATCCCCTGGGGGCCGATGTACATCCAGCCGCCCGCTGTCATCTGACCATAAGAAGAGACCCCCATCTGCACGGCAATCTCCCAGTCTTCCGGGTTGTCGTAAAGCCCCACCAGAAGCCCGTTGGTGATGATAACCCTGGGGTTATCCGGTGCCGAGGCAAAGAGCCCTAAAGGATGCCCGGACTGCATCACCAGGGTCTGGTGGTCGGTGAGCGCTTCCAGGTAGCGTTTGATCAGCTGATACTGCATCCAGTTCTGGCACACGGCCCCGGTCTCCCCGTAGGTCACCAGTTCATAAGGATACAACGCCACATCAAAATCAAGGTTGTTGTCGATCATCACCTGGACGGCTTTGCCGGCCACACACTTACCTTTGTATTCATGAATGGGCTTTGCCTTGATATGTCCCTGGGGACGAAAGCGGTAGCCATAAATCCGGCCCCGGGTTCGAAGTTCTTCTAAAAATTCAGGAATCAGTGCGTCATGAAGAGTTGCAGGAATATAGCGAAGGGCATTTTTCAAGGCCACGGCAGTCTGGGACCGGGTCAGGCGAAATCCTCTGTCCGGTGCCCTGCGGACGCCGGGGCGACATTGTTTTTCAGGCGGCAGGGTATCGGGTAAGCAGATGGTCATGGCCGGGGCAGACGGATTGCTCATGGCTTTTCTCCTTCATGCTGTCCGGCAGGGAATACCTGCCGATGGATTTGATTGGCTTATATATACAAAATTATCCGCTGAAAAAACAGATGTCAACGCCTATCTTGACCTATATTTTTTTAGCTTTTCCATGTTTTGTTTAATAATTTTTTTGACAATGCATTTGAATTCATGACAGTTAAAGGGCAGGAAATTTCAGGCCCCGGCCGGTCCGGGAAGCTGTAAAGTTTTTTGCTCCTGTCACTTTGTTTGTAAGCATAAGGATAAGCCTAATGAATACGCCCCATCAACTGACGGTCTTTGATTTTTTCCATAGAAACGCCCAGATGAACGGCCCGGGATGCGCCCTGTATTATAATGGTGAAACCCGCAGCCATTCAGAACTGTTTGACGATGCCTGCCGGTTGACCCGCGGCATGGCACAGCTCAATCTGGCTGCCGGTACCCGGGTGGCCGTGGTCGCCAAAAACTGCCCGGCATTTTTTCACCTGTTTGCCGCGGCATCTGCGTTAAACCTGTGTCTTGTGCTCGTTAACCGGCGGCTGGGCGAAGATGAATTGGTCCATGCCCTTGATGACACCACGCCACAGGTTGTCATTTATGATGAGGAAATGAAAGACAAAATGCTGCCCCTGATTCAGGACAGAAGCGGCATTGTTCACAGCTTTAATCTGACGGAGAACTTTTCCTCCCTCTATGCGCCTGGACCCCAGGGTGCCGTTGAACTGGCCGGTGATTCGGACCCGGACCTTGCCTACATTGTTATTCACACCGCAGCAGTCCAAGGTAAACCAAGGGGGGCGGTGCTCAGCCAGGCAAACCTTATCTTAGCCAACCTTCAACTCATGCATGCCTATGGTCTGGACAAAACAAAAACCTATTTAAATATTTTACCCCTGTTTCACATCATGGGGGTGAATATCGGGCTTGGTACGCTTATGGCCGGCGGAAAAAATGTGATAATGGACCACTTTTCGCCCCAAGCCAGCCTCGACCTGATCCTGGAACAGAATGTGTCGATTTTTGGCTCCTTCCCCCCGATTCTGGGCCGCATTCTGGAATGCATCCAATCCCAGGAGACGGCACCGGATTTGTCCAGCCTTGAAATTGTCGCAGGCCTTGAAAACCCGGAAACCGCGGGACAGTGGGAGGCGGTAACAGGATCAAAATTCTGGATTATGTATGGACAGACTGAAACCTCCGGCCTGATTACGTTTTCTCCTATTTTTGAGGCGCCCGGATCTGCGGGCCAGGTGTCGCCCCTGGTCAGGATGATCGTTGCCGATGATCTGGATCATGCCCTGCCGCCGGGCAGCACCGGAGAAATCCTTGTCAAAGGCCCCCTGGTATTCAAGGGGTACTGGAATGCCGACGACCTCAATGCCTTTACATTCAGAAACGGCTGGCACCATACCGGTGACATGGGACAGTTGGATGAAAACGGCTACCTTTATTTTAAAGGCCGCAAGCCGGAAAAGGAGTTGATCAAACCCGGCGGGGAAAATGTGTTCCCCGCAGAGGTGGAAAATGCCCTTGTAAGCCATGAGGCCGTAGATAAGGCATGTGTCTTCGGCGTGCCGGATGCGGAATTTGGAGAGGCCGTCAAGGCCGTGTGTACCCTGAACGTCGGCTGCACTGTTGAAGAAAAAGAGTTAATTGCCTATACCGGCACCCTGATTGCCGGTTTTAAGAAACCAAAATCCATTGTATTTGTTGATCAGTTGCCCCTGACTGCGGCAGGAGAGATAGACCGCTTTGCAATTAAAGAAAAATATACCCACGGACAATAATCATTATATACCAGGCAAACTCGGCACAGTCCTTATCGACAACTTCTTTGTCCACAAAGATTGTGCCGTTCAACGTCCTTACGTTTTTATCCTTCCCCCTTCCCTATTGTTCAATAATGGTTACTTCTTTATTGACCAACATAAAAGTTATTTGTATAAAACTTATCCGCAATGACGCTAAAAAGCATCACAAGTCAGATTGTGAATTATAAGAGGAGTTTTTTTAATGACCGTCATCAACCTGAGGCAAATGAAAAGAAATCAAACCGGGGTCATAACGTCGGTAAAAGCGCAGGGCGAAATGGGCCGCCGTATAAGGGACATGGGTATTGTTCCCGGAAAAGAAATCACCATCCAGGGCCGTGCCCCGCTTTATGACCCGGTGGCATTGCGGATTATGGGATTCACGTTGAGCTTGAGAAACAACGAAGCCGATTATATCCAGGTGGAGGTGGAATAAAATGAGTATCGCCATTGCCCTTGCAGGGAATCCAAACGCCGGGAAAACAACCCTTTTCAACGAACTGACAGGGGCCCGCCAGCAGGTGGGCAACTACCCTGGGGTCACGGTTGAAAAAAAACAGGGCACCTGCGTTTCCGAGGCCGGTACCTTTGAGATCATAGACCTCCCGGGCACCTATTCCCTGACAGCCTATTCCCTGGAAGAGGTGGTGGCAAGGGACTACCTGGTCAATGAAAAACCGGCCATGGTCGTTAATATTGTGGATGCCTCAAACCTGGAACGGAATCTTTACCTGTCCGTGCAGTTTATGGAAATGGGTATTCCGGTCTGTCTGGCCTTGAACATGATGGATGTGGCTAAAAAAAGAGGGATAGATATTGATATTGACAAACTGTCCGACCTTTTAGGTGTTCCTGTGGTGCCCATGGTGGCAAGGACAGGTAAAGGCAAAAAAGAGTTGCTGGAGCAGGTCGCAAAGGGAATTGGCCAACCTGCCTCGCCGTTGTTGATCTCCTATGGCCAGGACATTGACGAAGCCCTGGATGAAATGGAAAAGATCATCGAGGAAAACCACTTTTTAACGGATATCTATCCGGCCCGCTGGGTGGGCCTTAAATATTTTGAAAACGATACCCAGATTCTTGAGCTTGGCGACTCCCGGGATAAAGAAACAGCGGCCAAACTCATGGCCATTGGGGAAAAGCTCCAGCGCCATATGTCTGCCACCCTTGACATCCATCCCGAAGGCATGATTGCCGATCAGCGGTACGGATTTATCAACTCCGTACTCAAACAGAATGTGATTCGGTTTGCTTACGACCGCAACCGGCTCCAGCGTTCGGATCAAATCGACAAAGTGCTGACCAACCGGTTTTTAGGTCCCTTGATTATGGTGGGGGTGCTGGCAGCCCTGTATCAGTTTACCTTTACCTACAGTGCGTTGCCGGTGGAATGGATCGAAGGGCTTTTTGGCTGGGTCAGCGGTGTGGCGGATGCGGTTTTGCCCGACGGCCTTCTCAAATCCATGATCGTCTCCGGAATCATTGATGGCGTAGGCGGTGTCATGGGGTTTGTACCGCTGATTATGTTCATGTTTTTAGGCATCTCATTTATTGAAGATTCAGGATACCTGGCCAGAATGGCATTTATGCTGGACCGAGTATTTCGGATATTCGGGCTTCACGGCAGTTCGGTGATGGCATTTATCGTTTCCGGTGGTATTGCCGGCGGATGTGCCGTTCCCGGCGTTATGGCGGCCCGTACCCTGAAATCCCCCCGGGAACGGCTGGCCACACTTTTAACGGTGCCGTTCATGAACTGCGGGGCTAAACTGCCGGTGTATGCCCTGCTGATCGCCGCCTTTTTTCCAAAAAACCAGGCCACGATCATGGTCATTTTGACCTTGATTTCCTGGATCGGCGCACTTCTGGTGGCGAAACTGTTGAGGACCACAGTGATCCGGGGCGAAGCCACACCCTTTGTCATGGAACTGCCCCCCTATCGTTTTCCCACCCTCAAGGGCCTTTGGATCCACACCTGGGAAAGGACCTGGCAATATATGAAAAAAGCCGGGACCGTTATTCTGGGGATTTCCATTCTGCTTTGGGCCATGATGACCTTTCCCGGGCTTGATGACAAAACTACCGCACAATTTGAATCCCGGCGCACAGCGATTACCGATTCAGTCCCGGCAGACGTTTTAAAGGAACTTGAAACCGCAGATGACGGCGCGGAGCTTTCACCCGAAGCCCGGGAGGTTCAGGATGCCCTATCCGGTATTGACGGAGAGGCTGCCTTGACCCGGCTGGAAAAATCCATTGCCGGCAGAATCGGCAAAGGTCTTGAAAAAATTTCTTACCTGGCTGGCTTTGACTGGCGGACCAATATCGCCCTGGTGGGTGGTTTTGCCGCTAAGGAGGTGGTGGTTTCCACACTGGGAACAGCATATTCCCTTGGTGATGTGGACCCTGAAAGCACAGATTCTTTGGGTCAAAGGCTTGCCAAATCTCCCGGATGGGGGCCTGTAACCGCCTTTGCACTGATGATTTTTACGGTGTTTTATGCCCCCTGTTTTGTCACCGTTGTCTGCATTGCCAGGGAAACCGGGTCATGGAAATGGGCTGCTTTTTCTGTTGGGTTTAACACCGTCCTGGCCTTTATGTTGTCTGTAGTGACGTACCAGGTCGGATCCCTGCTTGTTAATTAAGGAGGAAAAAATGGGAAATATTCTGGTTGGATTGATTGTGGCAGCGGCGTTGTTTTACTGCATAAAAAGAATGATCAATGCTTTTAAAGGAGAGTCCTCGTGCGCTTGCGGATGCGAAGGATGTACACCCGGCCCGGAAAAAAACTGCTGCACCCAGAAAGATGACTCGGATGCCGACGACCAGTCATGAAATAATCGGAAGGGAACAATGGATACCCAAGACGCTTTTACTGCAAAAATATACGATCCGATTCTCTATTTTGTCCTGAAAAATATCCGGCAGGATATAATCCGGCTGATCCCGGACCATGACGCACGCATTCTGGATTTGTGCTGCGGCACCGGCGATCAGCTCAAAAGATTGTCCGATGCAGGTTTCAGCAATTTAACAGGTGTGGATATATCCTCCGACATGCTAAAGGTTGCCGGAAAAGGCAACAAAATTGCCAATCTGCTGGAATGCGATGTGCAGGAGACTGGTCTGCCTGGTGCAAGTTTCGACACCATCATTATTTCCCTTGCTGTTCATGAAAAACCTGCCAGGGTGCAAACTAAGATGATAGCTGAGGCCAGGCGCCTGCTCGCGCTTAGTGGGCAACTTATTCTGGTGGATTTTTCTTTGGATAATCAGACCAAGATGACCAGCAAGATCGCTGTCAACATGATTGAACGCCTGGCCGGAAAAGCGCACTATCTCAATTTTAAAGCCTATGTAGGCAACGGCGGCATGTCACCTGTAATTCGAGACTATTTTGAAATCCAGCAGCAGATCCGACACGCGCGGGGTGTCGTAAGCATTTGGGTCATGGCGGCAAAATAATGGAGATGAATTGGAAAACTGGTCAACTTAAAAAAGACTCGGACCGATAAAAAGATTAAAACCATGTTGGATTGGAAATTCAGTAATGAAAGCGGTTAAAATACCCTATGACCAGCTTAGCCCTGACGCGCTTGAAGGTGTTGTTGAAGAGTTCGTTACCCGTGACGGTACCGATTACGGGGAGACTGAAGTGCCCCTGGAAATCAAAATGAATCAAGTTCTGGATCAGCTTCGAACCGGAAAAGCCGTTATTGTTTTTGATTCGGAATCGGAAACCTGTAATATATTCAAGACCAATGATCCTATCTTGAAATTTGTAAAATAGAAAGATTAAAGGCGGGGTGAAGAGTGCCCCGCCTTTTCCTTATTTTTTTATTCGGGATGCCGTCAAACACTATTTATAATCGTAAAATCCCTTGCCGGTCTTCCGCCCCAACCAGCCGGCTTGTACATATTTTCTCAACAGCGGGCAGGGTCTGTATTTGGAGTCCTTGAATCCATCATACAAGGTTTCCATGATGGCCAGGCAGGTGTCCAGACCAATGAGGTCGGCCAGGGTCAACGGCCCCATGGGATGGGCCATACCAAGCTTCATGACCGTATCAATGTCCTCTTTGGTGCCGACGCTCTGGTAGAGACAGAAAATCGCCTCATTGATCATGGGCATCAGGATCCGGTTGGCAATGAACCCGGGATAATCATTGGCTTCCGCCGGGACCTTGCCGAATTTTTTAGACAGATCCCAGGTCAGGTTGAAGGTCTCTTCGGAAGTGGCAATCCCTTTGATGACCTCCACAAGTTTCATCATGGGAACGGGGTTCATGAAATGCATGCCTATCACCTTGTCCGGCCGGGAGGTCTGGGCCGCAATGCTGCCGATGGGGATGGATGAGGTGTTGGAGGCCAGGATTACGTTTTCCGGGCAGGCTTCATCCAGGTCTCTGAATATTTGAAATTTCAGGTCTTCACGTTCCACAGCGGCTTCCACCACAAAATCGGCTTTGGCCATATCTTTTAAATTCGTAGTGGTGGTGATTCTGGCAAGGGTGGCATCCTTATCCGCCTGGGTTATTTTTTCTTTTTTTAACAGACGGTCCATGGAGCCTGAGATTGTGGCAAGGCCTTTTTCGCAGAACTCTTCTTTAATATCGCTCATGATTACATTCATCCCTGCCGCAGCAGCCACTTGGGCAATGCCGTTGCCCATCTGGCCGGAACCAACAACACCAAAGGTTTTTACTTCCATTGTTTGTGTTCTCCTATGCATTCAACTTGAAAAAATTTTTATTTAGGACAGGCACTATTTAGTGCCTACCGGTTAACAACTAGTGCCACTGCCTCCCCTCCCCCCAAACAGAGCGAAGCCAGGCCGGTTTTCACATCTCTTTTAGCCATTTCATATAATAGCGTGGTCAGAACCCGGGCTCCGGAAGCGCCGATGGGATGGCCCAAAGAGACGGCGCCGCCGTTCACGTTCACTTTTTCCGGGTCCAGTTCCAGGACCTTGTTAATGCCGGCGGATGTGCCGGCAAAGGCTTCGTTGATTTCAAACAGGCCCACATCATTAATATTGATCCCTTGCTTTTTTAACACTTTGGGGATGGCATAAATGGGGGCCATGAGCACATATTTCATATCAATGCCGTAGGAGGCCTGGGCGCCGATTTCAGCCATGATCGTACATCCCAACTCCTTTGCTTTTGATTCGCTCATAACGACCACGGCGCTTGCGCCGTCGGAGATGATGGACGCATTGCCTGCCGTGCCCACGCCATCTTTTTTAAACGCCGGCTTCATTTTAGACAAAAATTCAAAGCTTGTCTCCTTGGGGCATTCATCCGTATCAAAAACTTTGGGGTCACCCTTTCGCTGGAGGATTGAAACGGGCATAATTTCATCCTTAAACCGCCTCTGGGCCACCGCCTTGTTGGCCCTTTCATAGGACTGGGCCGCAAACCGGTCCTGGTCCTCACGGGTGACGTCCCAGCGCTCGGAGCAAAGCTCGTTGGACATGCCCATGTGAAAATCATTGACAACATCCCACAGCCCGTCATGGACCATATGGTCCTCAATGCGGCCCGGTCCCATGCGGTGCCCCCATCTGGCCTTGTCCATATAATAAGGTGCCATGCTCATGGTCTCCATGCCGCCGGCCACCACCACATCGGCATCACCGCACTGGATGGCCTGGGCGGCCAGCATAACGGCTTTAAGCGATGATCCGCACACTTTGTTTACGGTAATGGCTTCAACTTCCCAGGGAAGGCCCGCTTTAACCACCGCCTGTTTTCCCGGATTCTGGCCGTAACCGCAGGGCAGAACCATGCCCATGATGCACTCATCCACCACGGCATCCTCGATATCAGCACGCCGGATTGCTTCCCTGATTACAAGGCCCCCAAGTGTTGTGGCACCCATGCCGCTTAATGAACCGCCAAAACTGCCTAAAGGGGTTCGGGTGGCACTGACGATTACTGCTTTATTCATTTTACGCTCCTTTATTCTTTTACCCTGTCTTTTTAATAAATAAGACCCAAAATAAAGTCTGTCTGGGTGGAAATGTACTGGTCTATGGTAAAATTTTTTTTAAGATACCACCGCCGAAAGGCCCACATATGCCCGAGCACGGAAATGTTGTGCCCCACCAGGCTGCATGCTTTTTCATCCAGATGGGGGAAATCATTTTTCCCGGACAGTTGGGTCAGGGCTTTAATAAATGTATTGGAAATATCCAGTTCAGTGTCCAGTACCCTTTTTTTCCATTTGTCCGGCAGAAACTGGGTGACCTGGTACATGAGCAGGACATGATCCGACATTTTATCACATACAATAAAATACCGACGAATGGCAGTGGCAAGTTGTGTCTTTTCACAGACTTCACCGGACAGGGCATCTTCCACGGCCTTCTGGACCTCTTCGTGGATGGCGCTGCACACCAGATACAAAAGGTCTTCCTTGGAGCTGATATACTCATACAAAGAGCCGATGGAAAAGCCCGCAGCTTTGGCAATCATCCGCGTGGTGGTATTGTGGTAACCATGTTCGATGGACAGCTTGACCGTGGCATCAATGATCTGTTGACGCCGTTTGCGGACTAACTTTTCATTTTTTATTTGGGTGGGGACATCTGCACCGGATGCAGGTTGCGCCTTTTGCCGGGCCATGGGGTGCTCCTTCGGGTGAACCCAAATATTCAAAACCTCCCGGGACGGACAAACCGTGTTCCCGGGAGGGAATATTCTGGGTATGCGTCATTATTGAATGATTCTTAAATGCAGATATCAGGACTCAGACGCAGTACCGGCACCGGGCTATGACGAAAAATTTTTTCAATGGTGCTGCCCAGAACGAATTTGACCGAGCGACTGTGACCTAGGGGGCCTAAAATCAGGGCATCTGCTCTGAGAGCCTTTGTGGCAGAAAGGATCTGTTCACAAGGATCTCCCGAATCAATAGTGATATCGATCCCTGGTAAATCCCCAATGCCTGCCGCCTTTATCTGACCCTCAAGCCGGTCCCTTCGCCGTTGTTTGGCTTTGGGTAAAAATTCTTCTTCGGAAAAGGTGTTTTCAGGGATGTAATGGGATTTAATCCAGGCCATCTCCTTGTTGCCGATGCAATGGACCACATGGAGCTTTGCGCCGGTTGTTTGGGCCATCCATCCCGCCCGTGCCAGAATATGCTCGGTCCAGGGAGAAAAGTCCACCGCAGCGATAATGTTCCGAATTTCTCCGGGTTCCGGCTGTTCGGTGCCTGAGTACATCCGCTTAAAAATATGTTTGTCCCTGACACTAAACAACGCCTTTCTGCAGTGACGGAATACAAATTCCGCCGCGCTGCCGAACATAAAGCTGGACAGGTTGGAACGCCCTTTGTTGGCCATGACCACAAGGTCCGGATCGACCTCATCAATCATGCTGAGGATCTCTTCGGCAGGATATCCCATTTTGATCTGGATATCTGTTTTGCCGTTGAATTCAGGGTAACGTGTCCGGATCAGTTCTTTGATCTGGGCAATCCTCTCTTTTTTAAGTTCCTCAAGATACTCCTTGGTGTCCTCCCTGCAGGGGTACATCATTCCGGCCATATACACCGGGTTAACCTCACGCAAAGGGACAATGGAACAAATGGTGACTTTCATATTCGCCTGTCCTGCCAGCCCCAGGGTATAGCCCAGAGTCATGGGTGAGTAATCGGACAGGTCAATACACGCCATAATGTGGTTGAACCGGTTCATTATCTGCTCCTGAAATTATATAGACGTATACATTTTTTTGTGTCCATATAATCAAAATGAATTTATCTCTTTTATTTATAGACCAATCAGCGGTCATTAAGGTAAAAAATATTTTCAAATTTATGAACACCTTTTTTATGTATTGTAGCACCTTCATATATGCTTGTATAGGCAACGGAAGGGATTTTCGGATTGCCGATTAAAAATCAAAAAGGAGATTGTTATTGGCATCTTGTCTTAATCGAGCTCAAGTTATGAAAAAGAGATCTGTTACCCCCCCCACATGGAAAAAATTGTGGACTTGCCTATTTTTATAAATTAGAATTTAAAGATCAGTAGGTGGGAGATTTTATTTCAATCATGAAGCAGAGCATTTGCCGACTGCGTCCGGTTTGTCTCATCCTGGGGGTAAAGGTTTTTAATTGTGTCGATCCTGGATTTGGGGCCGTCCCAATGACTTGATGCTTTTGTGAAAATCATATAAGATACATTCTTCCAAGCCATGTCCAAAAGGACCGTAACCATGGCCCGAGGCAAAGTATTCCTCAACGTTGGGGGATTAACATCGGAAGATAAAAAGGCAATAGTACCCTTAAAGCGGGTGCGTATATTATACTTGAGGTACTATCTGGCACCTTATCTGCCCCGACCCTTCATGCAAGAAGTACATTGTATTACAGGGAAGATTTGAATGAGCGATAAACCCAGTTACGAAATGCTTGAGCAACAGATCAAACGACTGGAGCGCTCCATCCAGGGCGCTCGCCGGGCGGAATTGATCAATAGAACACTGTTCTATATTACATCCGATTTGACTACCTGTGATTCCCTTGCGGATCTGTATGCCTCCATATATAAACGGGTATCAGGTCTTATGGATATCTCTAATTTTTTTATAGCCATTTATCACGAAGATCAGAAAGCCATACAGTACGTATTTCGCAGGGATGAACAGTCAGACCTGTCACCTGAATGGGTATACAATTTCCCTGAAAAGTGCTGTTTAACCGGTGATGTGGTTATGAACAAAGTACCGTTACTGCTGGATGAACAGCAACTTACGGACCTTGCAGCCAAAGGCAGGGTTTTGGGACGATTGCCTAAAAACTGGCTGGGTATTCCGTTGATGGTCAAGGACGAAGTGATCGGCGTGATGGCGGTAAAAAGTTATACCAGTGCCGTCAAATACAATGAAGCACATGTGGAGTTGCTCAGTTTCGTTTCAGATACCATTGCCACGGCCATTAAAAAGAAGCAGGCGGAGAATGAACTCAGCAAAGCCAAAGAACGCCTGGTCCGCAGCCAGAAGCTTGAAGCCATCGCCACATTGGCAGGGGGCATTGCCCATGATTTCAATAACACCCTCTCCGTCACGCTTGGCAATATTAATTTGGCCCAGATGGCGGCGGCAAGCGGGACCATCAGAGGATACCTGGATGACGCAGAACAATCGGTTCTCCAGGCAAAAAATCTTGCTTCTAAATTTGTAATTTTTTCCAGCAGCAGTACCGTGGGTATTAAAACCCACATTGACCTGACAGGCTTTATTACCGCCACCTTTGACCAATTGAAACAGGAAAAAAATATTGTTTCCCGGCTCGAGGTCTTTGACCTGCCTCCTGTTATCGAAGCTGACAGGGACGCCCTCAATGAAGCGCTGAAGAATGTTGTTATCAATGCATCAGAGGCCATGGACAATAAGGGTACGGTGAAGATCACGGCTAAACTTTATCCTAAAAGAAAAGGCATGATTGTCATATCAATCATGGACCAGGGCAGGGGAATCAAGTCGGATATTTTAGAAAAAATTTTTGATCCCTATTTTTCCACCAAACCTAAAGGGGGTAATCGGGGAACCGGGCTTGGACTTTCCATTGCCTGGGCCATTGTGAAAAATCACCAGGGCAATATCCAGATCCGCTCTACCCTGGGCCAGGGCACTTGTGTGGATATCATTCTGCCTATTTTCCCAAAAGATACCCCTAAAGAAACCCTTAAGCCCAAAGAGGCGGAGCCCAAGGCAATACGGCCCGTCAGGGCGGCAACCCGGAAACCCCTTGTGTTGTGTATGGATGACGATGCCATGATTCTGGAAATCACCGAAATAATTCTTACCCGGCTGGGCTACGAACCTGTCCTTGCAAAATCCGGCGAAGAGGCGGTGGAAAAATATCAGTCCTGTCTTGTGGAAGGTAAAATTATCGGCAAGGTGATCCTTGACCTTGAAGTGAAGCATGGCATGGGAGGCGAAGAGACCATGGAAAAGCTGCTGGCACTGAATCCTGGCATTAAGGGTATTGTGTCCTCGGGATATGCCAATGATGCGGTCATGGAAAACCATTCTTTTTTCGGATTTTCTGCGGCCCTGTCCAAACCCTTTTCCATCATGGCGCTGCAACAGGCCCTTGACAATCTCTAAAACAGCCATGGGCTGAGCTGGGTTATCGACATCCAGGCTCAACCCACAACAACGCTTAAAAGTTTATTTCGAACCCATTGAGACTTTCATAAAAAGACAGGAAACAAAAGGGTTGTTATTTCCGCCGGATTTTTACTGAATTGGCATGGGCATCCAGGCCTTCGGTCCGGGCCAGGGTGATCACATCATCGGCCTCCTGTTCAAAGGCGGTCTTGGAATAATGGATCAAACTGGTTTTCTTGGTAAAATGGGATACGCTCAAGGCAGATGAAAACCGGGCCGTACCTGCTGTGGGCAGCACATGGTTCGGGCCTGCAATGTAGTCACCCATGGGTTCGGGGGTGTACGGTCCCAGGAACAACGCCCCTGCATTTTGAACCCTGTCAATATAATCAAAAGGCGACTCCACGATAATTTCAAGGTGCTCTGGCGCCAGGCGGTTGGACAGGTCAATGGCTGTATCGATATCCGGAACCACTAGAATGGCGCCGAAATCATTAATGGCCGGTCCGGCAATATCCTTGCGGGGCAGGGCATCAAGCTGGGGCCCAATCGCAGCGGAAACCTTTTGCGCCAGATCCTGGGAATCGGTCACCAGTACAGCCGATGCCAGAACATCATGCTCGGCCTGGGAAAGCAGGTCTGCGGCAATGCATTCAGGATCTGCGGTGTTATCTGCAATGATCAGAATTTCGCTGGGACCTGCAATCATATCAATACTGACGGTTCCGGAAACAATTTTTTTGGCAAGGGCCACATAAATATTTCCCGGCCCCACAATCACATCCACCTTGGGCACCTGGGCCGTTCCGTAAGCCAGCGCCCCAATGGCCCAGGCAGAACCGGCCTTGAACACGGAATCAATACCCACGGCCCGGGCTGCCGCAAGAAGCTGGGGATTGATTTTTCCGTCAGCCATAGGCGGCGTCATCAACGAGATTGATTCCACGCCCGCCACCTTGGCCGGGATTCCGCCCATGAGCACGGACGAGACCAGGGGGGTTTTACCGCCCTTGGCGCCGGGGGCATAGATGCCTGCCGCGGCCACCGGCCGGACCATCTGGCCTACCATCACCCCGTTTCTGGGGGTGTCCATCCATGAATTTTCCCTCTGGCGGCTGTGAAACGCGGTGAGCTGTTCAACGGCCCGGTTAAGGGCCTTTAAAAACTGTGGGGCCATCTGTTTCAGGGCATCTTCAAATTCTTGTTCCGTTACCTTAAGCGTATCTAAAGTAACAGCCGGGGAGTCAAATTTGTTGGTGTATTCGATGAGCGCCTCATCCCCTCTTTTCTTAACATCATCTAAAAATGCCTGGACATTGTCCTGGTCTTCCCTGGAAAACCCTAAACCTCTGTCTATGGTATCCTGGACCCTTTTTTCCGCTTCCGGGGACGGGTAATTAAATATTTTCATGGTGTGTCTCTTTAACTTATGTTCTTTTTCGGCCAAAAAGCTGCTTCCATTTTCAAAATAGAGGAACAGAGCCGCTTGATAAAAGGATAATATATATCAATTTTTAGCACAAAAAACCAATGTCAAGTCCAATGGGTTTAAAAAATCCAGCCCAAATGATGAGAATATGTCACAGGCCGTGGCTGAAGCAATCGAACAGAACCAGAGGGAAAACGGGCTGGACCGGAGCCTTGAGTTTTACTCTCAAAAAAAGAAAATGAGCGATGATGAAAAAAATCTTTACATAAAAGCACTGCATTTTAAGACCGGATCGAAAATAGACGTATCCTGCCCGGTATGATAAATACATGCCTGTAAAATAAACAAAACCAGGAGAAAAACACCCATGCCTGAGACCAAGTATATCACAACAGTTATCTTCGAACTGATGCTGCTTGCAGCAACCACCCTGCTTTTACCCACCCAGTCTTTGGCGGCCCAGGAGTATGTGTTTACCGGCCAGACAATGGGCACCACCTATTCCATTAAGCTGATTTCCGCCAAACCGCTGTCCAAAAGCCTGTGGCAGGAAAAAATTAATCTGCGCTTAAAACAGGTAAATGCCCGGTTGTCCATGTACCGGAAAGACAGTGAACTGTCCCGGTTCAATGCCGCGCCAAAGGACCAGGCTTTCAGGGTTTCTGAAGATTTTTACCAGGTTTTATACCAATGCAGGACCCTGCATGCCCTGACCGACGGGGCCTGGGACGGCACGGTCAAACCCCTGGTGGACCTGTGGGGATTCGGCACACAGGGACGGCGGGACACGCCACCTAAACCGGAGGCGATCAAAACAGCACTTAATAGTATCGGCTTTAACAAGCTTACAATCGGGGATCATGTCCTGACCAAGACAACGTCCGGCATCACACTGGATTTAGGTTCCATAGCCAAAGGGTATGGCGTGGATGAAATTGCCCGCCTGATCAGGGAAGGTGGAATTGAGAACTACCTTGTGGAAATCGGCGGAGAGCTGGTCGGCGCTGGAGAAAACAAGCATCGGAAGCCATGGATCGTGGGTATTGCAAACCCCAAAAAAGGCTTTTTGAATGCCGGCTTATACAAAGAAGTGCGCCTGGATAACAAGGCCATTGCCACCAGCGGCAATTACAGAAACTATTTTGAAAAAAACGGACACGTCTACTCCCACATTATCAGCCCGAAAACCGGCTATCCGGTTGAAAACGCCGTGGTATCGGCATCGGTGATTTCCGATACCTGCACCCGGGCCGATGGTCTTGCCACAGCACTGATGGTCATGGATACCCAACAGGCCCTGGCGCTGATCAACAGCCTTGAAAATACCGAATGCCTGATCATCTGCCAGGACGGGAAAAAAAGAACAGCACTGCGGTCATCCGGATTTAAATCATATGAAATTGGTTTCTGATCCGTATATGAAACCTTTCCCTGTTTAACTTGATGAATCAAGCAAACAGTTTTGCATTGCACTTGGACAAATTTGTAAAAATATAGACGATATATCTTGGAATATTCTTGACATTTTCTATTTTTTCAGTACAATGCGAAAAATGTATATTTTGTATAATGCATATGTTCCTTCCTTAAGGTGTATATCTCAATATTTTCTGTGATTACCCCCCAAAGTTAGAAGCAAATTTTTATTTTTTTATTTAGGAGACCGCCAACATGGCAAAAGGTACCGTAAAGTGGTTCAGCGAAACTAAAGGTTTTGGATTTATTGAAGTAGAAGATGGTGGAAAAGATGTCTTTGTTCATCATTCAGGCATTAACGCAACAGGTTTTAAAACCCTGAACGAAGGCGACCAGGTCACATTTGACATTGAGCAGGGCCCCAAAGGGCCGGCTGCTGCAAATGTTACAGTGATATAGCTGACCACTTTTATTTATAACTGTCATGGACGGACCTTATCTTTGTTTCCCGGTCTCTCCGAGGAAAATATGAAAGGGTCTTGGCGCATTTCGGACGCTTTCATCTGAACAGTTATTAAAGCCCCTGAGAATTCTATTCTCAGGGGCTTTTTTTTATTGGCTGTCATGGCCTGCGGTAGCAGGTGCATTTAAATCCGGCATTTTCCCTGATACGAATCCCGGGCTTCAAGGGTGTGTTGAATCATGTTGAATGTTTCTCTGTACCGGGCCGACCACAACGGGGCCACAAGTTCGTCAGAATGAGGATCCCCTGTAATTCGCTGGATAATCATGGACCTGGGCAGCCGTTCTAAAAAATCGCAGACCAGGTCCACATATTCCTGTTGTTCTAAAGGCGTGCACCGACCCTGAGCATACATCTTGTCCAAGGCGGTGCCCCGGACCACATAAAGCAGGTGGATTTTGACGCCATTTACCCCCAGGTCCCCTATAATTCTGGCATTCTCCAGCATCATGTCCCGGGTTTCTCCGGGCAGTCCCAAAATAATATGGGCGCAGACATTAAGTTTTTTTTTAGGGGTAACCAGGGCCATGGCCCGTTCAAAGGCCTTGAAATCATGCCCCCGGTTGATCAGGGCCAGGGTGGCGTCATGGGCTGACTGAAGCCCGTATTCCAGCCAGATAAGATAATCCTTTGTATAGGCGTCAAGCAGATCTATCTTCTCTTTGTCCACACAGTCGGGCCTTGTTCCCACAGCCATGCCCACCACACCCTCACAAGACAGGGCTTCGTCATACAGGGCTTTAAGATGCTCCACCGGGGCATAGGTATTGGTAAACGACTGGAAATAGGCAAGAAATTTTCTGGCTTTGTATTTTTTCACGGCCCCGATCTTTCCGGCCTCAATCTGCTGGGAAATGGAAAGGCCCCTGGCAAAGGCCCCGGTTCCCGACCCTTTTGCATTGCAGTAAATACATCCGGCCCAGGACAAACTTCCGTCCCGATTCGGGCAGGTCAGCCCGGCATCCACGGAAATTTTCTGCACCCGCTCACCAAACAGGCTGCGCAGATAAGCATTATAATCCGAGTAGCGTTTCATTCGGTCGGCATCTGCCAATTTTTTCCTCCATTTCATCTTTTTACGTTCATGCGTTCACCCCTTAAGGCAGCCGCTTAACCATACAGATTACAAATGAATTTGCCAAGGTGAAGATTAGCAGCGAAAGCTTGACCAATAGCGACCAGACATTATATTAAGTGCCTGTAAAAAATAGCTAAGGATGTTATGAACACTTTCAAAAACAAGTATGACGTCATTGTGGTGGGTGCAGGACATGCCGGGTGTGAAGCGGCTCTGGCTGCAGCTCGTATGGGCTGCGAGACCCTTTTGCTCACCATTGACATGGACAAAATTGCAGCCATGCCCTGCAGTCCCTCCATCGGCGGTACCGCCAAAGGACAGCTGGTCAAGGAGATTGATGCCCTGGGCGGCTGGATGGCAAAAGTCTCAGATTCTTCGGCCATCCAGTACCGAACCCTGAATACCCGTAAAGGCCCGGCTGTCCAGTCCACCCGGACCCAGAATGACAAGAACTTGTATTCGCGAAACATGAAACTTGTCCTGGAAAAGGCGGAAAATCTGGACCTTAAACAGGCCATGGTGGAATCTTTGATTGTTGAAAACAATGAAATCAAAGGGATTACCGATAATACCGGATTTGAATATTTGGCCGCCTGCCTGGTCATTACCACAGGCACCTTTCTACGGGGCACCGTCCATATCGGGTCCTCCAAAATCCAGGCCGGACGTGCCGGAGAATTTGCGTCCACAGGCCTGGCCCTGAGCCTTGAATCCATGGGACTTGAGATGGGCAGGATGAAAACCGGAACCCCGCCGCGGCTGCATGCCGACTCCATTGATTTTTCAAAATTCAATGTCCACGGATCAGACGAGGTGATCAAACCCTTCTCCTTTTCCACCACCCAGGTGACAACCCCCATGCTGCCAAGTTTCATGGGCCAGACCAACCCGGATACCCATGCCATCATTCGCAACAACTTGAAATATTCAGCGCTGTACGGCGGGCATATCAAGGGCCAATCCGCCAGGTACTGCCCCTCCTTTGAAGACAAGGTGGTAAAATTTCCGGACCGGGACTCCCACCATGTGATCCTGGAATATGAAGGCATCGACTCCAAAGAAATTTATGCGTCGGGACTGGGCAACAGTCTGCCCCTTGAGATCCAGTACCAGGTGGTACGCTCGGTCAAAGGGCTTGAGCAGGCCCAGATCATGCGTCCGGCCTATGCCATTGAATACGATTATGTGTCGCCTCTGGAACTGACGCCCGCCCTTGAAACCAAAAAGATCAAAGGGCTGTTCCTGGCCGGACAGATCAACGGGACATCAGGCTATGAAGAGGCCGGAGGCCAAGGCCTTTGGGCCGGAGCCAATGCTGCGGCAAAAATACTTGGCCGCCCGCCTTTTATTCTGGACCGGTCCCAGGCATATATCGCGGTCATGGTGGATGACCTTGTCACCCGGGGCACCAAAGAACCCTACCGCATGTTCACGTCCAGGGCCGAATACCGGCTGCTGCTCAGGGAAGACAATGCAGATCTGCGCCTGGCCCGGATCGGATATGAATACGGTCTGACAGACCGGGCGCGCCTGGATGAGGTTTCCCGGATCAAAGCCGCCACGGAAAGAGAACTTGAACGGGTGAGCAGAACCGTGGTTAAACCCAGTGATGAAACCAATGCCTTTCTTACCGGGCACAACTCCAATCCCATTGACACAGGCGTTCCGTTAACTCAATTGCTCAAACGGGCGGAGCTCAATTACGACCTGTTAAAGCAGATAGCCCCTGCCTCTGAACCAGTCCAGGACCGCGCAGCCCGGCAGGTGGAAATTGAAATTAAATATGAAGGGTATATCCGGCGGCAGTATAATGAAATTAAAAAATTTGAGAATCTGGAACGGATAAAGATTCCGCCTGAATTTTCCTTTGATGCGGCCCACGGCCTGTCCAATGAAATCAGGGAAAAACTCAACCGGATCAATCCTGCATCCCTGGGCCAGGCATCCCGCATTGACGGCATGACCCCGGCAGCCATCTCCGTTCTCATGGTGGCCATCAGCGCATTCGGACAAAACCGGTTTAATTGATGCAAAAGACGAGCCCTGCAGTCCCTTGACTTAAACGGGTTGCGCCTTATTTTTATTACACATTTGTACTAAAGAAATAACCATACAGCTAAACACAAAGGAATAAGATATAAAATGGCGCAAGATTACTACAAAACACTTGGAATAGATAAAACGGCAACAGCCGCCGACATAAAAAAGGCGTACAGAAAACTTGCTCTTAAATACCATCCGGATAAAACAAAAGGTGACAAGGCTCTGGAAGATAAGTTTAAAACCATCTCCGAAGCCTACGCAGTGCTCAGTGATCCTGAAAAAAGAAAACAGTATGACACTTACGGATCTGCCGACTTCCAGCAAAGGTTCTCCCAGGAGGATATTTTCAGAAACTTTGACCTGGGCGATATTCTCAAAGAATTTGGTTTTGGCGGTGGCGGCGGGTTCAACCGGTCCGGCGGTTTTTCTTCTGCATTTAAACAGGGTGGTGCAAGGTCGTCGTTCTCCGGCATGGGGGGCAATCCCTTTTCCCAGAACGCGGGGCCTGGTGGCGGTTTCGGCCGCAAAGCCCCGGCCCGGGGCAAGGATCTGGAATATGAAATTCCTTTAACCCTGGACGAATTAATCAACGGCGCCGGCAAAACCATCACCATTTCGCAGAATGGGCAGGCTAAAGCCATTGAGGTAAAAATCCCCAAAGGCCTGACCCAGGGTAAAAAAATCAGACTGGCAGGCAAAGGCGAATCAGGTGCCAATGGCGGTCCGGCCGGCAACCTTTACATCAAGTCCAGCCCGACCTTGCCCCAGGGCATTACCCTGGAGGGGAACGATATCCTGATGACAAAGGATGTTCAGCTTACCCAGGCCCTTTTAGGCGATAAGGTTGAGGTGACCACCCCGTCAGGCAAAACCATAAACCTGACCTTGCCGCCGGGGACCGGACACAAGTCAAAAATGCGTTTGCCTGGCATGGGAATTCCCCACATGAAAGGAAATGGTTGCGGAGATCTCTATGTTGTGGTTAATATAGAGATGCCGAAAAAGTTAAACTCCAAACAGCAAAAGCTAATCAAGGAACTTAAAGAAACGGGATTATAATTTAACATGCCTGAACTCATCCCCTTGATTTCCCAACAGGAAATCGAGGAAAAAATCCAGGAGACCGGACAAAAAATCACCCAGGATTATAAAGGTCTTGATCTCGTGGTTATAGGGGTGCTCAAGGGCGCTTTTGTTTTTCTGGCCGATCTTGTCCGGCAGATCACCATTGATCTTGAAATTGATCTGGTGGGTGCATCATCTTACCAAAACACATCATCTACCGGACAGATCGTGTTTACAAAACAGCCCGACCTTGAACTTAAAGGACGTGATATACTGCTGGTGGAAGATATCGTGGATACAGGCCGGACCATTACCAAGACAGTCGAATCCATGCAATTGTTAAATCCCCGGTCCATAAAAATATGTGCGCTGATTGATAAAAAAGAACGCCGGGAAACGCAAATTAATGTGGACTATTCATGTTTTTGTCTTGATGGGTTTATCGTAGGTTATGGGCTGGACTACAATGAAAAATACAGAAACCTACCGGCAATCTTTGAATTAAAATTTTAAAGTTAATTATTCAAATTAAGGGGATGCCCAATGATAATTACCTGCGAAAATTGCTCAACCCAATTTGTCCTTGATGACGCCCTGATTAAGCCGGAGGGGTCAAAGGTCAGATGCGGTAAGTGCCGGCATGTTTTTACAGCCTTTCCACCGGACCCGCCGGAAATTAAGCTCCCTGATCACCCGAAACCTGAAGAACACGAGATCTCCTTTGATGAACCGGCAACCCAAGACGATTTGGACTTTAACACATCACAAGATGACGACTCCCAATTAGAAAGCGATTCGCACAGCCAAAGCGCCGACCAGGAAGATGCGGACATTGATTTCTCAGAAATTGAATTCGATGAACAGGTATTTGAAGAAAAGCCGGCTGAAGGCCAGGCAGACACAGAATCCCCGGATTCCCAGGTCCAGGATATTGAAATCGAAATTGAAGACCCATCCAACGACTTTCACGAAGGGGGACTTGATTTCGAAACGGCTGATTTTGAGATAGATGAACCGGAACTGGACTTTCAGGATGATGGCCTCGAACTGGACACCCAGGATTTTGAATTTGAAGAAACTGAAAATGAAACCGTCTTTGAACCGGCATCAATATCCGAAGATTCAGATACGGCTGATATTGAAATCAGTTTTGACCAGGATGACGACACAGGGGCAGACCTTGAACTGGAAGGGCTGTCTTTTGATATGGATGACCCGGATATAGAGGCACCGTCCATTGACGGCCTTGAACTGGAAGAAGATCTTGAACTGGAAATCGAAGAGGATGAAACGCCGGAACTTGAATTTGCAGACGATCTCCAGGAAGATCTTAGCATTGAAGATGACGACGCCCGGGATCTATCCTTCGACCCCGAAAAAGCCGAAATTGACGAATCTGACCAACAGCAGGACGACATAATTGAAGCGCAACCGGATTTAGAAAAAGACGATTCCCCTTCAAATGACCTTGAGCTTGAATCTGATGCCGGCGATGAAGAACCGGTGGAACAGGACGAGGACGAAGAAATTGAGCCGGCCGCATCAGAACAGGATAAATTTGCAGAATATGACAAGGTGTTGGAACAGGAGACAGAGCCGGAAGATACCGGCATAACCATTCCGGACCCGGAAGCGGAAGACAACACACCTCTGCCCCCCCCGACTGATGACGAAATAGGGATCTCCACAGGGGAACCAATAGAACAAGCGCCTTTGATCACGCCACCGTCCGCACAAAGTGTCCGCCAGAAGCGAAGCGCAAAAAAGAAAAAAGGGGGAAGCCCGGCCGTTAAAATTCTGTTGGTGCTGGTGCTGCTGATCCTGGTTGGCTATGCGGCAATCATCCGTCTTGGTGTAACTATTCCGGTGGTGTCCGACATCCAGATTCCCTTTATCACCCAGTGGATTAAGCCCAAACAGGCTCCCCAGCCGCCACTGAAGCCCGTACTGGACGAACCCAGCATTGATGGCCGGTTTGTTTCCAATAAAAGCGCAGGGGACCTGTTCATTATTACAGGCAAGGTTAAAAACCCGTCCAATGCTGCCGTCAGCTACATCCGGGTCAAAGGCACCCTGATGAAAAAGAACAACACCAAAGCAGGAACGCTGATTGCCTATTGCGGAAATACAATTCCTGAAGAGACACTTAAGTCCGGCAATATCTCGGACATAACCAAGCAGATGGGTGTCAAACAAGGCAATCAAAATACCAATGTCAATATCAAGCCCGGCGCGGAAGTCTGGTTTATGCTGATTTTTTCCAATTTGCCAGAGGATTTGTCCAATTTTACAGTGGCGGTAGAGGGATTTGAGCCGGCTCAAGAATAGGTTGTGGCCTGCCTTGGTGAAAGAACAGGTCAGCCCGTGTAAGATAGTCTCCGGCAGGTAACTGGATTCGGGCGCATTCCCATTTTCCCGGTTTGAAAAAAGCCTATCTTTGAGAACAAAAAACGTGATAGTTTCTTCTCGCTGAGACGACTATAAAATTGGACTGTGCTGATGAAAAAAGCTGAAGATTGCAATACTGTTGAAGAAGTCTATGCCTGCCTGAAAGAACTGGAGGACGATCCGAGGTTGGTTCGCAATGCTCAAGAATTGGAGCAGGTAGAACGTGAAATACTTGGGTATACGAATCGACTGAGCGCCTT
>NZ_KB893072.1 GCF_000373985.1 Desulfobacter curvatus DSM 3379
CGTTTTTAATCTGCCGACCACACTGGCTTATCACAGCGTTTTCTCCTCAAATGTAACGTTTCGATTGGTGGGTGAACTCACACACATCCACGTTACATTATCAAAAGACCTGCAGAGTGTCTATTATAATTTTGCGACAAAATAATTTTAGATGTCGCTCCGCCCCCCTGATATCATTGATAATAAATTTTGATGCGTCAGCGCTGATCTATACCGAGATTAAACATAATTTTTTAATTGACCCATCACAGATGGGGTGTTATATTGCTCGGGTTGATTTTTGGAGGAGTGGCCGAGCGGCTGAAGGCGGCGGTCTTGAAAACCGTTAGGTGTTAAAGCCTCGTGGGTTCGAATCCTACCTCCTCCGCCAAAAAGACAATTTGTGGAGAAGTGACCGAGTGGCTGAAGGTGCTCGCCTGCTAAGCGAGTGTATGGGGAAACTTGTACCGAGAGTTCGAATCTCTCCTTCTCCGCCAGTAATAAGGCTTTAAGAGGGGTTGACCGTCCGGTTTCAACCCCTCTTTTTTTTCTTTTTTTCCAGCATAATTGAGAACAAAGCGTTTTTCGCTACCCTTTCCCGATGATAAAACAATCATTCACAGCTAAATCGCTTTTTCCGGCACCGGACAAAATCCGGAAGCACTTCTAAAAAAATGAACCCAGTGGGGACCTGATCATGACAGAAAAAAAAGAGACGTTCAGGCAGAGTATAGTAAATGATGAAGATGAGTGCCTCGTCTTTGGGGCAGATAACCTGTCCCAGTTTACACAGCCGGCAGGTTGTATTGCAGACAAGTGCGAAAGAGCTCTGGCATGCGCAACCCAAAAAGATATTGTCCTGCTCAAAGGCGTGCTTGACCAAGGGTACCAGTCCTGGTTGAGATCCCTGGACTTGGGTACCGATCATGTGGTGGCCTATGGGGCACTTCGGTCTGAGAAACTGCTGTCAGAGCTGATCTTGAAAAATCCAGAGCCGGTAAAGAAGGCCATCCGTAAAACAGGGAAGCGGCCTGTCTATTTCCCATGGCTGTCCGATAAAACCGAAGCCCTGGCCGCAAAAGCCATGGGAGCTGACCTGTTTGGGGCCTCCCCGTCCCTGACCCTTAAGTATAACCATAAAGTCTCTTTTAAGCAGGTCTGCCGAGATCTGGAAATTCCCGTTATTGAAGGAACCTGTTTTAACCCCGGTAAAAGGTCCCATGAAAGTCTTTTCGCCCTTGGGGAGATTGCCGAACCATTTCTGAAAAAATACGACAGAATCATCATCCGGGCCGCTATGGATAACACAGGATTGTCAATGGTATATAAAACAGACGGAAATGACCTTTCACAACTCCATGAAAAGTGGCTGGATCTGGGCATTGACACCCTGATGATTGAACCCTTTTTAACGGCTGACTTCTCTCCCGGTGACCAATGGGTCATCAACAGGAAAGCAGAGATCATCCATAAGGGCATGCGGAACCAGATCCTTAATGGGCTGTGGCATAAGGGAAATATTCGGACCGATACCCCGCCTAAATTTGATTGCAGGACCATAAAAGAGATATCCCATAAAATTGTCACCCGAATGGCCCATGAGGGATATGTGGGAGTCGTGGGTATCGACTATATCCAGACAGGCCAGGGTATTTTCCCGGTGGAAAACAATGCCCGGGTAAACGGGTCAACCTATGTTAAGTTCATTGTTGAAAATATCCAGAACCTGACCGGCACGGTTCCCTGCTGGAAATCCCTGAAAGCAAAGACCGCACCCAATCCATTTCAGCATCTTGCCAAGACCTCGGCCGGCATTTTATATGACGGAAAAAAAAACTGCTCTTATTTCCCCTATAATTGCGATAACCTGGAAAAAACAGGGGCGTATGCCGTCATTCTCATGGCCCCGGACCTTGAAGCCCTTGAGGAACTTGAAGGGGAGATGATACGTGCAGGCCTGATCTAAGAACCGGTAAACAATAAATTCCCGATTAAAATATAAGAGCCCAGGTCATCATAACGCAGTAGACCCCAAGGACGGGAAACCAACGGCTGCTGAACTTCGATGTTTTTACCGGGGCCAGATTCAACCCGCTGAGCAGTAGGAAAAGCACTGCCAGCATCCATGTAAAAGTTCGGGGGTCAAAGCTGCCGCTGAAAAGGAAAAGGGGGGCTGCAATGAGAATATTATTATCCAGGGCAAGGCCGCTGTAGCTTCCATCTTCCGAGAGCCCGAAAACATTGAACCAACTCAGGCGGATAGCCGCTGCCCCGAGTATGATAAAGGCAGGAACGAACCAAAAGAAAGAGAACCCCCCGTAACCCATAAGAATCACTGCCGGACAGACACCGAAACTGATGATGTCGATCAGGGAGTCCAATTGCGCCCCATAAGCACTGTGAATATGAGTCCGCCCTTTGAGCCGCCTGGCAACGATTCCATCGGCCCAGTCGAAAAAAACAGCCCAGAGCAGGGCTGCAACAGCCAGATTAAATTGAGAGGTCACGACGGCATAAATGCTGAGCAAGGCAAAGAACAGCCCAGTAAGGGAGCAGAGGTTGGGAAGGTCCCGGACAAAGGAGAGCATGGAAGGAGGCTCTGTTTTTACCGGTTCTTGACTCATGCCCCCCCTCCCAAGGATTCAAGCAAGGAAAAGAACGCCTCTGTGAATACTTTATTTTCCATAGGCCTTCGGCTGGCAATCCGAAGATACCTGTCACCCTCGGCCATAGTTTTACCGGAACACTCTTTGACCAGAATCTGATGCCTCACAAAAAGCTGTTCAGCGATATCTGCTGCCGGAGGCGCCCAATCCGGCAGCCGGCAAAAAATAAAATTGGCATCCGGCCGGAAGACCTTAAGGTCCCGAATTTGTGAAAGGCCACGGTAAAAATCATCCCGGTCGTTGATCACACGGCGGCAACTGGTTTTAAAGGCGTCTTCAAACCTGGGAAGGAGACGGAGGAACTCTTCGGCAAATCCGTTGATATTCCAAATGTGAACACCGGCTTTAAGGATAGACAACAGCCGTTCATTCTCTGTGGCCAGATACCCGAGACGAAGGCCGCAGATACCATAGGCCTTGCTCATACTTTTGATGACAGCCAGGTTCGGATACCGGGACAAATGGGTTTCCATGCTACGCGCCGAAGCAGTGTCGCAAAAGTCAATAAAGGATTCATCCACAATGAAACAGATCTCTTTGTTCTGGAACCGCTCGGCCATCCAGTGAATTTTTTCCGGGGAAACCCCAAGGGATGTGGGATTGTTCGGGGAGACAATCACAGCCGTATCAGCCCCGGAGGAAACCGCCTGACTGACAAAGCGTTCAGGATCCAGTTCAAATTCGGGGGGATGAAGCATAAATTCAATAGCCCCTGCCCCGGGGGCCGCGTTAATATACTCATTAAATGACGGAACCGGGATGATCAGCCTTCGGGCGACCTGGGTAGAGATAATTTTAATCAATTCGGCGGCCCCGTTGCCCACCACAAGATTTTCACGGGGGATGTATGAAATTTTCTGGACCAGGCCGGCCAGGTCTTTCTGGGCCACAGGATAGTTCCGGACAAGGTTAAGTGTCTCTGCCTTGAGATGATCAATAAGGGCTTCGGGCGGAAAATACAGATTATAGAGGTAGGCGTGATCGGTAAGTCCATAGCGGTGATACCCACCGTGCTGGGTTCTGAGATGTGTATATAACGCTTTGGATGATGGGCGAGTCATTGGCATCCTCAATTTTCAATAAAATGATTGCCGGCAAAAGTTGACCGGCAGCCCCCAAGGCCTGCCCCCACTTCTGGGGTAACGGATTTTAAACAACCGGCAAAAAGCTTTTCCGCTTGGATAAGATCTTCAATGGTATCTATTTCATACCAGGCGGTTTTGTCAAAAAAGACTGGGGTCAACTCAAGTTGTTTTTGACGGACCAATTTACTGAACACATACTCATAGTAGGCCTGAAATTTTTTCTTTCTAATGGCCAGGTCCAGTTCCTGAATAACATACTGCCATGATTCCAGCGATAAACTGTAGATGTTGACGGTCTTATACAAAGGGAGGCGCTGCTCTGTCTCATGAATACCCAGGAACCGGTTTACCTTCCCGTACCGGTCCACAGAGACCATTGTCCCATCCATCCAGGGTTTTACCTGTGCGATGGCGATCCGGTCCGGCGTCAAAAGGGGGCCTATGCACTCGGGATCAAACACCAGATCGCTCTCAAGTAAAAGAAAGGGGTCTTTTATCTCATTTCTGGCCCGCCAGAGGGAATAAATATTATTTGTGGTCCTGTATTGGTCTGAATGAACAAAAGAGATTTCCATCCTTTCCGAATAGGGTTTCAAGAAGGATCGTATGCAATGGTCCATATAGCCGGTGACAACAATGAGGCGGCGGAACCTGTGACGGATAAGACTTGACATCAGGCGCTCCAGTATGGGAATCCCGTTCACCCGGGTAAGGCATTTTGGCATATTAGCGGTTAAAGGGCTCAACCGTGTTCCTGTACCGGCTGCCAGAAGAAGTGCTGTGAAAATTTGTTGATCAGCATGAGACATAATTAGCCCCCCCCCTTAGAGTAAAAGATATAGATTATTTCCGTTTTTAAGGCGGTGAATGATATCCCGCATCAGACCGGGAAGCCGGTCAAGATTATTTTTTATCCGTGTGATGTCGAAAACTGCGGCACTTTCCAAAAGTTCACGGCTGAATATGATTAGAAGGTTTAAATTATGTTTTTCTGCTGTGGCAAGAAGCAATTCTGCGTATTCTGTCACCCGGCTGATAACCAGGGAATCTTCAAATGCGTGGCAGCGTGGAAGAAATTCCGTTTCCAAAAGATGGGCCAGGGATTCAGGGTCGACAATCTCCTCTACACGAAGATCATCCAGAAAGTCCCCCGGCCTGGGAAGGAGGGAGTGATCAGGGGAAGATTCAGGACAATTATTTGCCCCGTATTCTATACTTGGAGCAACATCCTTGAAGCACACCCGAAAGCAACTGCCTTGTCCCGGCGTGCTGGTCACACTGATAATTCCGTTCATGGCGTGAACCAGCCGTTTACAGATATTCAGTCCAAGCCCGGCGCCACCATGCTGTTTGTTCAAATGACTGCCTACCTGCCTAAAAGAATCAAATATGATATCCTGATGGTGAGGTTGGATTCCAGGCCCTGTGTCTGAGACCAGCAGAATGAGGTCAAACCGGCCTTGAGTTTCCCCTGGCCTGGTGTTTGCCGCCAGCCGGATATGTCCTTTACGGGTGAATTTGATGGCATTGCCCACCAGGTTTAATAAAATTTGCCGGATCCGGCTTTCATCAAGTTCTAAATAGGCAGGCATCTCCTGTTCCAGATGCATGATAAATTTAAGATTTTTTTCATGGATTTTCCCCTTAAAAATGTGACCTATTTCATTGAAAAGGCGGTCAATACTTACCGGGCCGTAGCTGAGTTCCATTCTGCCGGCTTCTATCTTGGACAGGTCGAGAATATCGTTTATCAGGGTCAGCAGACTTTTGCCGGATATTTTGATGGCCTCTGTATAAGCATTGTATCTGGAATCCGTCATTTCATTGGCAATTAATTCGCTGAAACCGATTAATGTGTTTAACGGGGTCCTTATTTCATGACTCATATTGGCCAAAAACTCGGATTTTGCCTTGTTGGCAGCTTCAGCAGCCTTTCTCTCACGTTGGGCAATCTCGATCTCCCGGCGCTGGGTGATATCCACCACAAACCCCTCAAAACAGATATAGGGCTCTTCATCATTGAAAATTTTCCTAGCGGCAATGGAACACCAAAAGGGAGTTCCATCGGTTTGAACCAGTCTTGTTTCATAGCCGATGACTTCGTCATGGGCATCAAAATAATCGGACAATGCCTTCCGGGACTCGGCCGGCAGCAATAAAAGGCTGAAAATATTCTTGCCAAGCACCTGTTCAACATTTTCATACCCAAAGATAGTTGCCAGGGCGGGGTTCGCATTGATGAGCAGGCCCTGGTCCGTTATCTGGAATATGCCCTCAACGGCATTGTCAAATATACTCCTGTATTTTTCTTTGGCTTGGGCCAGGTCTGCGGTCCGCTCCTCCACCCTCAACTCCAATTCATCTCTTGCCTTTTTCAAAAGCCTGTTTTGTTCTTTTATTTTAAACTCCGACAATTCAATGTTTTCTGCCATTTTATTGAGGGCCAACCCTATTTCTCCAACCTCATCATCGGGCAGGCGGATGTTCAAACGAAAATCCAAATGGCCTTTTCCCATCAGTTTTAGGCCGGACACCATCTCTCCAATAGGCCTGGAAAGGGATTCGGCGATCACAAAAAGGACAATGGACAGAATAATAACCGCAACAAGGGTGATTATAATATTAAAGGTCTTCAAATTTTCCACCGGCGCAAAAATTTCCGACCGAAAGGCGCAGACCACGATGGTCCAATCCATTTCCCCCAATTTTTTATAGGAAGCAAATATGGGATTTCCCGAGAGTTCATATTCAATCACCCCGGCCCCCTCTGCCAGTATCTGCCTGCCAAACCGGAACTCGGAAATATCTTTACCGAAAATTTCTGTCTGATCGGGATTGGACACAATATGGCCGTCATGGGTAACAATATAGGCATAGCCGTTCTGGCCGATTCCGATGGGGTTGATAAAGGTTTTGGCAAAGGTGTCAACATCAAATACCGCATACAGAACCCCTGCAACAACACCTTTGTCCTTTACAGGCGCCGAAATTATAAAAACCAAGCCCCCGTCCGCCCGGTCTTTAATCACCTGGTCAGACATATAAACCCTCCCTTTCAGGGCCTTTTTAAAAAAGCGGGTTTGGCTGACATTGGCCCGGGGGGGATGGCCTTCCCAGGTAGTGGCAATGATATTGCCGGCGGCATCGGCCAGGAGGATATCCTTATAATATCCATAATCATTTTTAATTCGATTAAGCTGAGTGGCGGCAAAATCCCTTGCAGTAACCCCAAGAAATGAGGTGAGAAGCGCTTTCCTGTAGACCCCTTGCTGACTCCAATTACCCATATCCAGCCGCCGGTTGTAAAGCCAGGTGGACATTGAGTTTGCTATGGTCTGAGTAACATTGTCAATTTCATCTTCGATGATATTTGACAATGCCTTTTTTGCCTTAATATGGGCAAAAACAGATATCGTCCCCATGCCCATCATCATGATGATCAAGGTAGGAAGCAAAAATTTATATTTCAGACTCAAGCGCATTATCTATTTGAAATACCATTGGTCCGGCCGATAAGGATAAGCATATCCATAATAAAAAGAGTTGACCTTCCATTCCGGAACATTTGCCAGCTTATTGGACACGATGGTTATCAGCGGAACTTCGGAAAGGGTGCCGATAGCACTCAAATTTTTAAGATTCAGATCTATTATTTGCCTGCCAAGCGCATTATACCAGTCAGATCCCGGCACTAGGGTGACAAATTCCTCCCCCACTTCCCAAAGGCTCCTTACCCATTGAGGCGGTTCTTCCCCTGTGAGTCCGTTGCTTAGTTTCCATTGCCACCAGGCAATGCCGGTCACGGGATAGGCCGTCCCATAAGGCGGCATAAATGTATTGGGGGAGGCAAACAAGGTGGGCTCAAACGGGGCCACCCACTCATTGGAAATATCGTTGCAGTTTGACAACTGTTTTTCCCTGGCCTCTCTGGTGCTAACCTCCCTTAGGTTAACCTTGAAACCAACAGCATTAAGGTCCTGGGCAATATACTGGGGCAAGTCATGGGACCAGACATATTGAAGACTGTATTCCCAGTTTATAACTAAAATGTCACCGTCCGGACGAAGCCGGTAGCCCCCAGGCCCTTTTTTCAAGCCCATTTCATCCAATAGTTGACTTGCTTTTACCGGGTTGTACTCAGCCATGAACGCCTTATCAGCTTCAGTTACAAAGGAAAGGTTCTGGGGCAAGGCCTGCTGGGGTTTACACAATCCTAAAAACAGAGCTTGATTAAGCCGTTGGCGGTTTATAGCCAGGGACACAGCAAAATTAAATTCCGGGGTTCCGTAAATCCTCTTTTTTACATGATCCCTGTGGGTCTTATTAAAAAAAAGAACCGGTCCCAATCCGGTAATAGGAAGTTGAATGGTATAATTGCCCTTGTCTTTTGATGCCTGGAGCAAAGGGTAGAGATCCAGAGGCATATTCTGGGATTTCTGGTCCACGCGTCCCTGGATAATCTGCCTTGCCCACTCTTTTTTTTCAAGAAACCGCTCATGGTGGTAAGTAATATAGGGAAGCTGATTTCCGCCGGTGTCAATTTTAAAATAATAGGGGTTGGCTTCAAACAACCGGCTGCTCCCGGTGGGTTCCTGTTTGAGGATATGACTTTCCAGTGTCGGTACCTCAAGCCCTTCCGCCTTATTTACAATTGCGTCCTTCCACCGGTCCCAATAAAGTTTAAACCGCTCAACCCAATTTTTATAACCAAGTGACCGGGCTTGTTTGTCAGCATCCGGATTGTATCTGATATGAAATTGTTTGAGAAAATGCTTGGGGGCAAACGGATCGTAGTAAGACCCGTTCCCACCAAGGTAAAACAGCAGCGAGGTATAGGGCTTATTAAAAATTAGGGTCACACTGGTTTCGTCTATTTTCTCAATTCTGACGCCAAACTCGCCCCAGGGAGACGGTATCTTGTCATGGATGGCTTTATTGAGAATAATATCCTCCATATAAAAAAGCATATCGTCGGCTGTAAACGGCTCACCATCGGACCAGCGATGACCTTTCCTGAAAAAAAACGTAATCTGGGAATAGTCTTTATTCCACATCCAGGACTTGGCAACATTGGGCACAATGGTCCGGTTGTCACTGCTGAATCTGACGAGGTTGGCCTGCCGCCAGGAAAGGATTTCCGCGTTCCCGGTTTCATAGGAAAGGGACAGACCTTTCAGGGTCCCCCCGTAGGTTCCCACTGCGGTTTCCGGAATAACCACCAGTGGCTCTTGGGGAAGTCTGTCAGCCACATTTGGCAAACGCCCCGTCTTTACCCGGTCGGCGAATAAAGGATTCTCCTTGACCGTAAAATCCCGGCCCAGGAACCTTCTGAATTCATCGGCTTCCATTTGGTTCCGATACTTTGTTTTAAGGCCTTCTGCAGTCCGAATCGTCAACAAAGGAGCGCAAAAAGCCGGGGTTGTAATCCCCAGGAAAATAAAAAAGAATCCAAAGATGGCAGACAAATAGTTCATAAGAAGTCCGGGCCCCTGTTCCAAACGAAACGTATTCAAATAACAGCCATGGGCTGACCTGGTCCATCAACACCCAGTCTCAACCCACAACAAAACATGAACGTTATTTAAGAAGTTATTTAAGCTTTTATATAAAAGTTCTAATATAGCTAATTGATTTTTACGAAATTTACAAGTTTTTCGGCTAATGAATTTCTCATACGACCTAATGATATTTTGATGACTTTTTATTGGAAAAACAACTAACATATCTGATATACTGTATTTTAAAGTGAAAATTTTATCTACCTGTCAAAAAGACAAAATATTTCATTATACATACGTTTAAAGGAGATCAACGATGCAATGCCATGAAGTGGATTACGAAATTTTCGGGGATGACATGCAGGCCGTTGAGGTGGAACTGGATCCCGGTGAAACCGTGATTGCCGAGGCCGGGGCCATGAACTGGATGGAGCAGGGCATCGCATTTGAAGCCAAAATGGGGGACGGCTCTGAAGCAGACAAAGGGATTATGGGCAAACTCTTCAGTGCAGGCAAACGGGCGCTCACCGGTGAAAGCTTGTTTCTCACCCATTTTACCAACCAGGCACATGACAAAAGAAGAGTGGCTTTTTCGGCCCCCTACCCCGGTAAAATTATTCCCGTTGACATGGCTGCCGTCGGCGGACAGTTGATCTGCCAAAAAGATGCTTTTTTGTGTGCAGCCCTTGGCACAAAAGTTTCCATTACCTTTAACCAAAAACTTGGGGCCGGTTTTTTCGGCGGCGAAGGGTTCATTCTCCAGCGTCTGGAAGGTGACGGTATGGCGTTTGTTCATGCCGGCGGCACCATCGTTAAAAAAGAACTGAACGGCGAAAGGTTGATGGTGGATACCGGCTGCATCGTGGCCTTTTCCCAGGGAATTGATTATGATATCCAGCGGGCAGGCGGGCTTAAGTCCATGTTTTTCGGTGGTGAAGGGTTATTTCTGGCGACACTGGAAGGATACGGCAGCGTTTATCTGCAAAGCCTGCCTTTCTCCCGCTTGGCAGACCGCATTATCAGCCATGCGCCAAGTGCCGGGGGCTCATCTAAAGGGGAAGGTTCCGTTTTGGGTGGTCTTGGACGCCTTCTGGATGGAGATTAATGCAACGTCTGATTTATTTTTTAACAGGGTGCGTCTTTTGTCTGTTCTGCGGTTGTGCCACAACGTCCAAAACTGTCATGCGCGATGATCCGTTAATCGGGGCCCTGGTCAAAGGGGAGACCGGGGAACCTGTCTGCTTTGCCGATCTTGTGGACACTCTTATCCACAGCGATATAGTTTATCTGTCCGAAAAGCATGATAATCCCATGCACCATGCCATTCAGCACCGGGTTCTCCAGGCCATTATTGACCGGGGATACGCACCGGTACTTGGATTTGAATTTTTTTCATACCAGAACACTCCATTGCTGCTCAACCTGGTGGATGCCGGGAAAAAAGTGCATTCACCTAAGATGGAAAAAGCCGTTGAACAACGGATCAGGGAAAAACTGGGATGGAAAAAACAATCCGACACCATGTGGGGTTATTATTGGAATCTGATAAGGCTCGCGGTGGATAACGGGCTGCCTGCCGTAGGCCTTGATCTGTCCGCCACCCAGAAGCGCCGGATAACCCGCAAAGGACTTGACGGCCTGTCCCCCATTGAATTGCAGCAGCTGTTTTCCACAAAACTTTCAAATACAGCCTATGAATCGTACATGAAATCGGTTTTTGTATCGGTTCACTGCGGCATGGATCATGGCCGGATGACAGAGCGGTTGTATGATACCTGGATGACGCGCAATGACCGGATGGCCCTGTCCGTGACTGAACTGTTTAATGCCGTGCAAACCCAAGAGCGCGATGAGGCAGGACGAAAAACAGGGCCTGTCGTCATTATAATAGGCGCGGGCCATACCGAGTATGGTTTAGGTGTCTTGGACCGGGTGCATCACTTGAAACCGAATGCCACCCAAATAAATCTGGCCATAACGGAAATAGAAAGAGAACCGGCTGACCTGGCCCAGTATATAGCACCCCTGTCCCTTGAAGGCTTTGATCCGGTTCCCCCTGCAGACTTCCTGTGGTTCACCCAGCGGGTATCTTATGAAGACCCGTGTGAAAAATTTAAAACCGCGTTGGAAAAAATGAAAAAGCACAAAAAATAAATCACTTCGTGGTCAGTCTATTAACCACCGGCAACCGCTCCCGGCGCTCAACCCCATCCCAGTTCGGGGGAACGGATGCTTTCAGATAACCGTTGATACGATCCAGATAAGACAGATAAAGCCGGCAGGGATTGGTCTGGTCCAATTGTAAAAAAATCTTTTTTGCCACTTTAAAATCCGCCTGCTGAAAGGTGTCAACCCCCTGTTCAAATACACGAATCTCGTTAATAATTTCCTGGGAAGGAAAACCCAGGCACAAGGGTTCATACAAATCTTCCGGCTGTTGCCTGCCCTTAACCTGGACTTTATCAATAAACCGGCAGAAAAACTTATCTTTGATCAGTTCCCGGGTGGCCTTGGAAACCAAAATGGATGTACCGTAATTTTTATTTGCCCCTTCCAGGCGGGATGCCAGATTTACATTATCGCCCATGACAGTATAGTCAAACCGTTGCAGGCTGCCGAAATTACCGACACTCACAGGCCCGGTGTTTATGCCTACACCAACGGATATACCCCTGAGCCCCTTTTTCTGCCATGCCTGGGCCAAATTTTCCAATACACCTTTAAACTCAAGCGCGGTGCGAACCGCATGTAGAGCATGGTCAGGATCAGCTTTAGGTGCGCCCCAGAAGGCCATGACGGCATCTCCAATGAACTTGTCCACGGTGCCGCCGTTTTCCATGATTTTTTCACTCATGGCCGTAAAAAACCGATTCATGAAATGGCCTAACTCCTGGGGATTCATCTTTTCCGAAAGGGTCGTAAATCCCCGGATATCGCAGAACATTACGGTCAATATTTTTTCCTGGCCGCTCAAGGAAAGGGCTTTAGGGGTTTTGATCAAATGGTTAACCACATCCGGGGCCACATACCGGGAAAAGGCGCCCTGGATAAAACGCCTGGACTTGCCTTCCCTGAATGCCTTGAAAATACTCATGATAAGAAGAATGGCTGTCGAAGAAATCAACGGCATACTGATCCCCACATGCTGATGATTCAAGAAAAAATAAAAATAATTTCCCATTATGGTACAGGTTAGAAAGCCTGCCGTTGCAACGCCGCCGGCCACAGGCCCCAGGATACACAGAACAAGGGTCACGGCAAGCCCGCTTAGAACAATCAGGGTATAATTGAGCCCGATCTCCGTCATCCGGTCATAGGTAAACGGGTCTGACCGAATCAGATTGTCCACAATGGTGGCATTCACCTCCACCCCGGGAACCGCAGATCCGAAAGGGGTGGCTTTGAGATCCAAAAGCCCTGTGGCCGAAGCCCCAATAAAAACAAATTTATCTTTCAATTCAGGCACAATCTCTTTGTCCAAGACATCGACGGCACTGATATAACGAAATGTGCCCGAAGGTCCCCTGTAATTGACAAAAATCTGCCCGACACTGTCCGTGGGGATAAACCTGTCACCAAGGGAGATCCCAAGAACCGGCTGCCGGGCAGCTTTAATCCGGGAGGATGCATGAATGGTCATTTCAAGAATGTCCATGCCCACCCTGAACACCTCCAGGGCCAGGGATGGATAGGGTATATTGTCCATAACCATGACAAGGGGAACCTGGCGGGCAGTTCCTGAATCGTCCGTGAGCACATTGATGAACCCTTCGCTCTGGGATGCCGCCACGGATGGGTGATTGAGCACCGCCCTGAAAGCGGGGATCAAGGAGATCCGGTTAAATTGCAACGTTGCGGGCTCCAGGCGGATAACACCCGAGGGAAAGGGCTGGGCGTGGTTGGTTATCAAGCCGCTGTCCACAAACTGAAATCCATACCCCAGAATCGTGGGACCCCGGGAAAGTGCTTCGGCAAACACCCGGTCATAATCCAAGGCCGGATCCTTACCCAATGTGTGAACCAGGGTCTCGGGAATTTTAAGGGCTGTTTTTTTATCCAGATGGGAAATAAAATAGGCAGGAGAGGTCCGGTCCTGTTCGGCAAACAAAATGTCATACCCAACGGCGCGCACACCGCTTTGAATCAGATGGTCGGTAATTTTAGCCATGACGTTTCTAGGCCAGGGCCACTGTCCCAGATAAGAAAGACTTTTTTCATCAATGTCCACGATGAGCACTTGGCCGGAATCCGGACAGGCACCTCTGGCCCTGAACATGATATCCATGGTTCGGTTGTCAATGGCAGCAATCAAGGAAGGTTTTTCGCTGCCGCACATATAAAGGATTACACAAGTTGCGGCAATCAGGCTGCAACCGAGAAAAAAAGCGGGCCAGGAAAAAGACTGATCTTTTAACATGACGGCTTAAAAATACCCTTACCGGTCCCCGGCAAAAATACCAAGGTACTGGGTACCGCTGGCTGTGGCTGAAAAATTTCCCCCGACACCTTGTGCGTTGGAACCGTAAAAGGCGCCTGACACCTGGCTTGTCGTTGCGCCCTGAATTTGGCCGGAAAATCCCGAAGTCGTAACCGAACCGTTGGCAAGATCAAGTGTAATCTCATCAAACTTAATATACCCGTCAACAGTCTTGTTACCGAAATCAATGTCCAAGCTGGTGCTTCCATTGGTCAATTTCGTAAGGCTCATCGAACTGGAGAACATGATCCCCTGGGCCTTTCCTATATAAGTGGCGGTGAAACCACTCGTGATCAGATCTTGTACAGCACCGGTATCAGTGGCCGCACCGGCGATCCAGAAAGATCCCGGAATGTGGATGTGATAATCATTGGATGTGGCAGGATCAACATACGCGGCTTCCCAGTACCCCCACGTGGTGTGCGAAGACAATGGGGTTTCTCTGGACGTGACCATATAGTTACCATAAGACTTCAAGGAAGCGGTGCCGCCATTATAAATGACATTGCTGCCGGTCAGGGTGGCTGCCAGGATACTATCTGTTAAATAAGCCGAATGGGAAGCGTTCCCGCCGATGCCCATGTTACTTATGGTGGCAGACCCGTTTATATCGTCTCCTGACATGGCTCCCAGGAATGTTCCACCGTCCTTATCAATGGTAAAGGAAAACTTACTTTTATCATCATTTAGAAATACCTGACGGTCAGTGAAGGGGTCACTCATATCCTCTCCCACACCGGTAAAAAAGCCGGACCAGGTTGCAATACCGGAAAAAGAATTGGCGGTCTTATTTGAAAGTAGACCGGCCAGGGTGTCGGACCAGTAAGAGGTCTGGGTCTGATTCTGGATATTCACATCCGCGCCTTCCATGGCAAGGCCCACGGCCTCCTGGGCAGTGCCATAGAAAGAGCCGAATGTTTCCGTGCCGTCCAGTGCGAAGACAGGACCATCTGATGAATCCGAACCTAATACCACCACATTATAAATTTCTCCGTGATCCGAAATTTCCCCGAAACCGAACCCTATTCCCTGATTTGATGAACCGGTATTGAACTCCTCAAAAACCATAATGCGGCGGTTGTCCCAGTTAACAACAAATGTCATATCCTGGGCATCTTCCTGCTCCAAAGTGCTTTTCATGTTACCGGTGTATTTCCACAACCCGGTTGAAGGCACACTCGTGGACCTGGACCCCGTAAACCCAAGGGATTTAAGATGGTCAAGAACATCCTGGTTTTCTGTTGCGGCATAGGCGACTTCTTCCAGGGAAATCTGAGCAAAGGTTGATATTGTATCCGACACTACCGATGAACCTGTATCTGTGGAAAAGTAAGTATCCAGAGTATCTGAGCCCTCAACCAACAGGGAAGACGCCTCACTGTCCGATGCTGAAGTATCGGTCTCTGAATCCGACGTGCTTGCGGTTTCCTGGGTCCCATCCGGTTCCTGGGTCTGGGAATTTTCCGCCACACCGATTCCTTCCTCTGCCTGCTCACCCTGTTCCCCCTGCCCTGCCTGGTCTGACGATAAAAGGGTTTCAAGTTCCATCAAATCGGAAGTGGACATTCTGGCCGGAGATGCCGGGGCCTTATCCGCATGCGCTACCAGGGTGGCAAACCCCGGACGGCGGATGTCGACCCGGCCAGCCCGGTTCCGGACGTAAATACCCTTGCCGCCGTGAAACAGTACCGTCAACCGGGTGCCCCGAAGATTTCCGGCATACATGGAGCCCCGGATGCCAATGGTCCCGGACACTGATGTCGTTTTGAATTTTTCAGGTGCCATCCGGGTGATGGCACCTCCCATAATCCTGAAACTGCCTTCCCGGATCTGGGTTTCCATGCCTGCTTTTTTATTTTCAGGATCCCATTCATAGGCGGAAAGCTTCATCTTTGTATTACGGCCCAGGGTGATCAGGGTATTATCCTTGAACATGAGCTGAACGCGCCCGGTCCCTGTTTCAATAACATCCCGGCAAAATACCTGTGCGTTCAAGCCAAGATCTCTTTTCTGCCCGTTTTCCTCGACAGCCATCACCTTTCCCCGCACTGCCACAACTTTTCCGATAAATTCATCCTGACCGCCTATACAAAATACGGGAAAGGTCAGAACCAATAATACCATCAATCCGGTAACTCTATATTTTATCATCATCCTTTCCTTTTAAAAATTATATACAAGACAGGTTTGGACGAGATCCTGGGTATATTCATAAAGGTCCTGGTTTGAAAATGCCCAGATACGCTGGTAGTTCAGCCGCAGCTCAAAATACTGGTCCGGACGTCCGGCACGCTGCCACAATTTCCTGGACAAACCCAGGGAAAGCGTATGCCGGGTATCCTTTCTTCTATCCTCAAACAGATAGCCCGGTTCATCGTAATTGGTCACCCGAAATTCATACCTAAAATAGCCGTTTGTCCTGTTGAACAAAAAACGGGAAGCGGCAAAATTTAAGCGGAACCGTTTATATCCATATTCATCATCATCTGCATCTTCATGCTCCAGACCCACTCCCATGTCAAACCAGGTGTTGAATTTCAAAAAGACCAGGTCTGTGTGAAGGCTTAGGTTGTTGCTGTCCATGGCCGAAAAATCAGGATAATTTTTTTGTTCAAGGGTCGCGCCGGTACGCACCATGACAGAAGGAGAAAACACATAATCCATCGTAGCCCGGGCACCCATGCTGTCCATATACCGTTCATCATCGAGACCAATCTGCCGGGTCAACAATTTGAATCCAAGTTTGCGCCGGCCTGAAATATGTTGGGGGCCGGTTAATATTTCCGCATAGCGGATATCAAGGGCATGGGTCTTATCATACCACCCGGTAAAAAAAGAACCGTCTGTTTTCCAGGCCCATGGCGAACCAAGGAACCGATAGGCATGATCAAGGCTTAGCGCCGTGTAAAAAAACCAGTCTTCAGTCTCCTGGGCCGAAGGTCCGGTCAGCGTTACATCACCGATGACGGTATCAATGGTTTGACTGGATGGTGACGACCAGACATTATTATTCCAATCCATTCCAGCGGTAACACTGCCATGGAAAAAATGGGTCTGCTCGGATTTGTCAATCCTGGCCATGAAGGCCTTGATATTTTCCTTAACGGTTTCAGGCGGATCGCCAGCAAGCACCTGTCGGCAATATCGCCTGGCCGAATTGTTATCACCGATGGCATAAAATGCACGGGCCAGTTCAAGCTTGATCCTGTCATGGCCGGGAGAATAAATCAGAATGCGTTCAAACACCATAATAGCCATCTCAAAATGACCGGATTCAAAGGCAGCGCGGCCCAAATAAAAATTGAGCTCAGGATCGTTTGGAGCCCTATCCGACAAATCAAACAGCATCTGGTAAGCTTGCTCAAATTGCCCGCTTTTAAACAACGCAATACCCTGGGCAACACTGCCCGGACCCGAACCATCCTGCCCAAGCGCTACAGCCCGGCAAAAAAGAAAGACCACCGCAACAAGATAAAGCTTTTTCATGAATATAATCTTTCCCTGGGAAAAATTGAACTAACTGAATTAATAAAAAAAAAGATATCAATAATATGAACCAAAGTCAACGCGAAGATTTCGCCGGATACGACTTTGTTTTTTTACTTTTTTACCCTTAGTGCGCCTAAAGTTTTCGTCATTTCAAGCACATCATAGTTCCCTGTAGCCTGTGCCTGTTCATACACCTGACGCGGTGGCTGCCCCCCTTCTTCGGGATTGAAAAATATATCGTGGATGACCAAAAAACCCCCTGGGATGACATGGGGTGCCCAGGTCAAAAAATCCGTATGTGCCGCTTCAAAGGAATGCCCGCCGTCGATGAACACCATGGAGAGCGGTGTCTTCCACATACGGCCTGCTGTTTCTGAGGTGCAGACAATGGGCACCACCGTGTCTTCTAAACCTGCCCGGGAAATTGTCTGACGAAAAAACGGAAAGGTATTGACAGTTGAAACTTTCTCATCGTAGAGATCCGGATCAAAATATTGTTCATCCGGCTGCTGTTCTTCTGAGCCTGCATGGTGGTCAATGGAAAATAAAATACCGTTGTTTTGCTTGCAGGCAGACCCGATAATGGCAGCAGACCGCCCGCAATAGGAGCCGATTTCAAGTACCGGACCAACCCTGGAAGCCGTCAGGGAAAGATCATATAAACGAAGTGCCTCATCGTCATCCATAAACCCCTTGATGGTATTTAAAAATTCAAAATCAAGCGCCCGGCTCATGAAATTCTTTCCTCATCATAGCTTTTAACCAATATTTCCCTTGGCTTGGAACCGATCTGGGGTCCGACAATCCCTTCATGTTCCATCATTTCAATGAGCCGGGCAGCCCGGTTGTAACCGATTCGCAACCGGCGCTGTACATAGGAGATGGAGGCCTGGCGATCCTTGGTAACCAAGGCCACAGCCTCGTCGTATTTTTCATCATATTCGGATTCGTCAAACACCTTTTCCTGACCGTCGTCATCGCTTTGGATCACCTCTTCGTTATAATCGGGCCGGCGCTGATCTTTAAGAAACGAGGTAACCCGGGAAATCTCTTTTTCGGAAATAAAAGCGCCCTGGATACGCATGATCTTTCCTGTACCCGGCGGACAGAACAGCATGTCTCCGTTGCCAAGCAGGCTTTCCGGCCCTCCCTGGTCAATGATGATCCTGCCGTCAATCTTTGAAGAGGTCTGAAAAGACAGCCGGGTGGGGAAATTAGCCTTGATCGTGCCGGTAAGTACATCAGCGGACGGACGCTGGGTAGCGATGATCAGATGGATACCTGCGGCCCGGGCCATCTGGGCCAGGCGTGTCAGGGCATACTCCACGTCCTTGGAAGCCACCATCATCAAATCCCCGAGTTCGTCCACAATCACCACAATAAAAGGAAGGCGCTCCAGGGGCAGTCCGCCGGGAAGCACAACATCCTCGGGCGAGGTGTCAGGCTCAATATCCCGGAGCCGTTCGTCCACCATCTCATTGAACTGTGTGATATTTCTCAGGCCTGACAATTCCAATAACTCGTACCGGCGCTCCATTTCCCGGACAGCCCAGAAAAGGGCATTGGTGGCTTTTTTCATATCCGTAACCACAGGGGTGATCAGATGGGGAATATCATTATACACGGAGAGTTCAATACGCTTGGGATCAATCATGATCAGCTTGACCTCATCGGGGGTGGCCTTGTACAGCAAACTGATGATCATGGAGTTAAGTCCCACACTTTTACCCGTACCCGTGGCACCGGCAATAAGCAGATGGGGCATTTTATCCATTTTAGTGGCCACGGGCTGGCCCAGAAGATCCTTGCCAAGACCAAGGGTCAGTAAGGATTTGGACTGGACAAACTCCTTGGATGCAATCATTTCCCGTAAATTTACAAGTTCCCGCTCATCATTGGGAATCTCAATCCCAACGACATCCCGGCCCGGAATCGGTGCCACAATGCGAATGGAAATGGCGGCAAGGGCAAGAGCAAGGTCATCGGAGAGCCCTACGATCTTTGACAATTTAATGCCGGGGGCCGGACGATATTCAAAGGTGGTGATAACAGGCCCGGGGAGAATCTCCACCACCTCACCTTTGACATTAAAATCCTCCAGCTTTTTTTTCAAGATACTGGCCTTGTTCTGGAGTTCATTCGTGTCGATCTGTCTGCGGATTTTTAGTTTCTCATCCAGAAAGGACAAACCAGGCAGCACAAAGTCGGGGGTTTCCCGGATATCTTTTATTATGGTATCCGCCACATACTCTTTATCATCGGTTTCCACCTCCACAATTGTGGGGCCAAAGGATTTTTCGGGCTCGGATTTCTTTTTAGGCGAAGAGACATTGTTAGGGCGGGGTATGGAAACAACAGAATCTTCTTGGATCACATCCCCGTTTGTTTCCGGCGCACAAGAAAAATCGTTCGCATCCACAGCAGGGGCAACATCATCCCTTGCATTTTTTTCATTGAATCTTGGCAGGACGGTCAAGGCTTTTAATTTTTCAGCCCGGGCAAGCCAGGCTGCTTTTCTCTCCTGTCTTTTATTTTCCAAGGCCTGTCTTAAATATCCGGCGCCTTCGGCCATATCCCGGGCAATTGTCCGGAAAAACCGGACCAACCAATTCCAGCCCACGTGAAGCACTGATTTTAAAGAAATGCCGGTGATCAGCATAACGCCCAGAAGCACAAAAAAACATAAGAATATGACACAACCGGTGATATTGGCATATTTAATCAAAACCCCTGCAAGCCAACCACCCACTTTTCCGCCGGCAGAAATTGTGGTGTCGGATAATGCATAGGTTTCTTTAAACAGAAAAAAAACACTGCCCGTGGTCATCATCAGGATCAGTCCTCCTGCCAGGGTCAGCCAGATGACTCTCCGGGATTTTTTTCTGATAAGCCACAACCCCAAAAGACAAAGGATCAAAGGAACCCAGAGGGCGCCAATACCAAACAAGAATATAAACAGCCCGGCAACATGTGCACCGATCAGGCCGAACAAATTGTTCACCCGGTCAGGAAAAGTAAAAAAATGATTACCCAGGCACGGATCGCCGGCATGGTATGAAAATAGGCTGATTGATGTCAGAATAATCAGAAATATTAAGAAGATGCCGAGCAGTTCTTTTTTCATACTTCTATGATAATGGGTACAATCAAAGGCCTGCGGTTTATGGCAAAGGCAAAATACTGTTTGAGCGCCCGCTGCAATTTTTTTCGAATCAGTTCCACCCTCGAATCGATCCCGGCTTCAATCTCTTCAACAATCTCCAGGATGACGCACTGGGCGTCGTCCACAAGGTAGCCTGTGGCAGAGTCAAAAACAAACCCTTTGGAAATCAATTCCGGCCCGTACAGCACCACCCCTGTCTCCTCGTCAATGATCATGGTCACCACCACAAGGCCGCCTTCGGACAGTTCCCGGCGCTCTTTAAGCACGGAGCGCCCCACATCACCGATGCCTTTGCCGTCCACAAGTATCCGGCCGGTCTGCACCCGCTCCGCAATCCTGCCCCCGTTTTCCCCGTCAAAGGCAATGACCTGGCCGTTTTCAGCCACAATCACGTTTCTGCGGGGCATACCCAGTTTTTCGGCAAGCCTTGCATGCACCACAAGATGCCGGTATTCACCATGTATGGGGATAAAATATTTAGGTTTTGTCAGGTTGATCATCATCTTAAGCTCTTCCTGGTGGGCATGGCCGGAAGCATGGATCCGGGCGATCTTGGAATAGACCACTTCGGCACCCCTTCGGTAAAGCTTGTTAATAATGCCGGCAATGGCTTTTTCATTACCCGGGATATGCTTGCTTGATAAAAGCACGGTATCCCCTTTGCGGACAGTGATGTGCTTGTGAACGCCCGAGGCCATGCGGGCCAATGCGGACATGGGCTCGCCCTGGCTACCCGTGGTGATGATCACCACTTCATGGTCTTCAAGCTTATGAATCTGTTTAATATCCACCAGCATCCCCGGGGGACACTTAAGATAGCCTAAACGCATGGCCACATCCGTAATCTGTTCCATGCTGCGGCCATTGAATATGACCCGGCGGTTATTATGTCTGGCAATATCAATCACCTGCTGGATACGGAACACATTGGAGGCAAACAGCGCAACAATCACCCGTCCGGGAGAGGCTTCAACCAGTTCGCCCAAATTTTTTGCAACCTCCTGTTCAGACATGGCATAGCCCTCTACTTCCACATTGGTGGAATCGGAAAGCAGCGCCATGACGCCCTTTTCGCCGAACCGGGCAAAACTGGAAATATCGGTATTCTTCATGACGTCCGCGGAGTGGCTGATGCGGAAATCCCCGGTATGAACCACCACCCCTTCAGGCGTTGTGATGGCCATACCCACACCGTCAATGGTGGAATGGCTTACCCGGATAAACTCTATGTCAAAGGGTTCAATGGTGAGCACCTCCCCTGGGTTGACCAGGTTGAGATCCACATGGGTTATGAGATCAAACTCAATGAGCTTGTTGCGTACAATTTCCAGGGTAAAGGCCGTGCCGTATACCGGCAGACGAATCTCGCGCAAAAGGTAGGGTAACGCCCCGATATGGTCTTCATGGGCATGGGTCAGGATGATGCCTTCGATTTTATCCATGTTCTCCCGAAGGTAATCCATGGCCGGGATAACAATATCCACGCCCAGCATATGGTCTTCAGGGAACATGATGCCTGCGTCAATGATGAAGATGACATCATCATACTCCACCACCATCATATTCAGGCCTATTTCGCCAAGTCCCCCAAGGGGTATGAGTTTAAGCATTTAAATTATCCCGACCCGATATCAAATACAGATGGACAGCTTTTCAAGAACGGCGTCTGCCCAGTTAACCAGCCAGTTGCGCTGCTCAACCGTGGCATAGCCCATACAATCACACCGGATATTGGTTTTAATCCTTACCAACAACTCACAGGACAAGGCGTTCTCTTCCAGCATCAGGGCAAACACGTGGGGACCACAGGCCTTATGGGCGGCCTGGGTTTGAGTCAAAATATCCGGATCCAGTTCAAGCCAGTAGATCCCGCCCACAGTGGCAGCCTCAAGATACGTGTCAAAATACTGTTTTAACTCTGTATAATCCTTAAGCGTAAAGCCGTCTATCACATACTGTTTCATGCGCAATAAATTAACACAGAAGTCTTGAAGTATGCAACCGGAACTTATCTTCCATAAAATGGTTGCAAATCAAACTATGAATAGATTAATAAAGCAGTTGATGCCATGGATGTCTTCCAGAAAGCCAGGCAGAAGGGAATCTCTTTCATGCCCGGGGTGCTATGCTCCACCACAGACAGATACAGGCATTGTCTGCGTCTGAACTGCGGGATTTCCTGGTCGGACGAACTTGAAAGCAGCATTGCCCAATTGGGCCGTATTATTTGTACGATGCATAAATAATAACAGGAGAACAATATGCTACATAGAATAATCAGCCATGCCCTGCCCTATTTTCCACCCCAATTAATCTGGCAGTTTTCAAAAAGCTATATCGCGGGCGAGACCACCCAGGACGCCATTAACGCGTCAAAAGCCTTGAACCGGGAAAATGTTATGGTGACCCTGGACATCCTTGGTGAATTTATCAAAACCATTTCCCAAGCCGCAAAGAACCGGGATGCATACCTATCCCTTATCCGCACCATTGAAGCTGCAGGAATTAACGGTAATTATTCTATTAAGCCCACCATGTTCGGTCTTCTGATCGATAAAAAAATATGTTTTGAATATATGAGGGAACTTACGGCTGAGGCGGCGTCCCATGGTAATTTTGTCCGCATTGATATGGAAGACTCTCTTTGTGTGGATGATTCCATTGATATTTTCCGCCGGCTTAAGCAGGAATTTCCCCAGAACATCGGTCTGGTGCTCCAGGCCTACTTGAAACGCACCCTAAACGACCTTGAATCCATGCTGGATTTGCGTCGAGACGATGCAGCTTTGAATTTCAGACTGGTCAAGGGAATCTATGTGGAGCCGGCAGCCATTGCATATAAGGATTACCACGAGATTAATGCCCACTTTCTTGAAGACCTTGAATTCATGTTGAAAAACAATGTATATGCGGCCATCGCCACCCATGACACCCCTTTGATCCGGGGAGCACTTGACCTGATCGACAAATATCAGGTGCCAAAGGACAAATATGAATTCCAGATGCTCTATGGCGTAACCCCCAAAAAACGTTGGGAACTTGTGCAAAACGGTCACAGAATGCGGATTTACGTGCCCTTTGGAGAGCAGTGGTTTGGCTATTCCACCCGGCGGCTTAAAGAGAACCCGGCCATGGTCAAGCATATTCTAAAAGCATTGGTGTATAAGGAATAGCAAAACATAGGCTTAACCTACGGCAAAATTTCCAAATTTTCGTTCAGGCACTATTTGGCGCTTTTGCCGACTTCACCCCATTTTTAGGACAATATTTTTCAAGCACACAACGGTAACAATGAGGCCCAACAGGTCGGCAGGTGCCCTGCCCAAAGGTAACCAGAATGCGATTCACCTCTTTCCAGAATTTTTTTGGCAGTTTTTTTCTTAAGGCTTTTTCCGTATCAAGGGGGGTTTTCGTTTTCACGTATCCCCAGATATTCATGATCCGGTGTACATGGGTGTCCACACAGATGGCCTCCTTGTCAAAGGCTACCGCCCTGACCAGATTGGCGGTTTTACGTCCCACCCCCGGAAGTGTTACTAAATCGTCAATTTCATCGGGGACTTGTCCCTGGAAGGCATCCAAGGCCTGGGGAAGTTTTGATAAATATTGCGCTTTGGATTTATAAAATCCCACCGGAAAAATCAGTTTCTGAATCTGAGCAATGGAAAGCGCCCGCAATGCTTCAGGGTCCGGGGCCTGTTCCAGCAGCCGCTGTGCGGCCACCGCCGTCACCTCGTCTTTGGTTCTTGCGGACAGGATGGTAGCCACAAGCACTTTAAAGGCAGAACGGCTCTGGACGGCAATCAAATCCACCACCGGCACCTGGTAGGTCTCAACCTCCTGTTTAAGCGTCTCAAGAAAAAATGCAATATCAATGGCCATGACACTACTTGAACAGGGTAGTTGCAAAATAATAGATCAACGGCAGAAATATGGCCGGCAGCATGTTGCCCACGGCAATCTTTTTTTCCCGGATCATGTTCAATCCAATGGCTGCGATGAGCAGCCCCCCTGCCCCGGACATCTGACTAACCACCGAAGGAATCAAATAGGGTTTAATAAATCCCGCAGCAAGGGTTATGGCGCCCTGGTAAACCAGAACAGCTCCAGCGGAAAGTCCCACTCCGATGCCCAAAGACGCGGTCAGGATAATTGACGTTACACCGTCTAAAAAGGATTTGGCAAACAATGTATCATGGTTGCCGGTGAGCCCACTTTCAAGGGAACCCACAATGGCCATGGAGCCTACGCAAAATAAAAGGGACGCCGTAACAAAGGCCGTGGACATGGAAGGGGTTGTGGCGTTTGGATCGGTAAATTTTTTTTCCAAAAAATCCCCAAGTTTTTTCAAATGCGCTTCGATAGCTAAAAACTCACCGATAATGGCACCAACGGCGAGGCTGATAATGATCACCAGAATGTCCGGGCACCCCAAAGCACTTTTCAGCCCGATGAGAATGACGGACAGGGCAATGGCCTGGAGCACCGTGATATTGTACTTTTCAGGAATACCGTTTCGAAACAGCATGCCGATGGTTGTCCCCGCCAGAATGGCAAGGACATTTACAATGGTTCCCAGCATGATTAAGAATTACAGGCTTTGGATATATTTTACACCGTTTTCAAACAGCCTGATCCCGGTGGTGATGGTCTCTTCCATGGATTTCCCCTGGCGTGCTGCCGCAGCTTTCTGCCTGGGCCAGTCCGGGTGGTTGCCAAAATGGTTGTAGCCTTCGGGATGGGGCATCAGGCCGAATATGCGGCCTGTGGGATCACAGATTCCTGCGATATCATCCACGGCCCCATTAGGATTGGCTGGGAAGGCACCGTTTGCAGGCGCGCCGTTTTCGTCTGCGTACCGGAACACCACCTGACGGTTGGCAACAAGGCGTTCAATCACGTCAGGATCGGCAACCACTTTTCCTTCACCATGGCGTACCGGATAGTCAGATACACCCAACCCCTTTGTAAACACACAGGGACTGTCGGCATCGGGCACAAGCCGGACCCACTGGTCCCTGAAATTACCGCAGTCATTATAGGTAAGTGCCACGGATCTGCGGGTATAATCCTGGTCCAGTCCGGGCAAAAGGCCTAGGTTCACAAGGGCCTGAAAGCCATTGCAGATGCCAATGACCAGCTTGCCGGCATCCACGAAATCCAGTAAATCTTTGCCGATATTGTTCTTCAGTTTCAGGGCCTGGATCACCCCTGCCCCATGGTCGTCCCCCCAGGAAAAACCACCGCCGAATGCAAGAATCTGGAAATCCGCCAACCGGACATCGCCGCGGATCAGACTGTTAATATGCACCCGGTGCGCACCAGCGCCCGCCTTTTCAAAGGCAAAGGCGGTTTCATAGTCACAGTTCAGGCCAAATCCCGTCAGTATCAGCGCGTTTACAGCGCTTGCGCCGCTCATATTTTATCTCCAAAGGTCTTGTTGAATGCTGAATCAAGGGTTGCCACCGGCAAGTCAGCTACAGAATTGCCGCCTGATGAAATTTTGAGCCGGTCATGGCTGTCGGTTACCATGCCCAGGCATGCACAGGGCAGTCCCTTACACAATTTTTCAAAGGTTTGTTTTTTAGTCGGCTCCACAGTGACGATAAACCGCCCTGCAGACTCGGAAAATAAGGCTTTTTCACTGGAAAGCGGCAGATCATCCGTCAGGGGCAACCCTGCCAGATCAATATCAAGTCCAAGTCCGCCGGCCATCGCCACAAGACTGAAGTGAATGCCCAAACCACCGCGCCCCACTGCGTGGCAAGAAGACACCAGTTCTGTGTGAATGGCTTTTTCCAGGACCTTATACAAAGTTTTAAATTTTGAAAAGTCAACCTGGGGCACATTGATACCGGTTTTACCAAACATCTCGTAATATTCCGATGCCCCCAGTTCATCTCCGGTGCGGCCCAGCACATATAAAAAATCCCCTGCTGTTTTAGGTTCCAGGGTCACACAACGGCTGACATCGGTAACCAGGGAAACGGCTGAGAATTGAACCGTTTCAAGGGCAGACACTTTGATACGCTCCCCAAACGCCCCTTCCAGGTGGCCGTCCACATACATGGAGTCCTTGCCCGAGAGCAATGGAATGCCATAGGCCATGCAGGCATCTTTCAAGGCCCGACAGGCCCGGACAAGCTGGGCAGCCTTAAATTTCCCGTCCGGATTAGACGTGGCGTCATATCCGATGTCCGGCCAGCAGAAATTGTCCACACCACCGATGTGATCCAAAGAACCACCCACGGCAATCAGCCGACGGACCGCCTCATCAATGGTACAGGCCATCATTTGATACGCATCAATTTTTGAATACCAGGGCAAAATACTCTGGGAAAAGGCAAGCCCGCGTTCGCTGGTCAGCACAGGCCGGGTCACCGACGCATCCGTAGGGATATTCCGGTTGACGCCCACCAGGGGCTTGATCACCGAGCCGCCCTGGACTTCGTGATCGTACTGGCGGATGATCCACTCTTTACCGCAGATATTGGGTCTGCCCAACATCTGCTCAAGCAGGCCGTTAAAATTTGTTGGCGTGGAAATCACAGGCTCCGTCATTCCACGGCCGGCAGGCGGCGTCCATACCGCCTCAAATTCCCAGGCCGGGAACCCTTTGTCGAGAAGATCCATATCCACATAAGCACAGGTTTGATCGTTATACTTGATATGCAATTTGCCTGAATCCGTATATGTGCCGATGACTGTGGATTCCACCTCATGAAGATCAGACAAAGCCATGAACCGGTCCAGGTTTTCAGGCTTAACGGCAATGGTCATGCGTTCCTGGGATTCGGAAATCCAGATTTCCCACATGTCCAGACCCTCGTATTTCAAAGGGACTTTATCCAGCCAAACCTCACACCCATTGGAGAGCATGGCCGATTCGCCCACGGAAGAGGACAGCCCTCCGCCACCGTTATCCGTAATAAAGGTGATTAAACCCTCGTCCCGGCACACCAGCAAGAAATCGTGCATTTTTTTTTGGGTATACGGATCGCCGATTTGGACATGTCCGGCCGGGGTGTTCTCGGAAAAGCTTTGAGAAGAGGCCGTAACGCCGTGGATACCGTCTTTGCCCACACGACCGCCGCTCATAATGATCAATTCGCCGGGGGAGGTGGTTTTTTCATGGCTTGGCCGACCATTCACGGTTTTGGGCATAATACCCAATGCGGTGACAAAAACCAGGGCTTTGCCCATGTAACCCGGATCAAACAGGGTCTGCCCAAAGGTCGTCGGCACCCCGCTTTTGTTTCCCCCGTCCTTGACCCCTTCAATAATTCCGTCAAGCAAGCGCCGGGGGTGAAGGGGCGGCTTTAACGGACCGTCATAATTAATATCGCCCACGCAAAACCCGAAACTGCCCATGAACAATTTAGAACCTAAACCCGTTCCCATGGGATCACGGTAAACCCCAACGATTCCGGTAATGGCACCGCCGTAGGCTTCCATATTGGAGGGCGAGTTATGGGTTTCCCCTGTGATGACATAATTGCTCTGATCATCAAAAGATCCCACACCGGCATTATCCCACAACACGGAAACCACCCACTCTTTGGACTCTTTCAGGGCCAGGGTAGGTGCTTTGATATAGGTTTTAAACAGCGAATTTTCCACCGTGGTTTCACCGGTTTCCGTGTCCATATACCTGAAAATGCCGTTAAAGGTGTTGTGACAGCAATGGTCGGACCGGGACTGGGAAATATATTCAAGCTCCACATCGGTGGGTTTTGACAATCCCATTTGATTCCGCTCTGCCAGGACCTTTTTATCCAAAAAATACTCCCGGATCACAGGGATATCCCTGGGATTCAAAGACAGACTGCGCTCATGGGAAATTTGGGCAAGGATCTCATCGGTATCAATATCCATGGTATCAAACATAGGCGTATGATTTAAAATAACCTTGGCCGGTTTGACATCCGCGCCTATATTTTTGTCCCATTCCCCTTTGCTGAACACTTTGTACTGCTGGATGATACTGTTGGACAGAATCTGCCCGGCAATCTTTTCAGCATCTTCCCGGGTCAATTCAGCACCGCTTAGGCAATACCGTTTAGATGTATAAATATTTTCATGGGCCAAAAAATCTTTTTTAAGAAGATCCCTGACCGCTTCCACAGCCGTGGCCCCGGCATTGTCCCGAACCCCCGGACGAAACCCCACCCAGATGCAAAAATGAAAGTCAATATCTAAAGGGCAAAGACTGGATTCTTGAATAACAGGGTTGGTAAACACCTCCCGGCGTATGGTTTCCAGTTCATCTTGACCTAAATCAGACTCCACGGTCACGATATTGATGCAGCGGGCATCATCTATTTTAATACCGAAGTAGGTATTGGCCTTTTTCACCAGGGACTGGCCTTCGGCATCCCTTAAATCCTGCTTTAACGTGATTTCGATGTTGGAAATCATTGTAATCCACCGTTGAATAGTTTGACTATGTCGTTATAAAAAGCAAAAATCATTAAAGTCATCAGCAAAGCTGCCCCGACCTGAACCATTTTCTCACGCACCCGGGTACTGACAGGGCTGCCTTTAACTGCTTCAATGCTTAAAAACAAAAGATGCCCCCCATCTAAAACCGGGATGGGGAACAAATTAATGATGCCAAGATTGACGGAAATGAGCGCGACAAACCATACAAAGTTTTCAAACCCGGCTTTGGCCTGGTCCCCGGCCATCTTGGCAATCATAATCGGACCGCCCAGATTATCGGCAGACACGGCCCCTGTGAACATTTTCACCACGGACAAAATCGTCAGTTTCACCATCCCGTAGGTGTCGGATACGGAACGAATCGCAGCTTCAACAGGGTTTAAAGGATGATGAAAGGTTTCACCGGTGCCGATGATACCAATCACATACCGGGTCACGTTCTCCCCGAACAGATTTTTCTCTTCCCGGGTGCGGGGTGTAATTGTAAAGGCATGTACTTCACCTTCCCGTTCCACAAGAATATCCAAGGGCTTACCGTCACTTTTTGATACGATCCGGGAAATGTCTTCAAAAGACTGAACAGGGGCACTGTCAATTTCTTTGATGACATCCCCCTTTTTAATGCCGGCAGCCATGGCCGCAGAATTTTCCACCACCTGCCCCACCTGGGGCAGTCCCATGTACACGCCAATGGATTGATATAAAAAGTAAAAAATCACGATGGCCAAAAAGAAGTTGAATGCCGGTCCGGCAGCGGCGATCAACGCCCTTTGCCCCACAGTTTTATGGGTAAAGGAAAGATGACGGTCTTTTTCATCCAGAACCTGGGCTGCGCCAGGCTCTTCCCCGGTCATTTTAACGTACCCGCCCAAAGGAATGGCTGAGATACAATAGTCGGTCATTCCCCGTTTAATTTTGAAAATCTTTGGCCCAAACCCAAGGGAAAAAACCTCAACCCCCACACCGCAGGCCCGGGCGACAAGAAAATGCCCCAATTCATGGACAAAAACCAATACGCCAATAACAATGATAAATGCAAAAAGGGAGTACCCCATATCGATTTTCCTAAAGTTTGTTACACAAGACTTTGGATCAGAGAGTGTGCCTTCTCCCTGGCCCAGCAATCGGCTTCAATAATACCTGAAAGCTCAGGATTGTCAATGCAGGTATGGGCACCCATAACCTCACGAACCAGGGTGAAAATATCTGAAAACCCGATACTTTCTTTAAGAAAAGCGTCCACGGCAACTTCATTGGCCGCATTCATAACAGCAGGCAAAGTCCCGCCCCTGCGGCAAGCTTCGTAGGCAAATCCAAGGGATGGAAAGCGTTTTGTGTCAGGATCGTCAAAGGTTAATCCATTCATGGCTGCAAAATCAGGAAAATTCAGGTTAAGATCCATGCGATCCGGATAGGAAAAAGCATAGGCAATGGCGTGCATCATGTCGGGTTCGCCCAATTGCGCCATAACACCGCCGTCTTTGAATCCCACCATGGAATGGACAATGCTCTGGGGATGAATTAACACCTGGATCTGCTCAACACTGACATCAAAAAGCCAGACCGCTTCAATGACCTCCAGGGCCTTGTTCATAAGGGTAGCCGAATCAATGGATATCTTAGCACCCATATTCCAGGTAGGATGATCCAGAGCCATAGCAGGTGTAATACGCTTAAACCGGTCATGGGATAAATTTCTGAAAGGGCCGCCTGATGCCGTGAGAAAAATCTTTTTAAGATCACGGTTTCGGTTTCCCTGCAGGCATTGAAAAATGGCGCAGTGCTCGGAATCCACGGGCAGGATATCCACCCCTTTTTCACGTGCCCGTGCCATAACAATCTCCCCGGCCATGACCAGAGTTTCCTTGTTGGCAAGGGCCAGTTGCTTGCCGGCGTCAATAGCGGCAAGGGCCGGGGCAAGGCCTGCGGCACCCACCATGGCGGCAAGCACCATATCCGTATCGACATATTGGGCTGCGGCAATAAAACCGGATTCCCCCCACAGAATTTCGGGGCAGAACCGGCCTGAAAGCATTTTCTCCAGACGGCCGGCAGACTGTTCGTCCAGCACGGCTACCATAGCTGGCTTAAACTGTTTTATCTGGGCTGCCAGAAGATCAATATTCGTGGCACAGGTCAGACATTTGATGCTGAATTTGTCCGGGTGCAGGCCCACCACTTTAAGGGCAGATGTGCCTATGGAGCCTGTGGAGCCCAGTATGGTGAGCGATTTCAAAGGACAAATACCGTAAAAAAATAAAATGCCGGGATGGCCAGAAGCACCCCGTCGATGCGGTCCAGCATGCCACCGTGACCCGGCAAAATTTTTCCCGAATCTTTGATATGACCAACCCGTTTCATGGCAGACTCAAAAAGGTCACCGATCTGAGCGGCAACGGCAACGCACACAGCACAGAGTATACTCCCCAAGGCAAGGGATATATCCTGGAAAAAAATAAGATTAAATACAAGCCCGGCCGTCAAGGAGATCGCCAGCCCCCCCACAGCCCCTTCAATGGTTTTATTGGGACTTATTTTAGGCGCAAGTTTATGTTTTCCCTTAAACGTCCCCACATACAGCGCACCGGTATCGTTGGCAAAACAGACAATGAGGAACCAAATCACCCACAAAGCCCCGCCTTCTGTGTTCCGGATGAAAACCAGAAGGGCCAGAGATAAAGGGATATAGACAACGCCGAGCACCAGACGGGCCACCAGATCAAAAATATGGGGCAAGGTAGAAAAACGAACCAGTACAAACACACAAAGGGCCATCATATCCAGGGCAAGAATGAAAAAAAGAATCGGCCAGGATCCAAGGCATGCGCCCATGATCAATACCAGACAGGCCCCATAGGCGATCAATCGAGTGGTCTGGGAAATGGGTTCGGTATCATTGGCACAGATGATTTCAAGATATTCATGTATCGCAAAAATAGAAACCACACAGACCAAGACGCCAAATAACAGTATAGACCCTCTAATAATAGCCCAAAGCAATAGGGGGGTAAGAATTAATGCAGTGAGCCATCGTTTTAAGTGCTGCATCATACTTTCCCGAAACGCCGATCCCGCTGCTGGTAATCGATTAAAACCTGATAAAACTCCTGTTTGGTGAAATCCGGCCAAAGCGTCGGTATAAATGCGAATTCAGAATATGCAGCCTGCCACATCAGAAAATTGGACAGCCTGAACTCTGCAGAGGTACGGATTATAAGGTCCGGGTCCGGCATGCCGGCAGTATATAGGTGATCAGAAACCGTGTTATCCGTAATATCTTTGGGATCAAGGCTTCCGGACTTGACTTTAGCGGCAATCTGTTGAACCGCCATGGTAATTTCTTCACGTGCCCCGTAGCTGATGGCCAGATTTAGAATCATGGCCGAATTTTTTTCTGTGGCAGCCATGGCTTGTTCCGCTTGCTTTCGGACATCGTCAGGCAGCCGTTGAATCTGACCAATGAGATTAAGCCGAATATCCTTTTTTCGGAGTTCTTCGGTTTTATTTTTAAGGAAGCGCTTAAGCAGATGCATCAGGGCCTTGACTTCTTCCTTGGGTCTGGCCCAGTTTTCCGTGGAGAAAGCATACAAGGTGAGCACGTCAATGCCTATTTCTCTAGAAGCCATGACGATTTCTTCTACAGTTTGCGCCCCCTGCTCATGACCTTTAACCCGGTTCATCAGCCTTTTTTTTGCCCAACGGCCATTTCCGTCCATGATGCACGCCACATGGGCAGGAATCGCATTTAAATCCAGTCCGTCGGGTACCTGAATCTTAGAATCAGACTTCAAGGATCTCTTTTTCCTTGGCGGCAAAAATGTCGTCCAATTTCTTGATGGAAGCGTCGGTGAACTCTTGGACCTGTTTTTGGGCTTTGAAGCTGTCGTCTTCGGAAATATCACTCTCTTTCTGCAGATCCTTTAGCATCTCGTTGGCATCCCGTCGAATATTTCTGACGGCGACCTTGAATTCCTCACAGGTTTTGGCCACACTTTTTACGATCTCTTTTCTGCGCTCTTCGGTCAGCGGCGGGATGGAAATACGGATCAGCTTACCATCATTGGAAGGCGTAAGCCCAATATTTGCCTTTAATATTGCTTTTTCCACCTCATTGATCACTGAAGCGTCCCATGGCTTTACGGTGAGTAGCCTGCTTTCGGGAACGGATACAGTGGCCATTTGGGGAAGGGGGGTCTGTGTGCCGTAGTAATCTACCCTGACGTTGTCAAGCATGGATTGGGAAGCTCTTCCTGTCCGCACTTTGCCAAGTTCTGTTTCAAAGGCTTTCTCGGATTTGCCCATTCGGTCTTTGGTTTCTTCAAGCACCTCATTAATCATATTCACACGTCCTTTAAATTATTATAAATCCGTGTACCGATTCCCCCGCCCGTGGCCGCTTTATAAATATTATCGGCCTTGTGCAGGTTGAGTACCTGTAAAGGAAGATCATGTTCCATAGCAAGGGATATGGCTGTCATATCCATGACATGAAGCTGCTTTTCAATCACCCGCATATACGACAGCTTATCAAACATCACAGCATCATCATGGACCAGGGGATCCTTGTCATACACGCCATCCACCTGGGTGGCCTTGAAAAGGATCTGGGCACGGACCTCATTGGCGCGAAGAACTGCCGCCGTGTCCGTCGTAAAGTAAGGGTTTCCGGTACCGGCGGCAAAAATCACCACCCTGCCCTTTTCCAGGTGGCGAATGGCTCTTCTGCGGATAAAAGGTTCCGCCACCCTGTCCATACGGATAGCGGACTGAACCCGTGTGGGGATATCGTGCTTTTCCAGGGCATCGCACAGGGCCAGACTGTTAATCACAGTGGCCAGCATACCCATATTGTCGGCAGACGTCCGGTCCATGCCGGCAGAAGATCCCGCCACCCCGCGAAAAATGTTGCCGCCCCCCACAACAATTGAAATTTCCAAGCCCAGATGAAATACCTTGGCCACTTCACCAGCCACATAGTTTATCATCTCGGGCGTAATGCCGAAGCCCTGATTACCCATCAGGGCTTCGCCACTCAACTTGATCAGAACCCGTTGAAACTCAGGTTTCGTATCCAAGCGTTTATTCTCCTATCTGGAAGCGTGCAAATCTTTTGATCTGGATATTTTCGCCGATCTTGCCAATGGTTTCTTTGAGGATATCTTCAACGGTTTTCTGGGGATCTTTAATGTACTGCTGGCTTAACAGGCAGACTTCTTTGTAGAATTTTTCCACCTTGCCGTCCACAATTTTGTCGATGATATTTTCGGGCTTTCCTTCTTCCAGCATCTGGGCGCGATAGATTTCACGCTCTTTTTCAATAACGGACTGATCTACGTCTTCGGGAACCAGACCAGCCGGATTGGCAGCAGCAATGTGCATGGCGATATCTTTGGCAAAATTTTCAAAATCTTCATTCTTTGCCACAAAATCAGATTCGCAGTTCACTTCAAGCAGTACACCCAGTTTTGCACCGGTATGGATGTAGGAGTAAATAATGCCTTCGCTGGTTGAACGCCCTGCACGCTTGGCTGCTTTAGCCAGGCCTTTTTTACGCAGAAGCTCAATTGCCTTATCCATATTCCCGTCAGCCTCAGCCAGGACTCTTTTGCAGTCCATAATCCCCGACCCGGTGGCAGCACGTAGCTCCTTCACCATTTGTGCAGTAATCTCAGCCATTCTGTATGCTCCTTTATTTCGAAATATTTAAATATCTTAATTTTTTTATGTAAAAATAATAGCAACTTAATTGAATTACATTTTTGTTTTATCGCGGGCGACCTCTCGGGGGCTAAATAGACGACTTCACCCCATGGCTGTTATTCAGCAGCGGCAGATTCCTGGGCTTCTGCGCCTTCCGCAGCAGCTGTTTTTCTTTTGATTTTTTCAATCACAGGCCCGTCCGTACCATCAGAAACAACCTCAATACCGATCTGTTCACCTGAATTGTCAGATGCCTTACCTTCGCCGTCATCCTTATCTGACTTTGCACGCTGCCGTTCTTCCCATATCTGATGGCCTTCAATTACGGCATCAGCAACCCGGGAAGCAAATAAACGAATGGAACGGATGGCGTCATCGTTGCCTGGAATAACATAATCAATATCATCAGGGTCACAATTGGTATCAACCACTGCAACAATGGGAATTCCCAGGCGTTTCGCTTCCTTAACAGCAATCGTCTCATTTTTGGAGTCAATAATAAACAAGGCTGCAGGCAGCTTTTTCATGTTGGAAATGCCGCCAATGGCAAACTCCAGCTTTGCCTTGTCCTTAAGCATTTTTGCCTGTTCTTTTTTGGGATAATTTTCCAGTGTACCATCATTTTCAATGGAATTTAAAAAATGAAAACGGGAAATATTGTTTTTTATGGTCTGGAAATTGGTCAGCATGCCGCCTAACCACCGGTTTTCAACATAAAAGCTTTCCGCTCTGTTGGCTTCTTCATAAATGGCTTCGGAAGCCTGTTTTTTTGTACCCACAAACATTACATCGCCACCGTTTGCAGCAATATTTTTAATAAAATCGTGGGCCTGTCTGTACAATTTGACGGTCTGCTGAAGATCTATAATGTAAATTCCGTTTCTGGCACCAAAAATGTACCGTTTCATCTTGGGGTTCCAGCGCTTGGTCTGATGACCGAAATGTACACCTGCTTCCAGTAATTCTTTAATCGTAATGTAAGCCATTTTTTCTCCAATTTTTCAATGGTTTTAATGTTCATCCGCCTGCCTCATCCCCGAAATCGACTTTTCAAAAGCACCGGATCACAGGTCCGCAAGCGTGTGTTATATGTTTGCAAAAGCAAAATCCAAATTTCTATATCAAAAAGGGCGGAAACAATCAATTTATTTTTTTGAAAACTGCCAGCCGGTAATGCCCGGCAAGATCTTTTATAAAATCCAGTTCAGCCACCCAGGAAAACCCTTTGGCAAGACTCTTGACCAAAGGTTTATGGTCATATCCGATCTCAAGGATCAAATAGCCGGAAGGTAAAAGCCGCTCACCGGCCTGGGCAAGAATCACCCTGACAGCATCCAAGCCGTCAACGCCCCCGTCCAATGCTTGGCGGGGCTCATGGTCCTTAACCTCAGGCGCCAGGGTTTCAATGTCGGAACTGGGGATATAAGGCGGGTTGGACAAAATCAGATCAAACAGCGGCTGCGGCGCCACCGCTGCAAGCCAATCCCCTCTAAATAATGGCACCGAAACCCGGGCAAAGGCCTTTACATTGGCACAGGCCACGGAAAGTGCAACCAAAGAGAGGTCACAGCCAAAATAGAGATGATCTTTACAGGCATTGGCAATTGAGATAATTACCGCCCCGGACCCAACGCCAAGCTCCATTACCCGGGCCTGCCTGCCGTCCTGTTTTATTTCCGACAATATCTCCACAGCCGTTTCCACCAGTGTTTCCGTATCCGGCCTGGGGATGAGCACACCCGGGGCGACCTTAAATTGCTCTTTGAAAAACCCCTTGCGACCTGTGATATAAGCCACAGGCTCCCTTGCAGCCCTGCGCCGGATAAGCGTTTTAAACGCCGCAAGCTCCTGCTGTTCCAAAGGCCGGTCATGCTGGAGGTAAAGATCAAGGCGCCGCAGCCCCAGAGCCTGGGCCAAAAGGATCTCGGCTGTCAGCCTGGGGCTGTCAATATCACGCTGCGAAAAATAGGTATCTGTCCAGGAAAGAATGGATTTTATGGTCCAGACATCCACAGATCAGCTCTCCTAAGCTAGTTCTCTTTTAGCGCCAGGGCCTGGTCGTGAGCTCTCAAGGCATCAATAATCTCCTGGATATCGCCTTCCATGATACTATCCAGCCTATACAAGGTCAGACCGATACGATGGTCGGTCATCCGGCCTTGGGGAAAATTGTAAGTGCGAATGCGGCCGGATCTGTCACCCGTACCCACCTGCCCTTTGCGATCCGCAGCCCGCTTGGCCTCTTCTTCCTGGATCTTAGCGTCCAGAAGACGGGATTTAAGAACATTTAAGGCCTTGGCCTTGTTTTTATGTTGGGATTTTTCATCCTGGCAGGTAGCCACAACGCCTGTGGGAATATGGGTAATGCGGACAGCTGAATCTGTAGTATTTACGGACTGGCCGCCGGGCCCTGAAGAACGGAACACATCCACTTTCAAATCTGCAGGATTGATGTCAATATCGACATCCTCGGCTTCGGGCAGCACGGCCACGGTTACCGCAGAGGTGTGAACCCGGCCCTGGGTTTCAGTTTCAGGCACCCGCTGAACCCTATGAATACCACTTTCATATTTGAACTGGGAATAAACGCCTTTGCCCTGCACCATGGAAACCACTTCCTTAAACCCCCCGGCGGCTGAGTCGTTTTTCTCAATGATTTCAATCTTCCAGTGCTTGGACTCCGCATACCTTGTGTACATGCGAAAAAGATCTCCGGTAAAAATACCGGCCTCTTCACCGCCGGTACCGGCTCGGATTTCCAGAATAACATTTTTCTCATCCCGGGGATCTTTGGGCATCAAAAGAACATTAAGTTGCTCATGCAGCTGTGCAATCCTGGATTCAAGTATAGGTATCTCTTCCTTGGCCATGGCACGGATGTCGGGGTCACTGTCCTTGAGAAGTTCCTTGGCTTCCTTAAGCTCCCCTCCCGCGCCCTCATATTCCCGAAACACCGGCACAATCTTGTTCAATTCACCGTGCTCCTTGAGATATTCCTGGTACTTTTTCTGATCCGCCATGACGGCCGGATCACTGAGCAGATGCTCAATCTTTATGAATCGTTCTTCAATGCCTTTTAATTTTTCAATCATGGTCAAATTGTCCCGGATGAAAATTCAAAAAGGGGTCTTTGTTCAAGACCCCTTTTACATACCTGCCGATAAAACAGCTAAACCAGTTTGCTTGCGTCAAACCCTGCGTATTTTTTCTTGAAGCGGTCAATACGGCCGGCAGAGTCAACCAGTTTCTGCTTGCCGGTGAAAAAGGGATGGCACTGGGAGCAGATTTCCACCTTGATATTCTCTTTTGTGGAACTGATATCAAATGTTGCGCCACAGGCACAGGTTGCTGTTGTTTTTGTGTAGTTCGGATGGATGTCTTTTTTCATCTTACACGTTACTCCTTGTAGTCTTCGTTATAAAAGACCGTAATAGTTAAATATAAAAAAAAGCTTCCCGTTATGAATTCATCATTTCAAGAAACTCTTTATTATCCTTTGTTCCGTCCATTTTTTCAAGCAAAAACTGCATTGCATCCACAGAATTTAAACTTGAAAGCAATTTTCTTAAGATCCAGACCCGGTTCAGGACTTCAGGGTCAAGAAGCAACTCCTCTTTCCGGGTACCGGACCGGTTCATATCAATGGCAGGAAATACACGCTTGTCCGCAAGTTTTCGATCAAGCACCAGTTCCATGTTACCCGTACCCTTGAATTCTTCAAAAATAACCTCATCCATTCTGGATCCGGTGTCAACAAGCGCCGTGGCAATAATTGTCAAACTGCCGCCCTCCTCAATATTTCGGGCTGCCCCGAAGAACCTCTTGGGACGATCCAGCGCATTGGAATCCACACCACCGGACAAAATTTTTCCGGAAGGCGGCATCACCGCATTGTAAGCCCTTGCAAGACGCGTAATACTGTCTAAAAGGATCACGACATCATGGCCCTGCTCCACAATTCTTTTGGCTTTTTCAATGACCATTTCAGCCACCTGCACATGGCGCTCGGCAGGCTCGTCAAAGGTGGAGGATATCACTTCCGCATTTACGGAACGGGCCATATCCGTTACCTCTTCGGGACGTTCATCAATAAGCAGGATCATGGGAACAATATTTTTGTGGGCCCGGATCATGGAATTGGCAATGTTCTGAAGCAGCATGGTCTTACCGGCCTTAGGCGGCGAAACGATAAGACCGCGCTGGCCGAATCCGATGGGGGACATCAGGTCAATGACCCGCATGGAATAGTTATCAGGCTCAGCCTCAAGGTTCATTTTACGGTCCGGGTACAACGGCAGAAGGTTGTCAAACAAAATTGTCTCTGCCGCCATTTCAGGATTCATGAAATTAACGGCTTCCACTTTCAGCAATGCAAAATATCGTTCGGAATCCTTTGGCTGGCGAACCTGTCCGGAAATGGTATCTCCGGTGCGCAGATTAAACCGTCTGATCTGGGAGGGAGAGACATAAATATCGTCGGGACCGGGCAGATAATTATACCCTGGCGCCCTCAAAAAACCAAATCCATCCGGAAGGATTTCAAGGGTGCCCTCGCCGTAAATCTGTCCACTTTCTTCAATATTGGCCTGGAGCAGGGCAAAAATCAGTTCCTGCTTCTTAAGGCCGCCAATACCCTGAATATTGTATTTCTTGGCAAGCTTGGTCAGCTCACTGATTTTCATCTTATTGAGTTCTACAAGATTCATGCAATCTCCTGGTCTGATCCATCCGTCTGGTTAAAAGTGTATGAATTCACAATGCAATTTTTTGGGGATGCCTTTTTGACAATCTGGAGGCCAAACGGCCCTGTGTGAAGAAAAAGACAGATAATGTGAAACGTCAGTAATCAAAAAATCTATTAAGATATTATTATTTTTTTGTCAAGCGCTGATTGACAAGTTTTTGATACAAATCACCCACTAATTTGAAAACTGCTTCCGGCTCACCTCTATTTTCAATGATACATTCAGCTTTTTTGATCTTTTCAGACTGGGGCATCTGAAGGGCTAAAAGCTTTTGGGCGTTTTCCCGGTCCACCCCGTCCCTGAGGGAAATCCGGTCAACAAGAGCGTCATCTGCAGCCGTCACCACCACAACCACATCGAAAAGATCTTCCATGCCAAGCTCAAACAGAAGAGGCACTTCAACAGCACATGATTTTTGCTTTAAATGAACCGCTTCATCCATCAACCTGACCGTTTCACTGATAATCACCGGATGCAGAATGGATTCAAGTTTCTCCCGGCTGCCTTTTGTGGTTATAATCATACGTCTCAGGGCCGGGCGATCCAACGTACGGTCCGGGGCTACAATTTGGGACCCAAATGCCTTGACCACCTGATTATATGCAGCCTGACCCGGCTCAACTACCTGCCTTGCAATTTCATCACAATCCAGGGTTACCAGGCCGATACGTCGGAACCCTTCACACACCAGGCTTTTGCCCGATCCTGCCGATCCTGTCACGCCTATTTTAAGCATTATATCCACTCGTTACATTAAATTATTTTTCCCCTTCAATTCCCAGCGTTTATCTAATTTGACTTATAATATACTCCTGTGATATTTATCAAGCCCGTTAAATCGACCAATTAACCTTATTTTTAATTTTAAAGGGGAACATACGTGGAAAGAACCTTATCCATTATCAAGCCTGATGGAGTAGAAAAAAACGTCATCGGCGAAGTCATCAAGCGCTTTGAAACCAACGGCATTAAAATCGCAGCCATGAAAATGATTCATCTAAGCAAATCCCAGGCCCAGGGGTTCTATGCCGTCCATAAGGAACGTCCTTTTTTCAACAGCCTGACTGATTTTATGACATCGGGCCCCATTGTTGTAATGGTGCTAGAAGGCGAAGATGTTATCGCAAAAAATAGAAAACTAATGGGTGCCACAAACTTCAAAGAAGCAGAGGAAGGCACCATCCGCAAAGAATATGCCACGGACATTGAGAAAAACGTTGTCCACGGTTCCGATGCCCCGGAAACCGCTGCATTTGAAATTGGTTATTTCTTCAATGACCTGGAACTACACGCCCGTTAGTGCGGTTCAAAAATTTTCATCCCCGGCAGCCTGTTGTCGCCGGGGATGATTCAACCTGTTTTCTATTTTTGCAGGCCGGACGCTGGCACATAACCATCCAGATCAAGACATACGGAAGAAAACCCCACACCCTTAAACGTCTGTAATATTTCCTGCCTTACAGCTGGCTCCCCAAAGCGGTGTAATTCATCAGGGCCGGCTTCAATTCGCGCCAGAGCCCCATGACACCGGACCCGCACCTGGCCAAAGCCCAGCCCATGAAGACACGCTTCTGCCAGTTCAACCTTTTTAAGCTTTTCTTTGGTGATGATATCCCCCTGGGGGATACGGGTAGCCAGGCAGGACTGGGCAGGCAAATTCCAGGTCTCGAGCCCCAGTTTTTTTGAGCACGCACGAATTTTATCCTTTGTAAAACCAACCTCCACCAAAGGCGCTTTAAAACCCAGCTCCCGTGCCGCATCCATGCCAGGCCGAAATTCCTGCAAATCGTCCAGATTTGCACCGTGCAAAAAAGTATGAACCCCGTGTTTTTTTGCCACCTCCACGACTTTGGAAAACAAAAATGATTTACAAAAATAACAGCGCCTATCCGTATTTTGGGTTACTCTGGTATCCTCCAGAATGTTTGCCGAAACAAAAATGGGGGATATACCCAAATAGTGTCCCAAACGAATCACCCGTTCTTTTTCTCCAGCTGTAAGAAAGTCAGAGACAATGGTAACAGGCAATACCGATTTCACCCCTGAAATAAGTGCACTCGCTAGCAAAAAGGCTGAATCTGCACCACCTGAAAATGCAATGGCCAGCCCGGAAGCATCTCTTAACAAATCAAGAAGATGAGAAAATTCTTTATTTTTGGCCAACAAATCTTTGCCAGCATCTCTCCAATTAACCATATTGTTGTTCATCTATTTTAACTGATTAAAAAAATTTGTTTTTTGAGTCGGTACGTTAGGTTTAAACGACTTCTCATTATTTTCAATACAATTGACTAAAATGAGAACAATAGCCCAATTCAATCTCAACTTTCAACGAATATTTTCTTGACTTCGATCATCTCCTTAGTGTATATACCCTGACGTTGTTCATCTGCTGGCTGATCGTCCAACGGCAGGACTACGGACTCTGACTCCGTCAATCTAGGTTCGAATCCTAGTCAGCCAGCCACTAATACCAAGGGTTTCCGGCTTTTAGTTGGGGGCCTTTTTTATTTGGCTTGATTATTTTGCCCACTTTTTGCCCACTTTTGAATCCTGGATCAATCAATTCACCCCAAAACCCAAAATGGATAGACTTCTCCGGCATAATTTTACCGGCCTAATTCTTTTTTTGATCTCAGATGCCGGGTTAATCTCTAATTAAACTGATTCTTGGCTTTTGAGGGGAGGCTCAATATATGGCCGGATAATTTCCTAAAAAGAATTCAATCATACCATTTTTGAGGACCTTGGTATTTCTCATCTGGATTGTTGAATATTATTAAAACAACACAATTTAATGGTGTTACTAATACAAGAAATCTGAGTTTAAAAAGGCTGTATAGCTTTGTTTAGGGTAATGATCTGGCTTGACGAATCAACTAAGATTTGTAATGAAACGTTATTTGTCAGGGTTCTTTGTTTCTATTGTCTCATATGGAACATGCTCATGCTTAAAATCATCTTAGGTTGCCCCTCTAAGAAATTCATAATGGTGGCTATATGACTTTGAATGGTAAAATCCTGCTTATCGATTCAATCGCTATCATTTTGTCATTTGTTGTGGTCGGACTGAATTACAAAAAGGCTATAGAAGGAGACGGTTCTGCCCAAATTTTGACTTTAATTTTCGTGGTCAGCTCTATCGTCGCAATTGCGCATTTGGTAAAAGCTTACTTGAATGCCCAGCAACCTGAATCTTCAACCAAAGGCGACGTTGATAGGGCTGCAAATGGAGTTAAGGATCATTTCAATAAAACTGTAGATACATTAAAAGAGAAATTAGATCATCCTGATGCACCTTTATTTCTGGTACCGTACCCACAAAACACCTTTCTTAAAAACGGTGATGTTTGGACAGCTAAAATCAGAGAAGCGTTTTCCAAAGGATACCAGGCGGCCGTCTGCCAAGCTGCAGCTGTCGGTCAGGGAGGAATCGGTAAAACTGCTATGGCCGTTGAATATGCCTATAAATACAGCGGAGAATATCCTGGTGGCGTGTTCTGGTTAGGCATGGAAACGGAATTGATAGGAGCGGTATCAACCTTTTTGCAGGCGGCTGAAGCAAAAAGTCTTATCAGTAAAGGCTGGGAAGATCTTGACGAAAAAAGTCAGATCAATCTACTTCTGTCACAGCTTCGGACAGTTGGTAAAAAGCTCATTATTTTAGACAACCTTGAAACTGATCAGATCCCTAAAGAAATTTTCACTATCAGTGATTCCGATCTGCTTATAACCACAAGAAATCAAAAGTTGGCCGTTCCTCATGTAAATATGGAATTGCCTGCTCCTGACACAGCTTTGGACATTTTTTTAGGATACGCTCACTTGGAAACGGAGAAAATCACTACACATGATTTAAGTCTTATTAAAGGCATTTGTAAAAAAGTGGAGTTTCTGCCCTTGGCTCTGGAGATTATGGGAAGCCTTTCTCGGGGATATCCATTGGAAAAACTTGCTGCTGATTTGCTTAAAGAACTGATCATCAGAGAGCGGCCAACCTGTAATAAAGAATGCACGAGCATCTTGGCTTCTTTGAATCTGGCTGGATATCAATTCTCACTCCCAAAAACAAAAGAAGCACTTTGCTCAGTCGCATATCTTGACCCGGACTACATAGATCCAGAGCTATTGGCGGATATCTTGAAAATTCCATTAAATCGGATTTTTGAGATTCTATCCAATTTAACCGAATTATCTATCCTGAAAAAAACGGTCACAGGGTATGGCGTAAATCGTATTGTCCAGCATGCAACCATGTTCTTGGATGACCGAACTACATGGGGCGAGACGGTTCTTAAATATATTCATAGCAAAATAAATGAACTGATGGAGTCAGGCCAGTACATTAGAGGATATGGATTGATTCACCATATTGTCCACATAGCCAATATGGCCGATAGGGAGCAGCCTGAGGATGAATTTCCGGAAAACAAAAAAATATCTTATTTAGGCAGGTATTTAGAGATTACAGGGAGATACGTCTCAGGTGAAACCATCGTTTTAAATTGTTTGAAAAGAGCAGAGAAGGCAAACGGCCCTGACCATCCAGATGTAGCAACCATCTTGGACAACCTATCCGAGCTTTATAAGTCCCAGGGCAAATATGAAGAAGCAGAGCCCCTTTATCAAAGGTCGCTGAAGATATTCAAGGCTCGGCTTGGGGAAAATCATCCAGAGACCAAATTGTGCAGGGGAATTATGATGAATTAAAAGGGGAGAGGATATATTATTAAATTTAGACGGTGGTGACCTGGTCAAGTAAAAATGGACACTTTTGTTAAGCGGCTTTTTCTAAAAACCACAGTTTTTCAAATTCTTTTGGACTGATATACCCCAAATAGGAATGACGTCTGTTGCAATTGTAAAACATTTCGATGTAATCAATGATGTCTCTCCGGGCTTCTTCTCGGGTCATGTAGTTTGTAAAAAAGACTCTCTCAGTCTTCAAACTACCGAAAAAGCTCTCTGCCACGGCATTGTCCCAACAATTCCCTTTCCGGCTCATGCTGCTAACCATCCCAAGGGTATTCAACATTTTCTGGAAGTTTTTACTGCAATACTGACTTCCCCTGTCTGAATGAAATAGCAGGCCAGGGGCAGGCATTCGACGCCTGATTGCCATGTGCAGGGCATCCATGATCAGCTTTGTGGTCATTCGATTACTCAGGGACCAGCCGACAACCCGGCGTGAAAAAAGGTCTATAACGACGGCCAAATACAACCACCCTTCGTGGGTCCAAATGTATGTAATGTCAGAGACATAAACCTTGTCCGCTTCGACAACTTCAAACTGTCTGTCCAGTAAATTCGGTGCAACTGGCAAATTGTGTTTGCTGTCTGTCGTCGCTTTAAATTTCTTTTTCTGCTTGGCGGCAACACCGGCCATTTTCATCAATGACCCAGCTTTGTACCGCCCGCAAGGACTGCCGGATGCTTTTATCTCTTCTGCAATCCGGCGGGCGCCATAGGTACCCCTTGATGCTTGATGAGCCGCTTTAACAATAGGAATTAGTCTCTCTACTTCCCTCTGCCTCAATGATTTTTTACATTTACGCCAGGCATAATATCCACTCCGGGATATGAGCATGACAATACATATCAGAGCTACTGGGTAAGCCTTCCTCACAGCATCAACGAATTGATACTTCAGCTCATTTCTTTCGCGAAGAAGGCTGCTGCCTTTTTTAAGATTTCACGTTCCATCTTCAAACGGTTGTTTTCTTTTCGAAGACGGCTCAACTCTGCCTTCATTGCCACACTTCCTTGTAAACCAGTGGCACTCTCTCCACTACCTTCAATCTCACGTTTCCAGCGACCCAGCATGGTTGGATTTACTCCGAGATTTCGGGCTGCCTCGGTAATCTGATATCCCTGTTCGGTTATCAGTTTAACTGCTTCTTCTTTGAATTCAGGTGCATACTTCTTTCTGTCTTTCTTCATTTGACACCTCCGTGTGGATTATTAACCCACTTTTAGAGAAGTGTCCATAATTACCCTACCACCTCAGGTAATGCCGGACAATAATGTGGTTGAAAATGCCATAAGACCCTTTGTGGTCGGTAGAAAAAACTGGTTATTTTCCTGTACACCCGAGGGCGCCAGGGCCAGTGCCTGCATTTACAGCCTAATCGAAACCGCCAAGGCCAGTGGACTTGAACCTTATTGGTACCTCAAATTTCTTTTTGAAAATTTACCGGAAGCAATGACAGCAGACGAATTTAAAGCCTTGATGCCACAAAACTTAGATAAAAATTTGTTGGAATTCAACGATATAACACCCAGCCAGGCTTAAAAA
>NZ_KB893073.1 GCF_000373985.1 Desulfobacter curvatus DSM 3379
AGGGCGCCAGGGCCAGTGCCTGCATTTACAGCCTAATCGAAACCGCCAAGGCCAGTGGACTTGAACCTTATTGGTACCTCAAATTTCTTTTTGAAAATTTACCGGAAGCAATGACAGCAGACGAATTTAAAGCCTTGATGCCACAAAACTTAGATAAAAATTTGTTGGAATTCAACGATATAACACCCAGCCAGGCTTAAAAAGGTGTGGTTCATACACCGCTTACAGAGCAAAACCTTGTGGGGATGCGATGCCTTTGAGACTTACAAGGTCGTACCGATGCCGGAGCAATAACAATTTTTCTTCTCAGGAATTCTATGACTGATTCGATAGGGTAGGCAGTGACCTTGCCTACAAGAAAACGATCCTTGATACCCTTACCAAGGCTATCCATATTTGCCATGGTACGGCCATGCAGCAGGCCACCGGTCTTCTCTCTTAGATCTGGCCTCAGGATAAACCCATACGGATTCTACTCTTTAATGTTTTGAATGATCCCTTCAACAAACGGGTTGGTTTGAGATTGTTCTAATTCTGAAGTGTTCTTGTTTTTCATAATCCATCCTTATAAATAGTTAATCATCATTTATAAGGAGTTATATAACGATCAACACGACGGCGTCTTAATACGGATGGGTAAATATAGGGGGGTATGCGACGTCAGACGACTATTTTTTTTAATTTGGAATAAAACCCGAACATTTTTTGGTTAACACTCGGCAGTTCCTTTCCGATTGCAGCAGGGATAATCCTTTGTGCGATACTAAGAAGAAGCTGCCCTTTTACATCACGGGCTTGCTGCCCAGAATCAAACCAGAACTCGGTTGACTCGACATCCATCTGAATAATATCTGGAAATAAACCTTTATAGGTTAAATATCTTTCAAGCATTTCTTTATAGGTGGGCGCTTCTCTATTATTCCCATACAATAGGGCCGCCTGGCCGCCAATATCTAATACGAAGTCTCTAAAATAACAAAGAGTGTTATCAAATTTTCTAACGATTTTTAGTTCATCTGGTAACGGAAAAGAATTTTTTTCTGCCCACGCTAAAAAACAAAGACTGTGGCACTTAGTCAACCCATCAAAAAGATTATCGTTTGGGCTTATTGGATCATTGTCTTCTCTTAATGAATACCCCTTTATTTCACCCATTTTAGCGCCGTCAACTAACATCATTTTGATTTCCAATATTAGACTACGAATATCACTATACGCCCTCCATTCCTCATCTGAAAGATACCGTATGTTCGGAAATTCATCGTTTGGGTCAGAAACTCTTTTTTGAACTATTTCTTTTCTCCTGTTTCCTTGGGTTTCTGCCACCTTATCTAATGTATTCGCATCATCACATCCCAATAAGACCGAAGCACAATCAGTTTCTGTATTATACTCTTTCTCTTTGAATTTTTCATAATCAGGTCTTGAAAAGTATGGGCAGTCTTTTAGCCTATATACGTCAATCATCACTGACCCATCAGGCATATCTGAACCAATTTTTGGAAGCTGCTCTTTCATATTCATCTTAATATCTTCTGACACAACATCCTAATTTTTGAAGCCTGGGAGAAGCGATTCAGGACTACCGCCGGTTCAGTTCGGGTCATGACCCCGCGCCTATCCCAGGAAGACAGAATTATTCAAATACGTTGCGGTCTGTTCCGGATTGCTTGAGAATGGAATGAAGTGTTCCCTTTTCGGCTCAAGGCTGATCTTCAACAGACAGTCAACCGCAAAATTTTCAAGCATTGACAGGGACAATCTTACTTATGGTTGAGGTCAGTTCTTCATTATCCATAGCCATGTCAATATCATATTCAATCTGAAGCTTTACCCAGTATGAAGGGGATAAACCAAAGTATTTCGATAGCCGCAAAGATGTGTCTGTGGTAATGCTTCGTTTACCGTTTACGATTTCGGATATTCTCATCTGGGAAACACCAATAGCTTTTGCCAATTTGTATTGAGTCAGCCCGTAAGGTTTAATGAATTCTTCAAGCAGAATCTCCCCCGGATGAACAGCAGGTATTTTTTCCATTAGTACCTCCATGGTCAATGGTAATCTATTATCTCGACGTCATAAGCATTTCCCCCTTTCCAGGTGAAGCAAAGACGCCATTGCTTATTTATTCTGATACTATATTGCCCCTGCCTATCACCTGACAGCTTTTCAAGATGGTTAGACGGTGGGCTTCTCAAATCATCTAAAGTTTCTGACACCTTCAGCATTTTTAATTTTCTGAATGCTGCTTGCTGCAATTCCTTTGACCATTTTTTTGAATAGATCCGGTTAGAAACCTTTTCGGTATCCTTATCTCTAAATGATTTGATCATGTCTTAATTATATATCCCACAATACTATTGTCAACCGATAGTATCAGTATAAATGAATTAATTCTTTTGGGGTTCTCACAATAATCTCATGACGATTAGCTACGTGTATTATGCCTTTTTCTTGAATGGCAGGACATTTTCTTCCCGATGTTCTCCCACTGCCCGGTCAATGGCATCGGCGGCTAATTGCAGTTGATCAGGAGCAAGATGGGAATATCTTTCCGTTACCTGAATTGTTGAATGTCCCAGGACCTTTTGAACCAGATAAAGACTGATACCTTGTTTCACCATCCATGAAGCGCAAGTATGCCGGCAGGTGTGAAACGTGACCCGCTCCCGCCGATCCGTCACACCTTGATTAAACAACCGGTTTACAATTTCCCTGAACTTCTGGCTTATCTGCGTTGATGGCTTGCCCTCCCGTCCTGGGAAAACCAGTTCATTCAATAGTCCCTTTTCTTTCTGCTGCATTAATTCCAAAACATCCTTTGTCATGTTCACGGATCTGTCAGTGCCCTTGGAGTCAATGATATTAAAAATGCCGTGCTCAAGATCCACCTGGGACCAAGTCAGATTAAATATTTCTGAAGCTCTCAGACCACAATGCAAGCTGATTAGTGTCTTTTCATAAAGGGGGATACTGACCATAAACAATTCATCTAAAAGTATCCTGGCTTCTGATCTGGACAGAAAACGAATCCTGGCATTATTATTTTGGCTGATCTTTTTTTTCATTGTTTTGGATACCATGGGCATTTGCGGGGCATAACCCCCTTCCCTGGCCTCTCGCCAGATCTGTTTTAAAGTGGTCATGGCATATTCAGCGGTCCGAACACTTTTTCCGGAATCCACCATGCCATAAAACATGCTTTCAATATCCCCTTTTCCAACAGCCCAAAAAGTCAGCTTGCCGATATTTTTATCAAGCCACAGCCTGAATAAAGATTCCTCCCGTTCGTATGTTTTCTGCTTTTTTTCCTTCTGGATCTGCGGGTAATAAATTTGGTAAAAAAAATCGTGAAGCGTTGTGTTCTCCTTAATCTCATGCGCCTTACGTTCCTGCTCCAAGAGATCTTCTTCTTTTCGTTTTTCATCAGCTTTTACCTGTTTCACCCGATGGGTTTCTATTCCGCCCCCGGCCTTAGCTTCTTCTTTCAGTTCGGTCAGCCTTACGATAGCTCTATCTAATGTCCATCCATCACTTGCCCACCCCAAACCGGAATTGATTCTTTTGCCATTGAATTGAAACCTGGCCGAAAAATAGATATCAGGTTTAACCCCATGTTTCCTGGAAGGATGCTTTTTTATCTTGATTCCCTTGTAAACGGTTTCCCATTTTTCTCTTGCCATATTTTGGTGATCCTTTTTTCTTTGCCCACTTTTTGCCCACTTTTGGGATGAAATAAAGGTTTTTTATATGAAATATTGTGAAGAAACAATACAGAAAAGAAAAGCTAACCACAAGTATTTAAAGGTATTTTATTAAAATTCATGAAGAAACGAGAAGGTTTTAAAAACGGACTCTGACTCCGTCAATCTAGGTTCGAATCCTAGTCAGCCAGCCACTGAGAATAAAGGCTTTCAAAATTTTTCCTTGAAAGCCTTTTTTGCGTTTAGCTCATAAAGATCCACCCGATCATCGGGCAGACGGCCGTCAGAGGAATGAAGCATGGCTATTACCGTCATGATCAGGGGGGCCAGATCCAGCAGTTCGGGAAGCACAACAGCTGCCTTGAACTCAGCGATCAAGTAATCCCTTGATCCGTTGTCAATCAACTTCCGGCCGGCCAGGGCATTGTACCATCCATTAATAGACCGCAGTAAGCGGCTCTATTATTTTCCGGTTATTCGCCATCCTTGATGAACCTGTAAAAAGTCCGATTTTGGCATTTTTTCAGCCGTAACATACTGAAATTGTTGACGGCGAATTTGCCATTTTTGACTTTTTACGAGACCATCATCCTTGACTTCCTATACGTCTAATTTATCGATTTTGGCATTGTCGCCCACAACACTGATTTTTGAAATTTCCGCTTCTCTTAAAAAAAGGAAACGGACCACGTTTTTATTGTGAGGTTTCATGTATTGTTTTGATGTTTTAAAAAGGACAAAATCTATCTTAGCGTCAGAACAATTTCAAGGTACTTGTTTATATAACGGTATTTGTTTATATAAGGGAACAAAAATAGATTGTTGAAAATTTTTGGGAGACAAAAATTAATAATTCATAGGTGAGCGAAGCAATCGTGATAAACATCCAGCCATCTGATTTAATTGGAAAGGGCGTACATCGAAAGTGCTATATTCATCCGGAAAATGCCAATCAGTGTATCAAAATTGTTTACAGAGGGGGGCAGGCCGAAACCATTCGTGAACAAAAATATTATCGTTATTTAGCCAAAAGAGGCATTCCCTGGGAAATGCTGGCGCAATTTCACGGCAACGTTGAGACAAACTTTGGGATAGGAGCAGTCTTTGACTTCGTAAGAGATGATGACGGCAACGCGTCTAAAACGCTTGATGCATATTTTAAATCAACCGATGAGACAACCGTATCCTACGCAAACATCTTCCAGTGCCTTTGTGAACTTAAGCACTACCTTCTGGAAAACAATATCATAACCATGGGGTTGAAACCCAGAAACATCCTTTACAAACGACTGAGTCAGACAACCGGCAGATGTGTGATCGTCGATAATATCGGCAACTCGGATTTTATACCCATTTGTACGTATAATAAATTTCTCGGGAATAAAAAAATTCTCAGAAAATGGGATCGATTTGAAAAGGCGCTGTCTAAAGAATACCACGACAATACAAAATTAAAAAATTTCATTTTGCAATTGCGGCAATCTTAAGAATTGATATGAAATATATGAGTAATGACCATATTTACAGGCTGTTGAAGCTTCTGACACATGCGTTGAGCAGATTGCCTGTGTGGGCAGCCGATTTTTGTTCAAATCTTTTGGGCCTGCTTTGGTTCAGAATTGACAAACGCCACCGAGCGGTTACCCTGGAAAACCTGATCCATTGCTTTGGCAGTGAAATGGGGCCCAAACAAATCGAAATCATGGCTAAGCATGTATTTAAAAATATAGCCGCCATCATTTTTGAGGTGGCCTGGGGCCAAAAATTTTCCAAGGAGGCTTTTTTATCACATTTTACCATTAAAGGGCTTAAACATATCCGTGCAGCCCATGCCAAGGGAAAAGGCGTCCTTGTTTTGACCTGCCATATGGGTAATTTTGAAATGCTGACGCCGGCCATTGATGGGACCGGGCTCAAAGGGTATGTGATTTACAGATCATTGGACTTTAAACCGCTGGACCGGCTGATCCAAAGAATTCGCCGACGGTTTGGGGTAACCGTAATACCGACCAAAGGCGCTTTTAAGCAAGTTGAGGAGGCATTATCCCAGGGCGGCATAGTAGCCACACTGCTGGACATAAACGTCAGCTGGCATAAAGGAATTTTTGTAGATTTTTTCGGCCGGCCGGCCTGTACCAGCCAGGGACTTGCCATGCTGGCATTACAGAGCGGGGCCCCGGTGGTCCCCCTGTATACGATTCGCAAGGATAGAAAATTCACCATTGAATTTTTACCGGAAATTCCAACGGTGGAAACCGATGACCCCATCAAAGATCTTGAAATCAATACCGAAAATTACAGTAAATTCATTGAATCCGTGGTCAAAAAATACCCCGACCAGTATTTCTGGATTCATAACCGATGGAAAACAAAAAATTTCTGCCCTTGGCCAAGGGGTTAACAATCAATGACAAAAATTAAACTAAGAAAATCAGATCCGTCCCGGATATTGATACGCGGTGCAAACTGGGTCGGCGATGCAATCATGACCACCCCCGTGATCAGGGCGGTCAGGAAAAACTTTCCGAAAGCTGAAATCTCCATACTCGTAAAACCATGGGTGGCACCGGTTTTTCACAACAACCCGTTTGTAGACAAGGTACTGATCTATGATGACAGTGGGCGTCACAAAAAGGGATGGGGTACGATACGGCTTGCAAAAGATTTGCGACAGTATCATTTCGACCTTACGGTGTTAATGCAAAATGCATTTGAGGCCGCGTTGATCACCTTTCTTGGAGGAATTCCCGAGCGGCTCGGATATGATACCGACGCAAGGGGATTTCTGCTGAACCGTTGTATAAAACTCGACCCCAGGCTCAAACGGGTTCATCTTGTTGATTATTACCGGGGAATCCTTAAAGGCGGAGGATTGTATGACGATGGCGGCACCCTTGATCTTTTTATCAGCGACAGCGAGAGGCAGGAAGCTGAAAAAACTCTTCAGGATAATGGTATTGATATTTCAAAACCTGTAATTGCCATTAATCCCGGTGCCACCGGGGGGACGGCAAAACGATGGTTTCCCGATCGTTTTGCCGAACTTTCAGCAAAGCTTGCCGAATATTTTGGTGTAAAGGTGTTGATATTCGGCGGGCCCGGCGATCATGCTCTGGGAGAGATAATTTCCGGATTATCTGGCAATGTTTGTGTGAACCTTGCAGGAAAAACAAACCTGGCCCAAGCCTTTGCCCTGATTGAACGGTGTTCTCTATTTATCACCAACGATTCAGGCCTGATGCATGCTGCAGCGGCCCTTGGCATAAACCAGGTCGCCATCATCGGCTCCACCAACCATATTACAACGCCACCGTCCAATCCCAACAGCCGTATCGTCAGGGTACCCGTTCATTGCAGCCCCTGCATGAAACCGGAGTGCCGGTACGAACATCATCAATGCATGGATAATATTTCCGTTGATATGATTTTCAAAGAGGCTGTTGCCTTGATGGAGAGTTCAAACCCATGAATATCCTGATCGTAAAAATGAGTGCCATAGGCGACGTTATCCACACCCTCCCCGCATTGAATGCCCTCAGGGATCATTTTCCGGAAGCCCGTATCACCTGGCTTGTGGAAGAGGCTGCCGCGGATCTTGTTATCGGGCACCCGTCTGTTGACAATGTCATTGTCTCAAAGCGCAAACGCTGGATAAGGTCTCTTTTTTCTTCTTCTTTCCCAAGCGCTTTAATAAAAATTTTATCATTTATCCGGGCGCTCAGGGAAACTGAATATGACATGATCATTGATTTTCAGGGTCTGCTGAAAAGCGGTGTCATGGTCATGCTTGCCCGGGGAAAAAAAAGGATTGGGTTTGATAAAGGCATGGAACATGCCGAATGCAGTCATCTTTTCTATAACCATAGAATTGCACCGGTAAGCATGGAGATCCATGCCCTGAAAAGAGGCCTGATGATGATTCAAGCCCTTGGCGTCAAGGCGGATAAGGTTGAATACAGACTGCCGGTTACGCCTGGGGCTCGAGCGGCAGTTCATACGTTGCTCAAAAAAAATGGTATCCCTGCCAAAGAAAAATTCATCTGTATCAACCCCCAGGCGACCTGGGAAACCAAATTGTGGGACAATGGAAAATTTGCAGATTTAAGTGACCGGATACAGGAACAATACGGCGCCCGGATTGTATTCACAGGTGGGCCTGAGGACAGGCCGGTCATTGACACCATCATATCTATGACGAACAAAACATGTGTCAATCTGGCCGGTTTGACCACCCTGAAAATGCTGGCGGCCCTGTATGAACAGGCAGATGTCCTTGTCACCACTGATACCGGCCCCATGCATCTTGGGGCAGCCGCCGGTACACGGGTGGTTGCCATTTTCGGATCTACTGCGCCGTGGCGGACCGGGCCGTATGGTTCAGATCATGTGGTGGTTCGCTCTGCCGGAAGATGTTCCCCCTGCTTCAACAGAGAATGTGAGCATAGAACATGCATGCATGACATATCCGTGGATCAAGTCATGTCTGCAGTAAATAAACAGATGGGGGTGATGCCATGAACATATCCGTTATTGTCACCACTTTTAACCGGCCGGACAGTCTGAAAAAGGTGCTTGAAGGCTTGTTGAACCAAACCCGATTGCCTTGTGAAATTATTGTTGCAGACGACGGTTCCCTGGAAGAAACCTCACATCTTGTTAATCAAATGGCCATGTCATCTCCAAATTGTCCTGTGCGACATGTCTGGCATGAGGACCGGGGGTTCAGGGCGGCTGAGATAAGGAACAAGGCCATTTTGAAATCTTCGGGAGACTATATCATCTCCCTTGACGGAGATTGTATTCCTGACCGGTATTTTATTCAGGACCACCTCCAATTGGCCAAGCCCGGATATTTTTTCCAGGGCAAACGGGTGCTTGTGGAAAAGGCGCTTCAAGATTCGTTTAATTTTTCCCATACACAAAAAACGCGATGGCTCATTGCCAATGCCCTTAAAGGACAGGTCTCCAACGCCCATCATCTGCTAAGACTGCCTTTTGTACCGGTAGTAACAACCACTAAAATGTCAGGTATCCGAAGTTGCAATATGGGATTTTTCAGGAAAGATCTTTTTGCCGTTAACGGATTTAATCAGGCGTTTCAGGGGTGGGGCCGGGAGGACTCGGAACTTGCAGCTAGACTTTATAACTATGGACTAAGGCGAAGAGAACATCCGTTTATGGCAGTTTGTTTTCATCTCTGGCATGAAGAAAATAATCGAAGCAACCTTGAAAGAAACGATCAGCATCTTGAAAATACCCAGCGATCCGGAAGTTACTGGTGTTCTAACGGCCTTGCGGATGAAAAAATTGGAGACAAAGAGGTTTAAAACTCATGGGACTTAAATGATAATAGACAAACATTGGACTGTTCGGATAGCTCTTTTTTTATCAATAAAATAGAACAGGTATCAGATTATAGTGTTGGTAATAGAAACAAAGTATAACCATATGAAAAAATTCGCATTATTTTGTAAATCCTACCATAAAGATGTGTATCGTGCAAAAAGACTTGCAGATAGTATTGACCAGTACAACATAGATGATATTCTTTTTGTCATGTCTGTTCCCCAAAGAGACTTTGACCTTTTTAAAGATATCCTTGGAGAGAATAAATGTTTTCTTGTAGCTGATGAAGAAATTATCAATGCAAGTTGTGCAGTTTTTGGTGACATTCCCGGCTTCTTTTATGACCATTTATATCAACAATTGATAAAATTGGAATTTTGGCGACTGGGCATGGCAGAGAATTATGGCTGGATTGATTCTGATTCATATTTTATTAAAAAATTCCGATTATCCGATTTTATGTATGACAATGAAACACCTTATACAATCATGGATAAACATGATGCTGGAATTTTAAGAGAGAGATGGAAGAATATTCCTGCAAAAGAAATAGAAAAGCGTGTCTATAGACGGGCCAAACAGGTCAATGCATTTAAATCTGTTTTCGGTGATACGAATCAAAATTGGGATTTTGGTATTTCCACTCCTATTATATGGGCGTCAAAGGTTTTAAAACATTTACACCGAAATTATTTGATACCCAGAAATAAAACTATTTTTGAGTTTCTGTCAGAACATCCAACGGAAACATTTTTATATGGATATTACCTGATTCACAGCCAATGCATTCCTCTATATCCTAGAACTCACATGTTTAGAGCTTTTGATTATGCCGATGAATTTATTGAAGCCGAAATTAATGGTGAAAATGAATCGTCCATTGCAAAAAATTATTTTGGCATATGTATTCAGTCTAACTGGGCCCTTTTTAAAGAAAAAAAACGCCTGACCCACAGGTTAAGAAATCGTAAGCAGGATTTCATGAATGGGCTTAGGAAAATAACATCTAAATTTTAATTGGTAAATTATTCTTCATGAAAAATAAGAAAAAAATTTTTTGTATTTTCGGCACACGCCCAGAAGCTATAAAAATGGTAGCATTAATAAAAAAAATAACTACCGTGTCTTCAATGTTTCAGCCAGTTGTTTGTGTTACAGCCCAACACAGGGAAATGCTGGATCAAGTTTTGTTTCGCTTTAATATTGTTCCCGAATACGATCTCAATGTTATGAAAAAAGGGCAGGATATCTTTGAGTTAACCAGTAGTATCCTAACACGTTTAAAACCGATTCTAAAAAAAGAAAAACCAGACTTGATTCTTGTTCAGGGGGATACAACCACTGCTTTTGTGGGAAGCCTTGCAGCCTATTATATGCGTATACCGGTTGGCCATATTGAGGCTGGGTTGAGAACCTACCAAAAATACTCTCCCTTTCCGGAGGAAGTCAACAGGCACTTAATTAGTGTAATTGCTGATTACCATTTTGCTCCCACAACAATGGCTAAAAAAAACCTGATTGCCGAAGGCATCAATGAAAACAGTGTATGGGTGACAGGAAATACCGTAATTGATACCTTGTTGATGGAGTCACGCACCGGAGATAATCAGTACTGGAAAGACTATTTTAACGATAACTGGAAAATCAATCTTGACAATAAAGACAGAAAGCTTGTTCTTGTAACAGGACACAGAAGAGAAAGTTTTGGAAAAGGATTTGAAAATATCTGCCAGGCATTAAAGGAGATTGCCCGGCGCCATTCTGAAATTGATTTGGTTTACCCAGTACATTTGAATCCGAATGTTAAAAAACCGGCATTTGAAATATTGGGTGAACACAACAATAAAAATATTTTTCTATTAGATCCCCTTGACTATTCTCCTTTTGTATATTTGATGAACCATGCATATTTTATTTTAACGGATTCAGGTGGAATACAAGAGGAAGCGCCTTCTTTAGGAAAACCCGTACTGGTAATGCGTGAGACTACAGAACGTCCTGAAGGCATAGATGCGGGAACCTGTAAATTAGTCGGTTCAGATACAGATCAAATAGTTAATGAAGCAGAAATACTGATAAAAAATAAAGACATCTTTAGATCAATGGCCCAAAAAAAGAATCCTTATGGAGATGGCCATGCGTCCGAAAAAATCATTGGGATTCTTTCAGACATATTATAAATTCTTTTATGTCGCTTTTTTTAACAGATCGTCTCTTGTCGACATCAGCTTGGTAACAGCACCTTTAACCGTGAGGGGAGATGCATGCTCAAAATCCGGCAAACCGGAATCTTTCCATTGGGAAATCAAATTCTGTAGTGTCGATTTTATTTCTCCTTCCTTTTGGCTGTCTGCCGCAAAAAAACTGTTTTCCTCCAGCATTGTTTGAAGTTCGGAGCCCGGATGGGTTAAACCCAGAATAGGACGCTGGACCAGCATGTAATCATAAAGCTTAGAAGGGATGTACTCATCGCACCGGAAAATATCATCCCCATGAACCAGGATGAGGACATCCATTCTCTTCATGGCTTCAAGCACCTGTTCTCTGCCCGTTTTTCCCGTCGTCGGATCATATTCCAACCTGCCGTGCACCGTTACAATATCCTTTAAATGATACACTTCCATGGCCTGGCTGGTCACCGGATCAAGGGTGGTTCCATAGATATCAATGGCAACCTGCCTGGACAGATCCGGTTCTTCCTGCAACAGGTCATGAAAAGCTTTAAACACCTTTTTAAGGTTACGCCTGGAAGCAAGGGAACCGAAATATCCAAAATGAATTTTTTCTTGTTTTTGATAGGTTTGGGCCCAATTTTCCGCAGGAGATGCACCGGGACGGATAACAATCAATTTATCTGGGAACCCGGGATTTCGTTTCAATGCCTTGGCACTGGCCTGATCCGTAAAATAAACGATCTTGTCAGCATATCTGAAGACCAACTTTTCAAGGTATTTGTGAAAAAAGTATTTGTGCCATTTGGTGGTTTGGTTGTCATAAATCAGCGGATCATGGAGTTCCGCTACCCAGGGCAGCTTAAAAAGCCTGCTCAGAATGAGTCCGGTATAATGGGTTGAAGAGGGGCCGGCAGTGGAGTAAATCAGCTCCGGACGATGTTTGGGAATGATGAAGATGCCATATAATGAAGCCGATAAAAGCCATGACCAATGACTGTCCAGGTGAATTATCGTTTTCTCCATAAGAAAAAAAGGCAGAATGATCATTGTCAGTAATAAATTTATGATTCTGCCGGGAAGAGTATCCTGTGTACGGCTTTTCATAACATGGCGCAGTTCAAATTTCAGTCCGGACGGTGCCGGAGAAAACACCTGGTAATGTGGGTAGTCTACATCCTTCCTGCCGGTTGGGGCACTGATTACAACCGGGGTAACCCCTTTTTTTCTGAGAAACGGAATGCGGTCCGTTATTGTTTGGCTTGCCGCTCTTCCGTCCATGTTATAGCAGTGAGCAAGTATCAACCATGTCATTTTTGCAGATGATTTTTTCATTTTCTATTAAAAATATATTTTTTATGATATTTTTTCAAACTTGATTGAAAAGCCATTCATAATAAATAAAAGACATGTCGTAGTCAAGAATGGTCACCTTAATTTATCTAACAGCCATGGGCTGATCTGGTCTATCAGCACCCAGACTCGACCCAAAACAAAAATTAAAAGTTCTGTGTCAGTTACACAGCCTTTTTTATAAATAGGACAATGGGGGTAAGGCGTTGAAAATTGCCGTTTTGGTAAAGCGGTTTACCTTGTCGGGCGGCAAGGAACGTTATGTTGTAGAACTGGTTAAATCACTATGCCGCCTTGGACACCAGGTTGATGTTTTTGCCTGTGAAGCAGAGCAACGACTTTTAAACGACATCGGTTTTTTCCGTGTGCCGAACCGAATGACATTCTCAAGTGTTCTGAACACCATTTCATTTGTGAAGGAAACGGCAAAGATGCTTGAAGAGTATGACTATGATATTGTTCATTCCCACGAGCGTAATTATACACAGGAGGTTTTGACTTTACACAGCTTTTCTTATTATGAAGGGTTAAAAAAATACACTTGGTTAAGAAAAATTGATCAGAAATACTTGAGCCTGCGCAGCTGGCTTTACCTATGGCTTGAACGGGCGCAAATGAGAACCCCCTGGCTGATTTCCGTCTCAACGGCAATATCAAAGGATGTTGAAGAAAACTATCATCGTACCGGCAATGTTGTTGAAATCCCGCCTGGCGTTGATCTGACCATATTTGATGAAAAATCTGTTTATGCCATGCGTCAGCAGGCCCGAAAAGAAAAAAATATCCATGAAAATGAACTTGCCGTTCTCTTTGTCGGGTCTGCGTTCCAGCGGAAGGGACTTGATCGGTTAATCCCCGCCATTACCGAAGAGATGCACTTAATAATCGTTGGAAAGGGAGATCATATCTCCAAGTTTTCAAAAATGATCAAAGCCCATCCTTGCGGACAACGAATCAGCATGGAAGGTATTACGGATAATGTTATAAAATATTACGCCCTTGCCGATGTTGTTGTGCTGCCCTCCCGGTCGGAAGCCTTTGGCATGAGTGTACTTGAAGGGATGGCATGCGGGTTACCGGTAATTGTCAGTCATAATTCAGGAGTTGCCGGCTTGATCCGCCATGGTGAAAATGGCTTTTTGATGAGCAAGGTATCCGAGCTTACAGGATTGTTGGAGTTGGTAAAGTCAGAGGAGACAAGACGAAAAATTGGCTTCTGTGCAAGAAAGACTGCTGAAAAATACGGCTGGTCAAGAGTCGGTTCCTCTCATGAGTGCCTTTATAAAAAAATTATGTCAAAGAGATCACCAAAAGAATAAGTGGGGGCTGGATAGTAGAGACCGTATGTTAGATAAAATCTATTCAAAAAAAACGTTTTCGGCAATAGTGATGTGTAATAAACAATTTCTGTCAGATGATATGTGCAGGCTCTTGGATGATCCGGATGCCTTTCTGGATGATAATAAGACAAAAATCATACAGAATAATTTTAAAAGTAAAGTCGGCATTGTCGTTTTGGACGGTAAAAAGCTTGTGATTAAACGCCACAATTATAAATCCAAGTGGCATAAGTTTAAACGATATTTCAGGCCGACGCGCTCAAGCCGAAACTGGTACTATTCCAATTTTTTGATAGCCAAAGGTTTTTTTGTGCCCACACCGGTTGCCTTTGTTGAAAAACGAATCGCCGGGGTGTTGCGCGGCATGTCACATTTTGTTTATGAATATGTGGAAGGCATCACTGGAGACGCGTACTTTAAGAATAATGTGAAATCCATTAAAAAGATAGAGCAGGGAATGGATATGGTGGTCTCCCTTGTGGATAGAATCAGAAAACTGGGTGTCATTCATGGCGATATACGAATGTCAAATTTGGTGTTTCAGGATAACCGAATATACTTATTGGATTTTGATGATATGCGGCCTATACGATGGTATAAACTGCCGCATATTAGAAATCGGGATGTTAGAGGTCTTAAAAAAGATATTTTTTATAATATTCCACAGGAGCTTCAAATAAATTTTCTGAATAAGTTGGATTTTAAAAATGTCTATTACCAGTGAGAATGATAAAATTATCCTTGAGGAAAGCGAAAAAAAAATTATAAATGCCATCTCTCAAAGAGTTGAGCAACAACTTTTCATAATTTCTATAAATAGACCCAAAAATAGGGCTCGTGCCCGAAAGTCTATAATTGTAAAAGGGGGGAAAAGGAGGTATTTTGTTGAGTTAGCTGAAAGATCCATCCAAAAATTTTACCTTAAAAGATCCATCCATTATTCAAATTTTTTTAAAGAAATAATAAAATATGCCACTGTAAATATGCCCATTATAGTGGATGAAATTGACGGCATCTATTTTGCTGTTTTTCCTTACCTGGACAGTACGCCAGGGAAACCGAACCTTAATGGTGAAAAAATATTAAAGGCGTTGTACAAGGAAAACTCATCGGTACGGAAAATATCAAATCAGAGCGTAAATGAGATTACCAATGCGTTTCTAAACAGCTGGCCAAAAGAATATCATCATTACATTCGCTATCTACCAGAATATTTAAAATACATTGAACAACTGCAATCTTATGATGAGATTGTTCTTTGTCCTGAACATGGGGATTTTGCGTTGAATAATATCTTGACCGGTCTACATTCAAAGCATTTGATTGATTTTGAGTTCAGCCGGGAGACGCAACCTGCCGGGTTTGATTTGTACGCGTACCGCCGGACAACATACAAAACAAAATTATTTTGGAAAAGAAAAGATTATTACAGAGATCTACACAGCCTGAAATTCAAATTAAATGAACGGATTAGTTTTGCCATAGATAACAATTTAAAAGAAATAATTATTTATTCTGAATTGACACCTGTGGTAAGAAGCAAGATTGTGAAGTTAATGAATGAGACCCTTTCTGGTTTTGGGACACATCTATTGGATTCGTTGTCGTTCCGGAGAAAGGGCAACGAGGAACTGTTTTATGTTACGATCTGGCATGATAACATCCTTTCCGGGTTTGCAATTTTAAAAAAACACAAAAACATTTTATATCCCATAGCCACTGAAGAGGGTGATCCAGTTATTTTTTTTAAAAATATTTATCAGTTCGGGCTATTAATTAAATATATGGAACGGCGCAGGATCGGTTTTCAATTTGATAATATCTCAAAACAATCTGACGTATATAAGCAATTTAATTTAATGAGAGAAAAAGTTAATACACCCATTAATGCAGTTGCAATGTCCGCGGTTTTAGAGGAAAAAACAAAAGATCGTGCCTTGTTTGAGTTGCTCAGTGAGATATCCGGTTATCTTGCGTCAGCAGCTATAAAAGATAAAGACTCCCATGTTTTGATATACAGTCTGCAAAATAAAAAAATTATATCAAAACATAATAGAAATAATTTTTTTTCAGTATTAAGACTAAGTTCCCGAACAATAAGGACTGGGATTTTTTTTATGGTACAACGAATAAATTTAAAGCGTTTCCTGATTTTTTTATACCAATATCCCAAAATACGATTACGGTGGAGAAAAGCGCGCAAAAAAGGAGGCGCACTTCGATTGAGGATCGGCGACTTTCATGCTTTCATACGAGCCCTGAATCAGAATGGTGTAGATTACGTAGTATTGAGGGGTTTACATGACGGTAATCCCAGTTCTGATGAAGATGTAGACTTCATGCTCAAGGCCTCCCATATTCTGAAAATGATCTGGGTAGCAGCCGGTTTCCCAGGTTCGCTTCCCTGTGATGTATATTTTGATACCTACCAAAGTTTAGAATGCTATCCTTATTACCCGCCTGTATTCGCGTTAAGAATTCTAGAAAAAAAGATAAAAAACAATCAGGACTGTTATGTACCGGATGCTTATCATCATTTAATGTCACTTTTATATCATATCACCTATCATAAAGGCCTTACCAAAGGATTTAATAGGAATAATGGGAAACTAACACCGGATAGCAAATATTATGATATGATTATGGCGTTAATTGAATCCAATGGTTTTGAGGATCATTTTGAACTCTCTCTAAGAGGATTCCATCAATTTTTAAAAAATAAAAACGTCAGCATGCCCTACGATATGCTTGTAAAGTGGCCTAAAAGAAATGAAACAATAGATGCCATCACAGAAATTGAAAAACAGTCTCTAAAACAAGAACTTCCAACAGATAAAAAGAATTTAGTCGTTTTTATTTTAAGAGAGGATGCGACTCCAGAGAATATTATTGAATATATAAAAAACACGATCAGTGATAATTATTCAATTCTATTTTCAAAGGAATTAACGGCAGAACAGATAAACCGTGCCATTCAATTCACCCGTGGAGGAAATTGGGTAGAATTGGATAAAAAACAATTTCATCTGGTTGCGCCTTATTCGATTGTTGTCAGCCAATCCAATTCTTTTGAGACCACCGAAAGTAACACAGAATACTTGGCCAAAGAATGCGCCAGAATAAAAAAGGAGATACGTGGATATGTAAAAGAGAACTTCCCGTCTATACCTAAACGATATCTGATACACAGCACCGATTCCCCTTATGAGGCCCTGGATTATATGAAAAAAATTCTGCCTCAAGATTACATAAAAATCATTGCTTAAAAAAAATAAATTACCTCATATATTTAATTTTATGGAAAAAATATCTTTCTCAGTACAGTCTTCGACAGCTGCACAAAAAAGGAACTATAGGGAAAACGTCAGGTTAGAAAATATCTCTATTTTTTTAATGCTGCTTGTTATTTTTTTAAATCCATTCCCCCACACAACCTTCTTAGATCAACTGTTTTTTTATGCTGCCATTTTGCCCATGATCGTCGTGGCACGAAATGGATTTGATGGTTTTTATTATAAGACTCCTTTGTTTTACCCATTAGTCCTATTTTTCTCTTGGTCAGTAATAAGTGTGATTTTTGCGTTGGATAAGTTAGATAGTGCCCATGATCTATACTCCCATCTGATTCGTTATATGATCTTCTATCTGGTCGTTGTCAACTTATTCTATACAAAAAAAAGGCTATTATTGCTTGCTGTGTGTGTTGTCCTCTCGGAATTTATTTTTGCCAGCGGCGCTTTACTTTTATATTATGGCATATTGGGGCACGACATATCTTCCCGCTTTATGCTTGATGGATTTAAAGCAATTGCACCGGATATTATTCCTTTCGGGTTTATGCTTGGACTTTTCCTAGCTGTGTGGCTATTTAAAATTTGCCAGAATAAATTTCAACGTTTTTTCCTGGTAGTGGCCATTATTGTTTTGATTTTATCCACTATCGCAACCCAGTCAAGAGGGGCGGCGATAGCTTTGTGTATCTCATTTTTTGTGCTGCTATGGGATCATAAAAAAACTCTTGGCATTTTGATGGCTGCAATGAGTCTAATTATATTACTGAGTCCTATACAAAACAGGATTAAGGGGGATAAGCTCTTTCAAGATGATCATAGAGCTGGGTTAATACTTTATTCAATTGAGGTAATAAAAGATTATCCAGTATTGGGGACTGGCTTTTCAATTGATGCCTTCCGAAATCCTAAATTCATTAATAAAGAAACATATCGTTCCCGAATACCAAAAAAATATCGAAACCATGGGTTTTACAGGCCTCATAGTATATTTTTGAGCATGGCAACTAGAACAGGCATTGTAGGAATGGCACTGTATGCCGGATTATTTGTCGTTTCGGCTTTTATCTGCTGCCGCTTAATTTTATATGGGAAAGATTCATTCATACAAAACCATGCAAGATGCTGTCTTGCGCTTTTGATAATGTTTTTGACAAATGGATTGTTTCAGGTCATGACCACACATTTTATTGATATGATCCAGTTTATAACTTTTTCTTTGCTGACGATTATATGGAAAATCAATAAAGATACCCCCCAAAGCCAGTGCCATAAGATAGAAGTCGATCGACAAAAATCATGAATAACTGTTTTTTTAAAAAAGTAAACATCGAAGGCGTGTCCCATTTGTTTGTTTGTAAAGGGCGTTCTCGCATAGTAAATGCAGGGAAAGTCGAGGATGCGTTCTTATTTAAGCGGCAATTGTATGCCAGCCTTTACAAAGTGGACAATCACATTTTAAAAGTTTGTTACGGCCAATCAATCCCCAAAGACATTTTTAGAAAATACGCCTTAAGGTCCCAGGCTGAAAGAGAATCAAAAAGTGCCTTCATTCTGTCTGAACTGGGGCTGGTCACCCCGAAAACTTATTTTTCAGCGTTCTCTTTGTTCCCGAAAATGCGCAAAGGTGTGGAATCAATCCATGAGATGGATTTTCTGGCTGGTTACGACGATTTAAATCCCAATTTTGTTCACCGTCCGGATTGCCTTGGCATCATCCGATGCTTCGGCCGGGACCTGGCAGTGATTCTCAATGCAATGCTTTGCCCTAAAGATTTTGGACTTGGGAATGTCATGTATCATCCGGGTGAAGACAAACTTGCCTGGATAGACTCGGATCTAAAAAAATTTAAAAATAAAGAAACGCTATCCCGGACTGTCATGGGGAAACTGGGCCACCGGTTTTTGAACTACCTGGACAATTGTCAGGCAGATATGTTCTGGCGGTCATTTTGTGAGAATTCCATCCTCTATGCCGAAAAAAACGAACTGCTGTCCTACGGCAAAATTGATTATAGCAAAAATCAACCGGGACGGGTATCAGAAGACAAAATAACCGATAATTCTGATCATCATTCATAGATCAATTTCGATTGAGTTGTCATAGACAACCCCGTGACACCCTGCTTTACCCGTTTGCATTGTTCAAAATAAATCTTTCAATGCCCTGGGGATTGGAAAAACACAACCGGATACCAATAACAGCAACCGTCACATCCCCGAAGCATACCGGATTCACCTTTACCCAGTCCTTCTGGGTCGTCAGAACAAGGTCAGTGTTCAAGGCCTTCGCCCGGGATATAATCCGTTTAATATCAGCCTCGTTATATCGGCAATGGTCGCAAAACTCAAGGTGATCCGCAACAGTTACACCTATATCCTGCACGGATTGTACAAAGGAATCGTTCCGGGCCAGACCTGAAAATAGAACGGCTGTTTTTCCTTTCAGCGACCAGGATTGAAACGCCTTTGTATTATTATGGATTCCGGCCGGAAGTAATTGCGCTACAAAAGGCTCATGTGTACAGAAAAAAAGAGGCACAGACAGTAATTTTTTTATGATGTCATCTGCAAAATGGCGTCCTGCAGATTTCTGAAACGTATCCCATTGAAATGCATCTGCGGGACACCGGGTAAACACGACTGCATCAATTCTGTTCTTTGCCATACAAAGAGTTTCCCGCAAACGGCCTGCCGGCAGCATGCGCCCGTTCCCCAATGGCAGTGTGTAGTCCAGAAGCACCAAATTCAGGTCCCGTTCCAATTTCAGGTGCTGGAAGCCGTCATCAAGAATGATCACATCAGGTGCAAAATATTCCAAAGCCATGCGACCTGCCTTATACCGGTCTTTCCCGACCACTACCGGGAACGCTTTTTCCATGGCCATCATATAAGGCTCATCACCGCAAGTCTTGGCGTCCAGAAACACTTCCCGGCCGTCAGATACCACAGCAACCTCGTTCTCAAGTGTTCCCCTGTAACCCCGACTGATCACCACAGGACGCAACCCTTGTTCCACCAGCATTTTTGCTAACCAAACAGCCATGGGGGTTTTACCGGATCCGCCCACCGCCAGATTGCCGATGGCGATCACAGGGCAGTCAAGACGCCGGGTTTTTAGCAAACCGGATTCATACATGGCATAACGCAGCCTTACACCCGCCCTATAAATTCCTGCACATCCGGCCAGCACCTGATCAAAGGAAAACGGTGAAAATGGCCCAGGGGTTTCCATGGTTCGCAATACCCGTTTTTCTATCAGGTCGAGCCAGGATTTAATCAATGAACGCCTCCATGTGACCCAAACTGGCATTTATCGCCCCTGCGTTGTCTTTAAAAATTTGCCGGGCATTATGCCCGATGCGGCGGCAATCATCCGGATTGCGCAACATTTGTTCGAGTTCAACGGCCAGGGCTTTTCCGTCTTCAACCTGGATGCCGCCGTTTCCCTGGACAAACAACTGGGCCATTTCACCAAAATCTGTCATATGAGGTCCAAAAAAGACCGGTTTGCCAAACATGGCCGGTTCCAGAAGGTTATGCCCGCCCTGGATTACCAGGGAACCACCGACAAACGCGCACACACACACAGCATAGGCTTTAGATAGGACGCCGATGGTGTTAAGAAACATAATATCCGCACCTTGCTTGCTTTCAAGCGGATCCAGATAGCTTGCAACCTTGAATCCGGTTAGGGGCAATTCCTTGAGCAAGGCAGTACACCTTCCCGGGTCCCGGGGCGCAATCACAAGTTTGAGTTCAGGCACTGCTTGTCTTGCCTGAATAAACGCCCGGACCACCATGGACTCTTCACCGGGATGAGTGGACCCGGCAATCATGATTGGGTCATCCGCTTGAAACCCCAGATCCCGGACAAGACTTGAAATCTCTCTCCGGGACAACCGGGGACAGGGCTGATCAAACTTAATATTCCCGGTGACCTGAATACGATTTTCAGCCACGCCAAGCTGTTCAAATCCCAGAGCATCCTGCCGGGTTTGGGCCATCACACAGGAAAGCGTCGAAAAAAACAAATTGGCCAACGGCCCCATGCGTCGATAACCTTTTAAGGATTTTGGAGACAAACGGGCATTCACAAGGACCACCGGAATTCTGCGTTGATGCATGACAGACAAAAAACCGGGCCATAAATCCGTTTCCACCAGACAGACGATATCCGGTGAAATACGCGAAACAACCCGGATCACTGCAAACCAAATATCAAAGGGAAAATAACCCAGCGTTGTAACCGGAGAATCGGCCCGGCCCGGACACATCATCTCAAAAGCCTGCTCAAATCCGGTTTTGGTGGATGCCGTGAATACAATGTGGTGTGCCGGATACTTTTTTTTCAAAGCATTTACCAGGGGAAAACTTGAGTTCACCTCACCCACGGACAGGGCATGAACCCAGATTCTACGGGTATTGGCTTCTTTTTCAGGAATCTGTGTAAACAACCCCAGTCGTTGTAATAGATTGGCCCGCCGTTTGGCTGAAAAGATCCAGACAACAGGTAAAAAAGGCAGGCAGAAAAAAAACACCACCAGGGTGATGATATGATAAAAAAAAATCATGAAACCAACATTATTCCGTCTGAATCAGATAGATACCCCCCAGGCATAGAAAAACCAGGTTCCCCACCCAGGCGGCCACCACCGGCGGCAGAATCTTTGCGTAGCCCAAAGAGGCGGTAAATCCGAAAACAAACCAATACAAAAAACAAAATCCCACACCCACGGCAATGCCCACAGGCAGATTGGTCTTCACAAACTCCCTCATGCCCGTGGCAGCCCCTGTCAACGCCATGATAACACAGATAAAGGGGAAGGCCAGTTTCCCATGCATATCCACCTTATACGTGGTGGCGTCATACCCCTCGGATGTTACTTTTCCTACATACCGTCTAAGCTCGGTATAACTCATTTCGTTGGTCTTTTGGGCCATGCGGCCAAGGTCGTCGGGGTTCAAGTCAAGGGTGACGACCTTTCTGGGTCTTATATTCACATGATAGTCATTAATTGCAGGGTCATACACCTGTTCGGCGACATCTTCCAGAATCCATCGGCCGTTTTCATAGACCCCTGTTGCGGCATCAATACGCGAGGCAATCTTGAATCCTGCGCCCATGGTGGTGTATGTGACGCCGGCCACCGTCTTTTGAACCGGGTCAAAAAAATTAATGTGCACCAGCGTTTTGTCCGAACGAATCCAGATGTCTTTTCTACTGTGAACAGCTCTTTTATCTCCGGACATCTCGTGGTAACGGATGTAATTGGAACGTGCCATGGACAAGGGAATCAGAGTTTCACCCAGAAACAGCATCAACAGAGCCAGAAAACATCCGGCCCCAATGGCCGGTTTGACCAGAAAATAGACGGAGATCCCCGAAGACTTTAACGCTGTAATTTCCTGGTTCCGGTTCATGATACCAAACACGCAAATCACGGCAAGAAGCAGGCCTGCCGGTGTGAACTGAACAAACATATACGGCAGCTTAAGCAACACATACCAAAGGCCTCTGGCCAAGGATACATCGTATTCAAACATTCTATCCATATGGGACAGGTAATCAATAAAAACGAACAGCACCATGACCAAAGCCTGGATAATCATAAAAATCCGGACAAACTCTTTAAGCCAGTATTTGTGGAGGCATTTAATCATGGTTTTGTCCTTTTCCTGAAACGTGCCCCAACCGCTGCCGGAAGATGTTGAATCCAAAAAGGCAGACGAACGGGCCGCTCCTTGGCATTACGGATCAAAAGAAAAATACCCGCAATTCCCATGACTACATTGGGCAACCACATGGCAATGACAGGCGGATAACGACCGGCCTCCCCGCCCGACCAGCCAAAGGCCAGCAGCAAATAATACAGCAGAAAAAAACCCACCCCCATACCAAAGCCGTTGGATTTTCTAAAAGAGGTGGACTGAACACCCAAGGGGAATGCCAACACACCCAAAGCCAGACATGCAAAAGGGATGGAGAACTTTTCATGCAGCACCAAACGGGCCTCACTCTCCCTTTCCGGCGTTTTAAAGCCGGTTTGGATACGCTGGACCAGTTCATGCAGACTCATTTCATCAAAGCTCTTTCTCACCGTCCTTTCCCCATTTTTTTGCATGGCATTCAGGTCGATGTTGATGTCATAGTGCCCGAAATTAATATTGGTCACGGAATGATCCTGAACATTGACCTGATTGATCATACCGTCATACAGGCGGATGGTGTATAGATCCCGGTCTCCCTGGCGCACCAGGCGCCCCCTGGGCGCCGTTGAAATAGAGACCATGTCGGCCGTCCTGCGATCCTCAATGAACACGTCCGTCAAATCCCGGGTCCCCATATCCACATGGGCCACATAAATCATGATCCCGTCAAGCTGACTGTTGAACTGTCGCTCCTGCAGTGCAGCATCAATACTGGATCTGGCAAGTTCTATGGTTTTCACCTTCAGGGCCAGTTTGCCCTTGGGTATCCCATACACCGTCACCCACATGGTAATCGAAAGGGTAATCATACAGAATAGGAGTACCGGCGGCAAAAGTTTGTACAAAGACATGCCCGCCCCTTTCAGGGCAATGATCTCATTTTCTCCTGACATGCGCATGATGGTCAAAAGCACCGAAATCATGGCGGACATAGGAATGCTGAATTCCATGAACCGTGGCAGGGTATAAGATATCAGAAGAAGGATATCGGTAATACTGGAGTTGTAGTTAACCACCATATTCAAGATATCCGGAATCCGGGTCATCAAAAACACCGAGGTAAGAAAAAAGGTGCTGATGGCAAACGGCGGGATAAGCTCAAAAAACAGATATGTATGTATACGTTTAAAAACCTTCATCGGCTTGGAAAATAAGAATTCCTGAACATTGTGTCAATAAATAGTATTGTTTGCATTATATTATTTTTCTGGTATGAAAACCATATTATGAAAATAGTCATTGTAGCAAACGGAACCCTGTCTGAAACAGACGGACTTTTACCCAGAATACAACAGGCGGACATGGTTATTGCCGCAGACGGAGGAGCGGTTCATCTCCACCACATGGACATTGTGCCCCAAATTATCATTGGCGACCTAGATTCCATTCCCAAAGAAATCCTTTCATTTTTTAAGAAAAAACAGGTTAAAATTTTCAAGCACCCGGTGCGCAAGGACCAGACAGATATGGAATTGTGCATGGAATATGCCATTGACCATGGATGTACCGAACTTCTCATTATGGGGGCCACCAGCACCCGGCTTGACCATACCCTGGCAAATATTTTCCTTCTACGCAGAATCGCAGACCGGAAAATCCCAACCACNATTATTGATGCACATAATGATATTCATATTGTGGTGTCTCGCTTGACGCTCACGGGACGCCCCGGAGACCTGATATCCGTCATCCCGGTTTCGGACCATGTAAAAGGGCTGACTCTGGAGGGTCTGGAGTACCCATTGACGGGTCAAAACCTTTGCATGGGATCAACCATGGGTATCAGCAATGTATTCACACAGAAGAAGGCTGACATCAGTATTAACTCCGGGGCCGTACTGGTTATAAAGCCTAGGGAAGAAAACTAATCACTTGCCTGTCAGGCGTCTTTTGAGTTCTCTTTATCTGCAGCGTCGTTTACTGTTCCGTCCTTTTTGCCGTCTTCTCCTTCAGCGGGCTCCTCCGCGCTTGGTGCCGGCGTATGTTCAATGATAAATTCTTCCACCTTGGCTGCAGAAACGGCAATAATAACATGGTCAATGACAACGTCTTTAATCAGCCCTTCCATATAGGGATTGAGTACATCCTTAACCTTTTCTTTTTGAACCTTAATACGATCAAAATCAGAGACATCATCATAAATCAAAGATGACAGGTACATGATGGCGGCATCCCTGGCCCTGGGATGAAATTGGGGTACCGGCTGTTCAGGCATCAGTTCCATAAGTTCCAGATGCATACTCAAACACAGGTAACGATCCTGGGCATTAGAAGAATGTTTGTTTAGATTAACGGCATAGGGCGCCATGCCAACAATGGGATTAACGGCACCTGAACCTTCTTTACCCTTTTGGGGAACCGTTTTCTTCCATTCTTCCTTGCGGCCGTTTTCGCCTTCAAGGACCATGAGATGGTCGTTGAGTTCAAGTATTTTATAAAAGTAGGTACCGTCTTTTTCCCAGACATCGTTGATATCCGACGCCACGACAGTAATAATGAGCTGCCCCTCATCTAAATGCCAGGTGCCGCCGGCTGTCCCCCTGGAATCAACAATTTTAGAGGTCACATCGGCAATCCTGACCGAAGAGGTCCAAGTACCTTTCATATCAATAGCGATAAGAATATAGATGCGATTACTGTAGTAAACCCAGTTTCCCAAGACCAGATCCGTATCTTTTTTTTCTTTTTCTCCGCCGCACCCTGCAATACCGACAAGGACCATAAACATGACGGTGCAAAGAACAGTCCACCTGTTCAAAACTATTTTTCTAACCTGTTGTGCCATGGCTCTTTCCCGAAAATTGATATTGGAATACGTTTGATTTTACTTTGTGATTGCATAGGCTACCATGGGTGCTGTTGCGGGTCAAGCGGGACAAAAACCTTTGATGCTTGCCTCCTGCCAAGATAATAGTATACAATAGTACCCTAAAACTGAATATCATCAACCCCCAATTACTATTAAACAACCCAGACACAATATAAATAATATAATCATGACCGTAACAGAACTCAGCAATCAAAGATGTCAAACCCTTTTGATATCAATTCGTAAAATCATCCAGGCAGTTGACATTCATTCCAGAAAGCTGAACAAAGAATTTGGTCTGACAGGCCCCCAGCTTATTGTACTCCAGGAAATTTCCTCCCATGGTCAAATATCCATCACCCCCTTGTCCCGGGCCACAAGCTTAAGCCAGGCAACCGTGACCGATATCACAAAGCGCCTTGAAACCCGTGGATACATTGCCAGAAAAAAAAGAGAGGATGACAGGCGGGCCGTCAGTCTTTTTCTAACGGAAAAGGGTCAGGAAATTATCCAAAACCTGCCGCCTCTGCTCCAGGAAACATTCACAGAGCACTTTTCCGATATTGAAGACTGGGAGCAGATGATGATCATAAGCGCTTTTGAGCGGGTGGTGAGTTTGATGGCCGCAGATAAGATAGAGGCGTCCCCCATCCTGGTTACAGGACCCATCCGGCAGAATACGCCCCGTTAGAAAGAATTCAATGACACATGAAACTCTGTTCATCCGGTGCAATGTGGATGGCATGTCCCCATGTTTGGACGAAAAGTGACCCAGGTGCAAGGCGCAAAAAAAATTTAAAACCGGAACAACCTCATGGTTGTGAGGATTTTACATTTTTTTTGTAACGCCGCAGATGGGTGACCTTTCGTTCAAACACAAACTAAAAAGACGTCTTTTGCTTTTTTCATGCAAAGACGCCTTTTCAATAACAGCCATGAGTTGATCCGGTCTATCCGCAGGATCCGCCCGAGCATCCCCCGCAGTTTCCGCCCTGGCCCAGCTCAATGCCGGAATCAAGGCTGAACCCCATGCCGTTGAAATCAATTTTAATCTTTTGTGCTTTTTCCATAAACTCTTTGTCTACTACAAACTTAAGCCCTTTAACGTCAAACAAATCATCGCTGTCTTTAGGCTCATCCAGAGCCATTGCTAGAGACGGGCCCGCTCAGCCGCCTGAGTTAAGAAAAATCCGTATGGGGGTGGGTTCCTTCCCCTGGAAATAATTATCGATCTGCGTTTTCGCAGCATCTGTAAGTTCAATCATTGAAAAATACTCCTTTTATTCAGTGTATGGATTCCAGGCCTTAGCCTGCTCATTAGTTCAAGTTTAACCATACATTATTGCGTGTCAATATCCTGGTCTTGCCTTTTTGACTCATTTGTAACATATTGAGATTTTGTCACCTTTTTCTTTGGACTTCGATTTATCTATGAATGTACCCGTCATGAAGCTATCTGTCCCATTTATCCCGGACGAAGGTTATGCCCGGTTTCTCATCGGACACGCGTCAAGCCTTTCATCCATATATTTCCCATTGCCTTCAGGGCCTGTAACCGATGCAAGGGTACGAATCGGTGATGGCCTCGTACCTGAACCCCGGGATCTATGCGCCACCCTGTCCGCCTTAAAAGCAATTGACAAATATATTTTAATGAACACCCGCTTCATGCCCCCCCATGTGTATGTGAACAACGCCATGTTATCCGGCATACTCAATGAGATTGAACAACTTGATAATACCGTCGGAATAAAAGGCATTGTGATTTCAGATATGTATCTTGTGCGTGCCATTGACCGGACAGGACATGAAATCGTCCCTCGCCTTGAACTGATACCGGGAATAAACGCCATGCTGGACAGCCCGGAAAAATTTTTCTCTTTTTTTGATTTGCTTGCCCTTTCACGATTTAAAAAGCCGACCCGGATTGTACCAGACCGCGCTTTAAACAGATCCCCTGAAAAACTGGCCGCCTTATCAAAAGCAATCAAGAATTACGACCCGGACCTACGCATTGAACTTCTGGCCAATGAGGGCTGCATTTATCAATGCCCGTTCAAGCTCAGCCATGACGCCCATATCGCCCTTTCAAATACCGGGTTTGCCGGGGAAACCACATTTCGGATGAATCAAAATCTGGGATGCCAGGCCTATTTCGATTTTCAACCCCACACGTTTCTTAAATCCCCTTTTATCCGGCCCGAAGACGTTCACCATTATCAGGGCGTTGCCGACGGGATAAAGCTTTGCGGCCGTACCCGGGGCGTGGGGTTTTTAAAAAGGTGCATCAGTGCCTATGTTAAAGGGTCTTTTAACGGCAACCTTCTTGACCTGATGGATACACCGGAGATACTTGCCCGGCAATGGCATATAGACAACGCCCGGCTGGAGTCCCGATTTTTTACCACCCTTACCTCCTGTACAAAAGTGTGTAAAGCATGTAAGATCTGTTCTGAAATATTCAACAAGGCTTCCCGGAAAAAAGAGATAACGTTCAAACCCTATAAGGAATTCCAATGAAAATTCTTGTCACCGGCGGTGCCGGATATATCGGCAGCCATACCTGCGTCGAACTGCTGAACCAAGGCCACGAAGTGGTTATACTGGATAATCTTGTCAATTCATCTGCCAAGGCCCTTGAGCGGGTCAGAAACATTACGGGAAAAGACCTTGCGTTTTTCCAAACGGATTTACTGGATGAAGGCGGCACCCATGCCGTGTTCAAAGCCCATAAAGAGATTGAGGCCGTGATCCACTTTGCAGGACTTAAAGCCGTGGGAGAATCGGTTTCACAGCCCCTGCGCTATTACCACAACAATATCACAGGCACCCTGAACCTGATTGCGGCCATGGAAAAATCAGGTGTCACCGCCATTGTATTTTCATCATCTGCCACGGTCTACGGCAACCCGGCCCATCTGCCCATCACCGAAGACTTTCCGTTGTCCGTAACCAACCCCTACGGCAGAACCAAACTGATGATTGAAGAAATCCTGTCTGATCTCTACACAGCCGACCCCAAATGGCACATCACCCTGCTGCGATATTTCAATCCGGTGGGAGCACATCCGTCCGGAGACATTGGCGAAGACCCCAGGGACATTCCCAACAATCTGATGCCTTATGTGGCCCGGGTGGCCATAGGGCAGCTTCCCCGGGTCAGTGTTTTCGGCAACGATTATGATACCCCGGACGGCACAGGCGTCCGGGATTTCATCCATGTCACCGATCTTGCCAAAGGACATATATGCTGCCTTCAAAGGCTCATGGAAACCCCAGGTGTGGGTATTTACAACCTTGGCACCGGCAGGGGATATTCCGTAATTGAAATGATCAAAGGGTTTGAAAAGGCCTGCGGACACAATATCCCCTACGAAATTGCCCCCCGCAGACCGGGCGACATTGCCGCATGCTGGGCGGATCCCTCAAAAGCCGAGCGCGAACTTGGCTGGAAAGCCGACCTGGACATTGAAGATATGTGCAAAGATGCATGGCGCTGGCAGCAAAAAAATCCAAAAGGATATGATTCGTAAGGAGAATATATGGCATCATTTATTTCGGAATTTGAAAGGATTATCGAAACAGGACAGATCAATTCAAAGACCCTGCAACCGATTTTAAACCTTGATGAAGACCAGCAACAGGCTGTAATTGAACAGCTTGCCCTGGCGCCGGACAATGTTGCCTATAATATTTTATCGTTTCTTATGAACACCATGGGACCTACCCATCCCCTTCGCCCGCGTCTGTATCAACTCATCATGGACAGGGCACATCTCAATTTTAAATTTTCCATAATCCTGATCAACCATACCAATCCGGACCGTCCCGGCCCCATCACCCATTTAATCAAACATATCCTGGGCAAGGAGACCAACAAGGATTTGCTCAAGGACATTTTTCGGGCCGCAGGCCGACTTGGCATGGAATTTCTTGTTGATGATCTGGCCGAATTTGTTTTTTTCGATGATCTTGAACTGCGTAAGGAAGCGGTCACGGCCATGGAACGTATCGGCACGGACAAGGCTGTGCAGCGATTGGAGCAGATTGCACAAACCGACAAATGCGATTCGGATATCCTGGATGCCCTGGCCTTTTTAAAGGGTAAACGAAAAACATCCCCTGCGCCCCAGGCCCGGGAAAAGACAAGGCCGCCTGAACTGCCCCAACTATCAAGGCAAACCGAACCTGCCGATCCCCCTGGAACTGCACCGTCCTGCCGCCCCCCTGAGGACCCCAATGTCCGACTGCTGGCTTCACCAAATATTGAAGACCGGCTCAAGGCCTTCGAATATTTTAGCGATAAAAGCGCCGAAGTGGCAGAGGCCCTGCATGCAAATCTATACACCCAGGTACCCGATTTGCTTGGAAACCTTTTGAGGTTGATCAGCAGAACCATTCCCCAGGAATCCCTGGGCGACCTTTTGACGCTCACAGAACAAAAAAATATTGAAAACACGACCCGTTTTTGTTTATACACGGCCCTGTCCCATTATCCTGAATTGGAATCCACTGCGCCCATTGTAAAGGCGCTTACAGACCCGGCTGGTTTTGTGCGTATGGCGGCCATCAGAGCCTTAGACAATCACTGTTCGGATTATGTGGTTGCCGAAATCAGAAAAAAAATCGAATCCGGCACCAAAGTGGGAGAAACGGTAGCAACGACGATTCTGGACACATGCGCCTCCCGGCTGATAGAAGCGCTGATGGCCTCGGACACATTTTCATATATCTGCTCAAACTATTTGACATCTTCTGCTCAAGTCAGATCCATCGACATCTGGATTGACATTCTTGAAAAACGAAAACAAGCGTCAACCGCCAAAAAATTTACCCAAATCAAAGAGAATCGAAGCCGGACAGCCCGACCGGTGGTTGTGGTGATTCATCCATCAGCACCGTACACAGACGTATTTTCAAAACTCATTCACGGATGCGGATTCTGCGCCCGAACCTTTTCTGGCCCCCAGGAAGCATTCGAGTTCATTGTCAGTGAAAAGCCGGCCGGAATCATAACAGATTTTTTTGTCAGACAGATGCGGGTCAATGACCTGGCACGTGAAATCAGAGAGCTTTATCCTGCAGATGAGGTCCCGCTCATGGTAAGTTCCCTTCAAAGGCATCTGGACAAAAACAATTTAGCATCGATGTTCCAGACCTTCGGTATTAACGGATTCTGGGAATTTCCGGCAAAACCCAGTCAGATCAAATCCCTGATTGGGGGGAACTAGCCGAATTCAAACACGTTGTGAGTATTATTACACCGCTGAAACTCAGCGCTATAAACGCAAAAGGTCGAACAAACGATAAAGAATGGAGGAACGCATGGCGATCAAAATGATTTACATGACAGCCGGAAATATGGATGAAGCGTCACGAATAGCCAAAGTATTGGTTCAACGGCGGTTGGCCGCCTGTGTAAACATCATTGACGGTATGCGCTCAATTTATGAATGGGAAGGGGACATTCAGGATGAACGTGAGGTGGTGATGATTGCAAAAACTCGGGCAGATCGTTTGCCTGAACTGGAGGAGACGGTGAAGGGCATACATAGCTATGATTGTCCCTGTATTGTTGAGTTGGCTGTATCCGGTGGCAATAACGCATTTTTGGACTGGGTGGGGAAACAAGTGGATACTGCGTAGTTAAAGAGCGGTAATCGGCAAAATTTGCGGTGTTTGGTCAGGCACTACAATAGCCCGGCCTCTTCCTCATCCTGTTGCCACTCCTCCAGGTATTTATGAATAAATGCGGTTTTTGCATTCCCCCGGGGCGTTAACCACACATAACCCATATAATCCAACTGCCTCTCCAGCAGACTGAAAAAAGCCTGTTCAATACCTGATTTATCCTCGGTAAGGCCCAGCCTCACGCACTCATCCACCACAGCCCGGGTGAGCTGGCCTTCGGGCAGAAATCCGTCGCATATCATGGCATTCCAGGCTTCCGGAAAATAAACAATCTTCCAGGCGCAGATATCATCAGGACGTAGGATACTTTTATTGCCCGGGTTGAACGGAGCCGGTACAAAGGACATCTTCATACGGGAAAACTGCATCAGTTCCTTAAGAAGCGCCTGTTTATCCTGTCCGAATATCCACTCTTCAGGTTCCAGCAGTACAGGCGGGTATTCTTTGCTTGTCAGTGCGTACCGGAAAGGCCCTTGTTTCTTCCAGAACGTCTTAAAATCCTTAACATTGGGCAAAATTTTTCTTACACATGCCGTCGTCATTGCTGATTATCCATAATTTTCAATAGTTACTTCTTAAATTATAGCCGGTTATAAATCAATGCGTAACAGGATTCAACAGCAATCTAAATATGAATCAATTTAGAATTACTGGAGATTATTCCTTAACCATTGAAATTTTTTCAGCGCCAGTGTAGAAAATAGGCCAATTGAAATTTAAAAACAAACGAGGAATCAAATGCCGGAACCCAATGAATTTCTTGAGAATGTTCAAGAGAATTTAAAACAGATCGTCCAACCCTTTCAGCGGGATCTGAACCAGAGACAAAAAAAAGCCGAGTTGATCAAACAATGCATCCGGTGCGCGGGAAGGGATGACTTTCTCCAACTGGATGAACTGCTTAAAAGCAAACTGGCCAGGGACATATGCGAGGACAAGGCCCTTGAAAGCTGCGCCCCGGTATTTGAAACCCTGGGGGCCTATGCCGATGAAAAGGTGGAGCAGTACCGCATGGACCTCATTGAGGACCTGACCCGGCAATGCGAAGAGGCCGGTCTTGAACTGGAGATGGATTTTCCCAGGTTCACGGTTTTAAAGGGCATCTCCGGGGAAATCGATTTTGCCAGCCGCTCCACGAAGATCAATAAAAAGGTGCTCAAATCCATTGATCCCCGACGGATCATGACCATGGTGGTCCGGTTCAAAAAGCAATTGTACGATAGGCCCTATGATCCCCAGGCATTCATTGATGACCTGTGCGAGGTATACCTGGAACTTCTTGAAAAAGAAGATCTGCCTGCCGGTCGGCCTGTCCCCATGCAGCAATTTTACCTGGCCTATGTGATCTCCCTGCAGTCCAAAACCTTTTTTCAGGACATGGACAAAGGGAAATTTAAAGGCTACAGCCTGGACCAATTTTCCGTGGACCTGTGGCGGTACTATGAGGCGGGCATCGGCGGAACGTCCCAAGGGTACGAACTTCAGCTCACCCCGGGGCGGAACAAGGCCTTGTGGCTCCTGGACACCCAAGGGGAACTGCGCCAGATCACTGCCATCTCTTTCCATAAATCTTAAAGGATCTTTTGGTCATGATATCATTGGATGCCCTCAAAGAACTCGAACCCTTCCAGGCCAGATCCATCATTGAAGAGCTGCGCAAGGGCAGCGTGCCTGTGGAATATGTGCCGGTATTTACCGTGGGGCGGCAAAAATGGCTCTCCTATATCGAAGACGATCTTGAGAACTACATTGCCCAGGGCGGGGCCAAGGTGCGGTTCATCAGCGGGGATTACGGAGACGGAAAAACCCATTTCATGTCCGTGGTCCGGCACCTGGCCATGGAAAAAGGATTTGCCGTCTCCTTTGTGGTCCTGACCCGGGATGTGCCCATCCACAAATTTGAAACCGTGTACCAGTCCATTGTCCGGCAGCTCCAAGGCAATTTTGACGGCATGGGCATCCGAAATCTGCTGACCGCCTGGCTGGACGCCCTGTCCCCGGAATTTGAAGGAGCCAAGGCCGAGGCCGCAACAGAAAAATGTACGGCCCTGGCCGAAGAACTCAGGGATATCCCGGACATGGATATCAACTTTGCCAATGCTCTGGCCGCCCTAGTGAGCAACCGTTTTTCTCCCATGGAAGAAGGGGAGGATGAGGAGAGCCGCAAGGCAGACCGGGAAATCCTCATGCACTGGTTTGACGGCGGCAAGGTCACCAAACGGGAACTCAAGCCCTTCCAAGTTTACGAATATCTGACCAAGGCCAATGCCCGGCAGTTGATGAATTCACTGATTCTGTTTTTGCGGCGGTTGGGTCACCAGGGTCTGATCCTGCTCATGGATGAAATGGAGACAGTAGTGGCCATGAGCGCCTCGGTGCGCAAGGCCGCCTACGAAAATGTCCGCCTCTTCATCGACAACAGCGAGACCGCTCAACACCTTCACATCTTCTTTTCCATCATCCCTGACGTGCTGGTATCGGAAAAAGGATTTAAATCCTACGATGCCCTGTGGAGCCGGGTGCGGTCCATCGGGGCATCAATGGGCGACGCCAAACGCCTCAACTACCGGGGCGTCCTTGTGGATATCCATCAGACGCCGCTTCAAACCGAAGAACTGGTGGATTTGGGCCGGTGTCTGCTGTCTCTGCACGGCATTGCCTACCGCTGGTCCCCGCAAGAATTGGTCACGGACAAGGTCATAGAGGATATCTGCGCCGGCCAGAAAAAAATGGGTGTCATCAGCGAGGTGCGGCTTTTCATCAAGCAGCTCATCGGCGTCCTGGACCTGGCCGAACAAGGCCAGTCCCCGGAGGAGATGGACATGGCCCGGCAGATGGTGGAGACCCGGAAAGAGATGGAAGAGGAAAAGATGAAACAGATGGCGCCCAGTTGGGACAATTAAATCGGTCCGCGTAAATCGGAATTGACACTATGGATGACAAGGCATTTAACAATCAGCTCAACGGCACCAAAAATTTTTACCTCCGCAGGGCGGTGGAGCGCCTTAGGGAAGGACTGTTCGATCCTTTAGGGGTCCAATGGCTCACCTCGGGGGAAAAAAAGCTCAAGCAACTCTTCGACCAGGGGGCTGCAGCCCTGGACAAGGGAACATCTCACCACCTTTGTGTCTGCGGCGCATACGGCCAGGGCAAATCCCACAGCCTCACTTATTTGAAGCAGCGAGCCCTGGAAAATAATTTTGTGGTCAGCTATATTAATCTGGACCCGCGGCAGATCCCCTTCCACGACTTCAAAGCGGTCTACCGGGCCCTGATGGGCGCCATGGTCTTTCCAAACGGGGAAACCGGCCTATCACAAGTGTGGAAGGACGCCGCCGCCCAATGGCTGGCCCGGCCGGAAAACAGGGATAAATCCATCAATGATCTCATCCCCGGCGGCATACCCCACCGATTCCGGGCCATTCTGGCAGCCATGGCCCACAAGAACATGGAGATTCCGGCCAACAAACGAGACCTAAAAAAACACGCCCGGTTTCAGCCCAGATCCTTTGCATGGACCCTGAAAAACGCCCTCATGGGCAAAGAGATCCCGGCCCACAAGCTTGGCGCAGTCTTCCATTACCGGGAGGTGCCGTTTTACAAGGAGCGCTCCCTGGTCTGCCGGGAACCCAAGGAATATCTGGCCATGGTAAAGGGGCTGGCCCGGTTATTCAGGCAGATGGGATACGGGGGATGGGTTCTCCTTTTTGACGAAGCCGAATCCATCGGCCAAACCCGCATCACCAGCCGCAGCAAAAGCTATGAGCTCCTCCATGAAATCTTGTGCCCGGAAAAACAGACACAGGGATTTTACCCGGTATTTGCCTTTACCCATGATTTCTTCACCCTGGTTGAAAGCGAGCCCTGGGACCGGACCCGCAGGCCCGGCGGACGGCGAAAAACAGACCAGCCGACCGAAGACATTCCCTGCTTTGCCCGCAATTATCACAACGCCTGGGAAAAAATTAATATCCATCCTCTCCAGAACCTGTCACCCGGTGAATGGGAGACACTTACGGGCAAGCTCAAAATCCTCCACGGCAGGGCCTACGGATGGGAGCCGGATACCGCTGAACTGGCCCAGGAAATGAAGCTGGTCCTATCCCAAAACAAAGGGGCGGAATCCAGGACGAAATTAAGGCTTCTGGTCAACCAGTTGGACCTGAAACAGCAGAAAGACTCCTGCTGAGCCCTATGCTCCAGGACCTTGATCTGCCATCAGCCCCCCTGCCCGACCCTCTTTTAAGGCTCCCCAACACCTTCCGTCCCTTTTACGGGGCCTTTGCCGGTCTGCGGCCGGTTCAGCTTGAAGCCATCTCTCCAATCCTTAAAGGCCGGGACCTCGTTGTCCAGGCCGCCACCGGATCGGGCAAAAGCGAGGCTGTACTGGCCCCGGCCCTGGAACGGGTCATCACCTCGAACCGGGCCCACGGCGTCCTATACATCATTCCCACCCGGGCCCTGGCCAAGGACCTCATGCGCCGGTTTGAGCCCATCATCACCGAACGGCTGAACCTGATCCTGGCCATCCGCACCGGGGATATCAAAAAAGGCGGTACCCAGCGGCCGGACATCATGTTCACCACCCCGGAATCCCTGGATGTAATGCTGGGCAGCGGCAACACCAACCTCAAGGCTTTTCTGGCCCGGGTGGGCACCGTGATCATCGACGAAGTCCATCCCCTGGTCCACCAGTACCGGGGCAGACACCTGGTCTATCTGTTCACCCGGCTGGAACGTAGGACCGGCAGATCCATACAAAAAATAGCCATGTCCGCCACCATTGCCGGTATACCCGAGGTCATGAAATTTTTCAATTTCAGGTCCAATGCCACCGCCATCTCAAACGATGCGGACCGGCAGATTCAGGCCCGGATTCTTCATTTGAAAAAAGAGGACACCGAACTGCCCGCCCTGCTCAATGATCTGTACCGGGAATGGGGGTACCGAAAAATGCTTATTTTCTGCAACAGCCGGTCGGCCTGTGACCGGCTGTCAGGCATTATCCGGCGCAACGGGGTGTTTAAAAATGTCACAGAGCTGCATTACTCCAATCTTAAGGCAAAGGAACGGAAAAAAGCGGAAAACCGGTTCCGAAAAAATCCCCATGCCCTGTGCATTGCCACCTCCACCCTGGAGCTAGGCATTGATGTGGGGGATGTGGATGCGGTGATTCTTTACCAGCCCCCGGGCTCGGTGTCGGCCTTTCTCCAGCGTATCGGCCGGGCCAACCGCCGGGGGCAATCCATTAATTTCTGGGGCATCACCACCGGGGAATCGGCCGGCAACCAGGTGATCCGATTTCTTGCCCTGCTGGAACTGGGCCGCCAGGGAAAAATCGAGGCCCCGCCCCCCAAAGCCTTACCCAGCGTGTTGAGCCAGCAGGTCATTTCCTGCCTCTATGAAAAAAAGGAAATTTCCCTTAATGCCCTGAAAGCCCTGTTTCCGAACCGCGAAGGCCTGCTGCCGGATATTTTCAAGACCCTTGAAAAAAAGGGCTGGCTCAGACGAACCCGGCGCCCCGGCCTGATCCGGGGCGGATGGCAGTACCGGAATCATTTTATGGAATACAAAATCTGGGGAAACTTTCCGGAAAGCGAAAAGGAATACATCCTTGAAGTGGATATGGAATCCATTGCCGACATTCCCCAATCCATTGTGGACCAGATGGAGGTAGGGGACCGGGTCTATCTGTCGGGCCGGCGCCTTAAAATCCTGAAAATTGAAGAAGGAGATCCTGGCAAGGTCACGGCCCGGCCGGCCATGGAAAAGGATGATAAGGACCTGGTCTGGGTGGGCTTAGGTGCACATGTCTCCTGGGAAACGGCCCAGGCCATGGGGCGGATACTGGGCACCGGCACACTGCCCCGGGACAGTGGTCTCCTGGCCCGGACCAAAAATTTATTCCGCCGGGAACTGTCATATTCTGAAAACCGGGTGAAGCTGGCCAATGGCATTGAAGTGGTTCCGGGGACCCGGGCAAGGTTTCATTTTCGCACCTTTCTGGGATCTGCCGGCAACCTGGTGCTGGAATGGGCCGTCCGGGAGCATTTCCAGGATGACGACCTGGAGGTAGCCACCAGCGAGACCGGGGTGGAATGCGCTTGCTGGATTGATTTTCAAAAACTGAATCTGCCTGTTACAAAAAAGGCATTCCATACCTGGGTATCCGCCCATTTCAGGGTGCTGCGCAGCCTGATTCCTTTGAGTATTTTCTGGCGGACCTTGCCAAAAAAACAGATGGTGGAAGAGGTGGCGGATTTCCTCTTTGATCAACGTGTGGCAGATACCTTTGTACGGTATCTTGAATTGGGTTCGGATATTGTTTCCGGGGATCTGGCCGACCTTTCCGGCCCCTTGCCCATGGCTGCCGATGAATCTCCGGACTCTGAAATGGAAGCCGGCGCAGCGCTTTTGTTCCAAGAAAAACAGACGACAAAAACGCCGGAAGATTCGCCTTTTTTATCCCCCATATGGCAGGCACCCTGCATTGATCCAGGCTGCACCGACGCCCGCGCTCTAACCGCTACCATGATCAGTGATTATATTTTCCACGGCCAGTGTGACCGCAGGTTCTGTCTGTCATACCTTGGCTTGGCTCATCCTGTAACAACGCAGGACGATGTCATGGCCCTTGCCCGGGAACAGGGCATCCAACATGAACAGGCGGTGCTGGCCGCCCTTGAACAACAAGGGAACCGCCTGGCGGTCCCGGAACAAGCAGCAGCCGGTGAACCCCGGTGGGCTCCTTCCGTTAAGCTGCTGGAAGAAACAATCTCGCAACTCAACCGTAATCCGGAAAAAACCCGGCCAATCTGGCTGTCCCAGAGCTATCTCAAGACTGAATCGCCCATCCATCAATTTCCCCACATCACAGGTACCGGCATCCCCGATCTTCTGAAACTATCCCCGGGCAAAGGTGGACAGACAATCATTGAAGCCGGAGATATCAAACGCAGCCAAAACCCCGGATACCACCATAAATGGCAGGTGGCCTTCTATGCCCTGGCACTGGAACAAATTATTGACCGCTGCAAGCTGCCTGCCCGGGTCTCCCGCAAAGGGTTCATCATCACTCCACCGCCATTAGGCGGCATCCGGGAAACAGCACAGTATCAGATCCATGAATTTGATTTAATTCCTTACATGGCCGCCTTGCCTACCCTCCTGCACCACCTTGGCCGTGTGCTTTCCGGTCTACCTACCCATGCGGGTTACAGGCTTCAAAGTCTGTGTACGGCCTGTTCCGGATTCCACGGCTGCTACCACCATGCCCTGGCCCATGAAGATATTCGGTTCCTGCCAAAATTGACCAAAGGCGAGCTGGCTGCCCTACAGCAGATGGGCTGCACTACCCTTGAAAAACTCCCCGGGGCCCTTGAAAAAGAGACCAATCAGCTTTCTCCAGGACAACAGAAAAAATTATTGGGATGGTGTGATGCCTTTTTAGCCAAATGTATCCGCTGCCACAAAAAAAAGACCCACCTGTTTCCGGTCAACCTGTCCAGACGAATCTTTATCCACCTGGAAAAAGGTCCCCTGGATGGGCTGCCCCGGGTCCTAGGGTGGCAAGTCCTGGATACGGATGGCCGGACAACGGTTGAATCAAATGTATGGACTATGGAAACCGAAACGGAGCGACAGGCAGTTCGGCAAGCATTTTTAAAGGAATTGCCGCGGTTGTGGGTAGAAAGCATCCATGCCGGCCAGGGGCCCCATCTCTTCCATTTTGGCTCCCAGACACCCATTGTCCTGAATCAATGGATCGGGGAGACACAAAACCCGTCCTGGGAATTCCTCGGCCAAACCCAGCCCTCCTCCTGGACGGATATACAAAAGGTCCTGACCGCCCATTTTTATATGCCCGCGCCGGGCACAGCATCCTTGTACACCCTGGGCCGCATCTTCAAATGCCGGACCGCCCCTGCCCCGCCACCGCCACCGACTCTGTTCCACCACAACAGCGGATTCATCAGCGATATAGATCAGGCTGCAGCCGAAGTAAAAAAATGCCTTGAACTCATGGTAGAGCTGTACCAGGTCGCCATGTTCCAATTAGACAGCCAATGGATCAAGGAATGGCCGTCAGACAATCCTGGAGACAACAAGGCCCGGCCCTATACAACATTTATCCAGGAGGAACAACGCCTGAAAGAGGCAGATATCATGATGCTTCAGGAACAGCCCCTGGAAGAGCGGATGCTGCGGTTCAGGTCCCTGGGATACCTGAAATTCCACCAGACCAGACTGGACAGCTTCGGGCGCTTTATCAATATTTTCCGGCCCACAGACCAGACCCAGCCGGCCAAATTCCGCCAGGGGGATTTCCTCAAGCTGGTGCCCCATGGCATGGCCGACCTCCAGAATGGATTCCCAGTGATCATTGTGGAATATGATATAGACGCCGGTGACATTGGGCTGCTTTCCCGGTCCGGCAAAATAAATCTCAATAAAAATTTATTCTACTCCCTTGAAGAAGATATGGACGACTGGAACCGAGAAAAACTGATCCACGCTTCCCAGACCCTATTTTCAGAAGACAGATATTTCCACCTTCGACAGCTTCTTGCCGGGGCAGACATGGAAAGGCAGACACCGGCATCAGAGGCCTGGGTGGAAAAATGGCTCGCTCAAGCCAACCACGGTCTCAACCCCTCTCAGCAGCAAGCCTTAAGGCTTCCATTCCAATACCGCACCGCTATGATCCAGGGCCCGCCCGGCACGGGGAAAACCCATCTGCTGGGATGGATCATCATCGCCCTGATTCTTAAAGCCCATGAAGCCGGAAAGCCTCTGCGCATAGGCATCAGCGCCCTCACCCACCAGGCCATTGACACGGTATTGAAAAAAGTGGTCCAACTGGTCAACCAGTATCTACCGGGTGATTTTCCGGGCCAATGCGTGAAATGGGGAGAGGACAACACGCCGGAATCGAAAACATTCAATCCCGGCGATGCTGCCATGACAGTGGAATATACAAAAGAGGCCCGGGATCTGCCCACCCGGTCTTGGCTGATTTTAGGCGCTACCGGATACGGATTTTATTCTCTGTTCCACAGCAAGGACAAAGGCTTTCCCCTGGCCCTGGACTGGATAATTTTTGACGAAGCATCCCAGATCCCGGTGCCCCAGGCCCTGCTCAGTCTCATTTACGGCCGGGGGAATTTTCTCTTCCTGGGCGATGTCCACCAGCTTCCCCCCATTGTCATGGGAAATTATGATCTCCATGCCCCTGATGAAAATGGCAACCAACTGCGCCTGAACAATTCCATTCTCGCCAATATCCGGAACCTGTATCCTGAAGATTGCCAGGTCACCCTGGACACCACCTACCGGATGAACAAGGAAATCTGCCTATTCCCATCCAAAACCTGGTACCACAACCAGCTTTGCCCGGACCCTTCAGTGGAAAATGCACGGCTTTGCCTGGATGAGCCGGACGAAACATACAATCCAACAGGGGACGACCCGGTACTCGGCGACATTCTGAATCCGGAACAGCCTGTTTCGCTGATCTTAACGGATCACCAGGGATGTGCCCAGCAATCGGATGTGGAGGCTGATCTCATTGCCGCCCTGGCCGGCCGCCTGATCCTGGGGCACGGTCTTTCCCCGGACCAAATGGCCATCATCACCCCCCACCGGGCCCAGAACAACGCCATCCTCCAGCGGCTGGGGAAAATCATGACAAGCCATCATTCCCCTACCCGCCTTCCCCTTGTTGACACAGTGGAACGAATCCAAGGTGCCGAGCGGGACGTCATCATCTTCGGTCTCACTGCCTCGGACCCGGATCATCTGGTCAGCGATTTTTTAAATAGCCCCAACCGCCTCAATGTGGCCATGACCCGGGCTGGGAAAAAACTTATCATCATAGGCAGTCAAGCCTTTTTCTCAATCATTCCCGATTCAGATGCCATGCTGGCCAGACACTGTTGCTTTAAACAGCTACTGATCCATTGCCGGGCTCAAAATGCAATTTTTCATTTTTCCAAACAGATACGGGAATAAAACAGCCAAAATATCTTGCGATTTTCCGCCTTTGAAGGTACTCTTTAGTCTGTAGTTTCCAAATTTAAATCCTCACATAACTTCATCAACAAATGGACGGGAAAAATATGGGCGCTAAACAAGAAACCGAGATATTCAGAAAAGGAATCTGGATAAAGGAGCAACAAGGTGTCTTAACCGTGGGCTCTCTGGATAAAGAGAATACGGATGTCATGGTTGTGTCGGATGAATTAAGTGCCAAGCTTCAGGCCTTTGAATCTGATATGATTGAGGCCCTTTATGGTGAAAACCGGGAAACGTTCCAGCCCGGCATACTCGATATTGAACGTCTATTCAAGCAGCTTGAAAACCGGTTTGAAGATGTAAGGCTGCATTTATCCTTTGACAAGTCTGACGAAAATCCATTTATATGTGATTATGATCCGCTTTTTTCTTTATTTGAAAAACTGATCCTAAGTTCCATATCCGGCAATTCAAATCCGGTCATACATATAAATGCATCACTTGTTCAGGATCATCTGTGCATAATTTACCGGGACTCTGAATCGGTTTCAAACCCATCAGACCTGGGGCCTGATTTTTTCCTGATAAAAAACCGCTTAGGTGCCGGCATAGAGTACAACAAGGCTGAAAAACAAGAAGGTTACTACGATATAACCATTCCTTCGGCCGACCATTGACCTCTGTTTGATGCAGCGGGGCAGTTCCTTTTGACATTATGAAACATTTTCCATTTAAAGTTGTTGTATTCTGCCTGGTTATCATCCCGGTTTTGTATATGATTACCCTTGCCGGCTGCCATGATTACCTGGAAAAAAGATATCTTTTAAAGTTAGAAAACGAGTTTATCGGAAATTCCAGTGATCTTTTAAACGGATCGGTCCACATTGAAGACCAGATAGCAAAAAATATCCAGGCCATTTTAAATGGGGACGCCCTGATCCGGATGGCTAAACTTGACCTGGAAGTACAGGTGACAGAGGGCCGGGGGAAAATTATTTATCCCATCTACCTGGGAACAGATGGATTTCAGGAGGATTCACCGGGCTATTACGATGCCCAGGCGGTTGCAGATAAAAACTTTTCAATTCTTAATTCCGGACTCAAGGTTCATGCTGTACTGCATCTTGATCATGGTTCATTTCTTGCGAACTGTATATTTGCTCTCTACTCCGGTATTTCTCTTTTGATCTTTTTTGTGTTTTATAGACAGGGCAGCAAACGGGCTAAACAGGAAAGAGACACTAAAAACGCTTTGATCCAGGATTTAAAAAAAAATGAGATGCGCCATGAGAAGCTGGAGGAAGACCTGAAGCGGGAACGGGCGGAGTTGTTTAAAAATATAAAACAATTAGATAAAAAATACCAATCGGAACAAAAAAAAGCAAAGACAAATGAAGATGAAATGTTTAATGAAATCATCGCCCTTGAAGACCAACTCAATACATATATTGAATTAAAGGAGCGGCGGGACGTTGAGATAGATGAACTCAAATCAAACCTTGATAAGTATGAACGGAAGAAAAGCGCGGGAAAATCCAAGAGGGGGGATTTTGATTTTATATCCAAACGTTTTAAAACCCTATACAAGCATATTGAAATGAGCAGAAAAGCCTTGGACGGATTTATGACCCTGACCGAAGACCAACAGATCAAGGCGGAAGAAACAATTCACCAGCTGGATCAAGACCCGGGATCGGTGATTGTAAAACGAAAGGTATTTTCAGGCAAGAAGCATAAAACCACCTGCTTTGAAGTATTGTTTGCATATAACGGCAGGCTCTATTTCATGAATCATCCCAATAAAACCCAGGTGGTGGTGATCGGAACAAAACAGACCCAAACCAGGGATATGGAATATCTCCATAATTTATAAATGTACAATGAATTCTACAATCTTAAGTCATCCCCTTTTAAAATCAGTTGCGATCCCGCATTCATGTGGTTCGGGGAAAAGCATCAGGAAGCTCTTGCAACACTGCAATACGGCATTCTGGACAACAAGGGATTTCTGCTTTTAACCGGGGATGTGGGAACAGGCAAAACATCCCTGATCAACGCATTAATCCAGAACCTTGAACAAGATATCATCTACACATCTGTGCCGGATCCGAGCTTGATCAAACTTGATTTTTTTAATTATATTGCCGCATCCTTCGGAATGGACAGGGAATTTACATCCAAGGGTGCGTTTCTTGCCCATTTTAAAAATTTCCTACTCAGCGCCAATGAGAAAAATAAAAAGGTGCTGCTTATTATTGACGAAGCCCAACTGCTCACCCAGGAAATGCTTGAAGAGATCCGCCTGCTGTCAAATATTGAAAAACCGGATGCAAAACTGATCAATATTTTTTTTATCGGACAAAACGAATTCAATGAAATTTTGAACAGGCCCCAGAACCGAGCGGTCCTCCAGCGAATGACCCTCAACTACAACCTGGATCCTTTGACCCCGGAAGAGGTGGATAAATACATCCGCCACCGGCTCAAGATTGCGGGCACACAGGAGCGGCTGTTTGACTGGGATGCAGTTCAGGAAATTTTTTTCTATTCAGGCGGATTTCCAAGGCGCATCAATATCTTATGCGATCATGCCCTGCTGTCCGGATTTGTCAGGGAACAGCGGATTATTGATGCAAGCATTGTAAGGGAATGCGCAAAAGAACTGAAAATTCCTGCCCATATCAGCAACCGTAACATCAATGGATCATTTGAGCCCACCACCCGCCATGACAATAAAAAAAATCCCCTGGATGACCTGCGTGCCCAGACTTTTGCCCAACAACCATATAGGCAGCAGCCGGTTCTCCCAGTTCAACAACCACAAAAACAACTATTTTCATGGGACAAGCTGGTAATTTTAATCTTCTTTTTAATTTTTGCCTGGTGTGTTATGTTCCCTGACCATTTTTTTTCCATACTTTCCATGGTAAAACAGCCAGTTATCCCAAAACAGGAAATCATAAAAGGACAACAAACAGATCAAACGCGCCCGCCAAAAAATCAGCCCATTGTCCGAAATCCCGAGCGCCCGGACAACCATGCTCCGCCCACGTCAAGGACCATAGTCCAGGACCAGGCTGAAAATCCGGAAGAGCTCATGTTTGCTATTGAAACCCCGGAAACCGATCCATCACCTGAATTAAATACCTCCCCACCCCCATTTCCAAAGGATAAAATCACAGTCCGGTTTAAGCATAACGGCGATGCTATTATTGAAAAAGACCTCAAAAAGCTTGAAACAATTTCAAAGTCCCTGGTTGCTCATCCGGATTCAAAAATTCTCATCACCGGGTATACGGATGCGATGGAAAATGGCACGTATAATATAAAATTATCCGAATTCAGGGCTAATATCGTAAAAAGCTTTCTTCTGGGGCTGGGGGTTGGAAGCTATCAGATGAAAATCCAGGGCAGAGGTGGTCAGGACCCCATTGAAAGCAACGATACGGTATGGGGGCGAATGATGAACCGGAGAGTTGAAATAGAAGTGATTGAATAGACGGCTGCTAATTAAAAAGGCTATGTTCCCTTTAATAGTTGAAATTGCTCCAATGAGATACTCAGCAAAGATTCTGGCAATATACCTGGGCGCTGCTCAAGTGAACGCCGCCATCCAAGATAATTTTGTAAATATTTCGTAGCAACTCCGTGGAATCGGTGCAGCCAGCCTTTAAATCGGCTGTGATAGGCATTGACATTTTGGAGGTGGAAAGCTCCTTTAACTCTGCCACCTTTACTCAGATTAACAACCTCATGAGAAAAATTTTCAGCATCGCAAAAAGTTTGA
>NZ_KB893074.1:0-12476 GCF_000373985.1 Desulfobacter curvatus DSM 3379
GCCTGCTTCTCAAAGACAATGCCGCATCATCGGCCATACTGGACCGGTTGCTTCACCATGGTCATCTGCTGAAATTTGAAGGGAAGAGTTACCGACTCAAAGAGGCTGCCAACCGGCTCTCTCAGCTGCGCGACAATAGGGAGGGATGAAAAAAGGAAAAAATGGAAGATATTAAGAGAATAACTTAGATCTCAATATTCTGCCGCCGGGGGATTTTGACCCGGCCACGGGTGGGGGATTTTAAAGTGGCCATCCGGGATCTTGACTAAAGCAAGGACCATATATAACAATAGCCAGACAGCATTATCATTTATGGGGGAATGTATGTCAGGAAAGGTTTATTGTCATAATGGCTCTTGGTATGTCAATTGGTGGGATAAGGTACATAAAAAAACTCGGAAAATTTACCATTACAAAGGCGAAAAAATTTATAGCAAGAAAACGGCTGAAAAGCTTCTTTCTGTTATGCAATCGGATGTTGAAAATGGTACATTCTATATTGAAAAGTACGTATCCAAAGGTTTTTCTGATGTCATACCATTCATTGATGATTGGTTTTCCAACCTGAGTGGATTGTCTCCGGCTACAGAAAAAGGTTATCGTTCATACCTTAAAAATCACATTAAGCCGTTTTTCAAAAAACATAGTCAAATTTCTTTACCTGACATTCAGATTGATATTCTACGTAAATTTAAAAAAGAACTACATAATAAGGGCCTTAGTCCTAAAATGCAGTCTAATATTATGTTTTGTTTACATACTATTTTGGACGCTGCGTGGATTGCTCGACGTATTCCTGCTATCCCTCCATTCCCAAAGAAAAAAGAGTATGGTTTAACACAGCAACCAATAAAATGGTTACCTGAAGATAGGCAGCTGGCAGTTTTAAACCAGATCCCATATGACCATCAGCCTATTTTTTACTTTTTGAAGTATCATTTACGGCGTCCAGCGGAGGCGTTAGCACTTCATAAGGAAGATTTTTCTGATAATGTTTTTACGATTCATCGTTCAATATCTGCTCGTGTCCTTACTGATAAGACGAAAACCGGTGAAATTCATTCAATTCCATGTCATCCAGATTTTAAACCTTTTATTGATATTGAATTGGATAAACAGAAGCGTCATAGAATTATATCACCTTTCTTTTTTGTTAATCCGTCTGGCCGTACACCAGGAAAAGGGTATAAGGCTGAAACTTTAAATCGTCTTTGGAATAAAGCTTGTAAACAGGTTGGTGAAAATATCCGTTTGTATGCAGGAACCAAACACAGCTCTTGTTCTCAATATATTAATGAGTACGGTTTATCTGAGTCTGATTTGCAGGTAATTACGGATCATTCCCGTTTAGAATCAGTTCGAAATTATGCCAAAACTGAAGTTTCTAAAAAACTTAAATTAATGTCAAAAAATGTCCGCTACCTAAAACAACCTAAAACCAAGAAAGGCGACTTGTAACATTTTGAATATATTGATTTTTCCATCTATACTTAAGGGTTCGATTCCCATGTGCTTCCGCCAATTTTGTAAGCAATTCAACCGTTTTTCATGCTTTTTTGATAGATTTTTTCCGCATTCTTTCACTCCCCCAATGGGGGTGGACTCTCCGGCATAACGAATATAGTCAGCCCAAAATAGATCGTCCTCCTGACAATCAACCACCTCAAAAATAAGGCGGTTCCATGTGCTCCCCGGGTGCAATAACCCCACCGGAATTTCTTGCCTTCACAAAAAAGATTTTTTCAGACCCTATACACATGACGCCGTAGTAATTAGTGGTCATTTTATCCCCTCTCCATTCATTTTATGCTGGGAAAATGAAATATAAATATTTATATTTCATTTTGTAGTGTCTAAAGTATAATATAAATATTCATATTCTAATTTTCGTCTTGAAAGATATTCATATAGCGGCGAAGTATAAAAATCCTGTTTCTCTGATATCCGGTAATTTCTTGCAAAATACCCACATCAACAAGAGCCGATATAAGGCTATTGGCCGGGACATATTTTATTTTGAGAAGCTCCATAGCCTTGTTCACGGTGATTGTCGGAGTGCCATAAAGATACATGATCATTTGGCGCGCATTTTCAGCGCGGCGCCCCAGCTTCACAACTTCCAGCTCAAATTCTTGCTTGAGGTCAAGAATCCGCCTAAAGGTTTTTTTGCCGCTTTCGGCGGTCTCAACAATCGCCTGAAGAAAAAAACGTACCCAATGCCCAATATCATTAGATTCACGCACACGGGTTAATGCATCATAGTATGTACCGCGATGTTTTTCCAAATGAGCGGATAAGTAGAGAGATGGCTTATTGAGCAAGCCATGGCTGACCAAATAGAGAGTGATAAGCAGACGCCCGATACGGCCATTACCATCAAGAAAAGGGTGAATCGTTTCAAATTGGTAATGGCTCAAGGCGCAGCGAACAAGATGCGGAACCTGGATATCTTCGTTATGCCAGAAGGCTTCGAGATCACTCAATAGATCAGGTAGTTCATCGTGATGAGGAGGGATAAAGGCCGCATCAGTCAAGCTTGAACCGCCAATCCAGTTCTGACTGCGTCGAAATTCTCCTGGTGTTTTTCTCTCTCCTCGGACGCCGCTCATCAGAATTTCATGAGTATGGCGCAAAAGGCGCAAGGAAAGAGGTAAATTTATTAAATCTTCAATGGCCCTATTCATAGCCAGAACGTAATTCTGCACCTCTCGCCAATCATCACGCCTCTCAGGAAGGATTGCTTCTTCTTCCAAAACGGCCTCATCCATTTCCGTCCTGGTTCCCTCTATCCGACTTGAAGTATTTGCCTCCTTGATAATGTGCATCCGGATAAAAAGATCCACATCAGGGACAATCAGGGTAAATGCGTTAAGTTCTCCAAGAGTTCTTGTGGACTTTTCGAGAAGAACATTTATACGTGGATCATCCCATGACCAACCATGATTGATGAGGGCTGGCTGGAAGCTTTTATATTGAAATTGCTGTTTGTGGCTACCAGCGACGAATTCTTCAAACTTCATTTTTTCACCTTTATACCAAATCTCAAAGGTTTGAATATATCCTGCATAACAGCTGTCTTTGAGCCCACCTTAAAATAGAGGCAGCTTGGATAAGAACAAAAATCAACTTCCCCGGACAATACCTTGCCATTGTTAAAAAGGGCAATATAAATCACAAGAATCCATATAAAAAAGTACTCAATCGATATTCTCTCCCGTGAACATTTTGTAAAAACATGCCCCTCTGAATACCACAGAGGCATCCTTACAACGTTCAGGAAACGCTATTGGGGATGTGGTGGAGCATTGTAGGACAGAATTAGGGTATATCAGGAGATTGTCATGAACAAGGACATCCAAGCCGTTTTTACAGGTTAGCTAACTGTCCTCATTATCAAAGGCAATGGATATCTGCTCGAATTGATCCTCGACTCTTTCAAAGGAGGATACAATTTCAGGATCGAAATGCGTTCCTTTTTCCTCAAGTATAATGTTGCAGGCCTTTTTGTGTGAAAACGGATCTTTGTACTGGCGTTTGGCCCGAAGCGCATCATATACATCGGCTACGGCCATAATTCTTCCTGACAGGGGAATATTTTCTCCTATCAGACCGTTTGGATATCCAGAACCATCCCATTTTTCATGATGTGACAGAGTCATTTGTTCGGCAATAGATAAAAATGATTTAAAATTAAGCCGCTCAATCGCTTTTCTGATTATTTGTGCACCCAAAAGGCAATGCTTTTTCATGATGTCAAATTCTTCCTTGGTAAAAGTCCCTTCCTTTTGAAGGATTTTATCTGGAATGCCAACCTTCCCGATATCATGAAGCGGTGCGGATTTGACAATCTCCGTTTTATATTCCGTAGTGATGTATTTACTATATTTGCTGTTCTCCATAAGATCTTCAACGAGTAACTGAACATATTTCGCGGTTCGCAGAATGTGATTTCCTGTAATTGTGTCACGTATTTCCGCTTGATACGCAAGTGCATATATGGTTACATCCTCTGTCTCAACCAGTTGTCTGTTCAAAGACATCAGCCTTTCCCTTTCGTGCTCAAGGGCGCTGCTGATTCGAAGAGTTTTATCCAAATTGCTTTTCATAACAGATATACTGTTATGGTTCAGCTGGTTTTCAAGGAATACAAATACAGCCCCAAGAAAAAAAACCCCGCTGGTAATCAACTCAGATGTGTGGAATTTATCCAGAAAAAAAAATATCAGTACAAGAATATAGCCGGATAAAAAGATATAAAGCAGAATATGGTGGTATCTCATTAATGATACATTCAATTTATCTTCTATATAAAAATCGCTGAGCAGTTTTCTGTTGCTTTTCGATTGTCTTATTCCCAGGACCATGAAAATAATGCCGCCCACAATTAGCGAACAGAAAAAAAATTTAATCATTTGCATCCCTCAGTCAGCAAAATTTTTTTGTTAATTCTACGAATGGAAAACTTATTTTTTATCGTTTCAATAAAAATTTTACAACAAATATTATCTTTTTTTAACCCAAGTTTTCGATTGTAAATTGTAAGTTAGCAATCACGCGGATTGTTTTTTTCGCTCCTGGTTATGGCACTACTTTTGTTTAAAAATGTTTTTAATCACCGGTCCTGGATATAAACCTATCTCCAAAGCTTTATAAATTTCTTGTTGTCTGGGTTCTGGCCGTGTGCTTTTTCTGATATGAGCGGTTTGACCATCCCTGCATGCATTTGCATTGAAACTGTCACCCGGCTTTGGCCTTCGAGCCGATTTCTCAATTGAGACCAACTACTATTAAACCGCCCAAAAGGTCAGAAATGAAGGGCAAGGATAGCATTGCACATAATTTAAACCTGCCCGAGGAAAACGGCCTGGTCCCAAACCCTGCGAGCAATGCGGATGGTAGCCTGGTCCACCATTCGACCATCCACAGCCACGGCACCCCGGGACCGGTCATCTGCGGCTTGCAGAATCTGTCTGGCCCGTTGGATCTCTTCCGTTGAAGGGGTAAAAACCTGGTTGACCGTGTCAATCTGGTCGGGATGAATCACCCACTTGCCGTCACACCCGAGCGCCTTGGCCAGGTCGGCTGATTTCTTCAGGCCGTCGGCATCCGTAAAGTTTCCATAGGGGGCATCCAGGGCCAAAAGTCCATTGGCCTTGGCCGCCATGACCATGCGGCTGATGGGGAAATGCCACCGGTGGCCGGGATAAACCTGTTCCTCGTTTTCTCCGTGGCCGGATAAAGAGACCAACCCTGCACCAATGCTTGCCTGGTAATCTGCAATTCCAAATGACAGGGAGGAAATCCTGGAATCGCCCTGGGCGATTTCATTAACCTGCGCAAGTCCCTGGGCGGTCTCAATGCAGGCCTGGATCCGGATCTGCCTGGTTTGTCCCAATGCCATTTCAATGCCGTTCAGTAAGCGGCCCACAAAATGAATATCGCCCTCATGGTTCACTTTGGGCACCACAATGGTATCGAGATGATCGCCGGCCGCCTCTGCCACCTGGATCAAATCTTTGTAGGCAAAGGGAGTGTCCAGGCTGTTGATACGAAGGTTTACACGTTTTGCATTAAAATCCAAAGACAGAAGCGAATCAATCACCGTTCTACGCGCGGCCTCTTTTTGATCTGCCGACACGCTGTCTTCCAAATCCAGCATGATGACGTCAACGTTGGAAGCCGCAGCCTTGGCATGCATTTTCCCCTTGTTTCCGGGGACGGAAATCATCGTTCGGTAGGGTTTATTTATTCTCATCTTATCGTTCATGTCCGCAATTTAACAGGCAGGCAAAGAGGTTGTCAAACCCTTAAAGCAGCCATGGGGCCAATAAATAAGGGGAACCCGTTAAGGCTCCCCTATATATACTCTGCAACTAATCAACGGTGAAAGCATTTAGCTTTCGATAATGCCGATTTGGCCGTATGCCGGAAATTATACCATTTCAGGAACGTCCCAGTTGTCGATTTTCATTGTGCCGTTTTTCGCAAGGTTCATCTGCATTTTAAAGCATCTGTCGAAAAGCTGAGGCTCATGGCCGACACCTTTTGCAAGCGTAACCTTGGAAGAGATGTCAAGGTACTCCTGTATGATGTCCTTATACTCGGGGTGCACACATTTATCGATGATGGTCTGGGCCCTCTCTTTGGGCGCAAGGCCGCGAAGGTCTGCAAGACCCTGATCTGTAACGACAACGTCAAGATCGTGCTCAGTGTGGTCAATGTGCGGGGCCTTGGGCACAACACATGTAATACCTGTCGGATCTGTTTTTGTGGGACGGACGGACGGACAGTGCATCATTTTCAAGAAACCGTTTCTAAGGAAATCACCTGAGCCGCCGATGCCGTTGATCATTCTTGTGCCGCCGACGAGCGTTGAATTTGCGTGGGCGTAGATGTCGAACTCAACAGGTGTGTTCATAGAGATACATCCAAGGCGGCGGACCGCCTCGGGCGCGTTGGAAACGGAAAGCGGACGGAGAACGATTTTGTCTGCGTAAAAATCCTTATTTCCCAGGAAACGCGGGAAGCCCTCTTTCTCGGACAGAGAAAGTGAGCATGAAGACGCGGCATCAAGTTTACCGGAGTCAAACAGGTCAAGCATGGTATCCTGAAGAACTTCGGTGTAAACGGTAAGGTGTTCAAAAGGCCCTTTGGCAAGACCGCCCACAACCGCGTTGGCAATGGAGCCGACGCCGGACTGGAGCGGAAGCAGGTTTTTAGGAAGACGCCCAGCCTTCACTTCAGCACCGAAAAAATCAATGATGTGGCCAGCAATGGCTTCGGAAGTCGCATCAATATCCGTAAAAGCACGGCCTTTATCAGGATATTTTGACTCTACAACGGCAATAACTTTTTCAGGGTCACATGCGATGGAGGTAGAACCTATGCGGCTGTCTGCTTTTGTAATATTGAATACCTGTCTGTTAGGGGGTGTTCCCGGCATAAAAAGGTCGTGCATGCCTTCGAATGAAGGCATGCCTGTATTAACCTCAAGGATGATCTTATCGCAAACCATGAGAATTTCAGGGATGACACCACAGGAGGCTGTGGGAACAATGCTTCCGTCTTCTTTAATGCAGGAAACTTCAAGGATAGCAAGGTCAAGCTTGCCTGATTCCGTATCTTTTGTGTAAAAACCGTAACCAAGGTCCTGGGCGAAGAGAGAAAGGTGCTTGTCACCCATTCTGATGCGGCCGCTGTTGATACCTTTAGCGATGTTTTTACCTGTCTGGTACGGCCATCTCCTGTCAATCATATCAAGATCGGCCCATCTGTTTTCTGTTTCCGCACCGACAGATGCGCCGATAAAAAGGTTGAAACGCCATTTGCCCTGAAGGCTGTTGGCTTCAACATAGTCAGCCAGGGCGATGGGGACTGCTTTCGGGTAACCTGCAGGTGTGAAACCTGACCAGCCAAGGTTCATTCCGGGTTTAAAAAACTGGATTGTTTCTTCTGCCTTCATAACTCTTTTCAGAAGGCTTTTACATTCCACTCGAGTCTCAAGTTCAGACATATACTCCTCCATTATAGCTATTTCAGAAACCACTTAAACGGAAGGGTTTTTAAAACATAATTTATTGAGTGTCAAGCGACTAAAAAAATAGATTTTTCTTGACATGGAAGGGGATTTTAAATTAGCTGTGACTGATGAAAAACCGCTATGAAAGATCTCCGTGTATTTCCCTTACAAACAATAAAAAGACTCGGCTTATGGCTGTCTTTTTTGTGATCTTTGTCCTGGGTGCAGATCCTTTGCATTTAACTTCTGCAAGGGCGTCCACACCAATTCTATTTAGTGCCTGAACGAAAACCTGAAAATTTTGTTGAGTACAAGGCGGAGGCAAATTTTAACTGGAGTAATACATAGAGTATTTCATCGTTATGTTATGGTTTTTTAATTTCACAAACCAAATCATTGGAACCAAATTCCCTTGCGTGCACCACATAATTATCAGAGGCTCTTTTCAGCCTCTGATCAATCTCTTCTTGGTTTTCGTAAACTTTTTTGACCTTTCCCGGCGACCCTGTAACAAGTGAATAGGGCTCAATGACTGTGTTTTCAAGGACAACGGCACCGGCCGCGATGACGCAGCCGGTGCCGATTACACTGTTATTCAGGAGAACGGCACCCATACCGATCAGGCAGTTGTCCCCAATGGTGCATCCATGTACACAGCAATTGTGGCCGATGGTGACGCCGTTTCCGATCATCAAAGGGGTGTTCCTGGCCACATGCCCCATACAAAGATCCTGGATATTCGTGCGTTCACCAATGCGGATCTCAGCGACATCTCCCCTGAGAACCGTTTGAAACCAGACCGAAGAATCCCGGCCGATCTGCACATCACCTATAATCTTGGCACCAGGTGCGATATAAACGGAGTCGTGGATGTCCGGCACAATGTTTTTGTATGAATACAGTGTCATAAAACGTCCGTTAATAGGTAAATTTTTCCCGGAAAAAGGGAACCAGTTCATCAATCTTTATACGCTGTTGCTCCATGGAATCCCGCTCCCGGATAGTGACCGCATTGTCGTCAAGGGATTCATAATCAAAGGTGACGCAATAGGGGGTGCCGGCTTCATCCTGGCGGCGGTAGCGCTTGCCGATACTGCCCTGGACGTCAAAATCCATGTTCAGTCCCAGTTGCTGCACCAGGGTATCAAAAACTGACTTTGCATTGTCGGCAATTTTTTTAGCCAGGGGCAACACGGCAATTTTCACAGGGGCCAACTGGTTGTGAAGATGCAGCACCACCCGGGTATCCCCCTCTTTAATCTCTTCTTCTTCATAGGCATCGCACAAAAAGACCAAAGCGGAGCGCTGGACCCCGAGGGAAGGTTCAATAACAAAGGGGATGTACTTTTCCTTGGCTGCCTCGTCAAAATACTGCAGATCTTTGGATGAGTACTCCATATGCTGGCTTAAGTCATAGTTGGTCCTCGAAGCGATGCCGCACAGTTCCCCCCAGCCAAAGGGATACTGGTATTCAATATCGGCAGTGGCATTGGAGTAATGGGACAATTCCGCATCGTCATGGTCGCGAAATCTCAGGTTATCCGGGGTAACGCCCAGACCTAGATACCAATCCATGCAGAATTTTTTCCAGAAGTCATGGAATTCAAGCTCGGTGCCGGGTTTACAGAAATATTCAATTTCCATCTGCTCAAACTCACGGGTCCTGAAGACAAAATTGCCCGGTGTGATTTCGTTCCTGAATGCCTTGCCGATCTGGGCAATGCCGAAGGGAACCTTTTTACGAGAAGTGGTCTGAACATTTTTAAAATTGACAAAAATGCCTTGGGCGGTTTCAGGACGAAGATAAATCTCCTTTCCTTCGCCTTCAACCACACCCTGCTGGGTTTTAAACATCAGATTAAATGCCTTGGGCAGGGTCCATTCAAGGCTGCCGCACTGGGGACAGGTGATATTTTTAGCATTAATGAAATCCAGCATATCCTGGGGCGGAGTCTTTTCCCCTGCCCAGTTGGCCGGCTGTTCATCAGACCCGTTGTCATGCTGCCAGTTTTCCACAAGCTTATCCGCCCGCTCCCGGGATTTACATTTTTTGCAATCCATCAGCGGATCGGAAAAACTGCCCACATGGCCGGAGGCTTCCCAGGTGGTGGGATTCATGAGAATGGCGGCATCCAGGCCGACCATATCAATACGCTCGGTGACAAATTTTTTCCACCAGGCCTCTTTGAGGTTTTTAAGCAATTCCACCCCTAAAGGACCGAAATCCCAGGCATTGGCAAGTCCGCCGTAAATTTCAGATCCCGGATATACAAAGCCCCTGCGCTTGCAAAGTCCAACGACTTTATCCATCAATGTTGCTTCTTTTTTTGGTTTAGCCATTTTCTACTCCATGTTCCAAAACCGCCCGGATGGTGTCCAGGGTCAGCCCGTTAATAATAATCCACTGGAATTCTTACTTTTTAAAAAGAGGTTGAATATACATGATTTTTATATTTTGCTGAACTGTTTTTTCAAATTTTTATGCCCACGGAAAGGCGTTGCCATAGGATTAAACGTAAAACCCGTTGAAATAACGGCCATGGGCCGACTTGGTCTATCAACACCCAGGCTTGACCCACAACAAAAGATGAAAGTAACTTAGCAACTTATTGGAACTTTCATATAAATATTTTTTTCTTACGAAACGGTTATTTCTTCTCAATTAAAATGATCTGTGATATGGGTTGATTAATCACCAAAATTAGGAGAAAAAGCATTTATGAATGAAAAGACGTCGAGGAAAGAGCCTCCTCCACCGCCTCAGATGAGTCCTTACGTATTTACGCTCCTGCTGCTCGGATTCGGGTTGTGGTGCTTTTGGGACGGCTGGGTGACCACAAACCCTGAAATGGCCGATTATGCACTTTTCAACCAGGTACTGAGCGCGGTGTTGATTCCCTGGGCTGTCTGGGATTTTTTCAAAGTCAAAAAAAAATATAAAAAAAAATAACTCCTCGGGCTTATTTTCGTCCCAGAATCATGGTCTCAGGGTTGACCCATTCATCAAACTGCCCGGGCTGAACCAAGCCCAGCTCTGCGGCGGCCTCCTTTAACGTCATACCGTCCGCCAGTGCTTTTTTGGCGATCCGGGCGGCATTGTCATATCCGATGTGTGGCGCCAACGCCGTGACAAGCATCAGGGAGTTTTTCAGGTGGCGTTCAATCACCGGGAGATTCGGTGTAATACCGGCCAGGCAATGGGATGTGAAAGAGGAGATGGTGTCGCCCAAAAGCGTAACGGACTGAAGCAGGTTATGGATGATAACCGGTTTAAATACATTGAGTTCAAAGTTGCCCTGGCTTGCGGCAAAGCCGATGGCTGCATCATTTCCCATGACCTGGCAGGCAACCATGGTGGCGGCTTCGGCCTGGGTGGGATTTACTTTTCCGGGCATGATGGAGCTGCCCGGCTCATTGGCCGGGATACTGAGTTCTCCGATGCCGCATCTGGGACCGCAGGCGAGCCACCGGACATCATTGGCGATTTTCATCAGATTGGCAGCCAATCCTTTGAGCGCCCCACTGGTGAAGACGATCTGGTCATGCCCGGTGAGTCCATGAAAGGTGTTTTTCATCTGTGTGAACGGATGGCCGGTTAACTTGGCAAGTTCTTCTGCCACTGCCTGTCCAAACCCCTGGGGCGCATTTAAGCCTGTCCCCACCGCAGTTCCGCCAATGGCCAAGGGATACAATGTTTCCAAGGTCTGCAAAATTTGCTCCCGGCTACTTTGAATCATGGCTTCCCATCCGCTGATTTCCTGGCCAAGTGTCAGTGGTGTGGCATCCTGGAGGTGGGTACGTCCGATTTTAATGATCTGCGAAAATGCCTGGGATTTTTCTTCAAGGGTGAGACGCATTCGGTCAACTGCGGGAAGCAGGGTGTCATGGATCTCAAATACCGCCGCAATATGCATGGCAGCAGGAAATGTGTCGTTGGAACTTTGGGATTTGTTCACATGGTCATTGGGGTGGATAGGCCTGTTATCATCAAGTGCCTTGCCGTCAAGAAGGGCGGCCCGGTTGGCGATGACCTCATTTAAATTCATATTGGTCTGGGTACCACTGCCGGTCTGCCAGACGTGGAGGGGAAACTGGTCGTCGTGATCCCCATTCAAAATTTCATCGCAGACCTGGATAATAAGATCTGCCCGATAATCATCCAACAGCTCCATCCGTCTGTTGACGGCTGCACAGGCTCTTTTCAGCCGAGCAAAGGCATAGATCAGGGTTTGCGGCATCAACTCCCGGCCAATGGTGAAATTCTGCCGGCTACGTTCGGTTTGGGCGCCCCACAATGCGTCTGCGGGCACCTGGATTGCGCCCATGGTATCATGTTCTGTTCGATTCGCCATCTATTGATTCCTCCTTTTGGCCCCTGCTTGAGAAGGGCGGGTCTTGTTGTGTCGATTCCGGGAATGAAGGGCTCCCTTATAATCTGTTCGTCGGGAACTGCCAAAATCATAATATTTTTTATGTATGCCGGTGTGCCGCCCCAGGCCCTGTGTCAGAATTTTTCGGCCCGGTATCAGCCACGCCATGAGAATATTATCGGTTTTTTTGTCAATTTCATGACTAAGCTGCAAAAACAATTCTTCGGCCTGGGCCTGGGTCAACCGGCATTCGTATACGGATTTCTGATTCCCCAGGTTCCATTCCCGCAGAATTTTTCTCACCCGGGCCCGGACCTTGTTTTTGGAAATATCATACGCTACCACGATGGGTCTGGAAACTGCCATACTATTCCTTAATAATTTCCGCAGTTGTTGAATAGCATCCTGTTACTTACTGAAAATTCATCCCCTATTAATCAAAGATGAAATCATCTGTCAATCCGGAATTTTTAAAACCAGCCTTGGCAGAGGCTGGTTTTATGCGGTGTGGACTCAAACGACAGAAAGTTATTTTCGTTGGATTCCAGCCGCCTTAATCACCTTCATAAGCGGTGCAGATTCAAACT
>NZ_KB893074.1:12802-43591 GCF_000373985.1 Desulfobacter curvatus DSM 3379
GACGAAAAGAAGAAAAAGTCGTGTCTTAATCACCTTCATAAGCGGTGCAGATTCAAACCCAAGGCGACATCGGAAGCAACAACACAAGTGTCTTAATCACCTTCATAAGCGGTGCAGATTCAAACCCTTGGTGCATCAAAAAACGTTGTTATTTTAATGTGTTGCAATAATAAAAATTGGATAAAAATTTTCATAGGGCAAATAACTTTTTTATGAAATTTTTGGCATAAATTATGCTTTCGCACTTTTTCTTTGACAACCATCTAATATAATTAAATATACTTACCTCACACCATTGAACATTTTGAATACAAATTTGTAATTTAGAGCTGTTTTTTACAATCCCTGAAAAAATAACTTTCTGTTAACTTTTCAGGGGGTTGGCTGTATTTCCAGGGATAGTTGTAAATTGCGTATTTATAATTGTCTGACAGTCCTTTTGTTTGTCGCAGCTTATTTGCAATTTGTCAAAGATCTGACCATAGCGTAATTTATTTCAGGTTTTCCTTTGTCGGTCAAGGCATATTCCCACGCCTTCCGGTTCCGGATTTTTCATCAAAGGCAAGGGTTTGATCCCAGGCATGGGTCCCGAAGCGTCCCAGGCCGTAAACCGTCTTCCGGCCCATACCGGTAAAGAAAGCGGCTGCCAGCAGAGGCAGGAACGGCATCAGATCCCCCTTGAAAATCATGCTGCCTGTAAGGCCGCCCAAATGGATCTGCTTTTGCCTGTGATGGGAATACCACTCAAACTTCTCAGGCCCAAGATCCGATAGCAGGCGAATTTCCCCGGCTTTAGCCCAGAATTGTTTTGAAAAATGGCCCATATCGTTATCTGATGCACAATAAATACGTTTCAGATCCCTGAGCCGGGCAATGACGGACTGAATCAACACCGGGAATCCGGGCTTCCCGGCCAGACGGCTCAGCTGCACAGGCGTTCTAAAGTAAAATTCAGCGTTGTTTTCCACCGGGGGAAGCACCTCTATCCAGTCTTCCAGGGAATGCCCAGGTCCGGATGCCGGAAAGGCCCCATATTCCGATGTTTCCACCCGCCAGACACCGTTTGTTTGCTTGGGCACCACCGCATGCCAGGCACCAGGTTCCAAGGCAACCTCTTTTTTTCCGGTAGGCAGAAAGACAGCGGCATGATACAGGGATTCCAGCATAGGCCGGTAAAAAGAGATCAGTTGCTCTCCGAACAGGGTGAGTTCAAGCACAAAAGTGCGGTCCGGTCCCGTTGCCGGCAGGATATCCAGGGTAAAGGGCCGGGGCGGACTCTGATGGACCCGGCCCGCCCCTTTGCACTTCGTCCCCACAGCCCTAAGGGTGGGCGCAAACAATTTAACGTACAGGCAAAAGGCCTCACGGTCGCAGCCTGCACAGGAACGGGATGCAAAATTCCCGTAGGGGCAGAACCGGCCTTTGAGAAGATAGCCCAGGCGGCTCCTGAAGGCCGGGGGCAGTTCCGTGGCGGAAAGCTCGGTTTGGGCGGTGAGCTGGATACGGAACTTGGCCAATCGTATCTGCAATAAAGGCATGATACTGTCTGTATTTTTCACTTCGCTTCACGCCCCATGACTTGGGATGATTTTCATAATGCTCATAAGAATGACTGCGACGCGATTTGTTGTGTTGGCCACGTCACAATAAATATATTCGTTAAAAATATCCCAGTGTTCTTCCTTTTTTATTTCACCGGAATTCGCAAACACAATAATTGGAATATTGGCACCCTTGGCCTCATCAAACAAGTCTTTATATTTATTGTATCCGTCATCATAACCAATAATATAGACAGCTTTCTTTTTTAATGTTTGCAACTCTTTGAGGTTATCTGAGATATCTCTGATATTTTTATCCAAATGGAATATCTTTAATTTGCTCAGGGTGTTTTTTTCTACGCTTAGTTTTTTGGCTTCGGAAGTTTTTAAGAAATAGATTTTTCTTTTTAGGTTTCTTCCGAATCGAATCTGGATTTTTATATATTTTCGGAACCAGCAAAAAGCAATCAACGAACCAGGTAAAAAAACGTATAATATCCAATGCGAAAGCGCAAGCTGGGATAGAAATTGCCAAATTATCTGTAAATTCATTTAATTTTCTCCGTTTATGAATCGTTACCGGAAAATTTTTTTAACCTGGGGTAACATTTTGTTTTTTGCCGATTAAATTCTCTTTCTTCCCGCATAGTTTCATTAAAGTGAATATCATACCCGTACAACAGATCTGCTGACGGATCACCCGGATTGAATTCAGGCAATACACTTCCAGACACAGGTGTTGCAGTCTCGTTTTCATGTTCATTGCGGCCTTCACAGGATATGATGCTTTTATCCGCCTCTATTTTTAAGCCATTGGTGCTGTATATGGGGGACAAGCCGGTAAAAGAACCTTGATCGTGGTCCTGTTTCGGTTTCGCCATTTTGGAAAACCAATTGTGGCCGCCGCGTGATAGATTACGCCTGTTGGTAATAGCCGCTCGCGGGTACCGTAGTTTAGCTACCGGTTCCTGGCTTGCGATCCAATAATCCAGTCGCTTTTTATCGACTAATTTGCTGAATTCGGGGGCATCATATTCAAGATTCTCTCCAAACTCGTTAACAACCTTACTGCCCGTCACGCGGCACAAACCAAGACCCAGCGGCTTTCCGCCGCCCAGACGCCATGGCACCGAACAGGCTGCCATCAGCAAAGATAGTTCGTCTTTGGTTAAACTTCGGAAAGAAATTTCCAGATAGCCCTTTGCGCCGGGGGCAAGCAGCTCCGAAGAAAAAACGTTTTCCCGGTCACCCGCCGGAAAAATGGCCTTGCCGCCTGGTTTATAAATAGGCTGAACATCATAGTTCCATGGGCCGGCTTTACCGTCTTCTTTTGTGGTCCGGTAAACTTTGTAACCTTTCAGAGAATCTGCGGATGAAACGGATTTTGGATCCGGGTTGTCCCGGTAAAAGGCCAGGCATCCGGGATGGGGCGACGCCAGTGCGGCAATTGGTCGACAAGGCAAAATTTTTGCATCCCGGTCGAATACGAGATTGTCAAAACGCAATTTGGACGCAACCGAAAGCCCGTCTCTGGATCTTGGGCTCGGACTTCCAAGGCCGAACATATTGGTTACCGGGTGGATCTCTTTTTCCTTGGACAGCCAGTCCGGTTTTACATGTTCTTTTATTAACTTCAGCACAGAATTTCCCTTTTTCCCCCACCGTGCCCATTGGAGTGATATAATCTGGGATGGATCCGTTATTTTTCTGCAACCTCGCTTCACCTCAAGCCAGACCAAATCGTTCTTTTTAAATGTTTTCTGGGAACCGTGCATATTTCTGGATGCATATTCGGCCCACAATTTCGATGGAATCGTCATTTTCTGCCCATTAGACCAGAACAATCCCTCTTTTTTATTGAATCCTTGAACCGGACGGCCGGATATTTTTAACTGCCAATAATCCTCAGGTCGGCTGTCACCGTACCTGATCTCTTTTACTTGATCTCCATGCAACAACACCCAAATCGGTCCGCTTTTCTCGCGCAATCCCTTAATTAGTTTCTCAACGGTTCCAACTTGCCTGTTACAGCTATTGCTGAGACGCTTCATTTGGCCGGTCAGCCTCTTGACCAGCCCTGTATTATTCGCTTCCCTTGCTGTTTTTCTCTCTTTTTTAAGTTGTTCATAGTTCTTCATCGCGTTTTCAAGCCGGTCAAGGTCTGCTTTGTTTCTATCCTGTTTATCCATGAAGCGTGCCAGTATTAGCGTTGAGATAAACCCGGATTCCCCAAGTTGAATGCTACCGTCCCGGAATACATCCCCTGGATCCGCAATGCGGGATAGAAAAGGCGCCTCCCCGTTTTCTCCCTGTATTTGGATATCCCTTCCCTGGCATAGGTGCGTATTTTCATCCAGGGTGTGTAAAGGGCCGCCGCTTAGAAGAGTCGTCAGATTTCGGAGAAACCCCTTGATCGTTGTTGCCGGGACCACTACATTTTTGTCGATGGTCAACATTTGATATGATTTATGATTGCTTTTGTTCGCCGTTCCGTTGTCATGGCTCATGAGCGGGGAGTCTGTTTGAATCTCTAAACGGATAATGCCGGTGTGGTATCCATGGTTTGCGCTGTCATCTGCGGACAATGGTGTATGCTCTGTTTTTTCAGTAACAGGATTATCCATAAACGGAATAAATGTATAGGGGTTATGGAACGGTTCCCCCAGTACGCCCGGAAATGACTGCTGCATGAGGGTTGTATCTTTAGGCTGTTGGCGGGTATACTGATTATTTGCCGCGTTTGTTCTCGTCATACCACTCGATTTTTTGGGTACGAGGCTGGGAGCTGTTTCGGGCTTTCCCGGAATAGTAACCTTTATTATTTGTCCTTTTTCACGGGTAACGGTTACTTCCAGGCCGTCTTCGGCATCCTCTTCCCGAAAATATTTTGCCTGGTCAAAAACCGGAAAATTTTGGGAACCTTTTTTGGTTTTCAGCTTAACCTGCCAGAACTTTTTTCCTTTTATCAAATTTGCTTTTTCAATCATTGCCGCCCCCTATTGTCATCCTGGTAATCACCTCTGCATGGATACCGCTGACATCTGGCGGTTTTACCAGCCTGAGCCGTCCTGACGCTTTGGAAGATCCGATCCGGATCAATCCCATATCAATCGCCATAATGGTCCGGCCAATCCATTCTGCTTCTTTTTCATCTGGAGCCTCTATGTGCCAGTCCGTTTTAAACAGATCTTTATATTCACTTGTAAGAACCGCAGTTTTAAACAACATATGATTGACGGCACCGCCGCTGATGGGATCAATTGCCACATGGGTTCTTTCCTGCACACCGGCATACTGTTTTACATCTTTTTTCGGAATCTCTCCAGCCAGTGCAAAGGCCCCGGTACAGTGCACCCGGCCCGCCCTATGCAGGCTGCCGAACAGCTTGGCAATCGGGCAGTTGTTATGAGCGTCGGCATTGTCCGGGTCAAAGCACCATCCAATCATGTCACCGTTTGTTTCCACAAGCGGATCGTACCGTTCAGTGGCATCTGTCACATGATAACCGTCCCGGGCAGCCAGTCGTGTCACCCATTGCCGTAATAGACCGTGAAATGTAGACCCGGGAATCGTCCAATACGGTTTACCGTCGTATCCGATGGATACGGCAGGCTCTGCTTGCCGGGTTTCACCAGCCCCCTGACCGATAATAATATCCTGGCCCTCAGGGATGTTAAAGGCCAGTGAGATGCGCAATCCGGTTTGCGGTATGTCCGATCTTGGAATCTCAAGGCTCCCATTCATTTTCACGTTGCCGTCACGGGCGTCAAGCCAGGCGGCATACTCATCGATATCATTCAGCTTGTAGGCGTAAAAGGCCGGCACATCCGTTTGTCTCAGCTTGGCCATGCCCAGTCCCCGGTTTCCATTTCCCCCGAAGACCATTCCCTGTTCAAGAAATGCCCGGACAACACGGGCAAACCATGGCGTTTCTTCACAGAACTCAGATGTTAGCCACAATACCAGATCTGCCCGTGTTCCGGGCGGGCACATTTCTACCGCAAACAAGCCTTTATCAACAACGCGTCCCTTGTGCCGGTCACGCAGGTGGCACATTCTGAATTCAGTTTTCCCTTTACCTTGCTGAAGGATAGCGTCTTCAACGATCAGACAGCCGGCTGTGATGTCATCTTCTCTGCCGGATGGAGAGTATCCGAAAATCTTGTCTAAATCGGCACGATCAAAGAAATCGTCAGGCAGAGTCATAAAGGCGTGTCTTAACCTACCGGCAATAGTGGAGCCACGCAACACCGGCTCGTTTTTCCCGTTTCTCTCCAATAGAATTTGATTTCCCACACAAAAGCCGCCTGCGCAGAGACCTGAGGTAAACTCTATGGGCAATACCATGCGATACATTGTATTCATCGTTGCTCATCCCCCTTGCTTCCTGCGAAATCGGCCAGCATTTTGATGCCGGCCATAGCCGCCGGGATATCCTTGCGGGTTGATTCCAGCAAATCTTTAAGCGGGCCTTTTACATCCCTCCAGGCTGCTGCAATATGTGCGTCGCGCTCGTCCTGCTCGTTGAGATATTTGATTGCACTTTCAGTCCCGCCGATCTCCACTCTGGTTTTCAAAGCATAAAGCTGGCTGACACTAGGCAAGAATTTTTTTCTGAGGGGAATGATTTTTCTCACCGCATTAATAATAGAATCACGTGATTTCTTTTTTTGAGGTTCTGCTTTTTCCCGGTTCAATAAAGCCCCGGCCTTACCCGGATGCAGCGCAAGAGCGCCGAAGCCTTTAGCACGTCCCTGACCCAGCCCTGTCAGCAGCGCTTTTTCAAAGTTGCTCCTATCAAGAGGGCCTTTAAGCCTGAAGACAGACCCTGGCATCACCACATTTTCCGCACCGGCATATCCGTTGCGGTGCCGATTCCATCCGAAGCAAATACCCGTTGAAATCCATACCAGCGGCTTGTTATCTCCCGTTTCCACCGGGGGCAGCCCGTGGGCCTTGCACCATGTATTGATCATGCCGACAAAGGTGTCCGTAATCTTGCCGGAAGTCTCCCGTGGCAGTAAAATCGGCGACTGTGTAATGAAAACCGGCGCCATGCCAGGATGTCCACTCATATAGGCTTGAAAATCCGTTTCTTCAATTGCTAACCGGCCACCCCCCATGGTCCCGCGGTGCTTCCCAAATGCCGCAGGCCATTCTCCGGAAACATATTCGGCCATCTCAGCCGGTATGGAAACAATTCCCCGCCAGACCATAGGCGCCATAGACGTCATCTGGTATAACCCGCGCCCTTCAACCTGCACCTTGCCATCCAGGCTGTCCGTTGAACTGTTAAGGGCGCCATGGGCCTGGATCATCCTGGGCATATCGCTTGATTTCCACAATTTGGTCTCCCGGCCTTTTTGAAGTAAAACGCCATCAAGGGTCTTCAGGGGATTATCCGCCGGAATAATGCCGATATCGTGAGGACCAACTGCATGGTCTTGTACATATTCCGGCTTAAAATTTTCAACAGAGGCATGTTTTGCAATCCTGTGGGTCTGGCTCACCCGGAAGGAATAAGGCAATGCGCCGTTGAAGCCGTTAACAGCACACGGCAGTAGCGGCCAGGCCCTGAATTCATTCGAGTCAAAACAAGCGTCGGCAAGCGCCCTGTTTTTATTATTTACTCTGTGAAGAAGGACACCCATAACTGCGCTTGCAGGAATGGAAAAACCGCTTTGAATGGCGTTGGACCGGGTCGGATTTTCAGGGCAGCATACCGGCTGATCCGCCCTGAATACGATATCGAGCCAGCACCCTTTTCCGCTTAATTGAACAGGGTTGGATTCTTTTGATATTCGTTCTGCTGCTTTGGGTTCGGAAAATTTCTTTAGAAACGCTTTCAGCAGCTCTCCGGGGCTGCGTGTTTCCCCCGCTATCTCAGTCCGGCACCTTCCGCTGCCTCGATTACGGTTCCCGCCGACTGCGGATATGGAACGTAAGGCCAGACGGACAGCCAGGTCTTCGAGTGAGCCTTCTGCTGCATCAACGGTTAGACTTCCATTTTCAAGCACCCTTCCCGCAGCAAGAGACTCTGTTGTTCGAAGCGTCTTGTCCAATGCCGTTCTGGTTACAGAATCAATGGCGGTCCTGGTTATCATGAATGTATCATCTTTGTCTTCATCCGTCAGTACCGGACCGGTGATACGTACTTTCCCCTGGCATTCCAGCGATTCTCCGCCTTTTCCCAATATGGAATCACAACTGAAATTTTCCAGGGGAAGGTTGTTTTCAATTTGCTTAAGTTCCTCCCGCATAAGGCCCTTGATATGTGATGCCGGAATCGTAGGCCGTCCGAGATGGTCTCTGGGAATATAATTGTGGGTGCTGACACTACCCAGGCCCGTACCCGGTTCCGCATCCGACAGCAAGTGAATTTTATACGACAGATGCGTCATCTCACACCCCCTTCACGTTTTCCCTGCGCCATCCGGTGTTCCTCGTCAATGAGCGAAATGGCATCAAGGATGTCGGTGGACAGATGTTCTCCGGTGGCGGTCTTTTCCAGCCGCCAGCCCGGCCCCATGCTTTTAGGGTAATCATACTGCTGAAGATCAGCGACCAGCTTTATTGTTTCTTTTTCTCCACATTCAAGCCCTGCAAGTTCGCAGGACCTCAGTGCCCAAGGTTTCATAAGAATTGATTTCAAAGAAGCTCTTATATGCCCGGGAATTTTTTTGTAGTTTTTGCGCCGCGTGTCTACCAGGTCATGAATATTACTTATCTGGTAGGGCTTTCTGGTAAGCCCGATTTTCATGTCCAGGTCTTCATCGAGGAAAAACAGTTCACGGTTTCGTCTTGCTGCCGGGGTATCGATGAGTGTCTCTGTGATGTGTTCCCAGTCAACTGCTGCCGGCACCGGTTCTCCGGGTTCTTCTTGCAGATCACCCACATGACGCTTCCGCATAACCTTCTTTGCGTTTGCAAGCAAGCTCTCTGCGTAGGGAATGGACGTATGCAACGGATATGTCACACCCGTATAGGCAATACCGGCGCTTATAGTCAGTTTGCCATTGGAGGCGGGCCACAAATCGAATCCCTTTTCATCCTTAATTCGCTCGGCAGCTTTTTCGCTTTCTTTGGTAAATGCTTCAGACATGACACGCACAAATTTTAATGCATAGGAGCAGTGAGCCAATAGCAGGATATCATCTCCGCCAAGAATTAAAGGCCGAAACGGGAGAACCACCCGAGCTTCATTCTCTGTATGGTAGGTGCATTTTTTTAAATCTGCGTCTGCTGCCCAATCCAGCACGACTGTTTTCAGTGCTTTTTCAAAAGCGTTGAGCGTACATTCCTTCGCCAATTCCCGGCTCATGCATGCGATACGTTCACGGGCATTTTCGTTATCATCCTCCTGTTCTACAGCGCAGCGAAACTGCGTTCCCATATCGTTTCCGTCCATGGCAACAACCGCCCAGCGTCTACGCAAACCAAGCGCATGATCTGCGGCCTGTCCTCGATCAACAACATCCTTAATTCCCTCGTCATCCTCGCCGCTGACATGGGTCAAAAACTCGGGTTTATGCCCGTTCAACATGGCGGATATTTCTGTGTAAATTTCTAAGTCGGGAGCCAGAAACGTTTCTGTGAAATAATCAGTTTTCAGTTTTTTTATTCGCAGATAAACCTTTGGATGAATCCCTTTTTTAGGGCCTTCCCCCTTGCCTTTGGCAACCGGCCACAAGCCTGATACCTCACAAGGATATCCGTCGAGATCATTGGTGTCTGGTAAATACGGGTGGAGTTCGTCAGAGGAGGCCATTGCACCCATGAATGTATCTGTAACACCCAGCCGTATATCCAATCCGTTGGAACAGGCTTTCTCTTTCAAATATTTTAAAAAGGCGCTGCATGTGCATTCCTCTACACAAAAAATCCCCTTTCCGCCTCCGGTAAAAATCGTATCAACCCCATCAGGAATCTTTTTCCATTCCCGATCAAAAGCCGCGATCACCAAGCTGCCACCAATGATATACTTTAGTTGTGGTATGCTGAAAATATACTGCTGGATGCCTCTGATGTCATAGCAAATGTATTTCTTCATAAAATTTTTTCCCGATGTGCCATAAGAGTAAAAGAGAATGTATAAAAAAAATATGTGCCCATTTGGCCTCCTGATCCTATACGCTTGTGGTTGAATACGTTGTCATGAAATATTGTGGCCGCAGAATGTTGGTTTTCTTAATCGGGAGCATCACATGCTCATCAGAGAGGGGAGGGGCTTTTAGCGATATTGAGATGCGTGTCAGAGATGTCCCGAAATTGGATTGACTTGGATTTGCCATGGGTTGACAGTCTCCTTAGCGGTTAGGCTGATGGTGTACAGAAAAATCAACCAAACTAACGGCTGTTTTTTAATTATGACCGAACAAAATAAGCAACAGCCTGATGAATTGGCATCTTTGTATGAAAGAAAATCGTATTTGTCAATCGGTTACTCCCTGTCAAATTGAACATGAAATATTTCCCGGCAAGTCCACTATTGTTCCTTAATCAAATGTGTTTTATATAAGGAAATATTTCATCCTCACAAAATAGAATATAACCTTTAATCAGAATCAATCGAAAGGATATTATATTAATGGAAGATAAAAAACAGCCAAACGGAGACCTGCTTCTTCGAACCCAGACAATGCCGGCAGACACCAACCCCAACGGAGATATTTTTGGGGGATGGGTCCTGTCCCAGATGGATATTGCAGGAAGTATCCTGGCCAAGGAGGTCACGTGTGGACGTGTCGTAACCATTGCCGTGGAAGGTATGAAATTTATCGAACCCATTCAGGTGGGAGATATTTTTTGTTGCTATGGTTACGTGGAAAAAATAGGCAACACCTCAATTACAGTGAAACTTGAAGTGTGGGTGAAACCCATACTACTGAACACCTGTGGTGCGGAGCGTTTTAAAGTTACGGAAGCACGATTCGTGTATGTTGCTATCGATGATGAACATAAAAAAAGGCTGATTCCCAAAAAATAAACTCATAGTTTCATCCTTGACCTTTTAAAAATCAAAATTAACTTAGCAAAAGACTAAATAAGTCTTGACTAACTAAAATCTCCGTCCAAAAAACAGGCGGCAAGGAGATATTATGAACTTCGAGCAGATTACTAAAGACAGACGCTCCATCAACTTTTTTGACCCCGAAAAACAGATCCCCCAAGAAGTGATCAAAAAAATGGTGGAACTGGCCGGCAATACACCTTCCAGCTTTAATCTCCAGCCCTGGAACCTGATGATTCTCCAGGACAAGGCGCAAAAGGAAAAACTCAAAGCCCTGGCCTGGGACCAGCCCAAAATCGTTGAAGCCCCGGTAACCATGATTGTGCTGGCTGATAAAGAAGGATGGAAACAGGGTCACCCCGGATTTGAACGGACCTGGCAGGAGATGGTCAAATCCGGCATGCCCGAGACCCAACGGGATTGGTTCCTGGACGCCACAAACTCTCTATACAACTGGAGTCCGGATGCCAACCTGGCTTTTGCCGCTAAAAACGCAGGGTTCTTTGCCATGAGCCTGATGTATGCAGCTGTAAGTTTAGGCCTTGATTCCCATCCCATGGACGGATTTGACCATGAGGGCGTCAAAAAAGCGTTTAATATCCCTGACAGATACTGGATTCCTGTACTGCTTGCTGTGGGATACAAAAAACCGGGGCTTGTAATTGACCCACCTAAATGGCGTAAGACCTATGAAGAGATCATCGTTGAATTTTAACCCGTAAGGGTTCAAGGGTCAGACTTTGAATCAAAAACAACCATTCAAAGCCCGAACCCGGCTCCCGGCAAACATAGAAGGGGCCTGCTATTAAAGGGCAGGCCCCTTTTGCAATTAGGAAATCAATAGATAGAGTATCGTCAGACAAACAATGAAGTTTGATTTTCATAGATTGAAAGCGTAATATTGGGGTCAATGGTTTCCGGTGTTGTCTTAAATAGTGCCCGGCCGAAAACCTGGAAATTATGGATTTTCATTTCTTAAAAAAACTAACATGGTTTAAAAATGTCGTTGCTGCACCATAAAGAACCCACCCGGAAAGGAAAAGTTCTGTCCCCGGGCCGCATCTCCATGCTCAGCTATGCCGTGCTGATACTGCTTGGCGCGATGTTGCTTTTTTTGCCCGCATCCACTGAAAAAGGACATCTGGGCTTTATTGACGCGCTTTTCACATCTGCTTCCGCCGTGTGCGTCACAGGACTGATCGTGGTGGACACAGCGTCTACGTTCACTTTTTTCGGAAAAGCAGTCATCATGGCGCTGATCCAGGCGGGCGGCATCGGCATCATGGTTTTGTCCACCATGTTCCTGCTCACCCTCGGCAAGCGGGTGGGCATGACCGGCCGGCAGATGCTCTCGGATACCTATAGTTACGGCCAGGGAAAAAATGTATATTCACTGGTCAAAGAGATACTGATCTTTACATTTGTCATTGAAATAATCGGGGCGGCATTGATGCTGCCGGATTTTCTTTCCAGATTTCCTGTGGATACAGCCATCTGCTATGCGTTATTCCATTCGGTCAGTGCGTTCTGCAACGCAGGTTTTTCTCTGTTTCCGGACAGTTTCACCCAATATAGCGGCAGCTGGCTGATTAATCTTGATATCTGCTTTCTAATTATCACCGGCGGGATCGGATTCATTGTCATGGCCGAAATTCGGCAAAAATTTTCATTTTCAAAGCGCTGCTGGTCAAAACTCAGCCTGCATACACGGCTTACACTGACGGCCACCTTGATCCTGCTGGCCGGCAGCACGCTGCTGTTTTTTGTTCTGGAATGGTCCAACACCCTTAAGGATCTGCCCCTGCACACCAAATTTCTGGCTTCTTTTTTCCAGGCCGTAAATACCCGTACAGCCGGATTCAATACCCTTGATATCGGCAGTCTGGCCAATGAAACGCTTTTTATCAGCATTCTTCTCATGTTTGTGGGCACAGCTCCCGGCTCCTGCGGGGGTGGAGTCAAGGTAACCACAATGTCCAGTTTAGCCATTCTGGGATATTCCAAATTCCGGGGACAAGAACATCCCCATATTTTTTACCGCAGGGTCTCTGATGTCAGTATATCAAAGGCGGTAAGCCTGATTATTATCAGCATGCTGGTGATTGTCATCGGCGTAGTGCTGCTCCAGCAAACGGAAATCGGCGATGTCTCCCATAATCTGACCCGGGGTTCCTTTCTTGAAATTTTTTATGAAGTGGTCAGTGCCTTTGGTACCGTGGGGCTGTCCACCGGTATTACGCCCGGATTTTCAAAACTTGGCAAACTGATTATTATATGTATCATGTTCATTGGGCGCTTGGGTCCCATGGGTATTGCCATGGCCGTGAGCAGAAAAGACAAACCAAGTAAATTTTCCTATGCCCAGGAAAATATAATGATCGGTTAGGGGGAATTATATGAAACAGTTTCTGGTTATCGGTCTGGGAAATTTCGGATTTCACCTGGCCACCCATTTATACCGCAAGGGCCATGATGTCATGGCCGTAGATAAAAGCCCTGTTCTTGTACAATCCATTAAAGACCATGTCACCCAGGCGGTGGTTGCGGATGCCACGGATGCAGCCACTCTCAAAGAACTCGGCGTCAAAAATGTGGACACAGCCGTGGTCGGCATTGGCTCCGTACTCGGGGATTCCATCCTTGCGGTGCTCAACCTCCAGGAAAATGGCATCCCGCATATTGTGGCCAAAGCCATCAGTGATCCCCACAAAAAAGTTTTGGAAAAGCTGGGCGTTGAAAATATTATTTTTCCGGAAAAAGACACGGCCCTGTCCATGGCAAGAAAACTGGACAACCCCAGCCTCATAGATTATCTGCCGTTTATGGAAGGGTACGGCATTATTGAACTTGCCGTGCCTGGAAAATTTGTGGGTAAAAGTCTTAAGCAAATTAATTTGACCAATAAATACGGTGTTCAGGTCGTTGCCATAAAAGGCCCGGACGCTGAGCATACAAGGCTTTCTCCCAAGGCCGATCACATTCTGAACCAGGAAGATCTCCTGATTTTGCTCGGACCGGAGAAAGGTTTGGATTCCCTTAAGACCGTTAGTAAAAAGTAGCAGCTCCAAAAGTATTTGCACCTCTTAGTAAAAGGAGATTTTATGGATCAAGACAAATTTGGTAGTAAAGATCATCTGAAATTGTCAAGTGCACCGGCACAGTTCTATAGACTTGAGAACTTGGAAAAACAAGGGATAGGACACATCTCAAGCCTGCCGTTTTCAATTAAGATATTGTTGGAGCAGACCCTGCGCAACCTGGACCACTTCCAAGTCAATGAAGATGATATCGTGGCATTGGCAAATTGGCAGCCGAAACAAAAATCCGACAAAGAGATCCCTTTTAAGCCGGCCCGGGTCATCCTGCAGGACTTGACAGGCGTTCCCGCTTTGGTTGATTTGGCCGCCCTGCGGACATCCATGAGCCAATTAGGGGGGAATCCTGCTGTTATCAATCCCAAAATACCCGTGGATCTGATTATTGATCACTCCATTCAAGTGGACTCATTTGGCATGCAGAACTCCCTGCAGATCAATATGGAGAAGGAATTTGAACGGAACCGGGAAAGATATGAATTTTTAAAATGGGGACAAAAAAACTTTAAAAACATGAGGATATTTCCTCCCGGCGTGGGCATTGTTCATCAGGTAAACCTGGAGTCTTTGGCCAATGTCGTGCAACTGAGGGATAATATCTGTTTTTCCGATACCGTAGTCGGCACCGATTCCCACACGCCGATGGTGAACAGCTTGGGCGTGTTGGGCTGGGGCGTGGGCGGTATTGAAGCTGAATCCGTCATGTTGGGGCAACCCATTTATATGCAGATCCCCCAGGTTGTGGGATTCAAGCTGACCGGCAAAATGAACACCGGCACCACAGCCACGGATTTGGTTTTCAGGATTGTTCAAATCTTGAGAGAAGTGGGGGTGGTGGAGAAATTTGTAGAATTCTATGGTGACGGACTTTCAGGACTCAGTCTTGCAGATAGAGCCACGATATCCAACATGGCGCCTGAATATGGTGCAACCATGGGGTTCTTCCCCACAGATGCGGAGACGTTGCACTATTTAAAAACCACCGGCAGAAGCCCTGAAATCGTTGAAAGGGTCGAGCATTACTGCAAAGCCCAAGGTCTCTTCAGAACCGACGGCATGTCCGCCCCTGAATTTTCAGATGAAATTGAGCTGGACCTGTCAACCATCGAACCGTCTCTGGCAGGCCCCAAACGGCCCCAGGACCGAATTGCATTATCGGATATGAAGCCTGCCTGGGCAAAAACCTTAACGGCACCCGTCAGCCAAAGGGGATATGAGTTAAAAGAAGACGAGCTGTCCGCCCAGGCGGAGATCACCCCTTCTGATTCAAAAGAGCTTTTTACCCTGGCACACGGGTCTGTCGTGCTGGCTGCCATTACCTCCTGTACCAATACCAGCAATCCATCTGTTATGATTGCTGCCGGGTTACTGGCCAAAAAAGCGGTTGAAAAGGGGCTGAAAACCAAACCATGGGTTAAAACATCCCTGGCACCGGGATCAAGGGTTGTCACGGATTACCTGCAGCAATCAAAGCTTGACGGATTTTTGGAACAACTTGGATTTTTTACGGTGGGATACGGCTGTACAAGCTGTATTGGAAATTCGGGCCCCCTCTCGGAACCGATCAGCAACGCGATAACAGGCAAAGACCTGGTGGTGGCCTCCGTCCTCTCCGGGAACCGTAATTTTGAAGGCCGAGTCAACCCGCTCACAAAAGCCAATTATCTGGCAAGTCCTCCCCTTGTTGTGGCTTATGCCATAGCAGGGACCCTCAATACCAATCTTCTGGAAGACCCCTTGGGAACAGATCAGGATGGGAACCCGGTCTACCTGAAAGATATCTGGCCGGATCCAAGCGAAATCGCAGCGATTACCTCACTGATCACCCCTGACATGTATCTGAAACGGTATAGTAATTTTGAAACGCTCTCTCCGCTTTGGAACGAAATTCCGACCAAGGGCGATGAGGTTTATGCATGGGATGAATCCTCAACCTATATCAGAAATCCGCCCTTTTTCCTGAATATGAGCAAAGAGCTGAAACCTGACAGTGATATTGTTGACGCCAAGGTGCTGGTTAAGGTCGGGGACTCGGTCACCACCGACCATATTTCACCTGCCGGAGCCATCGCACAGAACAGCCCTGCTGCCCGGTATCTGCTTGACCATAAAATCCAGCAGGCGGATTTCAATTCATATGGTTCCAGACGGGGAAATGACGAGGTGATGGTCCGGGGAACCTTTGCCAACATCCGGTTAAGGAACCAGCTCGCACCCGGGACAGAAGGCGGTATTACCACCTATCTTCCCACCGGGGAACAGATGTCGATTTTTGACGCTTCCCAGAAATATAAAGATTCCGGAACGCCTTTGATTGTTTTGGCCGGCAAGGAATACGGCACGGGATCTTCACGGGACTGGGCTGCCAAGGGAACTTATCTTTTAGGCGTCAAAGCGGTTATTGCCACCAGTTATGAAAGAATTCACCGATCCAACCTGCTGGGCATGGGTGTTTTACCTTTACAGTTTAAAGACAGTAACTCTCCGGAGTCTTTGAAGCTGACCGGCAAAGAATCCTATTCCATTCTGGGGCTGAGTGAAGGAATCAAACCCGGCATGGAATTGACACTGAAAGCGGATGACAAAGAAATCCCTGTCTTGCTTAGATTGGATACTCCTGTGGAAATTGAGTACTATCGAAATGGGGGGATTCTGCATACCGTGTTAAGAAACTTCATTAAAGACGTCGGCTGATTTTATACGTCAAAGGCGTCCGATGAAAAACCGGTGAGATTTAGATCAGGTGCAGAGCCATGGCCATGGAGCCCAGAAGAGAGTGAGACAGCGCAACACCCCAGATATTTGGTTTTTTAATGAATATGACTCCCCAGACCAATCCGCTGATCAGCGCAATAACGAGCAGGGGCGGATGGTTGTAAATGATATGAAGCAAACAGAAGGAAAAGGTGGATATAAATAGAAAAAAACGGTTTCCCGAGCCCGTGATCCGCTTGATTTCCGAAAATAAAATGCCCCTGAAGAGTAGCTCCTGGGCGGGTCCCAGGATGAAAAAATAAATCATATATATATGGGGAAGAAAACTATGGGGTTTTGGCCTCAAAAAACCGGCTTTGTGCATTAAGACAAGCCCGATGCCGCCGGCAACACAGAAACACAAATTCCAGACCAGGGAACTTTTCAGATTATCGGTTCGAAACCCCAGTTCTGCAAGGCTGTACTGCCGGTAGAAACAAAAACAGGCAAAAGCGGCCAATGCGCAGAAGCAGGTGAGAAACCGGTACTCAAAGGGAATAATTTTCAGCCAGATCAGAACAACCGGGGCATAACACAGGGAGAGCAGCAAAACAAGAGACCGGTAAGACTCACGAAATTGAGTTGCAACCTGTCCATGAATATTGATTTCTTGTTCTGTCCCCACAACGGAGAAAGAATCCAATGTCGCCTGTTTTGGGTTCATTGATTTGCCTTAAGTCCTGTGTATCCTCTGGATAATAAACTGAAAAACACCTGAGCATACTAACACAACCTTAACAAAAATAAAAATGAATCTTATTGACACCTTGGTGCCCTTTATACTACAGGTGCATCTAATCCATGCCCAGAAGGGCATACAAAACAAAAAAACAGCCATGGGCTGATCTGGTCTATCGACACCCAGACTCAACCCACAACAAAAATTGAAAGGTCTGTGTCGGTTACACAGACTTTCTTATAACAGCCATGGGCTGACCTGACATATCAGCACCGAGGTGTAGCCCACAACAAAGTAAGAAAGTAATTCAACAACTTATTGGAACTTTCTTATAAAAAACTTTAACGGCCACGAAGGCTTTGCTGAAACATGTGTTTTGCAGATTCTTTGTGGCCGTATTTTTTTTTTGAATATTATTTCATGAATGGCGATAACACAAAAGGATGGTGGAAATCCCTGGTTGGCCCGGGGGGACTGGCCCTTGCACTGGCCGCCACAGGGCTGTACTGCATCCAGACCGGCACCTGCCAGGTGCCGTTTTCCATGATCGTCAAAACCATTTCATCCCACCTGGTCCACTGGCCTGACCCGGCCACCATCTCGGCCCTAAACCACACCATTATCTGGGAGATCCGGCTTCCCCGCACCCTTCTGGCCATGGCCGTGGGCGTGTGCTTGTCTGTTTCCGGCGTGGTGTTCCAAGGCTGCTTCAGAAACCCGCTGGTGGAACCCTATGTGCTGGGCGCCTCTTCGGGTGCGGCCTTTGGCGCAGCCCTGGGCATTGTTTTTCCGGCATTCTTCCTTTCGGTTCAGATCATGGCCTTTGTGTTTTCGGCCCTGGCCGTAGCCATAGCGTATACCATGGCCAGAACCGGACCGGACACCCCAATAATTACCCTGGTACTTTCAGGAATCATCACAGGCTCCGTATTTGCCTCCCTGGTCGGTCTGCTGAAGTACCTGGCCCAGGATACGGCCCTCCGGGAAATTGTGTTCTGGCTCATGGGCGGATTCTACTATGCCGGATGGCAGGAGGTCAGGATACTGTTTGCGGTGGCAGCCGTGGGGCTTGTCATCATCCAAATCTATGGCTGGCAACTCAATGTCCTGTCCATGGGAGAGGAAGAGGCCAAAAGCCTTGGTATCAACCCGGGCCGGACCCAGTTCATTCTCATCAGCCTTGCCACGCTCATGACGGCGGCTGCAGTCTCAGCCACGGGGATCATTGCCTGGGTGGGCCTGATGCTTCCCCATGCGGCCCGGCTGATGACAGGCCCTGACCATCGCCGGGTGGTACCGGTATCCGCCATTCTTGGCGCCATTTATCTTATTATCTGTGACACCCTGGCGCGGACATTGACAACGGCTGAAATCCCCATCGGCATCATCACTTCCCTGGTGGGAGCCCCTTATCTGTTTTACCTGGTTAGAACCCGGGGCGGACAGGTATTTGGAAGATAATATGCTCAAGGTAACCAATCTTACATATTCATACGGCAGACGACGTGTACTCAAAGATATCAGTTTCCAAGTCTCAAAAGGGGAACTATGTGCGCTGTTCGGTCCCAATGGTACGGGCAAAACCACTCTGTTCAAGTGCTGCCTGAAATTTCTGGTCCCGGACACCGGATCGGTCAGAATCAACGGCAAAGATATCCGCAGGCTCAAACCCAAACAGATGGCCCGATTAGTGGCCTACGTACCCCAGGCCCACCATTGTGCATTTCCATTTACGGTGAGCCAGATGGTCCTCATGGGCCGGACCCCGCATTTGAACCGCTTTTTTACCCCAGGGGCCGAAGACCGCAAGCTGGCAGACCATGCCATGGAGACCCTGGGCATCAGCCGGCTTTCAGACATCGCCTTTAACCGGCTTTCCGGGGGACAGCAGCAAATGGTGCTCATTGCCAGAGCCATTGCCCAGCAGACCGGGTTGATATTTCTGGATGAACCGGCCGCAGCCCTGGATTTTAAAAACCAGATCCGTCTGTGGCAGACACTTCAGACCATTGCCGAACAGGGAACAGCCATTCTGGCCTGTACCCATGACCCCAACCATGTTTCCTGGTTCTGCCGTTCCACGGTGGTATTGGACAGGTCAGGGCTTCTTGCCAAGGGTCCCCCCGGCCAGGTAATGACCCAGGACATGATGGACCACATTTATGGAGACACTTGCCGGGTCAAAGAGTTAAACGGACTTAAAATCATGGTTCCCGGAACAGTGGACACGCAAACAACCAATGTTGTCGCATTCCCCGGGAACCGGAAAGGAATACATCATAAATGAAATTTTCAATTAAAAAACGTTCAACAAATATCGCGGGTATTATTCCTTATTTTACGATGATGCTGTTCGTGGTGTCGCTATCATTGGCCAACCCGTCATGGGCGGCTAAAAACAATACGTTCACCATCATTGATTTTGAAGGCCGGCAGGTTGAGATCCCAACACGGATCAACCGGGTGGTCACCATCAGTGACGGCATGATTGCCGGTGTCATGACCTGCCTGGGACAAGCAGAAAAAATCGTGGGAATCGGATCGCCCTGCCTGCCCAAAACCTGGGAATACGATATACCTTCCGGCACCGGTGCCGCACATGAATACAGGGAAGGCATGAACCCGGTGTTTTTTCTCAACCCGTTTTTAGCGGATCTGCCCCTGGTCAGCCATTTCGGTTCAGGCATCAATTTTGAGGCCATTGCCAAACTGACCCCGGACCTGATCATTGTACGCACAGGGTCCTGCTCCCTGTGCGCTTCAAAGGACATCCTTGCCAAAAACATCCGGCTTCTGGCATCCCTGGGCGCCCCCTTAGTTGTGCTCCACGGCCCCAACACCTTTGCCCGGCCGGACATCGCCAGTTTAAGCCGGGAAATCGAACTGATAGGAGAGGTTTTCCAAAAACGAAAACGGGCAAAGGAGGTGGCGGACTTTCTTCTGGCATCGGTGAACGAGATCAAAGCCCGGACAGCAGATATCCCGCCAGACAAACAAAAACGGGTGCTGATGCTTGGGCTTTCCCCCACGGCCCGGGAAAACGGCGGTGCCGGACACGTTAAGGGGGAAAAGACCATCCAGACCTATCTTCTCAACGAATTTTCCCATGCCCGAAACGCGTTTTCCGGCACAGGCGCCTGGAACATTCTCAATGCCGAACAGCTCATTGCTCTGGACCCGGATCTCATTGTCCTGGTCACGGCCTGGGGATACCATCCCCCCGAAGAACTGTATGACGCCCCATACTACAAAAACCTGCGTCACATGCGGGCCGTGGAAAACAGAGCGGTGACCGCGCTTCCCTGGACCCCCTGTAATTGCGAAAAACGGCTGGAATACCCCATTGACGTCATGGTCATGGCCAGGGCCGCATATCCGGAACGTTTCACGGACATTGATTTTTGCGACTGGCTCCACCAATTTTACATGACTGTTTACGGGGTGAACCGGGATACGGCCGCCCAGCTTGTATCCTGCCAGTGGATGGACTGGGCCTGTAAAGGAACAACCAAATGAACTCATTAAATGAACAGCGAAAAGAATTTTTTAACCAGCGGGCTGCCGGCTGGCTGGACAATCACTACAAAAATCCGGACACGGACCGGCATGACCTGTATGCAGACCGGATTCGGTCCATTGTCTCCTTTCTTGCCCTTGGCCCGGACAGCCGGGTCCTGGATACAGGTTGCGGCTCCGGGGTCTTGGTGCCCTATCTTCTTGAACACCTCTCTGTTGCAGGCCGGTTGATAGAAATGGACTTTTCCGACCAGATGATTCAGGCAAACCGGAAACATCACCCAGACGAACGAATCAGTTTCATCTGTTGTGATGCCGCACAAATGGAATTTGAGGCTCAAAGCCTGGATGCAGTGATTTGCTTTGCCGCCTTTCCCCATTTCAGTGATCCCGAACAGGTGATTAAACGGATGTCAAAAAGTCTAAGATCCGGAGGACGACTGGTGATTGGCCACCTGATGTCGTCGGCCCAACTGGCTGAGCACCATCATTCCCATACACCGGTCAGCAAAGACCGGCTGCCGGAAAAAGAGACCATGTTTCAATGGATCACGGGCAGCGGCCTTGACATTGAGACCTTTAAAGACCAACCCGGCCTTTACCTTCTGACAGCAGTGAAACCCTAAACCGAGATTTCAAAAAGGAGAGAGAATCATGTCCCATCGTTATCCCAGGTGTTTTCTGATTTGTACCTTGTTATTTTTTCTGGCCGTGCCGTCCCTGTCCATGGCCGGCGAAACCGATGATGGCGTCACAGTTCTGAAAGACATAACCATCACCGACCGCCCCATTATCCAGGGAAACCAGACCGACATTTACGGCAGCACAAAAACGGTGATCACCCAGGAGCAAATCAATGACCTCAATGCCCAGGATCTTGAAACCGCCCTTAAAATGACACCTGGTGTAAGCATGTCCAGGTACAATCCCATCGGCTCATTCGGCGGAGGTGACGGCGGCGGGGTATTCATCCGGGGCATGGGTTCGAGCCGCCCGGGAGCGGAAATCAAAACCGTGGTAGACGGGGTGCCCATGTTCATGAGTGTATGGAACCATCCCCTGCTGGACCTGATGTCCATTGACTCTTCCCAGGCCATTGAGGTGTATAAAAGCCCCCAGCCACAGTATTTCGGCAATGCTGTGGGATTGATCAACATTGTGCCCAAACGGATCACCAAACCGGGGTTCTACACCTTTGCCGAAGCGGCGGTGGGCAGCGATGACACCCACATTGCCAAGACCGAGCACGGGGGCAACATCAATGGCTGGGACTATTATCTTGGCGGAGGCCTGCGGGAATCCAACGGCCACCGGGACCATGCCGAGGGAGAACTGAAAAATATCTATGGCCGTATTGGGCGGCAATTGTCCGATCACTGGGATCTAACGATTTTTGCCATGGCCAATGACAACTGGGCCAATGATCCGGGGGTTGAGGGGGCTGATCCTTCCGAGCGTGAGGGCCGCTATGAAACCCGGGTCTGGATGGGGACCGCCACCCTGTCCCATGAATACGAAAACGCCAAAGGTGAAATCAAACTGTACCGCAGTGCCGGAGAAGGCGACTGGCTGGATCAACCCACGGACACCCCCGGTGTCACCGAAGACCTGTTCAATGATTTTCTTTTCTACGGGGCCAGGGTAAAAGAGACCCTGGCATTGGGCAACGGCATGTCGCTTCTGGTCGGTGCGGACTGGGATTATACCAAAGGGGATTATACCCGGGAATACAGTGACGGCAGTTCAGATGTCTGGGACGGGGAAAACTTTGACATCCTGTCTCCCTATGCGGCTTTGAGCCGGCAGATTGAGGTGGGCAACGGTATCGCCATCACCCCGTCCCTTGGTGCCAGATTCTATTCCCACAGCCAGTACTCGAATGAATGGGCTCCCCATGCCGGTTTAACCGCATCCTTTGGGCGGTTTGAAGCTCACATGGGGTATTCCCGCGGTGTGGTTTACCCCGGGCTTGAGGTGGCAGCCATGAGCCAGGATGTCCTGCCCGCACTTGGAGATTCCTGGAAGGACTTGGAACCGGAAACCGTAGACCATTACGAAATCGGCTTCTCCGTCTCCCCCACCCGCCAGACCCTTCTGGATCTGATCCTATTTTATGAGGACGGCAAAGACCGGTATGTGATTGTTCCCCTTTCCAACGGTGTTAAGCCCCACTACGACAATGTGGAAGAATTCACCATCAAAGGCCTTGAAGCCACAGCCACCTGGCAACCGGCTTCGAATTTTTCCATGTTTGCCGGCGTTACGCTTCTTGACCCGAACCCCAGTGACTTGCCCTATGCACCGGAGGTTTCCATCAGCACCGGTTTAACCCTGCGATTTCTCGAACGGTTCAAGCTTAACCTGAATGCCTCCTACGTGTCATCCATGCATGTCAGCTCCCAGGTTAGAAGAAAAGATGATGAAAACAACACCACAGTGGATGACTTTTTCCTTGTGGACGCAAAAATCACCTATGATTTGGATCTGAAAGGTGCCGACTATAAAATCAAACTGTTTCTGGCCGGTGAAAACCTGACTGACCAAAATTACGAGTACCAGTCGGGCTATCCCATGCCGGGCATCAATGGTATGGCGGGTATCCAGTTCGAGATGTAATTCAGACAAACTTAGGGATATTACACACCAGACACACTATTTTTAGAATAGTGTGTCTGGTTTTAATTTTATTTTAGAGGATAGCTATGGTTTTGATTGTGATTTCGGCCAATCTCCGGCAATTCATTCATTTTTTTTATTTTTTGTCAGCCTGCTGACAGACAGATTGATTTTCCAATTATATCTTTTGATAAATGCCAATAAACGCAATGTGTCGGAGAATTCCGGAGGAAAGCCATGAACAAAGAAGTACAGTCCCCAGAACAATTGCATGATATCATGGAGAAATCTTTAGTTTCACCCGCAACGCCCTTGTCTCAAAATTCCTGGGTCACATTGGTCGAATCCCTGGATCTATTTTTTAAATCGTTACAATTTGGAAGGGTCCGCGGGTTGGTCGACATCATCGACACCCCAGACCATAGGCTCAGAGATAATTCTAAGTACCTCCAATTAATCAGAGAATTGATTCAGCATGACATCATGATAACAATATCCGGGTGCCAGACAATAGAAACACCGCCGGCCGGGGCGGTAGATCAGGATCTCTTTCAATTTGCCGGGGACGGTCTATCCGAATTCTGTGATTTCATCGGCGTACGGCCTGTTCTGTATATCGGCCGGACAAACGAACCGGAAATTGTTGATTTTTACAATGAGATAGCCCAACGCGCAGATGTGAAACTTCCGGACTTGCCTGTTGCTACGGTTGCACCGGGCCGGTATCAAGAACAGATAGAAAATTTCGGAAACATTTTTACTTTGGAGAAGGATCCTGGAATTAGCGCTGATCTGATTAATGCGCAGATACACGAAAAACGGCTGGCTCTGAAGTGGTGTGATCGATGCGGCGGCTGTTTTTCACCCTTTTCATAAAACAGCCATGAGCTGATCTGGTCTATCGCCCCCTGGCATTAAACAGATCGGGTGCCGATTAAGATTTCCAGGGCGCCAAGATCTGAAATATAAAACTTGCCTCGTCCCAGTTTTTTGACTACTCCCTGCCGGGAAAGTTGATTTAAGAACGTGGATACCGTCTGCCGTGTGGAACCTACCAGAAAGGCAATCTGTTCAACGGAAAGATCAATTTTAACGATGATGCCCCCCTCTGCAGCGGGAATACCGTGTTTTTTTGCCTCGTTTACTAACAGTCCGACCAGGCGACTGTGGACATCTTTGAAGATCAGGTCCTCAATAATAGTAAATGAATTCTTCAACATGCTGCCCAGTATGCCAACCATGGCTTTTGCCACTTCCGGGTCATCCAGCATTTTCTGTCCGAATGTTTCAGTATCCGTGGTCAAGACGTCGATTTTATCCAGGGACTGTACAAAAGCACGCGTGTGTGTAGAGTAGATATCGCCTTTGGAAAGAATGCCGATATTAAATTCTTTATCTTCGTATCCCAGATAGACTCTGGCCCGGCCATTAGCTACGACAAAAATCTGGTTTTCACCGCTTTCGGGCCGGCAAATAAAAGCCCCTTTGGGATAGCTGCGCTTTTTCAAAGCAGCATACAATTGGGCAAATTCCGGCCGCTGAAGATGGGCCAGAAGATTTTCTTCCAATAATTTCATCAGTTAAAAAGGGGCAAATCGACTTATGCCCCTTTATGGAAATCCTTTTTCAAAAGTCTCACCAAAATCTTCGAAACTATTTTAAGTGCCGATAATTGTCACGTTGATTTTTCGGGTTCTGGGTCCGTCAAACTCACAGAAAAAAAGACTTTGCCAGGTGCCCAGAACCAGATTTCCATTTTCAAGGGCAACGGTTTCAGACGGCCCGAACAGACTGACTTTTATGTGGGCCGCTGAATTGCCTTCCATATGTTTAAAGTTGTCATCAAAGGGGATCACCTTGTTGATGCAGGATAAAATATCCACAGGTACTGCCGGATCCGCATTTTCATTAATGGTCACAGCCCCTGTGGTGTGCATGGAAAATACATGCACAAGCCCGTTGCGTATACCGGACTGGCGGACAATGTCCCGGACCTGGTCGGTGACATCCATCATCTGGGTCCTGGCCCCGGTTTTAATTGAAAACTGCATCTGTTCAATCCCCCTTTGATTTTTGTTCCTGTTACATTTCTAAGGCGGTTTTTACGATATTTTCCACTGAAAAACCAAACTCTTTAAGTACCGTGCCGCCGGGGGCTGATGCACCGAACCGTTCAATGCTGATACTTTTGCCCTGGCTGCCTGCATACTTTTCCCAACCCATGGAAATACCGGCTTCAACGGTCAGCCGTTTGGTGACAGCGGCAGGAAGAATTCTTTCTTTATATGCCTCTGGTGCCTTTTCAAACAGTTCCCAGGAAAGCAGGGAGACAACCGACGCCTTAATGTTGTGCTCTTTTTCCAAAATATCTGCGGCGGCCACGCTGATGTGAACCTCCGAACCCGTGGCAATGATCAGCATATCAGGGGTCTTGCCCGCACTTTTTACGGTGTATCCGCCCCATATCATATCTCCGTCTGAATTGGACAGATCCAGGGTGGGCAGTTTCTGCCGGGAAAGAATCAATGCGGTAGGGCTGTTCAAGGTACCCAGGGCTTTTTTCCATGCCAGGGCCGTTTCATTGGCATCTGCCGGACGAATCACGGTAAGGCCGGGGATAGCCCGCAGCGCCGCCACATGCTCCACAGGTTGGTGGGTGGGACCGTCTTCGCCCACAGCCACGGAGTCATGGGTAAACACATAGATGATGGGCAGACGCATCAGGGATGCCACCCGGATGGCCGGCCGCATGTAGTCGGCAAAGACCAGGAAAGTACCGCCAAAAGGCCGGACCCCGCCATGCAGGTACATGCCGCTCATGATCGCGCCCATGGCATGCTCCCGGACACCAAAGCGAATGTTTCTGCCGGCCCACGCTTCTTTCTGGAACTCCTCGGCACAGGTCATGTAGGTTTTGTTGGAAGGTGCAAGGTCGGCAGATCCGCCCATCAAAGCCGGCAGGTTTGGTGCGATGGCGTTGAGCACCTTGCCTGAAGCAGCCCGTGTGGCCACAGGACCTTCCTCAGTCTTGAACACAGGGATATCCTTATCCCATCCCTTGGTTAAAAACCCTGTGATGGCATCCACAAACAGATTGGCGTCTTCGGGGTACAGGGTTTTAAATTTTGTGAACTCCTCCTGCCAGATTTTCTCGTACTGTTCACCATATGCAAGTGCCTTGCGCGTATTTTCCAGAACTTCATCAGGCACATAAAAATCCTTATCTTCTGGCAGACCGTAGAATTTTTTCACCACTTTGATCTCTTCTTCACCCAGGGGTGAGCCGTGGGCATCCGGTGAATCCTGTTTGCTCGGGCTGCCATAGGCAATGTGCGTACTGATTTTTACCAACGAGGGCTTGGAAACGGCATCCTTGGCTGACTGGATTGCTTTTTCAATGGCATCAAGGTCATTGCCGTCCGCCACCTCAACCACATGCCAGTTCATGGCGTCGAATTTGGCCCGGACATTTTCGGTGAATGTGATGCTGGTTTTGCCTTCGATGGTGATTTCATTGTCATCATAGATGAGGATCAAACGCCCAAGCCCCAGATGCCCGGCCAGGGAAACGGCTTCCATCGCCACCCCTTCCATGAGATCCCCGTCGCCGCAGATGGCATAGGTGTAATGATCAATCACATACTGGTCATCCTTGTTGAACCGATCCGCCATATGACGTTCGGCAATGGCCATGCCCACGGCATTGGCCACACCCTGTCCAAGGGGGCCGGTAGTGGTTTCCACGCCTGCGGTATCCCCATACTCCGGATGCCCCGGGGTTTTGGAACCCCACTGTCTGAAATTTTTCAAATCATCCAGGGTCAACCCATAGCCAAACAAATATAAAAGAGCGTACAACAAAGAAGATGCATGTCCGCCGGACAGTACAAAACGGTCCCGGTCCACCCAGGACGGATTGGCCGGATTCTGTTTTAGAAAGTGTTTGAAAACCACATAGGCGGCAGGTGCCAGGCCCATAGGTGCACCGGGATGTCCAGAGTTGGCTTTCTGTACCATGTCCATACACAGGGCACGGATGGTGTTGACGGTGAGCTGGTCTTGGTTGTTGTTTTCGGCATCAGCCATGGATATTTCTCCTGTAAAGGGTTTAAAAATTTTTATAAGAAAGTCTCAATAAGTTGTTGAATTACTTTCTTGTTTCGTTGTGGGCTGAATCCGGGTGCTGATAGGCCAGATCAGCCCGTGGCTGTTATAAAACTCTCATATATTCAGGTTTTAACGGAACTTTACCGTCCAAGGCCTGGGATATAAGTTCAAGGGTTTTTTCTTTGTCCTGGGGAAGGTGCGCCCGGATGGGTAAATAATTGGATGCGTGGTTGGCATGGAAAAGGCCGTCTGTCAGGTTCGTGGCCGCAATCATAGCCCCAAGTTCGGTGAGCATCTCCTCTGCCCCGGGCAATTCGAATTCCCCTTTTTCATACTGGTCATGCAGTTCCGTGCCAGGGATGAGCATCAGGCTTAAAGCACCGACAAAATCAGGGTCCATGGCCGTAAGCACCCTGCCGGTTTCCCGGGCATGGTCCAAAGAGCCTTTGCGGCCGCCAAGCCCAAGCAGCACCGTCACAGAGACCTTAATCCCGGCCTTTTTTAACTTTTTTCCCATGGTGATCATTTTATCCGCATCCGCACCCTTGCGGATAGCTTCAAGCACCTTGTCATCACCGGATTCAAGGCCCATGTAGGCAATCTTGAGTCCAAGTTTGTGCAGCAGGGCCAGATCTTCATCGGTTTTCATCTTGATGCTTTTGGTGTTGGCATAGACACCCACCCGCTCCACCCAGGGCAGCCGGTCCCGGATTCTTTCAAGGATGGGAACCAGGCGTTTCATGGGAAGGATCAAAGCATCACCGTCACACAGGAACAAACGGTTCTGGCGACGGCAATGCTTCCTGGCAAATTCGATGTCCCCAAAGATCACATCATCTTTTTTTATGTTGAACCGTTTTCCCCGATAGGTCCCGCAAAAGGTACATTTGTTATGGGAACAGCCCAGCGTAACCTGGAGCAATATACTGTTCGCCTCGCTGGGCGGCCTGATAACCATACCTTCGTAGTGCATTGTGTATCCCCTTAAAAATTAAAGGCCATATATTTATCAGGTATGATTCAAAAATTCAATATATCAACCGCTTAAGGCAGGACAAACGCAACTAAAAAATCAACCCGTCAACGATTGCCGTAATCATGCACGACGCGATGGGTGATCAGCCCTCCCCCTTGTACTGTTTTATGGCAAAAAAGCTTAACTTTTGATGTACTTCATGTTAGAGCCCCAAAAGACAGCAATATCCGTTTGACTTTAAAAAGACAGGAAAAAACGTGAAAGAGATACGCGATAAGGCAAGAGAGTTAATGAAAGGTTTTTGCCGGGTCTGCCCCAGATGCGACGGCAGGGTCTGTGCTGGGGAGGTCCCGGGAATGGGAGGCATTGGAACAGGTGCCGCCTTTAGGGACAACCTGGCAGCTCTGGACGAGTTACACTTTAACATGCGGTTGATTCACGGAGTGACGGAACCGGACACCGGGGTTGAAATCCTGGGTAAAAAGCTCTCCTTGCCCCTCATTGCCGCCCCCATCGGCGGGGTCTCCTTTAACATGGGCGGAAAAATCAGCGAGCAGGACTATGTAAGGGCCGTTCTCCAAGGCTGCAAAGAGGCCGGGATTATCGGTTGTACCGGGGACGGAGTGCCTGAATTTATCCACAAAATCGCCCTGGAGGAGATCAAAGCGGTTCAGGGAAAAGGAATTCCCTTTATCAAACCCTGGGAAGGGGATGAGCTGTTTGAGAAGATCGAGAAAGTTCAGGCCTGCGGCACCGATATCATGGGCATGGACATTGATGCGGCCGGCCTGGTCACCCTGAGGAAAATGGGCCGGCCGGTCTCTCCCAAGAATGTGGACGAACTTGGGCAGATTATTAAAAAATCAGGGATGAAGTTCATTATTAAAGGGGTGATGACGGTTTCAGATGCCCGGGCTGCCGTATCTGCGGGGGCAGATGCCATTGTGGTCTCCAACCACGGGGGGCGGGTCCTGGAGTATACCCCGGGCGCGGCCAGGGTCCTGCCTCAAATCGCCAGGGCCGTGGGCAGCGACATTTGTGTCCTGGCTGACGGCGGGGTGAGAACCGGCGGCGACGTCCTGAAGCTGCTGGCCCTGGGGGCTGATGCCGTGATGATCGGCCGGCCTTTCAGCGTGGCTGCCCTGGGCGGACTCAAAGCGGGGGTGAAGGCCTTTATCGAAACCATCAGGGGTGAACTGATCCAGGCCATGGTGCTAACCGGCACCCAGCGGGCAGACCAGGTGGACGAATCCATCCTGTTCAAACCCTGATTGAACGCCAATACCGGCGGCCCGGCCATTCAGACATCCTGAGCGGCCGGGTTTTCGGCCGGACACTACTTAAGGCGGCTTAAGCGAATATTAAGTTTATGTTTAATCCATGACGAATTGCAGCCCGTCCAGGGCTTTATAAAAATATCCGGCCATAATCTTATATCCCCTGTCATTGGGATGGATGGAATCACTCATTAAATCGGAGTGGCCGAACAGGCCTTCAAGGATATTGGGAATCAGCACCGAACCGGTTTGCCGGGCGATTGATTCATACATTTGCGCATAGCCGTTGCCATACAAAGGAATATCTATACCCCCCAGGACCACCATGGCCCCGGCAGCCTGGATATGCTGGATAATACGTATCAGATTGGCACGGGCCGTATCCACGTTCACACGATTTTTCAAATCATTACCGCCCAGGGTGATCAGCACCACATCAGGTTCATAGAACAACACATCATCTTCGAGCCGGGCCAGCCCGCCTGCCGTGGTATCTCCCGACACCCCGGAATTGATGACTTCAACACCGGTCATCTCCTCCAGCCGGGACGGATAATCTTTTCCGTTGCCGGCACCGTATCCCCGGGTCAGGCTGTCGCCGAAACAGACAATGCGCGACACGGACAAGGGGACATTCTTTATTTCATATGCTTTTTCCCCGAACCAGAACCGGTATCCAAGGATACCTGCAACCAGTATCGCCAGAACGATCAGGATTTTTTTCAAAATACCTCCTTATTTGGTAATGATAGCGCACAGTAAGATAATTATCAGGATTATCCCGGATGCCAACCGCTTGATTATTTCCCAAACTCGGCGATTTGGGGATAGACTTTAAGCTTACTCTAACTAACAGCCATGGGCTGACCTGGTTTTTTACCGTGGTTCAGCCCACAACGAAAGTTGAAAGATCTGTGTAGATTGCACAGACTTTCTTATAACAAAAACATTATAGGATGACAACCGACAACAATCAGTGCTGACGCATAAATAATAAAAGGTCGGCCGAAGTTGTTCCGCCCACTCCTTTTTGGGAAAATTCCGCCTTTCCTTCTTTCGGAAGGCATCGGAAAGGTAGTTCTTCCTACACAAACCATGGCCTGTACCGAAGATTTTCATTCCCTCCGGGCATAGTTCTCCCCCATTCCAGGCTTGAAACTGTTTCGATTACCTGTCCGTGGTTGCCGTCTCACACTAATCGGAGTTGAAAGGGGGCGG
>NZ_KB893075.1 GCF_000373985.1 Desulfobacter curvatus DSM 3379
GCAAAGCGTTGCTGGAAAATTGACAAAGGCACCATTAACGGTTCCTTCGATAGTCCGTCGTGCGCAGTATGAGAATCTTAAGGCTCTTTTGGAGAAGCTTGAGACTGATAAACATTTTGTGGAACGTTGGCTTTGGGTTGAAAAAACGCGTATGAACAGAACAAGGAAGAAGCGTTATGAGTTAGTGAATTTGGACGATGCCGGACTACAAACTGCAGCTTGACAAACAAAAACTGGAGTTTTTTTCAAATTATCAAGATAAAAAATCCGAAAACTCAAGTATTTGGAGCAACCAAAATGAAAATCCAACCATTGAGCAACAGAGTTATCATCAAGCCAATAAAAGAAGAAGAGAAGACAGCCGGAGGTATTGTTATTCCGGACACTGCCAAAGAAAAACCCCAGGAAGGCAGAGTCGTTGCCGTGGGGCCGGGAAAGTGGGACGACTGCGGCAAACGCATGGCCCCGGAGGTTAAAAAGGGAGACCGTGTATTGTTTGGCAAATATGCCGGCAGTGAAATTAAAATCGATGGAGACGCGCATATCGTTATGCGGGAAGACGACATCCTGGGAATTTTAAATTAAAAAAGGAGGTACACACCATGCCTGCGAAAATGATCAGCTACGGATCAAAAGCCCGCGATGCAATGGTCTTGGGCGTCAACACCCTGGCCGACGCTGTAAAAGTAACCCTGGGTCCCCGGGGAAACAACGTGGTTCTGGAAAAATCCTGGGGCACCCCCCTTGTCACCAAGGACGGTGTCACCGTGGCCAAGGAGATTGAATTATCCGATAAATTTCAGAACATGGGGGCCCAAATGGTCAAGGAAGTGGCCAGTAAAACCAGCGACACCGCCGGTGACGGAACCACCACGGCAACGGTTCTGGCCCAGGCCATCTATGTTGAAGGCCAGAAACTGGTGTCCGCAGGGGTGAACCCCATGGCGCTGAAACGCGGCATTGACAAAGGGGTCGACGCAGTTGTGGCCCATCTTAAAAAATTATCCAAACCCACCCAGGATAAAAAGGAAATCGAACAGGTGGGAACCATCTCGGCCAACAATGATCACACCATCGGAAAACTGATCTCCGAGGCCATGGACAAGGTGGGCAAGGAAGGCGTCATCACCGTGGAAGAGGCCAAAAGCATGGAGACCACATTAGATGTGGTGGAGGGCATGCAGTTCGACAGAGGATACTTATCGCCTTATTTTGTAACGAATGCCGAAAAAATGGAAGCCGTGCTCAAAGATCCTTACATTCTTATCCATGAAAAGAAGATTACCGTAATGAAAGATATGCTGCCGTTGCTGGAAGAAATTTCCAGAAGCGGCAAGCCGCTTTTAATCATTGCCGAAGATGTGGACGGCGAGGCCCTGGCCACCCTCATTGTCAATAAACTGCGGGGCAGCTTAAAAGTGGCGGCGGTGAAAGCACCGGGATTCGGGGACCGCCGAAAGGCCATGCTTGAGGATATCGCAATTTTGACCGGCGGCCAGATGATTTCCGAGGATTTAGGCTTCAAACTGAAAAATATCAAAACAGGAAATCTGGGCACCTGCAAATCCGTCAAAATAGACAAAGACAGCACCACCATTGTGGACGGCGGCGGCGTCCAATCTGCCATTGAGGGCCGTGTGAAGCAGATCCGAATCCAAATCGAAGACACTACCTCGAACTATGACCGTGAAAAGCTGCAGGAGCGGTTGGCCAAGATCATCGGCGGCGTGGCGATCATCAATATCGGGGCGGCCACAGAAACTGAAATGAAGGAAAAAAAGGCGCGCGTTGAAGACGCATTAAACGCCACACGGGCTGCTGTTGAAGAGGATATTGTCTCCGGAGGCGGCGTTCCCCTGGTCAGGTGTATACAAGTTCTTGAAAACATCAAGGCCGAGGGCGAGGAACAAAACGGGATCAAAATATTAAAGCACGCATTGTCCGAGCCGTTGAAACAGATTGCCAGAAATGCCGGTATGGAGGGATCGGTCGTCCTGAACACGGTATTGCAAGGTGATGGCGACTTTGGATACAATGCCCGGACCGACACCTATGAAAATCTTCTGGCGGCCGGTGTTATTGACCCCGCCAAGGTAGTACGCTTCGCCCTTCAAAACGCCGCCTCGGTCGCAGGCCTGATGCTGACCACCGAAGCCATGATTGCTGAAAAACCTATAAAAAAGAAAGGGTCAACCGCTTCTGCCGGGAAAGGTATGGAGGATATCTACTAAATAGAAGCTTCCTGAAAAATATAGCCGGAGCGGGTTTCATAATCCGCTCCAACACCATAAACCGGGAAATAAACCGCCTGGGCTATCTTCTTTTTTAAAGTTGGGGCAACTAAATAATATCTTTTGCTATCCTTTTAATTTTAGTGTAGGAAAGGACTAAAAGATGCAAACAGCATCAAGCATCAATTTTGAAGAGCTGATGAATGCAGTGAATTGATGGCTTCTGAGCATCAAAGCTTATACAATTTATCTTAAATAAGTCAGGTCAACATGCCCCTCAAAGAAGAAAAAGACGTCAGCTTACCGCAATCAAAATCCAAGAGTCAAACAACCAGGAAAAAAGAAGCAACCGGCAATATTGAAAGAAAATCACCCCCCCAATTATTTCCGGTTGTGGGGTTGGGCGCATCAGCCGGGGGATTGGAAGCATTAAAGGCTTTTTTTGCAAAGGTGCCGCCAAAAAGCGGCATGGCTTTTATTGTTCTGGTACATATGGCGCCGAACCAGCCGAGCCTTATGCAGGAGCTACTTCAAAAAATATCATCGATTCCGGTGTCAACCGCAGAAGACGCAACGCCACTTGAGCCGAACAGAGCATATATCATTCCCCCGAACAAGGATATTTCAATTTACAACGGAAACATTCAGCTCCTGGATATGACAACAAAACGGGGCCTGCTGCCTATTGATTTCTTTTTCCGGTCGCTTGCCCAGGATCAGGGAAACCATGCAGCAGCTATTGTACTGTCAGGTATGGGCACGGACGGTACGCTGGGTATCAAAGAGATCAAAGTGAATGACGGGCTTGTATTTGTTCAATCCGAGGACTCGGCTGGATATGACGGTATGCCCCGCAGCGCAATCAATACCGGAATAGTCGATATGATCATGGCTCCGGCGGACATGCCTGAAAAACTCATCCAATATTTTTCACACGCTGTCCCGCGGTCCCAGGATACCCCAGCTGGGCTTCCCTTTAAGGAAGAGAGCTGGATCCATAAAATTTATGCCATTCTTCGATCACATGTCGGTCATGATTTTTCATCCTATAAGCTCAATACAATTCTCAGGCGCATCAACCGTCGGATGAGCCTGAACCATATCAGCCGTCACGAAATTTATGTGCGCTACTTAAGGGAAAACCCCGAGGAAATAGATGCCTTGTTTCGAGAGCTGTTGATTGGTGTGACCAATTTTTTCCGTGATCCGGAATCCTTTGAGGTGCTGAAGACAGATGTCCTGCCGGATCTTTTAGGCAGCCTAAGGCCTGACGCCACCTTCAGAGCCTGGATTCCGGGATGTTCAACCGGTGAGGAAGTTTATTCTTTGGCCATAATATTAAAAGAGGTCCTTGATAAGAATCCAAACCGGATAAACCTGCAAATATTTGGTACGGATATTGACAACCGGGCCATCAGCAAGGCCCGTGAGGGTGTTTACCCGTTCAGTATCAAAGCGGATCTGGGTGAGGAGCGTGTGAATCGTTTCTTCATTAAAGAGGGAGATTTTTACCGTATACGAAAGGAAATTCGGGATTGTGTGGTCTTTTCCGTTCAAAATATTATCAAAGACCCGCCGTTTTCCCGGCTGAACCTGATGTGCTGCAGGAATCTGCTGATTTACCTGAATTCGGATGCACAAAAAAAGCTGCTGCCCCTGTTTCACTATACACTGACCCCGGGCGGCGTTCTTATGCTGGGATCTTCCGAAACAATAGGGGGCGCAACGGATCTTTTCCAAGTCATCAATAAAAAATGGAGAATTTTCAGACGTCAGGAAGTGTCTAAAGCCATGCGGCATCTTGTCAACTTTCCCACCGGGCCATTGGACATAGAACATCCCAAGGATTCATCTGTTGGAACTTCTCAAATCAAAACGTTCGACTCCAGCTATCTGACACAAAAGGTGGTGTTGGAACAGTTTGCCCCAACTGCCGTTCTTACGAACACCGATGGCGACATCATAAATATACAGGGCCGGACCGGCAAATACCTTGAGACCCCCAGCGGTCCTCTCACCAACAACCTTCTGGATATGGCCCGCGAGGGTCTGCGCATAGAACTTTCAGCAGCCCTTAGGGCTGCCGGCTCATCAGGTGTTAAAGTGACCAAGAGAAGACTTTCTGTAAAAACCAACGGAGATTATCAACTGATCGATCTGCACGTTTGCCCTTTGAAGAAACCCGATGAACTTGCCGGACGCTTACTTGTGGTTTTTGAGGATATCAAATCAGAATCCTTGGACGAAGCCGGGAATCTTGTTGGTAAAGATGCTTCCTCGCTTGCACCACCCCGCATTACCGAGTTGGAACGGGAACTGCAGACGACCAGGGAAAGTCATCAGACGACCATCGAAGAACTGGAATCGTCAAATGAAGAGCTCAAATCAACCAATGAAGAAATTCAATCAGCCAACGAAGAGCTTCAGTCCACCAACGAAGAACTGGAGTCCTCCAAGGAGGAGCTCCAGTCGCTGAACGAAGAACTGCAAACCGTCAACGCAGAGCTCCAGGGCAAAGTGGAGGAGTTGTCGGCAGCCCATGATGACATGCGCAACCTGCTGAACAGTACGGAAATCGCCAATATTTTTGTGGACAATAACATGCGGGTCCGGCGATTTACACCTGAAGCCACAATGATTATCAATCTCATTCAGACAGATATCGGCAGGCCTATCCAGCATGTTGTCAGTAACCTGAAATACGGCAACATGATCAAAGATCTGGAAAACGTCCTGCAGTATTTGACACCCGTTGAAACCGAAGTGCAGACCAATGAAGACAAATGGTTCAACATGCGCATCATACCCTACCGTACCACGGATAACCGAATCGACGGCGCTGTGATGACGTTTACAAGCATTGAAGATCAAAAGAAAGTCCATAGCCGGCTTGAAACCTCGTTAAAAGAAGCGGAAAATGCTTGGGAACTCGTGCGGGCCATATTTGATATAAGCGAAGACCCAAAGGTGGTATTGGATGTAAACAGCTGCATAGTTATCGCCAACAATTGCTATATGACACTTATGGATATAGACCGGAAATACCTTACCGGAACGGATTTTATCCCCACCCTCAAAATAGTGTCTTCACAAAAAGAAACGTTGGGAACACAATTGAAAGCAGCTATGGAAACAAATAAAGATTTCATCTCGGATATGATTAGTTTTGAAACCGCCTCCGGGGAAAAAAAGTATACGATTAAAGGGACTATTCTTAAAGGGGATAAAAATTGCCCATACCGTATTCTGCTTCAATTCATACCCGAACAATCCCCAATAACAGCCATGGACTGACCTGGTCTATCAACACCCAGGCCCACCCCATAACAAAACATAAGAGGAATTTAAAATTCATTAACTTTTACATAAAATAATGCAGGTTCATTATGAATACCAAGGATAACCAACTCGATGGCAATGTTGAACTTAGATGCAAGGCTGAAAAAAAAATAAAACAAGAAGCAAAACTGTTGTCAAACGATTTAACCGCAGCCTTGTCACGCGAAGAAATCGGTCAACTAATTCACGAGCTGGAGGTGCACAAGATTGAGCTGGAAATGCAGAATGATGAACTACGTTTGGCCCAAGAGGAACTGGAGCGCTCCCACAAGCGCTATTTAGACCTTTATGATTTTGCACCGGTGGGCTATTGTGTCATCAATGAAAAAGGACTCGTTTTGAAGGCCAACCTCACTGCCGCCACCCTCCTCGGCCAGACCCGAAGTGACCTGATAAACAGACCGATCTCTCTGTTTATCTTATCTAGGGATTACTATATATTCAATCACCACTGGAAAATACTTTTTGAAACCGGTAAACCCCAGACCTTTGAACTGCGAATGCTGCGAAACGGCAAATCGCTGTTCTGTGCGCGGCTGGATTCTGTGGTCGCGGAGAACGGTGGAGAACCGCCAGTCGTCTGCCAGATTACCATCACTGACATCTGCGAATCCAAGCGTATAGAGTATGCATTAAAAAAAAGAGTCAAGGAGCTGAATCTTTTATTCCGTTTTTCCGATCTGTTGGAAAAACCGGATATCGGTTTGGATGAGGTAATGGAAAAAATGGTTCTGTTGATTCCCCAGGCCTGGCAGTTTCCTGAAATCACAGAAGCCTGTATTGATCTGGAAGGGCAAATTTTTCAAACAAAGGATTTCCGGAAAACGCAATGGATGCAAACAAGTGATATTGTCATTCAGAAAAAGAAAATCGGGCAAGTGATGGTATGCTATACAGAGAATCGGCCGGAATTTAATGGTGAATTGTTTTCGATAGAAGAGGTTTGTTTGCTCAATGCCATGACGGAAAGATTGGGGCATATCATAGAGCGAGTCCGGATGACAGAGGCAATAAGCCAAAACGAGATGTTCCTGAGAACGACCATTAATTCGATAACAAAGCCGTTTGCCGTTATAAACGCAATGGACTATACCGTTGAATTAGCCAATGAAGCTTACGGCGGGGAAAAGATGGTGGGGCTTAAATGCCATGAAATCTTATTCCAGCGGGGCACTCCTTGTACCGGTGATGACTATACATGCCCGGTGCAGGAAGTCAAGCGAACGGGAAAACCCTTTGTTGGAGAACAGTTATACCACGATGAGCAGGGAAATCCGTTAAACATCGAAACGTACGCCTTTCCGGTATTAGACCAGAACGGACGAATCGCTCAGATCATAAAATACCAGATTGATATTACCGCCCGCATACAAACCGAGTTAGAACTGCAACAAAAGGCTAATGAACTGGAAGATATGAATGCGGCTTTGAAAGTGCTGCTGAAAAGAAGAGAACTGGATAAAGACGAAATTGAAAAAAATATATTTGCCAACTATCAAATGCTGCTTACCCCCATTATTCAAAACCTGAAAAACACACTGACACAAGAAGATCAGGAAGAAATAGTCAAGATTCTGGAGTTGAGTTTAAAACACATCCTTTCCCCGTTTTCAAAAAAATTATCAGATAAACTGATAAATTTAACCCCTACGGAAATTCATGTGGCCCAACTTATCAAATCGGGAAAATCCAACAAAGAAATATCACAAATCCTGAACTGCTCTTTTCACACCGTCTCCCGACACCGGGATAATATCCGGGCAAAAACAGGGCTGAAAAACAAAAAAATAAATCTTCGGTCATTCCTGTTGTCCCTCGAATAATCCCCTATTTTTAATAGTCGGTTTATATGTTTTTTTATAGTCTTCTATCGTGTTGACTTGTAATCATCCCCCCCCTATCCTCATTTAGAAGTTTCCAGGCTCTGTAAGCTTGTTACATCTGGAAATCCATACACTCAATCAATTTGGAGAAGATAAGGAGAGAAATTATGACCATCAAAAAAAAATATCTAAAAAACAAATCACAGTGCAAGGTGACTTTCCTGGCTCAAAAAGAGATGACAGATGGTGCAAAAAAAATCCATGTGGTGGGTGAATTCAATCAATGGGACAAATGCGCAACGCCCATGAAAAAGAACAAAAACGGGACCTTTGCTGCTACGGTGAACCTTGATCTTAATAAAAAATATCAGTTCAGATACCTTGCGGATGGGGAGAACTGGTTCAATGACACGAAAGCCGATGCTTATATTCATTGCGCTTACGGGGATTGTGAAAACTCGGTAATTGTCATTTAACAAAGAAGGAGAATGTCTGAAATGGCGAGCGGAACAGTAAAGTGGTTCAATGAAGGTAAGGGGTTTGGCTTTATTTTACCGGATAGCGGTGGACGGGATATTTTTGTCCATCATTCTGCAATTAACACTCCCGGCTTTAAGGCTCTTAATGAGGGAGATAAGGTGACCTTTGATGTTGAACAGAGAGAAAAGGGACCTAATGCCGTGAATGTTATGGTTGTTTAGTTTGCCTCAGGCAGCGGAAGCCGGACGAAACACGGAGTTATATTATATCCAAATATCAGTGAGTTATATTCAGTATAAACATAATTTGAGTAAAAAAATAGTTAAGTTCAGAATATTTGGACTATAGGAGCGCCCGATGCCTCATGATTTTGAAAAGCCCAGAATTCTATTCGTAACGCCGGAAGTGTCTTATCTGCCGGAAAAAATGAGTGCCATGGGCACTTCCCTGAAGGCGAGAGCCGGTAAGTTGGCGGACGATTCCGCCGCACTCATTCATTCCCTGTATAAACAAGGTGCAGATATCCATGTGGCGCTTCCTGATTACCGCACCTTGTTCAATAATAATGAGAGTTCTTTGTTTCAACGACAGCTTAGCAGGACAAGAAACCACGACAAGGAAGCAAGGGTTCATCTGGCTGAAGATCAAATGTTTTTTTATAAAGAAAAGATATATTCCGATTTTGACCAGGAAAATATAAAAAGCTCACTGTCCTTCCAGCGAGAGGTGATCAACACGATTATCCCCCGCGTTCAACCGGACCTGATTCATTGCAATGATTGGATGACGGGGTTAATTCCTGCCATGGTAAAAAGACTTGGAATACCCTGCCTTTTCACTATTAATAATATTTATAACAATAAGGCCTTGTTGTCTTCCATCGAAGACAGGGGAATTGATACAGCGTATTTCTGGCAGGACCTTTTTTTTGAACGGCAGCCCTTGAATTATGAAGAAACCCGCGGCTCTAATCCGGTGGATTTTCTTGCCAGTGGTATCTTTGCAGCTCTTTTTGTTAATACGACCTGTCCTGAATTCCTAAAAGAAATGATTCAAGGGCAGCATCCGTTCGTTACTCCACCCATTCAACAGGAACTTTCAAACAAAGTCACTCAGGGATGCGCATCAGGGATCTTGAACTGCCCGGATGAATCATGCCTGCCAAAAAACGATACAGCCCTATTTAAAAATTATGATGAAAAAAACCATATCGACGGTAAAAAAACCAATAAAATTTTTCTCCAGGACAGTTTGGGATTGCCCAAAGATCCACTGAAGCCAATTTTATTCTTGCCGTCATGTATGGACAAGGTCCATAATAGCTCGTATTTCATTTCAACGATAATGTATGAGCTTCTTGCCAGGGCCCGGCATCAGAATTTAGAAATTATTTTTACAGCCGGAGGAACGATTAGGGGACTGATAAAGGATACTATTCGGGATGTTGGTTTAACAAACAGGGTCGCTGTCAGTACACCGGAGAATTCACTTTTACGGGCGGCCTATGCTGCATCAGACTTTGTGTTGGTTCAATTTTCAGTGGAACCCGTCAGTTCTGAAGAAATTACCGGGCTTTTATATGGGAGTCTTCCTATTGTGCATAATAATAACGGCAATCATCAATCCGTCACTCCCCTGGACGTTGTGCATAACAGCGGGAACGGATTTTTATTCAATCAATCTGATGTAGGCAGCTTGATGAGAGCAATTGATAAGGCGATGATGTTTTACAGCTTACCACGGGACGTAAAGAACCCTCAAATATCCAGGATCATGAAACAAAGCCATGAAAGGTTTGATCATTCGGTGACAGTAGAACAGTATCTTTTATTGTATGAAAAAATGCTGAAGCGTCCCGTTTGTTAATCAATAAAAAAGAGGCTGTTCCCTAAATTTTTACCCTTCAGGAAAGAGAATATTAATGGAAAATAGAAATAATAGTGAAAAAATAGTATCTTCTTATTATTCAACACAAATAACAGGAGACGTATCTTTCGGGACTTCCGGACATCGAGGCTCATCATTAGACGGTACTTTCAATGAGAAACATATATTATCTATTTCTCAAGCGCTTTGTGATTATCGAAAAAAAAACAAAATCTCTGGGCCCCTGTTTTTAGGTTATGATACTCACGCGCTTTCCTTCCCGGCTTTTAAAACCGCACTGGAAGTTTTTGCCGCAAACAATGTGGAGGTTTTCATCCACGGGAATTGTGAATATACGCCCACCCCAGTCATTTCGTTTATGATTCTGGAGTTCAACCGGACTAATAAAAAGAGTCTTGCAGATGGCGTTATTATTACGCCGTCTCATAATCCGCCCGAAGACGGCGGATTTAAATATAATCCGCCGCATGGGGGGCCTGCTGATATTGAAATAACAAATTTCATTGAAAAAAGAGCAAATCAGCTGATAAATTCTAAAAATTTGGGGATTAAAAGAATTGCTTACAAGAAAGCCCTTTCAGCTTTGTCTACGTATGAAAGGGATTTTATCACCCCTTATGTAGAATCTTTATCCGATGTGATAGACACAGAAACGATTCATCAATCAAAAATCAAAATTGGAATAGATCCGATGGGTGGTGCCGGTGTAAATTTTTGGGATCCTATTGCTGATAAATATGGATTTGATATTGATGTTGTCAATTCAACAGTTGATAAAACTTTTAGCTTCATGCCCCCGGATTATGATGGAAAAATAAGAATGGATTGCTCCTCACCCCATGCGATGGCAAACCTAATCAAGCTTGCAGATAAATACGATATTGCATGGGGAAATGATCCGGATTTTGACAGACATGGAATTGTTTGCCCGGATGGCCTGATGAATCCTAATCATTATTTATCCGTGGCCATTTGGTACCTGCTCCAAAACAGGCCGTTATGGGAAAATAACCTTAGCATAGGAAAAACCTTAGTCAGCAGCAGCATGATTGATAAAGTGGTTATGGGATTCAACAAGACGATTTTTGAAACGCCTGTTGGATTCAAATGGTTTGTTAACGGTTTGATGGAAGGAAAAATTGCCTTTTGTGGTGAAGAGAGTGCCGGCGCAACTTTTTTAAGAAAAAACGGAGATGTTTGGACTACAGATAAAGATGGGTTTATCTTAACATTGCTTGCGGCTGAGATTCTGGCGAAAACCGGACAAACGCCATCCCAAATTTATAAAGACACATTGGTACCTGAATTTGGAAATCCTTACTATAAAAGGATAGATGGCCCTATAACCAATGAGCAAAAAACAATACTTTCACAAACATCTCCGGACTCAATAAAGGCTACATCATTGGCAGGTTTATCAATCGTTAACATTCAGACAAAAGCCACGGGGAATAATAGCCCCATAGGAGGTATAAAAGTCAATCTATCGGATGGGTCATGGTTTGCCATTAGGCCATCAGGTACTGAACCGAAAATGAAACTCTATATTGAAAGCTTTGGAGGAGAAGATCTCTGGGAAAAAATTCATGATGAAGCCCTTAATCTAATATTCCGTATCCCCAAAGAAGGATAAGAAAAGAAGGATAAGAAAACTGAAAATTAAGGAGATGCCATGTCCAGAGATATTGTAATTATACTTTGCATAGGATTATTTGCAGCTTTGATTTTTATCGCTACAGATTATCTCTTCTAAATTTGTCCGTGCCGGTTTTGTCCGCGGCCACCCGGTAAATTACCCATTGAAACCCAGATGGCGGTTGTTCAGGATAAAATTCTTCGAAGCATGTTTTTCAAATCATTTTTGGTATAGGGCTTTTGAAGGAAATGAGAGCCCTCTTCCACGACTCCGTTGGGGAAAAAAACATCTGTCGTATACCCCGATACATAAAGGCATCTAATGCCGGGATGCTCACGAATCAGTTTATCGGCAAGTTCCAGGCCGTTCATTCCGGGCATAACGATATCCGTCATAAGCAACTGGATCTCCCCAGGGTGCTCAGCTGCAATACGCAAGGCTTCCCTGGGAGAATCCGTAGCCAATACCGTGTACCCCATCTGCTCCAGTGTCTCACGGCATAGATTAAGAAGTGTTTCCTCATCCTCCACAAGAAGAATGGTTTCATTCCCTTTAGATGATACGTTCGTATCAGTATCGTGCACGACTGAAGGTATCACATCCCGGGACTCAGGCAGACGAACCGTAACGACGGTTCCTTTACCGGGCTCACTATGCACATGAATACTGCCGTTGTTCTGCTTAACGATACCATAGACAGTGGACAGTCCCAGACCGGATCCCTTTGAATCTTCTTTGGTTGTGAAAAAAGGCTCGAAAATGTTGTCCAGCATGGATGGTTCCATGCCGCAGCCGTTGTCCCTGACTGATAGCGTGACATAATCCCCCACAACAACATCCGAATGCTGGCGGCAGTACTTTTCATCCATAAAGACATGTCCGGTTGCAATGGAAATCTGACCGATGCCAACAATGGCATCTCTGGCATTAATACACAGGTTTACCAATATCTGATCCAGTTGGCTTGGATCTATATTTACCATTCCGATATCTTCGCCCGGTAAAAATTGTAGATCAATATCCTCTCTGAGCAAACGCTTAAGCATATTGATCATATCCTGGATCTTCTTATTTAAATCCAAAATCTTAGGTGAAACCGTCTGCTGGCTGGCAAAAGTAAGAAGCTGCCCCGTCAGGCCTGCCGACCGGTTGGCAGCGGAACTGATGGCAACCAGCCTTTCATAATTCGGGTCCTTGGGCGTCACAGTCTGCAGCATCATGTCGGAATACCCTAAAATGATGCTGAGCATGTTATTAAAATCATGGGCAACGCCCCCGGCAAGTCGGCCTACGGATTCAAGTTTCTGGGAATGAATCAGTTGCGCTTCTAACTTTTTCCTTTCCTCCTCGGCTTTTTTTTGCTGGGAAATATCCAGGGCCATCCCTTCGATGTACTCAAGTTTGCCGTTATCATCCCGGACAGACCTGGAGTAGAATGACAGCCAGACTGTTCCCCCGTCTGCAGTTCGAAACTCGGTGTGAAAATTTGTCACCTCTTTTTGCGTTTTTATCTGCCGGATGAATTCTTCTCTACGGCCAGGGGACACATAAAGCTGTTCTCCGATATTCGAGATGGACTGAATTAAGTCCTGGGGGGATTTGTAGCCAAGCATTCGTGCCATAGCAGGATTGACATTAATGAAATGGCCGTCGGGAGTGGACTGGAATATACCCTCCACCGCATTTTCAAAAATAGTTCGATATTTTTTTTCTGCAGTTTTAATTTCCATCACCTGCATATTCAGCGTATCGCGCATATCCCCAAGAATACCAATCAAAGATTGAAACTCACGATATGGAATTTCGTGTTCAGGCATAATATCTTTTCCCAGTGCATACGCATCGGATATGGCGTTAAGGCGCCGAAAAAGATTTTTTAAAACAGCTCTGAAAAACAATCCCGTTACCAGGGTCAGAGCAAAAATAATTATGGCAAGTATACCAAGGCCCGATAAAAGAATCTTATGATTACGGTGGATCAACCCTTGTGTGGTAAAGGCCACATCAATATGTCCCACAAGCCGGCCTCCATGGAAGATATCACTCGATTTACCGATAACCGGTGCGTTTCGATTCCGAAAATAATTAAAAAACGAAGTATTCAGATTATCCCGGATTTCAAGATATTCAAACAGCTCATTATCGGTATATGCCTGGGCAATTTTTTGTATATTTTCACGGTCCATATTCCATAAAGGAATTTCAAGAACATCATCTATTGATGAAATAAACTCATCCGCTTTTTCCTCCAGTTGCCGGTATTCACTCTTTGACACGGCAACATACAAAATACCGGCAACGGTCAATGCAACCACAGTCACAGTTAACGTTAAAAGTAGAGTCAGCGTACCGGCAAGGGATCGTTGTTTCAACGCATCCTTTAAAGCGGGGGTCTTCCTGATCTGATCTGCCATATGTTCCTGCCCCTTTATATGTCTTCAATTGGATAGAGTGTACTTGTTTAAGAACTGCGCTATTTCACCGGAGTCTTTCATTTGTTTGAGTTCTTGGTCAAATAACGCCCGAAAACTAATCATTGATGAGTTGTTCCGGGTAACAGGCCATCAGATCTTTCAGCGTAGACAGGGCTTCTGAAAAATCAAAATTTTCAATCTGATGCTTTAAGGGATCGATATCTTCACTCTTAATGATGGTCATCAGATCCGGATGTACTTTTTCCCAGATTTTATAAGCCCTCATATCGTTCTGCTTTAAAAATTCAACGAGTTGACCCACCATTGATTTAAGTTCTACCGGATTAACGGTATCCTGTTCAATGGCAGGGGGTTTGTTCATCCCCTGAATTTCTCGGCAAACTGCGGAGATCTCCTTTTTTAAATCACCAAAGGCCTCATTGAGTTCCTGATCTCCTGCACCATTGCGCACAAGATTTTCATACGATGCTGCAATCTCCTGTAATTCATGCATTCCAAGCGTTCCTGCCGATCCTTTGATAGAATGGGCCATACGCCGCACTAACTCCATATCCTTATTCTGGAGTGCGATTTCAAAACGTGCCGGCAGATCAGCCTGCTGCTCTAAAAATTTGTCCAACATCTTTTGATAAATTTCTATTTTTTTCACATAGTTTAAGCCGGTTTTTTGATCAATGTGACTGTAGACACCATCGTTCTTACCCCGGCATAACGACTCAATCGCGTCACCATCATTGAGCCCCTCAATACCATCACGGCCAGGTATCCATCGAGCCAGGATAGCATGCAATTGCTCGGGCTCAAAGGGCTTTGCAACAAAGCCGTTCATTCCGGCCTCAAGACAACGTTTGCGGTCCTCCTCAAATGCATTGGCGGTTAATGCCACAATGGGAACATGTCTGCCATTCGGCGTTTCTCTTATTTTCCGGGAGGCTTCCAAACCATCCATGACCGGCATTTGCATGTCCATGAGAATCAGGTCATATTGATTTGACTCCACTTTCCTGCAGGCCACACGGCCGTTAAAGGCCGTATCCACAGACAATCCAAATTGTTCCAGAATACTTTTAGCCACTTCCTGGTTGATCTCATTGTCTTCCACCAGAAGAACACGGGCATTTTCGCGAAGTTTTATCAACGCTTCACAGACATCGGACTTGATATCTGTGCTGTCGCCAATTTTAAATACGGCGGTAAACCAGAAGGTGCTGCCCTTTCCAAGTTCGCTGTCAACGCCGGCATCCCCGCCCATCATACGCGCCAGTTGCCTGGAGATGGCCAGTCCCAACCCCGTACCACCATGTTTACGGGTTGTCAGGGAATCTGCCTGTACAAATGAATCAAACACGCAAGCTTTCTGGTCATCACTGATACCGATACCGGTATCCTTAACCTCAAAACGCAACTTAACGTCATGGGCACGCTTTTGGAAAACAATCGCATTCAAAGTAATCCGGCCCTTTTCGGTAAACTTCACGGCATTGCCAAGATAGTTGACCAGTATCTGTCGAAGGCGTAAGGGGTCACCGATGACAGGCAGCGTATTCAGTGCAGGATCATTGTTTACAATTAACTGTAGTCCTTTATGGAAAATCGGTTCCTGTATCATGCTGCAGACATTATCAATGATGGCGGATGTTAAAAAAGTGGTCTCTTCCAATATTAAAGCCTCCTCTTCAATTTTCGACAAATCAAGTATGTCATTAATGATATCCAGCAGATGTTTACCGGATCGAATGATCTTAAAGACCATCTCTTGCGGCTCCTCATCCTTGATATGCCCGCGGATCAGATGGGCAAACCCGATAATGGCATTCATCGGGGTCCTGATTTCATGGCTCATATTGGCAAGGAACGTACTCTTGGCCTGATTGGCGGCTTCGGCCTGCTGTTTGGCGGTCTCAAGCTCAACAGTCCTCGATTTCACCAGTTCTTCAAGATGCTGACGGTGATCGCTCAACTCTTGTTCGATCCGTTTCTTCTCGGTGATGTCCTCTTTAATCGCCACAAAATGGGTTACCGTGCCGTCCTTATCACGCAAGGGAGTAATGACTGCAGATTCGAAGTATTTTTCACCGTTTTTATGTAAATTTATAAATTCTCCGCTCCACGATTTTCCTTTCCCCAGGGCATCCCACAGCTGTACATATGTTTCCCGGGGTGTTTCTCCTGATTTAAGAATACGCGGGGTTTTTCCAATCACATCATCTCTGGAATAGCCGGTCATTTCCGTGAAACGCTGATTGACGTAATCTATAGTGCTGTTCCTGTCAGTGATGACAACGGCATTGGCACTTTGTTCCACGGCCAGGGAAAATTTGCGCAAATGCTCTTCATTCCGGGTCCTTGCCGTAATATCGTGGGCAATCCCCAGAATACCGATGGTCTCATTCTTATCATTCTTCAAAGGGGTTTTGATGGTTTCCAAGAGTTCCATATGGCCATCAGAGGGAAATGTTACCCACTCTTCGTTCATGGTGGCCTTCCCTGCCTCCACAGCACCCCTGTCCCTTTGCCTGAAAGCATCCGCAATCTCTTTATCAAAGAAATCATAGTCGGTTTTGCCCACAATCTCCCCTACTTTTGCCCCTAACATGGCTTCAAAGCGACGATTGCAGAAAAGAAACACGCCGTTATTGTCTTTGAGCCACACAAGATCCGGAATGGCTTCTAAAAGGGTTTTGAATTGCCGCCGCTGCTCTTCAAGCCAGAAGGCGATCTGCTTTTTCTCCGTAATATCCCTTGCAATCTTTGATGCCGCCCAAACAACACCGTACTTATCATATATAGGAGAAATTGTAACAGATACATCAATGACGGTACCATCTTTGCGCACCCTCCGGGTTTCAAAGTGTTCGATATTGATGCCCTGTCTTATTTTTTCAAGAATTTTTTGTTCCTGAACCCATAAATCGTGGGGAAACAGTTGCTTGATGGGCCGTCCGATGATTTCATCCGCCTTATATCCGAAGATCTTTTCCGCCCCCCGGTTCCAGCTGAGGACCGTACCGTATACGGTTTTAGAAATAATGGCATCATCTGACGAGTTCACGATGGCTTCAAACTCCTTTAGCCGGCTTTCCATCTGCTTACGTTGGGTGATGTCTGTCCAGGAGATATGGATAAATGTCCTGTCTTCAAAACGTATGGGCGTCAATGTCACTTCGGCAAAAATATGGGTGCCGTCTTTTTTAAGATACTCCCATTCAAAGCGATGACTTCCCTGTGTCAAGGCGATCTTATGGACCGCCTTGACTTTCTCTATAGATAGTTCTCCATCCGGCTGATATTTAGGGGAGATATCTTCGGGAGAGATTCCGTGCAACGCCTCGGGCTCGTCATACCCTAAAAGCTCCAGAGCCGCCTGGTTGGCATCAATATACCGTTCATTTTCCATCAGAAACACCGGAGATCGGGATTCGTTAAATATCTTGCGAAACCGTACCTCGCTTTGCCGCAAATCGTATTCCGCCTTTTTATGCCCGGTGATGTCGATTCCAACACCGTCCCAAACGATGCGTCCTTCAGCCTCCTTGACCGGATGGGTGTTAAACTGCATCCATAATACCCGGTCATTATCCAGATCAAACTTAAATTCTTCCGTGATTATGGACATATTTTCGGCACTGTCTGCCATGACCATACGAAAAATGGCTTCAGAATTTTTATCCATGCGTGACAGCACCAATGACGGATCCTTGATGATCTGTTCGGGTGAACAATCAAACAGCTTTTGCACCCCCTGGCTGATGTAGGAAAACGCTCTTGTGCCATCTGGAAATATGGTAAAACGAAAAACAAACCCCCCCGGTATATTATTGCTCAGCGAGTCAAAACGCTGATCTGCAATTCTTTGCGCATGCTCTATTTCCATTCCCTTGATTTTTTTTTGCTGATACAAATTCTGAAACAAGACGAAACAAATAATAGTAATCCCGGCACAAATGGTAAAGCCTTCCCCAAGCAACAGCACAATCAGCAAACATGTAAGAGATAAAATATATTTAAGCATGTTAACGCTATCCTTGTGATGGAATTAATGGCTGTTATTTAGTTGATTTTGCATCCTGGGGGTCATTTTGTTCCTTATACCGGGCCGCGATGTCCTGAAAATCATCCATCCGTCGATTAAATGCATCGACGATATCCGGATCAAAATGAACTCCGCGCCCCTCATTGATAATTTTTACAGTGACATCCATGGGGTATGCAGATTTATAAACCCGGCGGCTGGTCAACGCATCAAACACGTCGGCCAGTGACATCAGTCTTGCAGCCAGCGGAATATGGTTTGAAGCCAGCCCTTTAGGGTAACCGCTACCGTCCCACTTTTCATGGTGATAACCGGCAATATCCATGGCAACATAGAGAAAATCGACCGCTTCTTTATCGTCCTCATTGCCGATAGCCCGCTGAATGGCGTCCGCCCCTATCTGAGAATGGGTTTTCATAATTTCCCACTCTTCCGGGGTAAGCTTGCCCGGCTTATACAGAACATGGTCCGGAATACCCACTTTACCGATATCGTGAAGCGGAGCGGCCTTTGCATAGATCTCAATGGTCTGTTGAGTAAGAACGTCGGTATACAGGGAGTGGTCAACCAGATCCTCAGCTATAATCTGCAGGTAATTTTGTGTGCGCAGGATATGATTCCCCGTCTCGTCATCCCGGGCCTCAGCCAGACTGGCCAATGCCCGCATGCTGATGTCCTGGACTTTTTGATACTGGCGGATTCTCCGTTGAATTTCCGATTCAAGCCAGTTGTTCTGGTTACGCAGAATATCCCGTGCCGCCTTGATCTCAAGCTGCCCTTTAACCCGGGCCAGCAAAATAGGCGCGCGAACCGGTTTGGATATATAGTCCATGGCACCAAGGTCGAACCCTTTGGTCTCGTCTTCGCACGTGTCCAGCGCCGTTATAAAAATAACGGGAATGTCACTGGTATCCGGGTTGTTCTTCAAATGTTTGATTACCTCATACCCGTCCATTCCCGGCATCATAATATCAAGAAGGATAAGGTCCGGCAAAGGGGTGGTACAGGCGGCGGTAAGGGCTTTAGGACCTGAATTGGCAACGCGGACCTGATAATAAGGCATCAGCAGTTCACCCAGGATGGCCAAATTATCCGGCGTGTCATCCACAATGAGTATTGTTTGTTTTTCCATTACATTTTTTATCATTTTAGATTCTTTTCCCCTTACACCCAACGCATAAATATATCAAAAATTTTTCCCCGTAATTTTTATTGTTTTCAGTCCGTAGAGTCTTTAGTGATCCAATATTGTGATAAGACAGGCAGATACATTTTGTGCTGAATGAATAATAGCGTAAGTTAAAAAAAACTTTCTGGACTCTCCGATCAACGGATAATTGGAAATTATATACTACCTGTATCTTACTCTATTTGAAAATACCATTATTTTAATTTTGCGGGAACGTTATTTTTATAAAAAATGTCACCATCGGGGTGTCTTTGATGGTCTTTGCCTTATTGCCGGCCATTATTTACAATTGATTTTACAGCAATTCGCATCAATGGCCACAAGGTCAGCAAAAAACTATGCAACTGCGCCCTGCCCCCAAAAGTATGTATTTCTTGACAAACAATAGCATCCTGGACTATAGAAACAGGCACACTTCGTAACATTTTCCACGAATACAAAACCGCAACTCTTAATTCACCATTTTATTTTATTAAAGGAGACAAAAATGAAACCCGGAAAATATCTATCCCTATTGGTTGCCGTCCTCATGGTTCTATCTTGTGGTGTTATGGCACAGGCCGAAAGTAAAGGAGAACTGATGATGGCCACCACCACCTCCACAGACAACACAGGCTTGCTTGATTATCTGATTCCTTTTTTTGAACAGGACACCGGAATCGCCCTGAAATGGACGGCCACGGGGACAGGCAAAGCCCTGAAACTTGGCCAGAACTGTGACGTGGATGTGCTGCTGGTCCATGCCCCCCCGGCAGAAAAGGCCTACATAGCCGCGGGTTTCGGCAAAGACCGACGGGAAATCATGTATAATGATTTTGTGATCATCGGCCCGAAATCAGACCCGGCCGGTGTAAAAGGAAAAAATATTTCCCAGGCCCTGTCAGCCATCAAGACAAACCAAGCCTTTTTCATGAGCCGGGGAGATGATTCGGGTACCAACAAGAAAGAGAAACTGCTCTGGAAAAATGCAGGAATTGAATTGCCGGACAAGGAACAATGGTACGTCCAAACCGGCCAAGGTATGCTGGCCACCATTAATGTAACCCAGGAAAAAAACGGCTACACCATGACCGATCGTGGCACCTATATCAAATATCAGGACCAGCAGGGCGGGGATGCCTCCTTGATCGTGCTGGTGGAAGGGGACGATATCCTCTTGAACCAGTACTCGGTGTTGACTTTAAATCCTAAAAACTGCCCTGATGCCAAGTATGACCTGGCCTTAAAATTTTCCGACTGGATGGCCTCGGAAGCTGCCCAGACTAAAATCGGCGAATTCCGGCTCCTGGGAAAAAAATTGTTTATCCCCAATGCAAAATAACGCCCATGGTCCACAAGCCAACAACAAACAATGCAAGACTAAAATGGGCACCGCAGGCGCTTCGCCCTCTTGTTTCTTGTATCTTGTTTCCAGTTTCATGAAAACCGGCATCGATCAACCCAGTGTTGTAAAGGTTATTAATGGCATTTCTGCTTGAAGGGTTTCTTAAAGCGATCCAACTGCTGATCAGTGGAGATATCTCCACCTGGTCAGCAGTTTCAGCCACAGTCCAAGCTTCCACCGGGTCCATGCTGGTCAGTCTTTTAACCGGACTGCCCTGTGGATTCATTCTCGGTTACTTTGACTTCAGGTTCAAACGCCCCATAAGAACGATTTTGGACACACTTTTGGCCCTGCCTACGGTTTGTGTCGGGCTGATTGTCTATGCGTTTATCTCTTCCAAAGGCCCTCTGGGCGATATGGGCCTCTTATTTACCCTGACCGGTATTGCCGTTGGCCAAACCATCCTGGCCTTTCCTGTGGTGACGGCCATCACGGCCTCCATCATTGAGAATATAGACCCTGCCCTGAAGCTGACCCTGGTTTCATTAGGTGCAGGAAAAAAAGACATCATTTTGACCTGCCTGTGGGAGGTCCGGTTTGGTATTCTTGCCGCCGCTGTTACGGCATACGGCCGTGTCCTCACCGAGGTGGGCATCTCCATGATTGTGGGCGGTAATATAAAATATCACACCCGGACCATGACCACGGCCATAGCCCTGGAAACCAACAAAGGCATGTTTGCCGACGGCATTGCGTTGGGCATTGTTTTAATGCTTATTGCATTTACGGTAAACCTAAGCCTCTCTTTCCTGAGGAAAAGGTAGAATAAGATGACTTTCCCGGCACCTTTATACACCCTTTGCCGCATCTGCCATTACTATGGCAGTAAAAAGGTGCTTGACATTGACGAATTCAGCATCCCGACGGGAAGCATATTAGGCATCTCCGGCCCCAACGGCAGCGGTAAATCTACGCTTTTAAAGCTGCTGGCATTCGCCATGGCCCCCAGCCGGGGCGAAATCCGTTTCAACGGCCGCAGGGAACACCCCATGTCCGCCAGGATTAGATCCAAAGTTACCCTGATGACCCAGACCCCCTATCTGCTCAGACGCTCGGTCCTGGATAATGTCATCTACGGCCTTAAAATCAGGAAAGAGACCCAAAAATTAAAACAGCGGGCAGCCCTGGCTCTGGCTGCGGTGGGCCTGGACTATGATGCCTTTCACAACAGGGCATGGCACCAGTTGTCCGGCGGAGAAGCCCAGCGGGTGGCCCTGGCGGCCAGGCTGATCCTTGAGCCCCGGGCGCTTTTGCTGGACGAACCTGTGGCCAGTGTGGATGCCGAAAGCGCCCGCCTCATTCGCCGGGCCTCTTTGGCGGCCCGGGACAAATGGGGCTGTACCCTGATCATTGTCAGCCATGATTTGACCTGGCTCAATACCGTCAGCGACACCCGGGTCTCCATGGAAAAAGGCCGGATTTTTACCACCCACGAAGAGATCATATTTCCCCCACCCTACCAGGCACAGACCGGTAATACCGTCGACTGGATTCTGCCGGTGTCCGGCGGCCGGGATATCCCCCTGCCCTGCAAAACTGGGGAGACTGCCCTGATACCGGCGGACAAGATCAATATCGCCAGGGACGGTGAAAACCAACTCCACGGAGAAAACCGGCTCCCTGTCCTGGTCACCCGAATGGCATTGGAACCTAAAACCGGCCGTATTGAGGTGGACTTTGACGCAAACGCCTTCAGGCTTACCCTTTTATTATCAAAAGAGCAAGCCGGTGCATTGAACCTGCAACCGGGAGAAAAGAGAACCCTGGTTTTCAGAACCCGGGATATTTTCTGGCGTTAAATTTTTTTTTGTTGTGGGCCCAAGCCTGGGTGTAGAGAGACCAAGGACGGCCCATGGCCGTTATTCATGCTGCATGGGAATATTCCACTTTTTCATGTATTTCCAGATGGCTGCCCGGCTGAAGCCCGTTTGCCTGGCAGCTTCAGCTTTATTCCATCCTGACTCATGGAGGATGGCCAGTAAACGCTCCCGGTCCAGGGGCCGGCGCTGCTTTTTACGGGGCGGGGAAGGCGCCGGGTATGGGTGAGATGGTTCAGCATCGGAGGTCTTTTGTCCGATGATTTCTACAGGAAGATCTTCGAGTTCAATCTGGCGGCCTGAACAAAGCACAAATGCATGTTCAACGGCATTGGCCAGTTCCCGGATATTTCCGGGCCAGTCATATTCCATGAAGGTTTTCAAAACCGGTTTTGTAATACCGGTAACGGTTCCGCCGGATATTTTATTATTCAGCTTAATAAAGTGGTTGATCAGCAGCGGGATGTCTTCTCTACGATTTCGCAGGGGCGGCAGATAGATGGGAAACACCTTGAGGCGATAATACAGATCCTCCCGGAAGAGGCCGTCATCAACAAGTAATTTCAAATCCTTATTGGTAGCGGTAATGATCCGGATATTCACCTTGCGCTTTCGGGACTCTCCAACGCGTTCTATCTCTTTTTCCTGAAGTACACGCAAAAGTTTTATCTGGATATAAGGTGAAATTTCACCAATTTCGTCTAAAAAAATAGTGCCTTGGTCAGCCTGTTCAAACCTGCCGATCCGATCCCGGTTCGCTCCGGTAAACGCACCTTTGACATGTCCGAACAACTCGCTTTCCAGTAATGATTCGGACAAAGCGCTGCAGTTAACCGTAACCATGGGCCTGTTCCTTCTTTCACCAATGGAATGAATGGCCCCGGCCACAAGTTCTTTGCCCGTTCCGCTCTCACCTTGGATAAAAATAGTCGTTTCGCTGGCGGCTGACGCCTTTATAAAAGAGAAAACATTCTGCATGACCTGACTTTTGGCGATGATACCGCCCAGCCGGTTCAATTCGCCCAGGCGGCGGGTGGCTTCTTCCATCTTCAGCCGGGCATTTTTAAGCTCAGTCAAATCAATAACGGTTTCGATCACCCCTATAATCTGTCCGCGATTATTTCTAATGACCCGGGCTTTTTTGCTCACTGAAAGGGCATGCCCTTCCCGGTGGCTGATCATGCATTCGGTGGGTGTGGTTTTACCGTTTTTAAGTACCCTGCAGTCATGCATCCCGGAAGGGCAGTCCCTGCCGAAACAATAACTAAACTTTAGTGTCTGGCAGCTTTTTCCTTTCATTTCTTTAAATGAATATCCGGTAATGGCTTCCATGGCCGGATTCCAGGCGACGATTTTTCCAGTGGGATCCAGCACAAAAACGCCGTCACCGATAGCTTCCAGCAACCGCTTGAGCAGTTCGTTTTTCTCGATCGCCTGTTGAATGTTTTCCATAGTTGGATTTCTTTATTTTTGAATGATTCAGTGGCGCAACTTGTAGCGCTACTAAAACTACTTTCTATCATAAGTGGCGGACAAGAAATTGTCAATCTTTTGTGGTGTTGAAATGTATCAGAAAAAAAATTTTATATTTATAAATTATATTGAATAGTTACATAAAACTTAAAGCATTAAAAGAATCTTCGGCATGATCCTTGTAATAACTATGTTTAGCCGGACAGCCAATAGCTGAAAGGCGCACCAAGTTAACCTAACATAAGGAGATTAGCCATGAGTAAAACAAAAAAATACATGATGGTTCATAACTCGCCAGGTGTTGACTGGGAAGTCATTAAGGAGAACTGGCGCAAACTGGCAGCTGTTGAAGCAGCTACCTGGGTCAGAACTTACTACAACGAAAAAACCGGCATACGCTTCTGCATCTGGCTGGCTCCCACCGAAGAAATCCTGAAGGATATTTTTACTGAAATCGGCATCAGCTGGGAAAGCATCACCCAGGTAGAGGAAACCGTCCCCGATGTTTGGAGAGGAACATGGGCGGACGATCTTGCCGAAGCATATCAGAGAGCTGAGATGTAAGAGATGAAGTATAAAGATATCCGGGTGCATTCTGAAATACGCTCTGGATTCGGTGGTCCTCAGGAGCGTGGGCGTCCCGCCCGCGCTCCCGGATATAACAGCCATGGGCTGACCTGATATATCAGCTGCCAGGCTCAGCCCACAACGAATATTGAAACATCTCTGTGGGTTACAGAGAGTTCCTTATAAAAAAACAAAATGGGTCAGTGATTTAAACCCCGTTCCTTAATTGTCAAAAATGCCGCGCAATTTTACACTAAGCTGTTCCAGGGAAAACGGTTTCTGGATGAAGCCGACGCATCCCCGTGACAAAATCTCTTTGGCCTGTCCGCTGAGGCTGTAGCCACTGGCAAGCAGTACCTGGACCTTGGGATTGATCTCTTTTAACGCATCAAAAATCGCACCGCCGCTCATACCCGGCATGATCACATCCAGTATCACCAGGTCAATCTCCCCGGAGAACTCACGAAAAATTTCCACCGCCGTTTTACCGTCGGTTGCAGACATCACTTTGTATCCCATTGATTCAAGCATGGGTTGCCCCACCTGCAGGATGACCTCTTCATCATCAATAAGCAGCAGGGTCTCAGTGCCCTTTGAAATTATTTCGCACAATGCGGGCTCAGGTTCGATATCGCCATCCGAGGCGGGCAGATAAATATAAAAGGTGGTTCCTTTGCACGGTTGGCTGACAAAATCAATGGCGCCACCATGATTCTTGATAATACCATAGGCGGACGCAAGGCCCAGTCCGGTGCCGCGGCCCATTCCTTTGGTGGTGAAAAACGGTTCGAATATCCGTGCCTGGATTTTAGGATCAATACCAATGCCGGTATCCGAGATTGAAACGCAGACATATCGTCCCGGCTGAATGTCAAAGGCCTTGGAAAAGGCGGCATCCAGAACCATGTTTTTGGCTTCAATGACGACCGTTCCCCCTTCGGGCATGGCCTGCCATGCATTAATGTAAATGTTGAGCAGAACCTGTTCAATCTGGTTTTTATCAGCTATGACCGCCCACAAACCATACTCTATATTCTCTTCCATCTGAATCTCTTTGCGTGTGCGGCCGAACATGCGGGCGGTATCCACGACAATCTGATTAAAATCCAAAGGCTTGGCCAGGTACTTGCCGCCCCGTGCAAATCCGAGCAGTTGCTGGGTTAGCTTGGTTCCGGAGCTGACGCAGGACTCAATGCTTTTCAATTTTTTGTAATGGTACTCTGAAGGCTGAGTCCTGAGCATCATCAACGAAATATTGCCCTGAATACCCATCAGCAAATTGTTGAAGTCGTGGGCCACGCCGCCGGCCAGGGTTCCAATGCCCTCCAGCCGCTGGATCTGGTGCAGTCGTTCTTGAAACTTTTTCTTCTCCGCTTCGGCATTGAGCCTTTCGCTGATATCCAGGACAACGCCGCGATAACCGATCTTTTCACCGTTGTTATCAAGAATGGGGGCGGTTGAGACGTCTACGGTCCGCTGGTCACCGTCCTTACGGGTAATTGTCAGACGGGACAAATTGCCGTTCACTCCGGATCGATACGTATCAGAAAGCTTTTCAGGTACTTGCCGCGACGCCTCTGCATTTAGCAAAATGGAATAATCCATCCCTTGAAGCTCTTGAACCGGATATCCCAGAATCACGGCCAGAGAATCGTTGAAAAAGGTCAAGTGACCGTTGAGATCCACTTCGTAATAGCCGTTGTTGGTATTCTCTATGATGGACCGGTATTTTTCTTCACTGCGTCTAAGGGCCTCTTCTTTCTCTTTGCGTGTTTCAATTTCATTGCGCAATTGTTCGTTACTCTTTTGCAGATCCCGTGTGCGTTCTTTCACAAGATCCTCCAGCTGATCCTGGTACCGGCGCAGTCTGAGTTCGGCTTTTTTTCTATCGGTAATAATACGTAGCGAACCGATAACTGTTTGCGCATCTTCAGCCTCATTGCGTTTTAAGGTGGCCGAAACCGAGCCATAGGCAATTTCACCGTGTTCGTTTTCCAGCGTAACTTCCCAATCAGTCAAAGAGCCGTCATCAAATAGTTTGGATAGAAAGCGCTGGTAATCATCGTCACTTTTATAGAACTGCTTGAGATTGATGCCGATAAGCTCCATGCGATCCCGCTGCATCAACCTTTCCACAGAGGGGCTTATTTCTAAAATTTTGCCTTCAATGTTGCATTCAAAATAGATGTCCTGAATGTTTTCAAAGATCAGGCGATATTTTTTTTCACTGGTTTGCAGCGACTCCTTCATCTGTGAAAAGGCCGTAGCGGTTTCGTCTATCTCTTTAAATATGGAACGGGTGTTGAAACTGGCGGTCAAATCATCCTGCTTGATGGCAAGGGCCTCTTTTTCCAGCCCCATCAAAGGCCGTGTGATACTGCGAAACAACTGTAATCCCACTAGGGTGGCAATTACCGAAAATGCCAGGGTAATTCCGATATTAAAGGATCGATTATCCTTGAGTGCACCCAGATAGTCATTTTCGGGTATATACACACCGATCATCCAGGGCCAGTGTGAGTCTGAAAACTGGGTGAACATGGTATTGTATATATCTCCGTTATGGGTAAATTTGGCAAACTGGGAGTGGTCGAGCTTCAGCAACCCGGTTTCTGTTCTCTGCCACTGAATGGCATTAAAGGCAGAACGGCTCAGGTCATCGTCCAACTCACCAATTTTAACCATTCTGAAATGGTTGGCCTGGGTTCCTTCGACCTGTTTAATTTTCGAGATGTCGGGAAATGCCACCACATCTCCGTTGTTGTTAAGCATAAATGCACGGCCACGCTTGCCGATTCGTAACCGGCTGATAAAAGTGGACAAGTCATCAATCTCAATATCCACACCCACAATACTCTGTAATTGGCCGTTTGCTGCAAAGCTTGGACCTGCCACTGTGATTCCGGGTTTCTGTGATGAAAAAAAGATGTAGGGGTCTGTCCAGATAATCGCCTGTTCGGCAAGGGATTTTTTATACCATGGACGCTGCCGGGGATCATAGGTATCATTGGGATCTTCGGATGTTTTAACCATGCTGCCGTCCGAATTCCGCCAGATCATCCGGGTTTTTTTCACGCCATTGATATGATTAATTACCTTGGTCCGAAATCCGCCGGGGGTCTGTGCATTACTGCGGTTGACATAAAAAAAGTCACCATTGGGCATACCGATATAAATACCGGCAAAATGGGAATACAAGGATAATTGATCCAGAAAATAACGTTCAAGCACATCATATTGCTGATTGCGACTTCCCACCACCTCTGAAGCCAGCAGACGTTTGGTTAAAAGGGCCGCCCGTTGGGCCAGCTGGAGATGGTTTCTGGATTGGGTCATGGTCAGGTCCGCAATGTTCTGCATCACGTCACAGGCATGTCCGGCCAGCATCCGCTGGGATGAAACATAGGAAGATGATGTGATCAGGATCTGCATCCCCCAGATGAGACCAAGGCAACCAAGAACCATTGCCCACCGTATCGATATTTTCATTTTTTTCCCAACGTATTTTTTTTGTTGTGCATCATGTCGCTTTTATCCTTAACTGAATCAACCCTGCTTTAGGACAGATCTCTGGGAATTGTCAACAGAAACCGCAATACCTGATCCACCGTCAAAACAAAGGATGTCATGAAAAATGCAATAAAAAATGATATTTCTTAAGATCTTGCAGCGAGATACTGTTATATGTTCTATTTTCCTATCAATTTGAGGCAAACTGCGTCAAGAAAAACAATTTAAAAAAGTGTGCCGTTGTTTTCATAACTATGATGCGTCTGGTGTATTGGGGGGTTTTTTGATAATATTATCAGTAATCATATTGTTCCTGCTGCCTTGGGTCGCAACGAAAAAGTCCGATCAAAAGGCAAACAAAAAGAAGGTTTCATTTTTTCTGCGTTAATAGGACACCTTTAAGTCAAGGACCGGGGCGCGGACGTCAAAAATCAAATCCGGGCTCACCCCAAATCAAAAGGAGGCGTTGATCTTAAATGATAAAACAAAAACGAAATCTTTTAGTTTCCCTGCTAATCACGTTGTTCATCCTGACGATCAGCCTTGTACCCTGCACGGCATCCACAAATGACAGCCAGGAGGAACTGGCCCCTGGTAGGGTCCTTGCGAAACAGGCGGTAAAAGAGAAAAAAAGGTGGATTACTGCGGACCATTCAAAATTCGACCTCTTGCAGCAGGAGTTCACCTCAGGCCCGGAAGTCACAGAGGCCTGTCTGGACTGCCATAATGAGGCAGCCCTGCAATTTCATAAAACCATTCACTGGACTTGGAAAGCCCTGGGCAAAGACCCCGCCACCCCGTTGGGAAAAGGCGGGTATTCAGTTAACAACTTTTGCATTATTGCAAGCAGCAATGAGGCACGTTGCACATCATGCCATGCAGGATATGGCTGGAAAGACAAAGACTTTGATTTTACCGATCAAACCAGGGTGGACTGCCTTGTCTGCCACGAAAGCACCGGCACCTACAAAAAATTTCCAACCGGTGCAGGCCATCCGGCCAAGGAACCCACAGTATTTAAAGAAAACAAAAAAACATACAATCCGCCGGAGTGGAACAATGTGGCCCAAAGTGTTGGCTTGCCCGGGCGTAAAAACTGCGGGGTCTGCCATTTCTACGGCGGTGGCGGTGACGGCGTTAAGCATGGTGATCTGGACTCATCCCTGATCAAACCCGACAAACATTTGGATGTTCATATGGGTATTGACGGCCAGAATTTTAACTGCACCCGGTGCCACTCCACATTAGAGCATCATATTGCCGGACGGATCTACACCCGGCCGGCGGCGGAAAATAAAAAATCGTTAATCGAGGATGATCTCACATCGAAAATCACCTGTGTCTCATGCCACGGCAGGGAACCCCACCAGCACAATGCCAAGGCCAATGACCACACTGACCGGGTGGCATGCCAGAGTTGCCATATTCCTAAATTTGCCCGTATCAACCCTACCAAAATGTACTGGGACTGGTCCGCGGCAGGAAAAATGAAGGACGCAAAGCCCTATACCCAGAAGGATGAACTGGGGAAACCTGCCTATAACACCAAAAAAGGCATATTCAGGTGGGAAAAAAATGTGGCGCCCGAATACTTCTGGTACAACGGCTCCATTGACCATCTCACATTGAAGGATACCATTGACCCATCCGGCGAAGTGGCGGTCAGCAAGCCGGCCGGAGACATGACCGATGAAAAGTCACGCATCTTTCCGTTCAAGGTCCACCGGGGTAAAATCCCCTATGATAAAATCAATAAAAAACTTGTGGCCCCTCACCTGTTCCCCAAGGATAAAACAGATAAGGCTGCATACTGGAAAGGATTTGACTGGAATACCGCGATCCGGTACGGCCAAAACTATTTAAACCTGCCCTATTCAGGGGAGTATGATTTTGTTGATACCTCCTATGTGTTTCCCATCACTCATATGGTCGCCCCCAGGGATAATGTCCTTTCATGCACCGAATGCCATATTAAAGAGACCGGACGGCTGGCGGCCCTGACCGGCTTTTACATGCCCGGGCGGGATCACTTTGCCATGGTGGACTGGGCAGGGTGGATACTTGTGATCGGATCATTAGCAGGTATCTCCCTCCATGGCCTGGGACGTTTTTTTACGAGAAACGGAAAACATTAAAAAAGGGACACAATACCATGAATCAAACCAAAAGAATTAAAATATACCTGTATACCCGTTATGAAAGATTCTGGCACTGGCTGCAGGCCGCAATCATCATATTTCTTATGATCACAGGCTTTGAAATCCACGGCACTTACACCCTGATGGGATATGAAACCGCAGTAAAAGCCCATAACTTTGTGGGTATTTCATGGCTGATACTTTTTGCCTTTTTTGTATTCTGGCTGTTCACCACAGGCGAGTGGCGTCAATACATCCCCACAACCAAAAAACTCATTGATGTAGCGCGATACTATGCATCCGGAATTTTCCAGGGCAAACCCCATCCGGTTGAAAAATCGCCCGGTGCCAAGCACAATCCCTTGCAGCGCTTGACCTATCTGGCACTGTCCGCGTTGATGCTGCCGGTCCAGATGGTTTCGGGCATGTTCTATTACACCTGGAACCTTTGGGGGGGCGTGGCCTGGTCCCTGGCACCGGTGGCACTGCTGCACACCCTGGTGGCATTCTTCCTGCTCTCGTTTCTGGTGGTGCATGTTTACATGACCACAACAGGTCACTCCATGTTCAGCCATATTGCAGGAATGATCACAGGATGGGAAGAGATTAACGAAACCACCACGATCCATGAATGGGAGGTGGCCGACAAGCGCCGATCCTGACCTAAGAGCCTCTTTGATAATCGATCTGCCCAAGACGGCCATCATCTTTTCCGGGAGATGGCCGTCTTTCCATTTTTTTACGCCACTGCAAAAAATAAATGTAAAAATGGAAAGGAAACATGTATATTCATCTCTCTTTTTTTTGCAGCACCAAAAATGCTGTGTTTTTTTACGGATATTTACTTGTTATTGTAAAGGATTGGTGCAGTGAAAAAACTTCCAACGCCCTGCTACCTTATTGATGAAACCAAGCTCCATAAAAATATGGAGAAACTGGCAGCCATCAAAAAGCAAAGTGGTGCCAAACTGCTTTTGGCCCTGAAGTGTTTTGCCGCATGGGGCATTTTCGATCTGATGAAGCCATACATGGACGGCACCACCAGCTCTTCATACTATGAAGCCAGACTCGGATATGAAACATTTGGCAAGGAGACCCATGCTTACAGTGTTGCCTACAGCAGTGAAGATATAAAAAAAATCTCGGTATTTTCAGATAAAATCATCTTTAACTCCCTGTCACAGCTTGAACAATTTTACCTTGAATGCACCAACGTTACCTGCGGCATCAGAATCAACCCCGGTGTGAGCTACAGCCATTTTGACCTGGCAGATCCTGCCCGCACCTTTTCCCGGCTTGGTGTCACCTGCATAACGGACATTGAAGCGGCCATGCCCATGGTTTCCGGGGCCATGGTTCACTTTAACTGTGAAAATGAAGATGTGGCGGCGTTTGAACAGATGCTGGCCGTCATCAGCCTTAAATACGAAACTTTTTTAAAACAGTTGGACTGGATAAGTCTGGGAGGAGGCATCTCCTATACCGAAGACCATTTTAACAGCCAACGCTTTGCTCAAATCATAAAAAACTTTTCACAAAAATTCGGCCTGCAGGTCTATCTGGAACCGGGGGAAGCAACCGTGGCCCATACTACCCATCTTGTAACAACTGTGCTGGATATCGTTGAAAACAACAAAAAAATTGCCATTGTGGATGCCTCCATTGAAGCGCATATGCTGGATCTGCTTATATACAGAGAATCCGCTACGTTTGAAAAAACGATTGCCCAGGGGGAATTTTTATATCAGATTGCAGGCAGATCCTGTCTTGCCGCCGATATTTTCGGAGAGGGTGGTTTTCAAAATGAACTTCAGATCGGTGATACCATCATGATTAAAGATGCTGCCGGGTACACCATGGTGAAGAAAAACTGGTTTAACGGTTTAAAAATGCCGTCGGTGGCTATCAGGCGTACCAACGGGCAAATTGACCTATTACAGAAATCTTCGTATACGGATTATAAAAAAAGCCTATCAACAACTGAATTAAGGATTTAACAGTGCTTTATGGCATACGTTTTATTTAGGTGGGGGTGAAAAACACCCGCTTGGTTAAAGAAAGGAAATAATAATGAAAAAAAACGTGATGATTATCGGTGCCGGGGGCGTGGCCAATGTCGCGGCCCATAAATGCGCACAAAATAACGAGGTTCTCGGCAATATTGTCATTGCCTCAAGAACGCTGTCAAAATGTGAAAAAATCATCGACAGTATTAAGCGCAAAAACAGCAAAAAAAGTGATGAATATTCCATAACCGCCTACCAAATAAACGCCATGGATGTTCCTGCCACCGAAAAATTGATCAAAGAAACCGGCACCTCGATTGTCATCAACGTGGGCACGGCATTTATAAATATGAGTGTTCTTAGGGCCTGTATCAATACAGGTGTGGCCTACATGGATACAGCCATTCATGAAGAGCCGGATAAAATTTGTGAAACACCACCCTGGTACGCCAATTACGAATGGAAACGTCTTGACGAGTGCCGTGAAAAAGGAATTACGGCCATTCTCGGTGCAGGCTTTGATCCGGGTGTTGTGAATGCCTATGCCGCCTATGCCGACAGGTATCTTTTCGATGCCATTGATACCATTGACATCATGGATGTGAATGCCGGAAATCACGGGAAATACTTTGCCACCAATTTTGATCCTGAAATCAACTTCCGTGAGTTTACCGGCGGGGCATGGACCTATATTGACCGCCAATGGGTGAAAAAAGAGATGTTTGAGGTAAAACAGGTTTACGATTTCCCGGTGGTGGGAAAGATGCCCATATATCTTAACGGGCACGATGAGCTTCATTCCCTGTCGAAAAATATTGATGCGGATTCCATCCGGTTCTGGATGGGATTTGGTGACCACTATATTAATGTGTTTACCGTGCTCAAAAACATCGGCCTGCTTTCAGAGCAACCGGTCACCACGGCCGAAGGATTGGAGGTGATTCCGTTGAAAGTGGTCAAGGCATGCCTGCCGGACCCGGTGTCACTTGCCCCGCAATATACCGGAAAAACCTGCATTGGGGATCTGGTAAAGGGAAATATCCATGACGAAAAAAAAGAAGTATTCCTTTACAACATCTGTGACCATGAAGCCTGTTATAAAGAAGTTGAAAGCCAGGCAATTGCCTATACCGCCGGAGTTCCTCCAACAGCTGCAGCCATGCTGATTGCCCAAGGCGCTTGGGACTGCAAGGAAATGAAAAATGTTGAGGAACTGGACCCCGCACCGTTTTTAAAAATACTCAATCAGATCGGTCTGCCGACCAGGATGATCAAAGACGGGGAAGACAGGCCGCTGGCCTTGTAGAAAAAAGGGCACGGGCCGTCTGGATTGTTAATTCATATCGGCCCACAACAAAACGTTAGTGTATCAATCGTCTTTCCGTGGAAATATTATTTTCCGGCCCCCTTTTTTCAAAATAGCCTCTATTGCTTTAGCAGGCAAAGGCCGGCTGAACAGGAAACCCTGGGCCTCCACACACTCTTTCTTCATCAAAAAATCAAGTTGCCGGTCATTGTCGATACCTTCGGCAACAACCCTGATATCCATACCCTTGGCCATTGACATAATGGCTGCGATAATGGATTGATCATTTTTTCTGGAATCTACGCCCAGGACAAAAGATCTGTCAATTTTAAGACAATCTATGGGCAGATCTTTCAGGCGGCTGAGGCTGGAGTATCCGGTACCAAAATCATCCACGGACACACCGATACCTTTATCACGCAGCGCATTAAGGATATAGGAAACTTTATCCATATCCCCGGCAAAATGACTCTCAGTGATTTCAATCTCAAGATGCTTAGCCGCCATGCCGGTCTCTTCAAGAATAGTCTCAACCACAGACAAAAAGTCAGGATGGGTAAACTGCTTAACCGACACATTAACGGCAACCCGTTTTACGGACAGTCCATTTTTCATCCATTTGTTCATCTGTGTACATGCGGTCCGCATAACCCACTCCCCTATGGGGATAATCAGCCCACACGCTTCGGCAATGGGAATAAACTCTACAGGCGAAACGCTGCCAAGCACATGGTTATCCCAGCGCAGCAGGGCCTCCATACCGATCAACTCACCGGAAGGAAGATCCACCTGGGGCTGATAAAACAGATGCATCTCATCCCTGTCAATCGCCTGGCGCAATTGACTTTCTATGGTCAGCCGTTTTAAGGCCGTATCATTCATGGATTCTTGATAATATTTAAAATTACCCTGACCATTACTCCTCTTGGCAAAATACATGGCCAAATCCGCATTTTTCAATAAAGTTTCCACAGTGTCACCGTCATCAGGAAAAATAGCAATGCCGATGCTCGGGGTTACCATAAATTCATTTTTCCCGATGGAAACCGGTTTTGACACATTTTCAACAATACGCTGGGAAACAACAGCTGCCTTATCCAGATCATCTATTTCAGGCAGCAGCACCGTAAATTCATCCCCACCCAGCCGTGCCGCAGTCCGCTCCTTGACTGACCGGGAAACCGTATCAGATAAACGCAGGCTTTTGACAAGACGGGCTGCCATGATTTGGAGCAGTTCATCCCCAACGCTGTGGCCCAGGGTGTCATTAATTCGTTTAAAATCGTCCAGATCAATAAAAAGCAGCGCCCCCCTTTGCTGATCCCTCAGGTGTTGATTGATTAACCCATTGAGCCTGTCCAGAAAAAGGGCCCGGTTGGGCAACCCTGTCAGGTTGTCATAAAAGGCCAGTTTATTCAGCCGCCCCTTTATTTCTCTGTTTAACTCCCATTTCCGTGTCAGGGCATGGGCCATCTGGAGCACTTCCACGTTGTCAAAGGGTTTTTTAAGAATTAAAAGACTATCGCTCTCTCCCAGGACTTTTTGAATCTCCGGCCAGGAATAGTCAGCGTAAGCCGTGCAAAGGACCACCTGCAATTCAGGGGCGGCCTCCCACAGATGACTTATTGTCTCAATACCGTCCCAACCCGGAGGCATGCGTCCGTCAACAAAAGCCAGAGAAAAAGGATTTCCCGCCTCATTAGCCTTATGCACCATATCAAACCCCTCCTGGCCCTGGAAGGCATATTCAATCTCAAATTTAACATGATTATCCGGGGTTTTGTCAGTGGTCTGATCATCAAACAGCAAGGATTCCATATCTTCCAGTTCGCTGTTTGTTTCTGACGCCTTGCCGAGAATCTTTCTAAAATCCTCGTGGATGGCAGCATTATCGTCAATTACAATAATACGATAACTGGATTTTTTTTCCTGGATGTTCATGATGTCTCCTGTATGGATAAGGGAAGCATCAAAGTAAAAACCGCACCACAACCGGGCCCGGCACTTTCGGCTGTCAGGCTGCCGCCCAGCTGCTTTGCGGCAAGGGCACCGGAATGCAGGCCAAATCCGTGCCCGGTTTTCCGGGTTGTAAAGCCATGCTGAAAAATACGGGTCAAATTTTCAGGTTTTATGCCAATCCCGTTATCCGTCACGGACATGCAGACCGTATTATTTTGCCCCTTGTATATTCCCAGGGTGATGATTTTTTCCTCTTTGCCGCTGTCTGTGCAGGCGTATTTTGCATTATTTATAAAATTTAACAGAATCTGCAAAACTTTATGCTTGTCCACCACCACAGCAGGCATATCTTCATACACTTTTTCAACGTTGATTTGATGACGGACCAGAGCGCCTTGATTGAGCATCAAAGCATCTTCCATCAATTTTTCAGCGGCAATGGTTTCGCTGATCCCCGAGACCCGCCCGTAATTTTGCTGCATGGCAACAATCTCCTTGATGTGCTCAATGCGGCCGGCCAATGCTTCTGGTTCGGAAAACAGCCGGCCATGCTCATCTGCAAGGGCGTTGCCAAGGGATGTGAGATATTTGGGGATCTGTTGACCTTTTGGATCACGGGCCATAAATTGTGCCAAATCCTCCGGGGAAAGGTCCATCATCTTGGCAATCTTTAACAGATTTCCGGCCCTGGATCCACGAAGGGTATCCAGGATCAAGGTGGCGGAGACGTTAACGCTGTTGAGCACATTACCGACATTGTGAAGTACACCCGTTGCGACTTCTGCCATACCTGCGGCCCTGGAGACCTCCACCAGTGACGTCTGGGCAACGGAGAGGTCGGACAAGGCTTTTTCCTTGGCCTGGACCTGATCCTCAAGCTCCCAGGTCCGCTGCTTTACCTGCAGTTCAAGGGTGTCCCTGGCTTTGATCAAATCTTTTTGAAACCCCTGCCTGGCAACGGTCGCCCCAAGCATGTCTGCCAAGGCCCTAAAACAACTGGTCTCAGCCGCTGTCCATTCGCGCATATTATCACAATCCTCAAGGGCAAAAAGTCCCCACCATTGCCCCTCCACAAATACAGGAATAAGGATCAGAGACTTAATTTGCGAATACGCTAAAAGAATCTGCTCTGCATCACTGCACTCCTGCAAAGAAAGAGACAGAGCCTGACCTGCCGCAAGTATCTCTACCCAGTTCGCCACCCCCCATTTTTCAAAACAGATCATCTTATATTCCGGACCTTCCAGCTCCGGCAATATGCCGGGGGCAGTCCACTCAAAGCATTTTTTTGAACACAAAATGCCGGAGTCTTCCTTTACAACTGCATGAAATACAGCCCTGCTGATATCGGCAGCTTCTCCAATGTCCTCAAGTACCTTGACGACACTGTCTTGCCAAGCTTGATCCTGTAAAAAATGAGAAGCAGCAAACCGGACACTTTCTAAAATCTTATTCCTTTTCATCAGGGTATCGGCCATGGTGTTTACAGAAACAGCCAGTGCCCCGAGTTCATCAGTCCTACTCGTATCCACCCTGACAGACAGGTCCCCTCCGGCAATCTGTCGAACCAGTGACTGAAGCGTCAGGATGGGCCGAACGATCTGCCGTGCATAGACAATAGAGCCAAAAAGGCTGATGAGGATACAAATCAGTGCAAGAACAGCAGTGCTTTTGTACAAACTTGCAACACTATTATCATACTCTTTGAGGGAAAGGCCCACGTGAATCCAGCCCCACTGAATCCCTGAATAATCAAATGGCTGGGCAAAATGGAAAAGACGCCTTTGAAACAGGGGACTTAGCTCAACCTGCCATGAAGTCTCACGTAACGGTCTGACAAAATGGGAATCGGTTAACTGGGACACCTGCCATTTTTTTTGCTCAATAACCAAGGCAAAACCGTCATTTTTCATGATGATTAAAAACTCAATATCAGGATCCCCTTTCATCAGGATCTGGGCGGAACTGACAACACTGGAATAATCCTCGTTGACTGCCGCACTTGCAGAAACATCATGCAGGGAAGCGGCCAGACCTTTGGCTTTGGAAGCCAGGGCGTCAACGAAGATCTCCTTTTGCCTGGGAATGGTAATCATCATGAAAACCAACAGGGGGATGATGGCCATAGCCCATCCAAGGAGCGCGGTACGCTTAAAAATGGTCATAAGCCCGCTCCTTTTCTTTTTTTGGAAACGCTGTTTTTTTAATTTCGGTCAATTGTCTGCTCCTTTGGCTTTCCCGGATTCTGGCAGCCCCGAAAGGATATGATCCTTTTCCAATAAAGAGATGGAGTCGGCAAGTTCCTCTTTGGATATCTGTTGCATCCCGTCTATCTGGAATATGGTGAGCAGTTGGGCTCCGGATAACGATTCAACTATTTTTTGAAGATCTCTCAGCAGCAACTGCTTAACCGGAGATTGATATGTTTTTCGAAAACAAAGTATGACCGGGATATAGGGTGGAGATGTGGCGACAATTCTCATCTGCCGGGCAATCTGGGGATTAAGCTCCGCCATGATATCAAATCCTTTCCGGTGGACCAGACAGGTGTCTGCCTGTTTGAAAAATACCGGAAGCACCGCATTGTTTATCTTTTTTACCATTTTATAATTTTTAAAATGCACCCCGGGCCTGTCCAGCCCCTTTTCCGATAAAAGGACAGCCAGCCAGTTCAGGCTCAAGGAAGTTCACGCATTGTCCAATACCCTCAAATCTTTTTTTTTCAGAGCCCAGACTTCATTAGCCGGGCTGTTTTGGTGGACGAGAAGTAAATACTCTTCTGCTATACTACCCGACTGTTTGACGGCAAGCAAAGCATCTTCACTCACAAGAGGCTGTATTGAAAACAGCTGCGGGGTGGTGATGTAAACCACATCCACCCGCTTTTCCCCCAAATCCGTTTTTATCTTTGATAGAGCCGAATAGATTAAGACAGTGGGCTCTGCTGGAATGCCAAGTTCTTCAGTCAGGCTCTTGGTCCAGGCGCGGAGGGCAGCTTTGACATCATTTTCATTGATCTCTCCCATAACCGTCCGAATAAATCCGAACCGAACCATTTCATTACCTCTTCCCCTTTCAGCCGCTGAATTTTGTGCACATACGCTGACGGGAATCAGCATAATTAAACAAGTCTTCACTTTAAACCCACTAATCTATACTTATTTTGCCACGTCCCGGATTCCAGCCGGGATGCTTTGGTATCAGCACCAAACAGGCGCCGGTGTTTTTTGATCAGTTCCATTGTGGGCACAAGGCTTTCAAAGGGCTGGAACGTAAGATCGTCCATTTGAAAAATGGTAAGAATCTGGCCGCCGGCAGGTGTTTGGTCCCAGTTTTCAATATTGTTCAGCATGATAGTCTTAATTCTGGATTGATAATTCTTTCGAAATCCTAGAAAACCGGGCACATATGCCTTGGAAGCGGCCAAAATTTTAAGCTGATGTAAAATCTGGGGATTAAGTTCCGCCATGGTGTCAAACCCTCTCCGGGTCACCAGACAGGCATCGGCCTTGCCGAAAAAAACAGGGAGAAGCGCAGCACTGCTTTTATTGGCCGAAACCATCTTGTCAAAAAAGTGTTCTGCTGACGGTAGCCCTGCTTCTGCCAGTTTAACATCCAGCCAGATGGTCGAAAGGACAGTTTTCGCATTTTTTGAAAACTTTAGAAAGCCCCCTTTAAGATCTTTAATATCTGCAAAGCGGCTTTCTTTCCGGGCAAGCAGCAGGTATTCTATGGTTATGGAGCCGCCATAGACGGCGACAACAAAAGGTTCCCGGTCAATCAGATGCTGCAAATCAAAAAATTCAACTGCGCTTAAATTGATAAGATCAATCATACCGTTCTTAAGCGCGATTTCGATCTCCCTGACACCCTCGTAAATTTTCGGCTGAACGTTAACAGGAAAACTATCCGTAACTACCAGTTTCGTTGACCAGAGCTTTATTGCGGCCATGGTATCATTCTCGTTAACCTCACCTACAATTGATCTGGAAAACCCGACATGGACGATCTCTTCCGACCAGACCAGACCGGCCTGCAGGCAGACTGCAGCGGCCAACAGCACCTTGATCCACGCCCGAAACGGCAAAGGCTTTGTTGGATGGTTTCTTTTCATCTCTGTTCTTACCGGATTACTGAATCTGTTTTAACACCTCAGTGCCCACGATCAAATCCAGGCGGGAGAGCAGGGCCACATGTTCATATCTGGCTTTGTAATGTTGGGCTGACATCATGGCCTCCATTAACTGGGCCTGGATAACATCATCGGTTTCCACCAGCTCGTTCTGGTATGCCCGCACGTTAAGTCCCCGGTTTTCCGTGGCAGCGGTCAGGGCACTTCCCGACGCGTCACAGGATTTTTGGGCTGCGCCAAGGGAGAGGATAATATCCCGCACCTGAAGCCCTATGCCCTCCTTGAGCAAGAGTTGTTCCTCTTTAATCTTGGAAATGGCAGCCCGGGCGGCAGCAATCTTATTTTTTGTAAGCATACCGTTAAAAATGGGAACTTCAACGCCGATTCCAAAGGTCCATCCTTGTTCGTTTTCAGGGGTGGCAAGGCCGCCGTCACTGTCCGGCCACCACTTATGAAGATCGCCGGTCAGGGCAAGCTTGGGGAAATAACCGCTTTTGGCGGTTTTCAGTCCGCCCTCCGCCGCCTTTAGCCCGGCTTCCACCTTGGCCCAATCCGGATTAAACGCAAAGGCCTTTTCCACCATTTCGCCCATATCAATGTTTAACGACGAAAGGGGGATTTTTGTATCTTCATTGTATTGGCCAGGGCTGCCCGGGACATCAGCTTATTTTTTTCAAGCAAGGCGACCATGGGTCTTAAGGTATCCACCATGACCTTATTATTGAGCCAGTCTGTCTTTTTCACCGTGCCTGCCCCCTCTTTATACATGGTTTCGGTCAGGTTCAAGGTGGCGTTCATCCGGGACAAGGTGTCAAGGCCGACCTGGTGAAGCTTTTTGGCCAGCACCGCCCCCCAGTAAAACCGCTTGACGTCGTCAATAATTTCAAGATCCGTACGCCGGACTTCCTGTTTCATCATATCCACAAGCCCCTGGGTCTGCTCTCTATACCCTTTTCGCATTCCCCCGTCATATAAAAGCCAGGTCCCTTCAATGGTGGCGGTATAGCTTTTTTCAACTAATACGTCGATCTCCTGCTCCGGGGAGGTGATGGTCATATCCCCCATTATCGTTGGCAGGGTCATGGTCGTTGCCGGATAGTCGAAATTAAGCGCCTCGTCCAGCCGCGAAAACCCATGGGACATGTCAAGATCACGAAAATACTTGTGAAGAGAAGGACCGGGAATAATGGACATGAACTCTGAGGTATCTTTAAAAATTCGGGGCGGTCTCCGGATGTCTTTGCCCGTGAGCGGCCGGATTCTCTCCACTATATTTGTTCCCTGATATCCCATGGCCCCTCCTGTTTATCAGTAAATGCCTAAACCGGATATCAGCAACTCCCATGCCCTGTTCACTTTTATTATCAAAAACTAAATAACCGCATGATGCCGGAAAAAAAAACAACGGCCCGTCCGTTTTTTTTACATTGTTTTTCTTATTTTCTTGATTAAAATCATACTATATAGTATGTTATTCTCACTATATCGGTCTTGCTAAGACCTACCAACAAAAAAAATCATACTATTATTTAATAAAAGGCCAAACCGCACATGAAAAAAATAGAGCAAAACAAAAAACAAAAGATAGACAGCATACAGAAAGCTGCCCGCAAATTATTTCAATCAAACGGCTTCATTGGCACCAGCATGGATAAAATCGCCGACCAGGCCGGTGTTACCAAACAAACGGTGTACAGATATTTCGAATCCAAAGAAGTACTTTTTAAATCGACTCTGGAAGCACAGCGCCTGGAGGCGGAGGCGAACAATGACTTTTTGGAAGCACTGGACCTGGAAGACGCGACAAAGGCCCTGGAAACCTTTGCAATCGGATTCATTAAAAGGCATTTGTCCAAAGCGCATCTGGCCAATATCCGCCTGCTGGTGTCCGAAGGCCCCATGGTCCCGGAGATAACACGCGCCTTTTATGCCGTTGGGCCCAGCCGAACCAAAACCCGCCTTGCCCGGTTTTTCAAGGATCGATTCAAGATTGATGACGCCAAGTTCGAGATCGACGCCTTTCTCGGCATTCTTCTATCCATGCGCATGACCGTACTCACCGGGTTGAATGCGCCGCCTTCCCCGGAAAGAATTCGTCAGCACTCGACCAAAGCGGTTAAGGCAGTTCTAAAATTGTTGGATTTATAAAAAAGAATGACATCAAACATAAAATTCGGCCGATGTAAAAAAGCCATTCCCATAAAACAATAAAGGAGGCCCCAACATGAATGTATTCCCGTTAACAAACCAAAGTGCCTGGAAAAATCTGTGGCTCAACGCTTTAAAGAATGATCCTGAAGAAAAAAAAGGGACGGATCATTTTAAAAAGTGGGACAAACGTGCCCGGGTGTTTGACAAACGGTCTGCCACACCCGAGGCGGTTGCCCGAAAAGAACGCATCTTATCCATGCTCAGGGAAGCCGGTGCGCTTCAACCCGGAAGTTGTGTTCTGGATGTCGGCGCCGGATCAGGCAACTGGGCCATTCCCATTGCGAAAATGGGGGCAAATGTAGTAGCGTTGGAACCTTCCGCCGGCATGGTCGAAATACTCAGGGAGAAGATGGCGGCCAAGGGCATTGGCCCAGATCAAATCCGTATCAATCAGAAGACATGGCAGGATGTAGATGTGGAAAAAGAGGGGCTGGCAGGCCAATTCGACTTGGTATTTTCCTCTATGAACCCTGGCGTTTGCGATCCTGCGACATTGGAAAAACTTATGCAAGCCTCTCGAAATTTCTGTTACTTGAGCACCTTTTCCGGCGGTGGCTGGCGCGGTTGCTACAACGATTTGTGGCTGGATATCACCGGCCAAAAGCTTGAATCCACATCATGGGATTTCATATACCCCTTTACCTATGTCTATTCCCAGGGATATCGTCCCCAAATCGATTTCAGTGTCTGGTCCCATGACCGCGAAGAGACCATTGATGAGGCTGTGGAAAATATTCTTTTTTTTGTCCAAGGCATGACAAAGGTCACGCCGGAAATCCGCCAAAAGTTGAAAGCCCATGTCACGCGCCGAGCCGTTGATGGAATTTTTCATCAAAAGCAGACCGTTTGCCAAGGTATTATGCTGTGGCAGGTTGCATGACAACGAGGGTTTCCGCTATTTGATCGAATTTGGAATCGTCCTTGATGCCAATTTTACTGAATGTGCTTTGTAATCCGCAGGTATCGAAGAAAAACGTTTTCAGCAATTCTATGGATTTTACACAAAGAACCTTGGATCGTACCCATCCCAGGGGCAAAAAACATCAATCATCTTCGGGAAAATGTAAAAGCTCTCCAAATAAGTTTGAACAGTCATGAAATGGTTGAGTTGGATCGTAAAATTCAGGAACTGAATATAGTGGGTGCACGTGCATCGGAGGGCTCAGAGAAGTTAACCCATCTTTTTGAAAAAAAACGACAAAACGCCCATTATTCCTTAGTTTTTATGGCCCTACGTAAAGTAGCTTACTATAATTTCAGCACGTTACGTAGAGATTTTTTAATCATGGCGAA
>NZ_KB893076.1 GCF_000373985.1 Desulfobacter curvatus DSM 3379
TGATGGACACACTGCGTATCAAACTTTTTGCGATGCTGAAAATTTTTCTCATGAGGTTGTTAATCTGAGTAAAGGTGGCAGAGTTAAAGGAGCTTTCCACCTCCAAAATGTCAATGCCTATCACAGCCGATTTAAAGGCTGGCTGCACCGATTCCACGGAGTTGCTACGAAATATTTACAAAATTATCTTGGATGGCGGCGTTCACTTGAGCAGCGCCCAGGTATATTGCCAGAATCTTTGCTGAGTATCTCATTGGAGCAATTTCAACTATTAAAGGGAACATAGCCATAAGTTTTTAATAAAGGCTATGGGCCGTCCTTCGTCCCACAAAAGATAGTAAGAATTCAGTTGGTTGCTGGAGACTTTCTTATAGAACTCGCACTGATTCAGGGTGTTCCCATGGCAATTTTGGAATTTTTCTTGCACAACAAATTGGAAATTGATACAAGTTTATATAGTTCATGCTTGCAGAGAACAATTCCGTCTGACTGGCTTTAACACTGGATGAAATAGACTCCCGACGTGTTTCATTTGGCTTTTCGGGCAATCATTTCACCCATTCCGACCTGAATTGAATATGCCTGCTTTTCTGCAATATAACGGCCATTGGCCGTCCTTGGTTTATCTACACCCAGGCTTTGGCCCACAACAAAGATAGAAAAAATCCAGTTAGTTGCTGGAGACTTTTTTATAAAAAAGACAAACAACGGCGTTCCGGTATCTGGTTTTCCATAGTTACACCATCCTTTTTCCACAGGCTGACTGCCTGGAAGCGCCGTGCTTTTGGTCCATGGCAGATTTCTTGAATTTTATAATGAGAAAGGAACATCTATGGAACAGACTTCATGGAATATCAGCTTGAACACATCCAGCGGGTTTACTTTGGGGGATACCGGCAAAATTGATGTGGGTGCATCTACCAGCATCCCGGTGTCACTGGAGCCGGCCGAAACCGTGGATCTGGACTTGCAACTGGCAGATGCAGGCAAACTGAGCGTGTTGGGGATACGGTCCAGTCTATACGACGGCAAGGTCGAGGTGACCAGTAACGGCAATACCTACAAGCTTACCGGACCTCTGCTGCTGTTCGGTGATTTGATCACCCGGTTCAGTTCGGACCTATCCACATTGAGCCTGGAGAACACGGATGCCGGCAAAACGGTAGAGCTTAAAATACTCATCGGTCGGATGCTGGTGTAAGAATAAACGATTTTACAATCAACACAAAAAATAATTTTGTCGTTTTTATTTAAGTTTACAAGGAGATATCCATTATGCCTAGTTATTTGCATCCAGGCGTCTATGTGGAGGAAATCCCGAGCGGAGCCAGGCCCATAGAAGGTGTTGCCACGTCCACAGCCGCCTTTGTCGGTGTAACCCAGCGAAACAGCCGCCAAAGCGATCCGGTCCTGATCGGCAACATGAACGATTACCTGGATTTGTTTGGTCCGATTCTCACCTCGTCCGATGCCATGGGCCTTGCGGTCCAGGCCTTTTACCAGAATGGCGGAAAGGCAGCCTACATCTGTTCGCTGTCCACGGACTCGGACACGGCCACACGGGATTTCGGGGACTTGACCGTCGATGCCAAGGGAGACGGCCCCTGGGGGAATCATCTTTATATCCGGATCACCCGGGTCGGTGCCGATGATTTTGACATGGAAGTGGGCGCCAGAAATGAAGACGGAACCTTTTACACCCTGGAATCTGCCTATGAAAAGCTGTCCTTGGACCCCACCGACGACATGTATGCAGAAGGTGTGGTGAATGAAGCCTCTTCCCTGATCGAAGTATCTGTCGGGGGCGTGACCCTGCCCACAGTGACTGACAATGACGGAGACGGGGACGGCAATGATGACGGTCTGGCCCTGGAGCACGGTGAACAGACCGCGCCTTCGAATACCGACTATTCAACATTTTACGAAGAGACGCTTAGAAAATACCGGGATGTCAGCATCATTGTCTTACCGGGAGAAAACTGGGCTGCCGACGGCAGCGGTAACCCCATTATTGACGCCACCCGGTCACATTGCGAAAAGGAGAAAAACAGGGTCGTTATTCTTGACCCGCCGTCAACCCTGGAACTTAAGACGTCAAATACGGTTTCAGACATGTCCCTGCCCACCTCCACTTATACGGTCCTGTACTATCCTTGGGTGGGCATGTCCAATCCATTGTATCACCGGGACAGAAATCCCAATGCGGCTGCCACGGTGAATGTGGCGCCTTCGGCCATTGCCGCGGGCATGTGGGCAAAAATCGACGGCAAGCGCGGGGTCTGGAAGGCACCGGCAGGCGTGGAAACCCAGCTGACCGGGGCCTCCTCCCTGGCGTTCAAGGTGGACAACCTGGAACAGGACCAGCTTAATCCCGTGGGCGTGAACTGCATCCGCAACCTGCCCGGTTATGGAACGGTGATCTGGGGTGCCCGGACCCTTGCCACAAAAGCGGATCCGGAATGGCGGTATGTTCCTGTGCGGCGAACGGCGATATTCATTGAGGAAAGTATCTACCAGAACATCCAGTGGGCAGTATTCGAACCCAATGATGCCCCCCTCTGGAGTTCACTTCGAGCCAACATCGGTGCCTTCATGAACGGGTTGTTCCGGGCCGGCGCTTTCCAGGGACAGAAGGCAAGTGATGCCTATTTCGTGCGCTGCGGTTTAGGAGATACCATGACCCAGGGGGACATCGACCGGGGCCAGGTGATTGTGCTGGTAGGGTTTGCCCCGCTTAAACCTGCAGAATTCGTTATTGTCCGCATCCAGCAGAAGGTCGGTGAAGAGTAAACAAATAAAAGAAAAGGTTAAGGAGAACAAATATGGCAGCCCCAACGTTTGCGGTGAATGCCCATCGTTTCGATCCCTACAGGACGTTTAAATTTCAATGCCTGATTGACGGCCGACCGGTGGCCGGTCTACAGAAAATGACGGCACTGAAAAAAACAACAGAGCAGGTCAAGTGGCGTTCGGCAGGAGATCCATCCCACCAAAGAGTCATCCCCGGCGGGACATCCTATGAGCCCGTCACTCTGGAACAGGGATTAACCCATGATCCCGTGTTTGAAGAGTGGGCCAATCTGGTCAACAATATCCAGGGAGACGGCGGTATCTCTTTAGTAAATTATCGAAAGGACATCGTGATCAATGTGCTTAACCTCCAGGGTGCCGTGGCCATGTCCTACCGGCTGTACCGCGCCTGGGTATCGGAGTTCCAGGCGCTTCCGGATTTTGATTCCAACAGCATGAACACCGTGGGCATACAGAGCATCACCCTGCAGCATGAAGGATGGGAAAGGGATACGGCCGTTACCGAACCTACGGAATCCTAAAGGCCCATGGTTTGCATAGAACTGCCGGGAGGGTTGTTGCTGGACGGTGAACGGCGCCGGGATTGTTTGTTGCGCCCCATTACCGGCCGGCTTGAAAGAGAAGTTGCCGAAAGTGGCCGCGGGATTCAAAGCCTTGCTGAACAGGTCACCCGGATTTTGACCCATGCCGTGGAACGTATTGCGGGCCAAAAAGTTAGCAAAGATCGGGTAAGGCAGTTATGCAGTGGGGACAGGGAGTTTTTGATGCTTCAACTGCAAAGTGCTCTGCATCCCGGGCCCCGGTGGCTAACCCGGACGTGCCGGGGATGCAGGGAACCGGTGCAGTTTCAGCTGAAGGCCGACCAGATCCCGGTCAAACCGGCGGGTCGGCAATTTCCGAAAGCTGAAGTCCTTTTGAGTATCGGCAAGGTCGATATCCGGGTTCCCAACGGCGGCGATGAAGAGGCTGTGGCCGGCAGCGCCCGTGATCCGGAATCTGCTCTGAAAATTCTGGTACGGCGCTTGGTATCAGTGGGGCAGGAACCGGTGGATGCGGATACGTTAAGCAGGGAAGATCAACTGCAGATTGACCGGACACTGGATGAAATGAGCCCCCAAGCAGGGCAGAGGATTACCACCACCTGTCCCTACTGTGAATTGAACCAGGATCTGCCTATTGACCATTACGGCTGGATAACAGAGCCGGGAAGGGGCCTGGATCAAGAAATTCACACGATAGCGTTTCATTACCATTGGTCGGAAAATGATATTTTATCCCTGCCCAGCAGACGGCGCAAAACCTACATCCAGCTGATTGAACAAAGCCTTGGCATGCATCCGGGATCAAAGGACAGGCAGAAACTTTGGTAAAAATATGGAATGAAACTTCATGAGTTTTTTGAAAACATATATCCATTATATTATGCAGCCGGCAAAACAGTTGTCCGAATCCGGCAGCCTGGGAAGTTTCTTGCCGGATCTGCATCAACCGATCCGGGACGATGCCCCTGCGGCTCGAAAGAGTGAATCGGGAAAACATTCGTTCCTGTCCTCTAATGAACAGGCCCCAGCCGGTCAGTTGGATGAACGTCCGGTCCTTTTTTCCGAAAAAAGTCACGCCTTAGTCTCACCTATAACCGAACCCAGTGCATCTGAAATCCGGTTTTCCAACGATTCTCTGCCGGAAAAAGAATTTATCGCTGTATCAGGGGTTGCGTTCCGGCCGTTGACGTCCGGTATCGATGCCTCTGAGACTTTAAAGGAAACGGAAAGCCCGGGAGCAAACCAGGAAGTTCGGCAGCGGCCTGTTAAAATTTTTAAAACAAATTTTGCCGGTGATATCTCCGGGACAGATGATTCGAACCGGGAGGAGCCAATGGGTCCGGTAAAAAATCCGGAAATCCGGAATGATCCTGATTTGGCAAGCCGGTCGGACCTAGAAATGCATGAAACAGGTGAGTTCGAAGATGCAAGCCGGAATCCGGATTTGGTTCCGGAGCCTGTCCGGCCGATGAAATTTATAAATAAAAATTCAGGCAAAAACCCCGAAAGAAGTATCCCGCAGAAAAAAACGAGTCCGATTGAACAACAAAATAGCGTCAACGAAAGCACAGCTCGGGTTGAAGTGTCGGACCACCGCCTGGAAAAAATATTTCCCCACCAGGCAGAACCCGCTCACAACAGTCTGTCCAAAACTGTGCAGCCGGCCCGGGAAGTTCCCCAGGTGCGCATCGGGCACATCAATGTGCTGGTGGAAGACCGGTCGAAAACCAATGTCCGGCCGGGGCAGGGCAGGGTGGCGGCTGCGCCGCCGCCAAATACTTTTGGATTGAAAGGGGTATAAAATGGCTTTACCCACATCTTCTCTGGCAAGGATCTGCGACGTTATCCGGGGGCACGTCGAAACCTTAGGCCTGGAAACCACCCCGGTCGACTGGGATGTTTCCGTTACCATCGGGGCGCCCGGGGTCAATCTTGCTTCTAAACATTCAAAAAATACCTTGAATCTGTTTTTTTATCGTTTTGAGCCCTTTGGCTTTGATGCGGATGCCCGGCCAGGAGATGTCCAGTGGTTGAAAACCGTCTGTTTTATTACGGCCTTTGGTATTGATGAGGACGGCGATGATGACGGTGAAATTGATTTTTCAGCCGGGGTCAATGAACTGCGTATGCTGTCCCAGGTCATGCGGCTGTTCCAGGAGCAGCCCGTTATGCTCATTGGGGGAGACGACACCGGAGAACTGTGGCACATCCAGTTTATTCCCCGCCCGCTGGCCGATGATCAGATCAACCAGATCTGGTCATCCCAGGGGGATACCATCTATCGTCCTTCCGTGGTCTACGAGATTGCCCTGGCACCTGTGGAGCCTAATGAACCTGCGGCTCAAGCCGCCCGCGTCGCCTCCATCGGCGTGGACGCCGGTGGGGATATTGAAAATCGTTTCCGGTCCTGGCCGGGAGACCGGCAACCCCTTTTCCCGGCAGCCTCATCCATCACTGTTGACACCCAAAATCCCCAGTGGGCTCCTGCTGCGGTCATGGTGACCGGTGGGGCCGGGAGTCGGACCGCCCATTTAAGCCTTACCTTTGAAGTAACGGACGGTGCCGGGGATGAGGCGGATTTCAGTGATTTCCCGGAAATTGATATCTGGATTGCCGGAGATACCGCCAGAACAGGGGACCTTTATATTGTGGGCCAGCTTTTTCAAAATCCTGAACCGGATCAGAACAGCGGCAAATGGTCCCAGATTGATACCATTGATGAAATTACCGCTGATGCCCAAGTTTTGGATATGGATGCGCTGCCGGACCCAAAGCCTGCCGCCGGTGCTGCCATCTTTACGCTGGCCGAAACCCATCTGACAGGACTGGATAAAACCTGCCGCAACTGGCAGGTACAGCTGTTCGTGGAGCGGCGCATTCAGCTGGACCCAATGACAAATGCGTGGGTAGATGTCAGTGACCCGGCAGCCGGGCTGCACATCCGGAGCAACCCGTTGCTGATTACCATTACAAGGGATGTGCCATAATGTCGGCCGTGCTGGAAATGATGCCCTATGCGGGGCTGTCCAGGGAGTGGAAAAGGATTGAAATCCTTTGTCTGTGCCTGGTGGAGTCCCGGGCCGGCAGACAGCCTTCCCCGGATTTGATTCAAGAACTTAAAGAAATCCAGCACCATATCCAATGCCTGCGCAAAGAGCAGGTTGCCTGGAGCCGGGCAGGCGCCGAAAATCTCCCGGACCTGGCACTGGATCTTTTGGCCGGGATTTATGCCCCTGCGTTGGATCCCAACGTGGCACTGCTCTACCAGGACCTGCAGCAGGGGCGAAGCGATGTTACTTCCCTTGCCTTTTTATACCGCCTGCTGGCGTTCAGCACCGGGGATTACGCCGCAGCCCGGCACCTGGTGGATGCGCAAGGGGAACTTAGGGTCCGTGGACTGATAGAAACAGAAGGGTATGGCCCCATGATGCAGCTCAAACCTCATCCTGCAAAACTTGCCTTTCTGTCCGGTCTTTCGGAACAATCGTTGCATCTGCCCGGCGCCGTATCCGTCACGCTGGATGCCGGATGGGAAGATCTCATTCTTCCCGCACCCCAGAAAAAGATGCTCAAGGAGTATCTGCTGTGGATCCACTATGCAGACCGTGTGACAAAGGAATGGGAAGCAAGACCGTTGGGCGGCCCCATTGCGCTTTTCAGCGGTTCGTCCGGAACAGGGAAAACCTTTGCCGCCAGCGTCATTGCCAATGATCTGGGCTGGGCCCTGCATCGGGTGGACCTGGGGGTTTTGGTCAGCAAGTACATCGGGGAAACCGAGAAAAATTTGAATGCGCTGTTTGACGCGGCCCAAGACCGGAAGGTCCTGCTGCAGTTTGACGAAGTCGATGCGCTGATGGGAAAACGAGGCGACGTAAAAGAGGCCCGGGACCGGTACGCGAACATGGAGGTCAGCCATCTGCTGTCCCGGATCGAACAGCACCGGGGCCCATGCATCCTGACCACCAACCTGAGCAAGCACATTGACCCGGCTTTCCAGCGGCGCTTCCATTTTGTTATTACATTTCCCCGGCCGGATGCCGAACAGCGTCTGGCCCTGTGGAAGTGCCTGATTCCGAAAAAAGCCCCCCTTTCCAAGTCCCTTGATCTTCAATTGGCAGCCGATGCCGTTCCCCTGTCCGGCGGGGAAATTTTAAATGCGGCCATCCATGCCTCGGTTCTGGCCGCATCAGAGGAAAAACCCATTGATATGGCACATATCAGCTCCGGTGTCTGGCGGGTGCTTCAAAAAACGGACGGTAGTACACGAAAGAATAAACTGCGTGAGCTGGCTCAGCACCTGCCCGAAACCGTATTAAAGGGAGAATAACATGAATTCACAACCGGTAATAATTGATCAAATGACCCTGCACTTAAATAAAGGCTGGCAGGGAGATCCGGTTTATCTGGCCCGAAAAATTGCCGAACAGGTCCAGGCGCATGCATCCGGGCTGACATCGACAGAAAATCTGGATGTAAAAGTACAGGGCAATTTTTCCGGCAATGCCGCAAGGGCAGGGCAGGAATTGTCCAAACGTCTGGCGTCTATCACTCATTCAGCCTCGACGTTCAGGAGAGATGAAATATGATAAAAACCGCCAAAGGGATGCTGGTGGAATATGCACTGAGCCTGCCGCCGCTGGCCCTGGAATTTGAATTTAATCCGGAATCCATGACCCGCAGCCGTACAGTCAATTTTGACGGCAGTGCCCTACCGGTCATTGACTTTCTCACCCCGGCTGAAGGCAACCGGATCGGCCAGGCCGCATCCGCTGCCGCGGAGACCATCAGTTTTGATATCCTGCTGGATGCCACGGACAAACTCAGTGACCCCAATCATATCATGCACGAGGTTGCAAAAGTATCCGGGGTAGAGCCGGAGATCGCAACCTTAAGAAGCATGCTTGAACCCAAAACCAGTGGTCCGGGTCCCTTCCAGATAATGTCTTCTTTGACCGGAAGCGGCACCCGGGCCCATGAGCGGGACGAACATCTGTCGGTGCTGTTGTTTGTGTGGGGAACCCATATCCTGCCGGTTTTCATGACCAGCCTGAACATTGAGGAACAGGCCCATCTGCCCTCCTTAAGACCATACCGGGCCAAGGCCGGCATCAGCCTTCAGGTTCTGGAAAGCAGCAATCCCTTTTACCAGGTAGAGCAGGTACAGCGCATGATAATGGCCGCAGCCAACCTGCTCAATGTGCCCCTGCCCATATGAAAGGAGACTATGAAAAGAAAGGATTCCAGATACGAAAGCTCCCGCAGCTTCAGCGATGAAAAAGGGTTTAACGGATACCGGGAACGCAAAGTGACCACGCCGTCAGGGATAGTCGAGCATACCCTGCTGCATACGGACCGCCTGGATCTTATGGCAGCCGACTATTACAAACAGGACCGGCGCTGGTGGCGGATACTGGATGCGAACCCTGATTTTTTATACGGGTTTGACATGCCCGGGCCGGGAATTTCGAACGGGGATTCGGATGAAAATTTAAGTATCCACGGGGACTGCATTGCCGTTCCTGCGGCAAGGGAGAGTGAGCGATGAGCTTGGCAAGCCTGCTTGGATCTAATCTGCGTCACCCGGGTGAATGTATTGTCAAGATCGGAGGCACCGAATTTTCAGCGTTTTACCCGAACCTGGAAACCACGGTGGTACGGCTGAACCGCAAGGGCAGTGCCGAGGCCACGTTGACCTTTAAGGTATTGCGGGACGGGGCGGACTGGCCCATGGACAATAACGCCCAGGTTCGGACCTGGGCTCAGATTGAAATTATCGTGGTTTTCGGTGACAGTGAAACCCCCTTTTTCAGCGGCTATATCAAGGAGATCGGCACGGACACCGGCCGGTCAGGAACCACCGGAACCATCACCCTGACCTGCCAGGATATTTATGCAGCCATGGACCGGAACTGTCGGCGGGTGACCTGGGATGAAGGACGGGATGGACTGGACATTATCCGTGAGGTCATCCGGCCTTACGGCCTGACCCTGGTGACGGATCTGAGTTCCCTGCCCTTGGCAAACACCCATCAGAATGTCACGGATTACCGGTTTATCCGTGGCTTGGCCACGCACAACCAGTATGAATGGTACCTGCGGGATCAGCAGGCAGGTTTGCGGGAACTTCACTTCGGCAATCCCCAGACCTCGGCCCAGGCCTCTACGCCCAAGCTCATGGTCCGGGCAGGCCGCCAGACCAACTGCCTGAGCTTTAACGTGGGATATGACGGGTATCAGCCGGACCGGGTCCGGTTTTCCACGGCGCCTTTGTCCGGGACGGAGATTAACATGGAAACCACCCAACCGGATATGGAGCTGTTCGGCACCCGGTCTGCCGACTCTTCCGAAAGCGGGCTGGAAACGTTTGAGTGGTGTCTGCCACCGGAAGACCTGACTTCGGAAACCCAAGCCGCCCAGAGAGGACAGGCCCAGGCCAATGATACCTCCTTCAAGCTCAAGGCCACCGGCAAGCTTGACGGCACGGCCTATGGAGCGCTTCTTCTGCCGGGCTCTATGGTGGAAGTCGGGGGAACCGGACAGAACGACGGAAAATGGTATGTGGATCAGACCACGCACACCTTTGATCCCACGGGATATTTTGTTGACTTTACCTTGATACGCAATGCATCTGCCGGTGATGAAACCAGCGATGATCACATTTTAGCGGGAATATTATAATGGAACCAGCCCTTGAAAATATCGTCATCCGCTCCCAGGAAAGATATTATGGAAAGTACCGGGGCCTGGTGGTGGACAACCAGGATCCTGAAAACCGGGCCCGACTGACCCTGCAGGTGCCGGCCATCATGGGGTCTGACGCCGTGACCCACTGGGCCGAACCCTGTCTGCCTTTTGGCGGTCTGGCCGACCAGGGCCTGTTCATGGTGCCGGAAATCGGTGCACAGGTCTGGGTGGAGTTTGAGGCCGGAAACCTGAATCACCCCATCTGGACCGGGACCACCTGGCAGCAGAGCGGGGATGCCCCCGCGGAAGCTGCGGACCGGTCTCCCAATATGCGCCAGCTCAAAACCCCTTCCGGTCAGATCCTCTCCTTTGACGACACCGAAGGAGAAGAAGAAATCCGGCTCTACCACCCTGCGGATGCCGAACTTAAGATTGATCCCGAAGGCGTGGTACAGGTGACCGATGCTGCGGGTTCCACCGTGACCTTGAACGCCTCGGGTTCTTCCATAGAAATCACGGACAGCAGCGGAAACAGCATTGTTATGGAAACATCAGGGATCACGGTCACGGACTGCAACGGCAATGAGATCGCACTGCAGGGTGGCGGGGTCAACATTACCAGCACAGGTACCATCAGCATTGAAGGCAGCATGGTGAACGTGGGCGGAACAGGGGGGGAACCCCTGATAAAAGGACAAAGCTTTTTAAGTTTGTTTGCCACCCACATGCATACCTGTACGGCGCCGGGCTCGCCCACGTCTCCTCCCATTCCCCAGGGTGAGTTCAGCACCCTGAGCATGACAAGCATGGTGAAATAAAATGGCAAAAGTAACCCGAACACAGATTAATAATAAAGATTATACGAGTTTTCCTTTTCGTATCGGAGACCAGGGCTGTGCGGTGAGCAGCAGGTCTGCCCATGTGCGTGAACAGATTGAGCAGATTCTGTTTACCAACCCCAAAGAGCGGTGGTACCGGCCCGATTTTGGTATCGGTGCCATGGCCCTGGTTTTTGAGCCCAACCACCAAGCCATGTGGGAAGTGGTTAAAAAACGGCTGCTGGCCACATTGGCGGAAAGCTTAAAAGGAGAGGTCCTGGCAGAATCCCTGTCTGTTCAGGTGGAAGGAGAAAATGAAACCCTGAAGATTATCATTGGTTATCAGATGGCTGCCTTGCAGCATTCGGAAACCCTGGAATTTTTACTGAATGGAGGCACCTGATGGCAGATGAACCCAAGGTTACCTTGACGTACACCCAGGGCTGCGGCGACTGCGGACAGCGGCGGGCGGAACTGCCGCCCCCCCTGCCTGAAATCGGTGATGATTTCGATTGGGATGTCCGGGACTATGACGGATACCGTCTGTTCATGCTGGAAGAACTGGCCGCCCGCTTTCCGGAGAGACGGTCCTGGACCCCTGCAGACATGGAAGTGGTGCTGGTGGAAACCCTTGCCGTGGTGCTGGATCAACTCTCGGACATGAACGATCGGGTCCAGGCCGAATCCTTTCTGGAAACGGCCCGAAGACCCGACACGGTGCGCCGGCTGCTTAAGATGATTGGATATGACCCGATCCTGTACACGGATGAGAAGCTGCTGGACCGGGTCAGTCAGCTTACCGACGGAGACAACAACCGGCTGGAAAGATTGTGGCGGTATTACCCCCACCTTATGGAACAGGCCAAAAAGGAAGGTCCCCGGTCCATCCATCAGCAGCACCGTATGGTCACTCTTCAAGACTATCGAAACCAGCTGTCCGGCCACCCCCTGGTGCTGGATGTGGACGCTTTCAGCCGGTGGACCGGTTCCTGGGACACCCATTATGTGGTTGTACGCCTGATTGAAAATCTTCTTTTGGATGAGGAACTGACAGAGGAAAAAATTGCGCCTGACGGCCATGATGTCCAGGAAGCTTTTAACCTTTTTAATGAGCAGTTGGCGTCCTATTACCGGCAGCAGAATATTTCCGATGTCCCGGATGTCCGGGGAAGAACCTCCAGAAGCCTTTTGCAGGATATCATCCAGCAGCAGCGGATGATCGGCCAGGAGGTGCTGCTGGAAGACGCTGTGTTGGCCGGTATTGTGCTCAAGCTCTCCATTCGTATCCAGGGAGATTTTTACCGTTCCGAAATCAGTGACATGATCCGTGAAGTGCTCATTGACCCGGTTGACGGTTTTTTTGCCCCCGGGAATTTAAGCTTTGGCGAAGATGTCGTGGCCTCAGATATCATTGAAGTGCTCACAGTCCAGGAGGGCATTGAATCGGTCTGCATCAACAGAATGAAGCGGATCGGTGCCATCTATGCCGACCAGTCCGGAAGCGGCCGGATTGTTTTGGAAGGCCATGAAGTGGCCGTTTTAGAAGATGATGCCCAAATGCCGGAACGGGGCCTGCTCAACATTATCCTGCATGGAGGAAAACCCGGATGACGCTGAATGAAAAAAATGATTTGACCCGCTGGAACCGGGCGGGCTTGAGCCGGTTCCGGTATGTGGACGGCAATGCCGTTACCTTTCTGGAGACGCTCCGGCTGCAGTTGGCTGAAGAGTTCGACCAGTCGGGTAGACCCCAGTGGCCGGAACTGATCGAACGTTTTCCCGAAAGGGCTGGCGAAACCCGGCTGCAGACCCGGAAACGGTTAAAAAAACAGTACTATGACGACCGGCGCGATTATGCCTGGGAAATCCTGAGAAGCTTTGCCCGAAGTTCGCACATTCTGGGCGAGTATATCAATGCCTATGGCAATGAAGCCTATCTGTCCACGGCAGTGGAGTGGGATAATGTGCGTAAACTGTTAGGCCTTCTGGATTACAGGCCTTCCCCGCCGGCTTCGGCTCAGACCTATATTGCCCTTTTTTACAAGGAAAACACTTCGGGCAAAGTCGACAAGGGTTTTGCCGTAAAGAACAAACCCGGTGAGGGTGAGCAGACCATTATTTTTGAAACCCGGGATACAGTTGTGGGAAACGACACCCTCAATCAGCTTCACCTGCTTCAATGGGATCAGAATCCGGAGTTTCTGGCGTACGACTCTGCCACCAGAAAAATATTGTTTTATCTGGATGAAGCGGCCCAGGACATCAGTATTGGGGATAAAGGCATCTTGGCAGGAGAAAGTTCCGCCATGGGGGTTGAGGTCTCTTTTGTGGCCGGCAGGGGCTCGGAATATTATGTGGAATTGGTGCTCGAGCCTGGTAACAGCTGGACGCCGTTGACCCTGCATGAAGCCACCCTTTATCTCAAACCATCCTTCATCTCTTCGCCCTTGGCCAATGGTGAAAATAGCGTACTTCTCGAAAAACATGTGGCCGTGGCCAAAGACGAGATCCTATTCATTGATGGCGCTTATGGCTGGAAGGCCGTGCAAGTCAGTTCTAACCAGCTTGCACACATGGCCTTTGAACAGAATGTTAGCGCGTCGGATTCGGGAAAAAACATCCACCGGGCCAGGATCGTTAAACGGCAGAGGCACAACGGCCTTAAAGGCGGTGATCCTATCCATGTGCTTCCCGAAGAGATGTCCGACGGATTCAAATTTTTTGTGGACAGGTTGGCAGGCCTTCGATCCATCAGCACAACCCATTATAAAGTTGGCGACCCGGGTGAAAAGGTCAAAATATTCTATGTGGATACGGGGGGTACGGGTTATGCCGGCGATCTTTTGTATCCGGATGAATCCGCCATGGGCAGTATCCTTCAGGTTCAGCCGGAACCGGTTCGATTTTCCGGGAAACCTCCGAAAATTAAAACCGGGGACTGGGTCCTTATCCATCTGGATGACGACACCATAGAAGCCTGCCGGGTGGAAAAGATCTCCACGGATGAAGACTGGTTCAAGCTTGAACTGAATCCATCCTGTTTCGGGATAAGTTTGCTGGAAGGGGTATTTGAGCAAATCCTGAAACACAAAGACGGGGACCTCAACAGCGAACAGGCCTGGAGCAGTGAAAGCACCGATGCTGTGACGATCCTGGAGCTGGATAACGCGAATGTTTCCGAGCATCTGGTGCTGGGGAAAAAAATGATCTGCGCATCTGATAGCCAGGCTTTTGTAGTTGATCTTAAAGAGGTGTCCGTCACCGGGTCGTTACAGATCAGTGTATCGCCGCCATTTCATTACGATCCCCTGGCAGCAGGATTTACCCGAAACAATACAAAAGTTTTCGGCAACGTGGCAAAGGCCGGCCACGGGGAAACCCAACCCCAAAAGATCATTGGCAGCGGGGATGCCTCAAAACCCAACCAGATCTTTGCTTTGCCCTCGGATCAAATTGCCTGGGTGGCGGATGCCGGGTTCAGCACCGGTGTGCGGGCGGACATTGATCTGACCGTCGGACAACGGCAGTGGCAGCAGGTGGAAGACCTCTCCCTCTCATCTGCCGAAGACCACCATTTTCAGGTAAAGGTGGATGAAGACAGCAGGCTCTCTGTCTGTTTCGGTGACGGCCGACAGGGACGCAGACTGCCCACCGGTATCGACAACGTCAGGGTGCGCTACAGAGACGGGTATGGAGAATCCGGAAATCTTGAAGCCGGTTCCCTTGTGAAAATCCTTAAACCCCATTCCCTGATTGACAATTTTGCGGCTCCCCTGGCAAGCAGCGGAGGGGCGGAAAAAGAAGCCGGTGAATCCATGCGGGAAAACGGACCTGCCACAGTATTGGCCATGAAACGGGCCGTGTCCCTGGATGATTTTACGCATCTGGCTGCCCATCACAGCATGGTCTGGCAGGCCCAGGCCTTTGAGAAAATGCCGGACAGACCCGGCAGATCCTTGATTGAAGTGGTCGTTGTGGCGGCCGGTGGTGAACCCTTTGCACCGGGGTCAGACACGGCGCTTCTGATTCAAAATTACCTATCCTCACACTGCATCCCCGGCACACCGGTTTCCGTGGTGTCCTACAGTCCTTTATTCATGAAACTGGAAGTCACCCTCATGGTGGATGAGACGGCTTGGGATAAAAATCAGGTGGGAAAAAACGCGGCTGAATATCTAAAAGACAATCTAAATATCCGCCAAAGGCGTTTAGGACAACCGTTGTTTAGAAGTGAAGTGATTGCACTTCTGGAACAGGTGGAAGGGGTTGAAAACAGCCATTGCACCATTCTGTCCGATCCGTTCGACACGATGGATGCAGGTTTAACTCCGCGGCTTCACAGGGATGAACAAGGGTTGATCCGCAAGGTTGCGGTTCAGCCGTTTCAGCTGCTCTGCCTGGATATTGACCAGGTTCCGATGCAGATCATCAGCCGGGATTACGAAATTTAGGGAGAAAAGATGGGCATAAGCTACAATCCAATACCCAAACGGGATCATAAAAAAATTCTTTATCATATTCTGCCCACAATTTACCGGCAGCGGGATACGAGCAAAGATTTAGAAAAATTTCTCAATGGCGCCGGGGTGCTGCTTGATCAGTTCCATAAAACACTCTTGCAGCGGTATGCCGACATCTTCCCAGACGACGATGACTCTTTTGAGTTGGTGTCCCAGAAGTGGCTTCTGCCTTATATTGCCGACCTGCTGGATGTTCACATGGTCTCTCCCCTTGAGCAGGGACAGAGAGATGAAATTGCCAAAGCCATTTCCTGGCGCAAGGCAAAGGGCACGCTAAAGGTTGTGGAAGAAATTGCAGAATCCGTGGGCGGGTTGGAAACCGTGGTGCACGAGGGATGGAAACGGGTAGCGACCACCGCCCGTATCGGCATGCCGGTGCTGCCGGCGGCCGGTTACGGGTACACCGGGAACGCATCCTTTCAGGATGATTTTAATTCGTTTCAGCAGACCCGGAAACCCGATCTTGCGCCTATGTGGGCGAGACATCCTGCCCTTGCCCCAGGGACGGTGGACTTGCGGTGCCGGGCCTCTGCCGTGGCCGCCGAGGAAGACAATCCGGCGGCCCGGATCAGCCGGGTTTCAGGGAAAACCTACCGTTGGCGCCAGAGCTGCCTGCACGGGGCCCCAAACTGCAATGAGGGACACAGCCTGCTTCCGGTGGACACCCGCCAGGCGGACTGGATACCCGGTTATTTTGACGACCCGTCCGTGCGGACCGTGGATTTCAGGAATCCCGGCTGGCGACGGGGCCATTTCCATCCCCGCCGGGTGCTGATCTTTACGGCGACGCACCCGGGATTTTTCCCGGACGTACCTGCGGAAAGAACTTTTGACTGGGAAGAGGGTCTGGCTGAAAACGAGCAGTTTTTAAGCATTGCAACGGTGGAAAAGAACGGCAATACGACCGTGTTCAGGAATATGAGCCTTACCGGAAAACAGTTTGAACCTATTGTGATTAATGAACGGGTAATGCTTGGGCAGGTGCCTGACGGCACAGGACCGGTTGAGCCGGAAGAATGGCAGTTTGACGGCTTTATTTTCACCAACACCATTGAGGTGGATTCCGGGCGGCTGACATTGAATCAATGTGCGGTTAAAAATGCAGAAGTCCACAGCATAGACCTGGAACAGTCCGTGCTGACCGTTAATGACTGTCTGCTCAAAGGTGTGCAGGCGGCAAGGGGGCTTGCCTCCTTGCAGTACAGTACAATTTTGACCACCACCATTGCCCAGAAATTAAACGCCAGTGACTGCATTTTCAACGGGCAGATCCGCAAACACCATGATCCTGCATCCCTGCCGGGAAAAGGCTGTGTTCGATACTCAAGTCTTATACCGGAGCAGGACCCGGGAGAGCTGACCGTTTACCGCTGTCCGTTTGTGTCTGCCGTATTTTTTACGACTGAATACAAAACTCCCGGCTGCGGCGTACTGCATCCGGCAACGCAGGAATCCATAAGGTCCGGTGCCCAGGACGGCGGGGAAATGGGTGCATGCCACCATCTTTATCTGGCCACCGGCGAGGATGCCGTGATCACCAAACTGAAAAGCTATCTGCCGACGGGGATGACGGCTGTGGCAATTCCCGATGGTTCCCTGCATGACCTGCCGGGAGAAGTGGAATAAAAATAGAAGACGGAAGGTTTTTAAGGGAAGTGATTCAGCCTGAAAACATCCGCCTTGAACAGTTTATGAAAAAGGAAATCTAAGGAATGAAAATACAGATATCACGCAACAGCAGGCAGAAGGGCAGACACTATTCATCTGTATGCCATCAGCAGGGAAGGATGCTGACCGATTCCGATCTCACCGAACAGGCACTTATCGCAAGGGACCGGGTCAGCGAGGCCCTGCGAGATGTCATCGGCAGCGGCACGCCCCGGCATGGGGGCTTGGTGAGGATCACTGCTGACGGCAGCCCCGGTCTTTTCTGGGGCCGTGTCTACGTAGACGGCGTGCCGGCAGTTGTGGCCGCCGATGAAACAGCGGATTCCGAATCCTTTAACTATGCCAGCCAGCTCTTTTATCCCCAGGCTCCGGACCTGCCGGATGGCGACTTTCGGTTTTATGTGGATGTCTGGGAGCGATCCGTCATTTGGCTTGAAGACGACATGCTCAGAGACCCGGGACTCCACGGGGCAGACACCACGGCCCGGACACAGACCATGGCCCAGGTCAAGTGGTGCGCCAGGGACCTGGACCCATTATGCGAAGATATCAATCCAACCATGGGCAATGCCCGGCTTGGCCTGGTGCTGCGAAGCCTTTCCGCCGGGGCCGATCCCTGTGACCCCTGTGCCGATGAGCTTGAACTCAATGAACCGGTCGGCAATTACCTGTTCCGGGCGGAAATCCATGATGTTCACTATGATGAGAACAACCGTGCCGACTGGATTATTCTGAAGTGGTCTTCGGAAAACGGGGCAGAAGCCTACAAGACGACAGATGTCCCTCCTGATTTTTCCGGCAGTCAATATGTGTATGAATATTTTGATGAGGTCACGGAAAAACGTCTGGGCAATCACCTGGCCCGGGACGGGGCAGGTGCGCGGAGCATCGACGGGCTGCGCCCGGCTTTGGAAAACGATTTTTCATCCGCATCGCCCGGAGCAAAAACCTGTGTGCGCCGATGGGACGGTTGGTGCAGAATCGAAAAAGAGGGTTCAAACTGGCAGGTCACCCAAGGCTTTGAGGGTAACCTTGACCTTGGCCGTGGCATTGGTTCCGGCAACCCGGGCCATGTCACCCAGGGCGGGGCGGCAGTGGCCATTGAGTTGCGTATGATCACCCTGTCTCTGGAACTGGGAGACCTGAATATGATCGCAGGCGATTACTGGACCGTGCCGGTCAGGGAGTCCGTCCACCGGCAGGGAGACGTCCTGCTCCAAGGGGATACCGCAGGAACCGGGGCCCTGCCCGAAGGGGAAGTGCACCACTATCTGACCTTGGTGGATGTACTTGATGAAAATGTCATGGTACTTGCCGGAGACAGCAGCTGCGACGAATACGACCCCTGCCGGTTTGTCCAATTTCCAAGCCTCACCGAACTAAGGGCGGAAGATATCTGTTTTGACAACCAAATCTGCTCCATGCCCGAAGCTGTGACTGTTCAGGACGCCTTGGATACCCTGTGCAGACAGAATGACCTTTCCCGGCACAATAAGTTTCTGCACGGCTGGGGAATCGTTTGCGGGCTTGCACTGGAATGCAGCAAAAAAAATCCGGATTCCGTGGTGCTGCAGCCCGGATATGCCCTGGACTGTGAGGGCCGTGACCTGATTCTGGAAAAGGCCGCGACCCTTAATATCCCCAAACTGATGGAAAAAGCCGGCATCAATCCGGAACCGGCATCAAGGGATGAAAGGATGGGACTTTGCCTTTATATTGAATCCAGTGAAGAAAAAAAGCTGGATGTGGGCATTGAAGTTCTGGAAACTCAGGAACAGGGCTGGTCTGAAATTTTTTCTGATACCCTGCTCATGGACTTCTATCAGGACTGCATCCTGGATCTGATCAACATGTTTAAACTCAGCATGGACGAAGATGATGAGGTTATTGCCAGGTGTACCCGGACTTTGTGCGGAAAGAAGCTGCTGCCGCCGGCAAGACGGCGGGGGCTTGCCGTTGCCAATTTGGTTTTCAACGATGCCGCCGGTGGTGCGTCCAATACCGTTCTCAACGTCTCCCCCTGCGAACATGCCTTGATTCGGGATCTTTATGCCCGGCTTCAGGACTATCTGCAGAGTAAAACCTTTTGCGCCCAGTTTGAACAAAATGAATTCCCGGACTATCCGTTCAACCCGAAAACCGCGTGCCGATGCACCTGGTTTACCCCTGAGGACCTGGATCATGTCCGCCTTCACCCCGACGGCCGAATTCTATTCGGTTGGCAGCGCAACAGTTCCCGGATATTTGTATTTCAATACCTGAATCCTGTCTGCATGGGGGATCTAATCGGCTATGTGGATGTGCCCAAGGTCGAGGACGGCACCATTACCGATCTTGCGGTGAGTGAAAAAGGCATGATTCATCTTTCTGTTATTTTACAAAAGGAAAATACCCTGTTCCTGCGCGGACAGTTTGCTGCACCCGAGGATAAAAAGTGTGAGATAAAAATGGATTGGGAGACAGCCTTTCTGGCAGGGCGCAAAATCGCCCGGATCGGGCTTTCTCCCTGGTCGGGAAAACACTTATATGCGGTGGCCTTGTGTGACGGTGTTTTTTTTCTGGAACTGGACAAAATATTTCAAGACGGGAAGGTCGGAAGAAATCCGGACTGGATTTTCCCGGCTTCCGGCCATATCCGGTTTGACAAGATGAGCAACCAGGTTCTGGCAACAGCCTTCTCGCCTGTAACCGACAAAGATAAAGATGCTTTGTCCTGCGCCAAAGGCCGTTACAATGCCATGGCTGTATTTAATGCAAGCCCCTCTGGAGAACAACCAGTACCCGCCATGCTTCATTTCTACGTTAATGAGAAACCGGCATCGGGCAGCGACGGGTTCGACATATCTCCTTCAACACAGGTCATTGGGGGGAGCGAATTTACAATAGCCCGGGGATCTATTGTAACCGATTTACAGACCTTTGTCGTGATTGATGAAAACGATAAAAAAATTCTGTGCGCATTTGATATGGGTGATATTCAATATGGTGAAAACAAGCAAATGAACTGGTTCGGCGAAAAACGGCATTCTTTTGGGGCAGCCAAAAAAGTGGATCTTTCGTACATTTCCTCAAAGGAGCTTGACGGCGTGATTGCCTCCCGGTTTGCCATGCATGACCTGCAATATATCCCCAGTGACCCCAAACTCATAAAAAAAGGGCTCCTGGACAGCATCCCGGTCCAGGCCGGACCCGTTGAAGTCATTGTTAACAGCGAACTTGAGCAGGTTGTGATTCTCAATCATACGGGCCAGTCCATCACGATATTCAACTATGACTTACCGGCATACCAGAAGGAGAGTAAAACCCTTGCCGCCTACAGGAAAGAGGTTATTTCCGCTTTTTTCAGCTTAAGTTCCGGCATTGCCCAATACCTGAAAGACTGTTTCTGCCACCACCTGCTGATCCGCTGCCCGGAATGTGATGATGATGACAAGGTGTATTTGGGTTGCCTGACTTTGGCGGATGATGAAGTTTATGAAATCTGCAATTTTACCAAACGAAAATATGTCAAAACGTTCCCGGCCATGTCATACTGGTTTTCCCTTTTACCCGTAGAAGGGCTCGTCGCCTGGGTGGTGGAAAAGCTCTGCTGCCTGGTCATGCCGGATTATATCAGCGAAAAACCCGAAACCGGCCTTGCGGTCAGCCCCGCTGCAATGACTATGACCAAATCCGCCTTGCACGCCAATCCAGCCATGTTTGCATCGGTGCTCTCTTCAAAAGGGGGAGAAGTGGTTAAAAAACAGGTGACCCAAGCGATCGGGTTCGGTTTGAGTAATCAGACCGGATTCAAAGACAGCCTGAAAAATGAATACAATTACAAACCCGGCGTTTTTGTTGAAGAAAAAACTGCCCTCATAACCAATGAAAGGCTTTTGGAAAAGATAGATGCCGTAAAACAAAAAGAAGCTGCAACCACCGACACGGTTTCAGATCTCAAAACGCAAATGGCAAAATTGCAGCAGGAAAAGGCCCTGGTTGAAGAACGTTTTGCTGCCGTGGAATCGGCCAAGCAGACCTCGGATGCAAAGGTTGCCGAACTGGAAAAAGAACTGGTCGCGGTGAAAGCCGCAGCCGAAATCAGCAGCAAACAAGTTGTGGAACTGGAAAAGGGCGTGGCAGAGTTCCAGTCCCTGCAGGAACAGATCCAGCCCCTTCTCGCAGGCGCCAAGTCGGTCTCCACCCTGTCCGGCATCAGCAGTGCAGACCTGAAATTGCTGGAGAGAAACAACATCCGGACAGTGGCTGCCCTGGCCACCATGGACCTGGAAAGACTTGTAAAAATTGGAATCAGCTCCGAAACGGCAACCGGGTTGATTAAAACTGCTAACACTAGGATAATAGGTTAGACAAGGAGATCATGCCAGAACGAGGGCTAAGCTGCCTTTGAAAGGTTTTCGGGCTTGAAGTCCAACGGTACGAAAATTACCATAAGGACTCCAAGCCTTGAGAACATGGTATTTTGGACCTTCAGAAATTGTCCGAGGTATTGCTGATGGGGTGACAAGGCTTAAAAGGATAGGTCGTGAGTCTATTGTCTTGATTGGGCACGATGGGTTCTAATGAGGTCTTGTCTGGTGACTGGGGTTTCTACCGCGAGAGGCACCAGAGATGAGCCAAAGGAGATCAATCATGCGTACATTAATACAGAAATCCAAAGCTACTCAGCAGACATCCCATATCAAGTCTAAAAAGTCCAGTGGAGCATTCCCAAAACAATGCCGCGATGTAATCTCTATTCTTCGCTTGCAACGCACAATAGGCAATCAACCCGGCCTGCGATTACTATCAAGCGCAACACTGAATAGCAATGCGTGTTCGGTAACAAATTCATCAACTGGATTAGCCCAAGACTCCAGCAAAATACCAATTCAAGCTACGGCACTTAATAATGTGCAAACGAAGCTAAAGGTAAATGTCCGGGGTAACCAATATGAGCAGGAGGCCGAACGTATTTCTGAGCAGGTGATGAGTATGCCTGAACCGCACCCACAGCACCAAGCTACCAGCGGTCTATCGTGGCGTAAGTATAGAAAAGAGCACGGTGCAAAGGTTCATTTACAAACTGTGTCTGGTCAAAAGCATGACACTATAGAGGTTACCGTTCCACCCATTGTTGAGGAAGTATTATCTTCACCTGGGAAGCCATTGGATTTGAGAACGCGCGAATTTGTGGAGTCACGTTTTGGTTACGACTTCAGCAAGGTGCGGCTGCATACGGACTCCCCTGCCGCAAAATCTGCAAGGGCTTTGGGTGCACGTGCTTACACTGTTGGAAATAACATAGTATTTGGAACAAATCAATATATGCCGGGTACGACCTTGGGTCGACGCCTACTGGCACACGAATTGACGCATGTATTACAGCAAAGCGATGCTACCAACCTTGGGAGCTTTCAAAACACCTCTGTATTGGTGCAGCGAGTGGTAAGCGAGGAGGAGCGGAGGGATGCTGCACAACGGGTGGGCGAGCTTCAGATTGAAGTGGCCGGCATTGAACGTATGGTGGAGTGGCACCAGGAATCCCAAAGCGAAGAGGAAGAACTGCACTATTCTCTTTGGGCAGCGGCCGTTGAAGACATGATTATCGCACTGAGGGCATTGGCGCGTGGGGAGGAACGAGAGGACGGACGGCGGTATCTCGGACAGAGCATCGCTCAACTGGTGCAGGAAGCAGAACGTTCGGTCGGGGATGCAGCAATAGGTGAGGTCGCGGCGCACGAGAGCGAGGTGGATCTCAGCCACCTTGAGACGGCACTACGGATCCAGATCGCCCACGCAGCGTTGGCACATGAGTCAGAAATCCATCGAGGAGACGCCGATGCAGCCGCAGGGGCGTCGATAGTTCAAGCATTTCTCACAGAGAAGCTGGCCTTGGTACGTCGTATGATTCGTGGCGACGCTTCTGCACGTAGGGAGCTCGGCTCGCTCCGGGGAATGCCTGGGGACATCATACAGCGTTGGGTGAGAGCGGCCTCGGCCGGCTTGCGGGAACGGATCTCAGATCGCACGATAGAGGAAGAGGTGGTCATCCTCCAGCAGCGCGTAGCGGACGTGCAGCAACGTTTGCAGCGACTCGAGAGGCTCCTGGCATTGGCGGAGGATATCTTCCGGTCAGCGGCAGCTGAGGGCGCTGCGCTGACCACATGTATGGAAGGGGTAGCTACTCTCGGACGTGCGGTGGGTGCGATGCGCAATGCTGCGACCGCCCCAATATGGTTGATGGCAGTACGTGTGATCAACGTGCGCTACAATATCTATGGCGGCATCTGGGCGCCTGGCCAAGCATTTGCGCTGATGCGGGAGAATTTTAGTCGGATAGCGCAATACCGGGAACTGCTTGCCCAATTCATCGAGACCCGAGATGATCGTGAGCAGAACCAAGACGTCGTATTTCTAATGGAGAATGGACTCAATGGCGTCCGCGATGAGGCGAATGCAGTGGCCAATGAGATGGCAGCGATCCTTGCGCGCCTAAACGAGCTTGGCACACAGGGCGCACCGGAGTGAGTTAACTCTTGAACTATAGGGACAATTTACTAACCAAAGGAGATTAAATATGCGCACTTTTGTACAGAAACCGAAGGCAGCTCAGCAGACTACGCCCACCAAGTCTACGATACCTGGTCGAGCGCACTGTGGGCAGAGCCGTGAGGTGAGCTCGATCCTTCACTTACAGCGCACGATCAGGAATCAAGCTCCTACGGAGGATGTTAAAGGCGTCTCAAATACTACTCAAAGTTACCGCTTTGGTAACAATTCCAGCCGAATTCCGGTATATTCCAAAGTGCCCTTTAAGATTCAATCAAAGCTGACTGTCAGTAAGCCAAATGATCGGTACGAGCAAGAAGCCGATCGGGTAGCCGATTCTGTGATGGCCGGTTACACTCGACCCATAGGCAATATTTCCCAAGGTGTACAACCCAAACTCTACCGAGTGGAGTTACGTCCTGAAGATACGGTCGATAGTATGTTCCCACCCAAAGGAGAGCACGAATTCGGATCTCCAGAGAGAGCCTCGGCAGAGGAAGTTCAGCGCAGTGCAAGTGGAGAAACCGGTGCGGTGACGCCTCACTTCGAGCAGGCTCTGCAGCAAGCGACCTACGGCCAAGGTGAGACTTTGCCCTCATCTACCCGATCCTTCATGGAAAGTCGCTTTGACCGTGACTTTTCTTCAGTTCGGGTTCATAGCGATGCCCGGGCACATACCCTTGCCAGAGAAATCAACGCTCGCGCATTTACTCTCGACAAGCATATTTTCTTTGCCGGATCGCAGTATCAACCCGGTAGCCGGGAAGGGCAGCGTCTGCTCGCACATGAGCTTACCCACGTACTGCAGCAAAGCGATGGTCGGCTATCTCGTCAAATTCAGCGACAGACTTCTTGCAGCAGGTACAATGGTTACAATTCCTCCGTCAATTTAAGGACATACAATTGTGCCGGTTTGGCGACATGGACTTACCAATTTATCGCCCCGACGTCAGCCGTGTATGATTCAATTTTGGCAAACTTCATTGGGCCATACTCACCGGCAGAAGACAACTGCGATGCCGGCGCAGTAAAGTTCTGGCTCTGGGAATATGATCTGCATTTGGAAGATGACCGAGGAACAGTTCTTTCACCAAATCATCAGGATTTTCACATCGTCGCCGGCCGGACTGGTGCAAATGGGGCTAACCCCACAGACGTGTACTCCAAAAACGGCCGTCGTCGGGTATACGGACCCGGAACCGGTCCAGGGTTCCGGCCTCCCACGCGAAGCCGCGCTCTGTCCAATGATCCAAGCGAAACACCGGCTACCTATAGGGGAAGACCGGTGTTTAAAGTACGCAGCAATATGAGTGAAGCAATTAGTTGTGCTGAGTGTTATCCATAGGCTTGGAGGGATCAATGGATCAATTCTCTATAGCTTTTCCTGAAGGGTCGCTGGTATGCGCTGCCGGAGACTACTTGATTTGTCATCATTCTCCTGCAGGGTGGCAGGTGTACAGGGTAGAGGATATCCTCTTGGTTAAGCGTCTGCTTCCCGTCCGGAATGACCCATCAACCCTGTTGATCGAAGAACACATGCTTGATTCCATGACCCCAGCCTATTTTAACGAAGTACACCTGCTTTTGACGGTTCTTGACCTCGATTTTACTGATGAGTCTAAAGCCATACAAGCCATTCACCTCCAAACACTTAACGAACGGACTCGGGGGGTGTTACGCCCTGCGAGTGAATTCACGGAACCAGATTGCAGAGTGATTCGTCAAATCTGACATGGGAACATAACTCTTCCGAATGGACACATTTTATAATCCGTATGAGCCATTTGATATTTGAAATAAAACTGCAAACAGATTAAAATATAAGAGATAATGCTGGGGACATTTTACTAACTAATTAGTTTTATATTGTATCCCACCAGATTTGTTAGGAGATGTGATATCATGCATGCACTCATCCGGCGGAATAAAAATCTTGTATCTAAATTCGGATTACAGGCCGGAAAGAGGTCTGGTAAAGGACTTTCAATGACTGCCCACCATCCCGGGATTAAAAACATCCTTCATTCAGGGAGGGTACAGACCAAGCTGCCTGTCAGCAGACGAGACGATATGTATGAGCAGGAAGCTGATCAAATTGCAGATCAAGTTATGAGCATACCTGATTTCGCTGTCCAAAATAAGCTGGGAACCCGGCCGCTTGTATCCCAAATAACACCTCTTTTTCAGCGTCTGCCCATTGAGGAGGAAGAAGAACCTCAAACAAAACAATTGAGCAAAACAATGCCGCAGCAATTGCAAATGAATGAAAAAGAAGAGAGTAGGGGGACTCAAAGACGAATCAATCAAGACGATGAAAAGGGATATGGCGCATTTCACCACAATATTGCGTCGATCATGGGTGGTGGCATCTCCTTACCTTCTTCAGAGGCTTCCTTTTTTGAGTCACGATTCGGCTGTCGGTTTGCCCGGGTAAGAATCCATACAGACAGTAAGGCTGCTGAAATTTCACAATCCATGAACGCACGGGCATTTACTGTGGGGGATCATATCGCTTTTGCAAGATCACAGTATCAGCCGGAAACGCCACGTGGGAGACGTCTGCTGGCCCACGAACTTGCTCATGTTGTGCAACAATCCCATCAAAGCGAACACATTCAATGCAATCTATTCCAGGATATAATGAATGAAGGGTTAAGCCTTGCTGAGCAGGGAATGCAGATTTTAGAAAGAGAAGCCGGCGCAATTTCCGGCATGGGAGAAGCTGCGGCCAGAGAAATTGTCCGGGAGATGATCGCGCAATGTAATCAGATGCCGGCGTCTGCATGTCCAAACGCAGATTGTCCACCTTGTTTTTGCAGTCCTTTGCCTCTAACCAGGGATGAGCTTCTTGTCTTTAGAGATCTGGTTGCATTGTATACACTTCCCGGTATCGCGGTAAAAGTAAGTCCCCGTGTGGTGCCGCTTTGGGAGGCTTATCTATACGGCGGTACTTCTCAACTCGATCTATCCGGATCTTTCGGCAATGATTTCATGAGATCACAAACCACCGTGAGAATGAATTCAATTGTTACAGCCGAACTTAGCCGGACGATCAATCCAAGACTACAGCTTCCAAATGAAATTGATATTCCTTCGCGCATTCCGACACTTATCTCTCAGATGAACAATTCGACTCATACGAATGCCATGGATTTCAATGTGATTGGCGAAATTCCGGGTAATATCGCCGGGGGCATAGGGCAGCAAAACTGTTCAGCGGGGGCCAGACCCTCTACTGTAGATGACCGAAGGGATATTGAAGGAAGTGCCTCAATAGTACGCAATTCTCCAAGCACTGTTACCGTATTTCCAAACATGTTTTATGTCATTACCGACACAATTGATCTTTGTCCGGGTAACTGCGGGGCCGATATAGAGCAGATTGCCACGTTGCCCATGTCTTGGTTGGAGGCATCGGGGGTTTCAGGGGATGTTCCCTTTATCGTTCGATACCATTCGGCGCTTCCGCCGTTTGTCGTCAGTGGATCATAAAGACAAATAGGGTGTATACCATGTGCACTTTTGCTTGTAAAAAGAAGCCAAGTCAGCATATTAAGGTCACCGATTCAAAAAAACATGATCGCGCATTCTCCTTTCAAAATCACACCGTACGTTCAATACTTCATTTGCAGCCTACAAATCCACCCGTTAGAGATATCGTGAGAAGGAAAAAGAACCAAAGTTTACCTAAAGGCCTGCAAGAAAATATTGAGAATTCATTTGGACAAGATTTCACAACTGTAAATATTCAAAAAAACTCCCAGGCAGCTGTTGATCTGAATGCCCGGGCATTTGCTCAAGGAGAGACTGTGCATTTTGCACCCGGTGAATTCAGCTCTAACTCGAAAAAAGGGAAAAATCTTATCGGACATGAATTTGCCCACGTGGTTCAGCAGAGAAGTGGCGTGGTGAAACCTACTGTGATGCGGACGGGGCTGATTTTAAATGATGATAAAGAGTTAGAAAGAGAAGCTGACATTTTTGGGGAAAAGGCAGTTGATGGTGAAATAGTACCTAAATATCAATCTTCAAGCCTATGGGTGAGAAATGATTTTAGTACGATCCGGGCAACAAGTAATATTGTCCAGTTTGATGAATACGATGAACCCAATCATGACCGTTCGGTTCCTCACTTGATGCGCCTACTCGATGAAGGCAATGCAAATAATATTCGGGCGGCGTTGGAAGGGCTTCGACGTGCAGAAAGCACGATAACGGATACCAGTGAAGCGACTCGCGTTGTCTTTACCACAGGGCAGGATACCTACAATTTAACCATTACCTCCAATGAAGTCGATGAGTTTATCCGTTTGTACGAGAGATACCTTTCCCACCGGCAGACAGGCCCGGTACCCAGCTTGTCAGATCAATTTGTCAATCTTTTTAACCGTCATTTCAGCAGCATACGGCACATATTGAGGCCCAGGCCGGGTAGTATTTCTTCCCCAGGCAGATCTCCGGAAGAAATTTCTGCTGAGGCAACATCTGCAAATCGTGAATTGAGTGCACGCGAGATTGCCGCGAACTTTACGCCAGGCCAGATTAATTTACTGTCCCAGTATTTAACTTCACACATTATACCGGAGCGACTATTTAATGGCGATGAGACCAACCTGCTTGATGCCGGGCAGCGTATTGTAATATCAGCACACATATTGGCCAATGGCGTATATAACTCGGGATTTCGCCTGCAGGAAGTGTATCCGAGGATGTGTTTTCACTGGGCCCACATTGTTTATCACTACGCGGGGGTAACTCCACCGAGTGGTCCTCTCACAGTTGGCGTTATGGGTACAACAGACCCTACCGGGCAAGTTGTGCTCGGTGGCGGCACCACAGAGGATCAGGATCAAGGGGGCGTATTACCAGCCCCGGGTCGTCGGCGGGCCCGGGAGCGGAGGCTCGAAGAAGCGCGGGTTGCCATGGAAACCGCCCGGGGCCCCGTTGATTCAGCGACAAGAGAAGCGCAAGGTGCCCAGCAGGAAAGAGACCGTGCCCATGCTGCAATTCCCAGGTTGCAGGCGCAACAGCGGCAAGAAATACAAGAAGCATCTCAGGAACAAAGGCGTGCGTTGCGAGATAGACACAGAGACGCCTTAAGTGCCGCACGGCAACGTCTAAGGGTAGCCAACCGCGAACGTAACGAAGCCAATAGAAGGCTGCAGTCCGCAACACAACGTTTTAACAGTGCAAGGCGAGAACACAGTAGTATGGAAGACATAGCCCGTCAGGCCATTTCCCGGCGTGGGGAAATATCACCCGACGATATAAGAAACCTGCAAAGAGGGGATTGGCTGTATATTTATACCAATGTCGATACGCGCACCGGAGATCATAGTGTTATTTTCTCACGCTGGCTAAACTTCGTGGAAGTTAGTCCGACCCGGGTTTACGGACAGGCAGAGTTGTACAGTGGGTCCCCGCAACGCCCGGGACGGACCCATACCGAGTGGATCGGCAGCTTTAGCGGATCAGAGAATAGCCACAATGTTCATGGTATTACCAGGTTTCAGAGAATGTCTTCAGGTAGTAATCCGGCTGACACAACAAATGAAATACTCCCCCCACTTTCATCAAGAACATCAAGTCGTGCTGTTATTGCCAACCGTAGCTTCATTGAGGGCCGCGATCTGGACCGCTCTGCCGTGATGCAAAGACTGGCGGAGCAAAACCGCAGCCTGTTAGACGCTCTGGCTTGGCGAATCACACCCAATCAACGTGCACTTTTACTCACGATTAACCAAGAAGACAATTTGGAGAGAAGGGTTCAACTCAATGAGCGTTTACGGAACCTGAGCAGCAATGTAAGTACATCTGAAACTGCACGAGCCGGGGCTGTTGAAATAGCCAGATCGCGATACGAACCACGAATTGCCCGGAGACGGGAATCTGCGCGCAGACTGCTGGGAGGCATGACCGGTCAGTTCAATAGAGTTGACGAAAGGTTACAATCCTTTGCGTCAGCAATTGGCGGAAGGCCCAATGGGGTTGTTCCAAATTCAAGTGCGCGTCAATTACCGACCACGCTTGATGCGGATACTTTTGCACAGGAAATTGGCTTTACTGTGGCAGCAGAGGCTGTCGTGGCTTTGAACAGGCTGCTTCAAAGGGAGACCGTCACACCCGAACAGGCGGAGGCGGAATCCAGGCAGATTGACCAGCTTGAAAGCCTTTTCTCGGACCTGTCTGAAAATATTCCCCCGCCCGGCGCCCGCCGGCACTTAAGAGATCTGCTACGTTCCACTCAACAAAACAGAAACGACATCAATCCACGAATCCTTCCTGACTTTAGGCGATGGAAGAATGCTTGCCAGCAGGCCCATGGACCGCTTGACCTTGCGATCAGACAACTGATGAACAATGTATTAATTCCTTTTGCGAGAACTATGCGGCAGCAGGGCGGAACACTGCCTTTTGTAACCACACATATTGGTGGTAGAGGCGAAAGTTACTCCTCAACAGGTCTCCTTTCCAACGTTCCGAATATCTCTGACATTCAGAATGAATAATAGGATCAAGAAATAACATCCAAAACGTACAGGAGGTGCATTCATGAGCAGGCCAACAAATTACGCTGAAACAATTGCCGGTGTTCCCGTACATTACGACCGGTACAATAATCCCCGGTATTGCTATGGAACAAGAGGCAAACCATACAAATTTTATATGACGCAAGGATTCGAAACAAAGTTGAATGAAAGCTTTGAGGATTTGTGGGAAATTTGTTCCCTCGGCAAGGCAGAGGTGATTGCTTCCGCAGGGGCATACGTAGACAAACCAGGGATGCACGCGAAGGGAAGAGCGATTGATATAGATGCCTTGTTTTGGTCAGATTATGCCCTTATTACAAATAATTATCTTGTTCAGACCAGCTTTTATCTTGGTGTTGAAGCCATACTCAGAAAACATTTCGGCACTGTTTTGAATTACTTGTACAATGCGGCTCACAAGGATCATTTTCATGTAGATGACGGTACCGAAGTTGGTTATTCAAATACATCGAAATCAAAGACGTTTTTTCTCCAAGCGGCTTTGGTGAACCTCTTTGAGCAGCCAATATCCGTTGACGGCAAATGGGGGGATGAAACATCGGGAGCTGTCAGTGTTGTATTCAAAGGCCTTGGCATTCAAAGAGATATATTCGATAAAAACGCTTGGCTTGATTTCTTGACTCAAGCAGCGAACAAAGCATTCGGATTTGTGGAACCTGAAGAAAAAGATCCTTTGGATTTGATTCGGGATTTGTACAAAGTTATTGATAGCGAATTGGAAAATTCTATTTATAGAAAGCCGATTGAAACCGCACTTTCAACATTTGTGAATCATCCTGATACACGGAACTGGTTGGCGAAATATGAATAGAGTTGATTCTCACTATTTGAAGTCAAACTGCAAATAGACTTATAGGCATTTGCCCTGAATGCAAGCGGCCTGTTAAGGTTTTCCAAGCCGCTTGCACAAAGCCTGTAAATGATGTATAGATGCCCGGATTAAAATGGACGGGGATATGAATAAAGACAGGGTATTTGCAGATAAACTGACCACGATCACACCTTTCAGGTTCAACGAAAAAGTAGCCCGGGTATTTGACGATATGTTGGTCAGGTCGGTGCCTTTGTATGGTGAAGTGCTTAAACAGCAGGCAAGGATTGCCTGGCAGCATTATCAACAAGGTACACAGATTTTTGATCTGGGATGTTCCCACGGCAACTTGGGGATGTTGCTTCTTGACTGCTTTGGTGAAACTGCATTTAAGATGATCGGGGTTGACAGTTCCTGGCCCATGATACAGCGCTTTAAAAAACGGCTTGCCGTCCATGACGGTCATGGTTCTATTGACCTTGCCTGTGCCGGTATTGAAAATATTGTTATTTCAAACGCTTCTGTGGTGGTCATCAATTTGACCCTGCAGTTTCTGGATAAGCAAAAGCGGGACAGTCTGATTCAGTCAGCGTTTACTGGGCTACGCAAGGGCGGCATATTATTGCTCACGGAAAAAACCGTCCACCCTGATTCACAAATGAATGCCCTGGAGCAGGAATATTATTACCAGTTTAAAAGAGAAAACGGATATACGGACCTTGAAATAAGTCAGAAACGGGATGCGTTGGAACGGGTGCTGGTTCCCGAGACCGTGGCAGAACATGAGAACCGTATCCAAGACACCGGCTTTGGGTCATTCAATGTTTGGCTCAAGTGGTTTAACTTTACATCCATGATTGCAGTTAAATAGAATGGAACAGTTCTTAGAAAATTACGGACACCTGGGATGGGATAAATGGTATGACGATCTGGAAAAGCTGGTCAAAGACAAAAGGGCTTTTCTTGATTCTGCCGGCGGAAATTTTGAAAAATATAAACATGTAGTGGAAAACCTGCCTGAAATTTGTTCCCATACCGTTGAACCGGCATTTGATTTATCATCTAAAGCTGTCAGCATCGGGCAGGCAGATCAGCTTTCACCCGATGAAAAAAAGACGATTTACAACGGCCTTATCAATCTGAGCCCCTGGCGCAAAGGTCCCTTTGATTTTTTTGGTGTTCACGTTGATTCCGAGTGGCAGTCCTGGATGAAATGGGAGCGTCTGGTGCCCCATCTGCCCAACCTTAAAAACAGAAAAATTCTGGATATCGGTTCGAGCAACGGCTATTACATGTTTAAAATGGCGGCGTCAGATCCCCTGTTTGCTTTGGGTCTTGAACCCCAAAGCGCCTTTTATTACCAGTATTGTGCGGCACAAAAATATCTGAATTTGAAAAATGTATTCTGTCTTCCGGCCACATACAATGAATTGCCGGCCATGAACCGTTTTTTTGATCTGGTGCTGTGTATGGGGATTTTGTACCACCGCAAATCCCCGGTGAAGATGCTCAGACAGATCCATGACAGCCTTGTGCCGGGCGGTCAAGTGGTTGTGGAAAATTTGGTGATCCGGGGGGAAAACAATCATTGTCTGTTTCCCTTTGACCGGTACGCTAAAATGCGCAATGTGTTTTTTATCCCTGATTTGTCTGCTATGGAAGCCTGGCTTACCCGGGCCGGATTTTCGAATATCAGGTGCGTTGATATAACGGACACCACTCTTGAAGAGCAGCGCAAAACCCCATGGATTCAAACGGAATCCCTTGAAGATTTTCTGGATTCCAGCGATCCGTCAAAAACCGTTGAGGGGTATCCGGCACCCGTTAGAGCTCTTTTTATAGCAACAGCTTAAGCAATTTCGACCGGATCTAACTGTCTGGCAGCAGCAAAAACCCGGTCCTCTTTTTCAAAAAATGCCACGGCATCAAGGTATCCTGCATCAAGGGCATCTTTATGGGAAAGCCCAAGCGTGAATTGCTTGATGGGAAAAATGTTCCAATCATGGGTCACACAGATGGCAGCCTGTCCAGGGGAAAGTTCTTTAAGCCCTGATACCATGAAATCGGTAATCCGGTTTGCCGTGACCTCAGGATCAAGCATAATTGATTCATCAAGGGTTTTGTCAAACCAGCTCCGGATAAACTGGGAGGCTCCTGTTGTTGCCATCATTTCCTTGGCTGTCACAACATTTTTTACATAAAAAGGGGTTAAATTTTTATTTAGGGTGGTGTGGGGCAATTGCTTGCCGGTAACAGAGGTAAATCCTTTATCAATAAGGTAGGCTGTTTCAATACACCGGCCAAAATGACTGGAATAAAGAACCGGTGTTAAATCCAAAGGAAAGGATTTTCCAAAGTCAAAGGCGTAGTCCTTACCGGAATCGTTAAGTCCCATAAAAGGTTCAAGCCGCGGATTGTCTGAGTATTGTCTGTCTGAATGGCGTAAAACTAAAGAGATCCGGTCAACGCCCTGCCCAAGCAGGTCTCTGACCAATTCAATGGTATGCTGGGATCGAAGTTTATATTTATTTTCCATGCAATCTCCCTGGTTTATTTAAAGCCGTGAAATTTATTGAATAGATTTCTTACTCTATGATATATGACCTGTCAACACAGGCCTGCCCCGGGCAGCCCCAATTAAAGGATATCAATATGGCAAAACCCATCAGCATTATCGGTGTTCCCATGGATTTCGGGCAGATGCTCCGTGGCGTGGACATGGGTCCTGCCGCGTTAAGGTACACCGGATTGATCCCAAGGCTTCGCCGGCTTGGATATGATGTTAAAGACGAAGGGGATATCCCCATCCCCGTGCGGGATGATGATCCTGCCATGGAAGGGGTGAAAGACCGTTATGTAAAAGAAATCACCCAGATCAGCCACGATCTTTATAACACCGGCCGCCGGGTCATGGATCAGGGCCGTATGCCGATTTTTCTGGGCGGGGATCATGCCATTGCCATTGGTGCCGTGGCTTCGGTGACGGCCAAGGAGCATGTGGGACTTATCTGGGTGGATGCCCACGCCGATTTTAATACGCCCCAGACCTCACCTTCCGGAAATATCCATGGCATGCCCCTGGCCGTTCTAACGGGAGACGGCTATCCATGCCTTGTGGATGCAGGGCATCCCGGTACCAAGATATCCCTGGATAATGTGATCATGATCGGCCAGCGGGATCTGGACCCCGGCGAAAAAAAACGAATCAAATCCAGCGGCATCACCATCTTCACCATGCGCGATATTGACGAGCAGGGGATGAGCGCCATTGCCGCCAAGATCATCGTTCAGTTCGCCCATTTGAAACGCTTTCACCTGAGTTTGGATATGGATGCCCTGGATCCGGTGGAGGCTCCGGGGGTCGGCACCCCTGTGCCCGGGGGGATCTCCTACCGGGAAGCCCATCTGCTCATGGAACTGCTTGCAGATTCGGGCAAACTTGGCTCCATGGACCTGGTGGAGATCAATCCCATCCTTGACGTGGCCAATAAAACAAGCAAACTTGCGGTGGAACTAATCCTGTCCGCCCTAGGGAAAAGCATTCTTTAGATCTCGTGGGGCTTGATGATTATATAACCGGATTAAAATCCTTTAAGGGATTTGCAGGCGATATTGTCAGCCACAGAACATTTGATGCCCAACCTGCGGCCTGGGCATCCCCGAAAATCTTTCCCTGCTTTAAGAATGACTTGTCCGGTCTTCTTACCGGGTTTGGCATTAAAAACCTGTATACCCACCAGGCCCGGGCGGTTTCCCTTATTCTTGATAAATGCCATACAGTGATTGCCACACCCACGGCATCAGGCAAAAGTCTGGTGTATAATCTGCCGGTGATGGATGCGCTCATATCCGACCCCAATACCCATGCCTTGTACCTGTTTCCCCTCAAAGCACTTGCCCGGGACCAGCTTGACACCGTTAATCAAATGCTGGCCGGTACTGATACTGTTTTTTCACAGCCTTTGACTGCGGGCGTTTATGACGGGGATATCACAGGGTATCAAAAAACAAAGATCCGAAACAATCCGCCAAACATTCTTTTATCCAATCCTGAGATGCTGCACCTGGCCATGCTGGCCCATCACCATCTATGGGCCTCTTTTTTCTCAAATCTTAAATATATCGTGGTGGATGAGGTGCATACCTACCGCGGAATCATGGGCTCGAACATGGCCTGGGTGTTCCGCAGGCTTTTGCGGATATGCCGGTTTTACGGATCAAACCCCTGCTTTATTTTTTGTTCAGCCACCATTGCCAACCCCGGACAGCTTGCCTCGGAGCTCACCGGGCTGCAGGTAAAGGTGGTGGATGAACAAGGGGCGCCTTGCGGAAAAAAAGATGTTTTGATGATGAAAGGGCTGGAAGGCGCGGCCCAGACCGCCATCACACTCATCCATGCCGCAGTGTACCGAAATCTTGCCACCATTGTTTACACCCAGTCTAGAAAAATTACGGAACTGATTGCCGTATGGGCGGGACAGCGGGCCAAATCCATGGCAGATAAAATCTGTGCATACCGGGCCGGATTCCTTCCCGAAGAGCGGCGGGAAATTGAACAAAAACTTGCCAAAGGTGAACTGCTTTGCGTGGTGTCAACGTCTGCCCTTGAGCTTGGCATTGACATCGGCAATCTGGACCTTTGCATCCTTGTGGGATATCCGGGAACCATGATGTCCACCTGGCAGCGGGCAGGCAGGGTAGGGCGGGACGGCAATGACTCCGCCATGGTCCTCATTGCCCATGAAGATGCCCTGGACCAGTATTTTATCAACCATCCGGACATTTTTTTTACCATGCCCCCGGAAACCGCCCGGATCAATCCTGAAAACCCCCAGATTCTTGACCGCCATCTGGATTGTGCGGCCGCTGAACTCAGCCTTGACGCCGATGATCCCATGTTAAAGCAACCGGGTGTGCAGGAACGGGTAGAGGTGCTGGGGCGTCAAGGCAAACTCTTGTTAAGCCGGGACGGCAATACCTGGTTTTCCCCCCGCAAACGCCCCCACAGGGAGGTCAGTTTACGGGGAACCGGGCACACCATTCCCATATTCAAAGAGGATACCCGGCAAAGTTTAGGTGAAATCGATTGGCACAGATCCTATTTTGAAACTCATGAAGGCGCGGTTTACCTGCACCGTGGACAAACCTTTGTGGTGACGCTGTTTGATCATCTTAAAGGCGTGGTCCGGGCGAAAAAGGAAAAAGTCAGTTATTACACCCGGGCAAGATCCTCGAAAAACACTGAAATTATAACTGTTGAAAAAAACTGTCAGGTCAAAGGCACCCGGGTAGGGTTCGGCAAACTGAAAATCCGTGAACAAGTGACAGGCTATGAAATGAAATCAGTGTCCAGGCAAAAATCCCTTGGCATCGTACCTTTGGATCTGCCGGAACTGACCTACGAAACCCAGGGGTTGTGGATTGAGATCCCGGACTGGATCAGGCAGCGCATTGAAACGGATCATTTGCATTTCATGGGCGGGATTCACGCGTTGGAGCATGCAGCCATCGGTATGATGCCGCTTTTGGTGATGACCGACAGAAATGATCTGGGCGGCATATCCATGCCCTTTCATCCCCAGGTTGAAACGGCGGTTGTTTTTGTCTATGACGGCGTGCCGGGCGGGTTGGGGCTTACCTTACAGGCCTTTGACAACGCAGTGACCCTGATGCAGAGAACCTATGAAGCAATCCGGGACTGCCCCTGCGACACAGGTTGTCCGGCTTGTGTGCATTCGCCCAAATGTGGGTCCGGAAACCGTCCCATAGACAAGGAGGCGGCCAGGCAAATTCTTGCTATGCTCCTTGAACAAAAGCCGAGGCAGGGGGCATTTGCACCAGCCACACATCTGCCTGTTTTCCCAAATGTTGCCGGCTTGGAAAAAGAGACACATGAAAAAAGAACTGGGTTGGCCTCCCCCAAAAGATACGCCGTGCTTGACATCGAAACCCGGCGGTCTGCCAAGCAGGTGGGCGGATGGCACAAAGCCGAGCGCATGGGAGTGTCCTGCGCGGTGCTTTACGATTCCCTTGAAAAAGATTTTCTGGTCTATTACCAGGAAGATATGGAAAAACTTGTGGAACGGCTCAGGCACATGGACCTTGTTATCGGGTTTAACATTATCCGGTTTGATTACAAAGTGCTGTCCGGGCTGAGCCGGTTTGATTTTCACGGCCTTCCCACCCTGGATATTCTGACAAAAGTCCATGAGCGTTTAGGATACCGGCTTTCACTGGATCATTTGGCCGGCCAGACCCTAGGGCTTGAAAAAAGTGCAGACGGCCTCCTTGCACTTAAATGGTGGCAGGAGGGCCGTCTGGATCTGATTGTGGATTATTGTACCCAGGATGTTCGTGTCACCCATGAACTATACACGTATGGCCGGGATAATGGTTTTTTGCTCTTTAAAAACAAAGCAGGCCACCATGTCCGCATTCCTGTGGACTGGAAATAATCACGAATTATAGGCCGCCGTTAGAATGACAAAAAAATTGGACACTGCTGTGAAACTGGTCTATTCTGACCTTTTAACATGCCGAAAGGAAAAGCAAATGAAAAAATTTTTTCTGGTTCTTGTAATGGTGATGCTGGCTGTCCCGGTCTACGCAGGCGGATATAACTACGTGTCGGCAGACAAAGTCAAATCCTGGATTGAAACCGGAACCCCCATAAATATTGTGGATATTCAGGTACCCGAAGAGTTTAAGGCCCATCATCTGCCTGGCGCCATAGCCACCTATTCCTATCCGGTAAAATCAGACAGCGAAAGGGCCAAGCTTGACAATGCCGTTGCTGAGACTGAAAAGAACCAGGACCCGGTGGTCATTGTCTGCCCAAGAGGTAAAGGGGGTGCTAAGCGGTGTTATGATTACTTCAAAGAAAAGGGCATTGCTGAAGAACGCCTTCTGATCCTGGAAAAGGGTCAATTGGGGTGGCCCCATAAAGAGATGGTGAAAACAGAGTAGTGTTCTCGATCATATGTCCCCTGTACCGGCCGATATTCTTGAAAAATGTACCAATTGCGGTGCCTGCCAGGTCCCATGCGCCTTTTTAATGCGATACGGCACGCCCAAAGAGATATTCACAGCCCTGGACCCGGCCAAACAACATTCACTTTCTTTTGAATGCAGCCTTTGCGGCCTGTGCCGGGCGGTCTGTCCTGAAAGCCTGGACCCGGTAGAAGCATTTCTGGCCCTGAGAAGGGATGCCGTAAATAATAATCAGGTTGATCTGTCAGTATATTCCACGATTTTGGGATATGAGAAAAAAGGCACCTCTGCTTTGTTTTCGTGCTATGCCCTTCCCCAAGGCTGCGATACAATTTTTTTCCCAGGCTGCACCCTTCCCGGGACCCGGCCGAAAACCACATGGGCTCTGTTTGACACTCTAAGGGGCATGAAGCCGGATTTGGGGATTGTTTTGGACTGCTGCACCAAACCAAGCCATGACCTGGGGTGTGAAACCTATTTTCAAAGTATGTTTGGGGAAATGGTCGGCTTTTTGAAGGCCCACCAGATAAAACGGGTCTGGCTTGCCTGCCCCAACTGCTATAAGGTTTTTATAACTTATGCACCGACAATGACAGTGGAAACCGTGTACGAGGTAATGGACCGCACGGGATTGCCCTGCAAATTTCCTGACGGTTCCCGTCCTTTTGAGGATACCCCACTGGTAGTTCATGACCCCTGTCCCATGCGTGATGAAGTCCTGGTTCAGGAATCGGTCAGGTCTCTTCTGGCCGGAATGAACCTGTCTGTCGAAAAAATGGCCTTTGAAAAAAAGAAAACCCTTTGCTGCGGGGAGGGCGGGTCTGTGGGCTTTATTGATTCTGAACTTGCCCGGGCATGGACCGGGAAACGAGAAAAAGCCGCAGGTCCAAATCCCATTGTTACCTATTGCGCCGGCTGCGCCGGGTTTTTAAACCGTACAACGCCAACCTTTCACATCCTGGATCTTCTCTTTTTTCCGGATAAGGCGGCCTCTGGGCGCCTGCGGCCGGCAAAGGCGCCGTTGACTTATTTTCACCGGCTGGCCTTGAAGCGGAAAATCAAAAAAGCCTTGCCAGATGCCGTTTTTCGGGAAAGAAACTATCGCCCGGCAGAGTAAAAATCGTGGCCTTCCAAAGCGGATGAATACATCGTGGCAGGCAGTTGGCAGATTAATCCCACAAACTGCGTACCATATTCCGGCTCAGATCCAGATAGGATGCCTGCATCTGTGGATCATTACAGAAAATTTCCAGGGTGATGGTGTTATCGTATGAGATTGATTTTAACGAATCCACAGCCTGTTGCCAATTTACGGTGCCTACGCCCAACGGCAGGTGGTCGTCGTTTCGTGACCGATTGTCGGAAAAATGGACATGCACAAGGTGCTCTCCGAGCGTTTTGCAGAAAATTTCATGGCCATCCTTGCCAAAGTTGGTGTGTCCAACGTCCAGATGCAGCTTCAGGTCCGGTACCCGGGCGATCAGTTCTTTAAAAACAGATACCCGGTCAAAGGGCGCTTTATAGTTTTCAAACATCAGGGTAAGCCCATATGATGCAGCCATTTTAACAATGGGCGGCAACGCATCTATCTGGAATAAGACCAATTGGTCTCTCATGGCAGGCGGGCAAAAATAGCAGGGGTGGATGTTCATCATTCTGGCACCCAGGCGGGAAAATATTTTTGCGCCCCGCTCAAGTTCCTTTAAACAGGCCTCCCTGATCCCAGGCACCGGGTATGCCCAGGGAAGGCAGGGGTCGGTATGCCCGATGATACCCAGTTCGTAAGTATCCAGAACGGCTTTAAGGCGTTCAGTATCCACATCGTCGGCATTGGGGCCTTCGAGGGTGAGATCCAGAAACTCAAAACCGGCTTTACCGCATTGCTCGGCTTCTTTATAAACCGATTTTAACGGGTTGTTCATTACACCTATCTTCATGGAGACATCCTTGCATGGTATCTTTGAATTAAGAGGGTTGCCGTCTGATGGCTTCCCCTCTTACCACAAGCATTCGAAGGTTAACGAATTTTGCGCCCTTGTGCAAGCAGATTGGCCTGGGGGTGGTCTTGCCTGCTGATGGGTAAATTGCGACATCTTGAAGTTAAAAATTTACCTGCCCAGACAAAGGGGGCTTACTATGGTGGGCTGGATATGTAATAATTAAAAATTTACAAGCTGATATCGGAGTAATCAAAAAAATGTTCAAGCCGTTTGACTGAAAATCTGGTTCAACAAATAGCAATTGGGGAGGTTCACAAAATGAAATGGCTACAGTTTTTTACACCCGCCAAATCAATGGATACCGGGCAGGCAAAAGAGTTTATTTCTACACATCCGAACGAGGAAACCACCATTCTTGATGTCCGTCAGCCCTCTGAATATGAGCAAAAACATATTCCGGGAGCCGTCCTGATACCATTGTCCGAGCTTTCAGACCGGCTGGGAGAACTCGACCCGGAAAAGCCGACTCTGGTGTACTGTGCGATAGGAGGACGCAGCCGGGTTGCTGCACAGATGCTGGCGGGCAAGGGATTTAAAAAGGTAATTAATGTTTCAGGCGGTATAAAGGCATGGGAGTCTGAAACCGCCATAGGGCCCCAGGAGCTTGGTGTAGACTTGTTCTCCGGGAAAGAAGAACCGGAAGACGTGCTCAAAGTTGCCTACTCCCTGGAACAGGGATTGAGGGATTTTTATCTTACCCTGGGCCAACAGACAAGAAACAAAAAGGTGAAGGCTCTGTTTGCAAAACTTTCTGAGATTGAGTTGAATCATCAGAAGTCCATTTTTCAGGCGTATCTGGATATCGGTGGGGAAACGGTGAAGATGTCCCAGGAACATTTTGAAAATATGGTGGAAGTAAAATCATTGGAAGGCGGTCTTTCGACGGAACAGTATCTTGATCTGTTCAGCCCGGACCTGGAGAAGGAAACGGATGTGATTTCGCTTGCTATGTCCATTGAAGCACAGGCTCTGGATCTTTACCAGCGTGTTATCTTAAAAATAGACAACCCTGATTCAAAACAGGTTATTCAAAAAATAGCCAATGAAGAAAAAGCCCACATGGAAAGCCTGGGTAAACTGATGGATACGCTGAAGGGAACGGATTAATGAAAAAAAATTTGGTTCTGATCGGCGGCGGACATGCCCACATGACGGCGCTTGAGAATATTTCCCGATTTATTGAAAAGGGTTATAGGGTTACCGTGATAGGTCCGTCCATTTACCACTATTATTCCGGCATGGGACCAGGTATGCTGGGCGGGACATACACCCCTTCGGACATTCGCTTCGCCACCCGTGATGTTGTCTGCAAACAAGGCGGTCTTTTTGTAAAGGATTATGTGACCCGGATTGACCCGGAGGCAAAAACGGTTCAGACTGCCGGCGGCCAAAGTTTGGCCTATGATGTGCTTTCAGTGAATGCAGGATCTTATGTCGCCATGCAGGATGTGCCTGAAAATGCGGAAAATATCTATCCGGTCAAGCCCATTGAAAAGCTTATGGAAGCGGCTGAAAAGCTCAAAATCCTTTTTAAACGTAAAAAAGCGGTGGTGACAATAGTCGGCGGCGGCCCTTCCTCGGCAGAAGTGGCAGGGAACATATGGCAGTTGGCGAAACGGGCAAAGCAGAATATGCCGGAAATAAAAATCCTTGCCGGCAGCCGGTTTATGGCCAGATTTCCTGAAAGCGTCCGGGGCCGTGTGACCAGTATCCTTAAAAAAAGGGGTATCCGGATTTTTGAAAACGGGTATGTAGAAAAAGTAACCGCCGAATCCATTCTCATGGCTTCGGGCGAATCACTCTCCACTGATTTTACTTTTCTTGCCTCGGGCGTGAAACCGTCTAAAATTTTTGAAGCATCCGGCCTGCCGGTGGGTCCGGATAAGGGCCTGCTGGTCAACAGGTACCTGCAAAGCGTCAGGTATCCGGATATCTTCGGCGGCGGGGACTGTATCTATTTTAAGGATCGACCTTTAGACAAGGTGGGCGTGTACGCGGTCCGGCAAAATCCGGTGCTGCTGAACAACCTGTTTGCCCAACTTGAAGGAAGTCCGCTGCAGGTGTTTAACCCGGGACCGGAGTACCTGTTAATTTTCAACCTTGGCGCAAATCTTGGTGTTTTGAAAAAAAGAGGGATCGTGTTCAGCGGGCAACCGGCATTCCGGATCAAAAACTATATTGACAAAAAATTCATGAAAAAATTTCAGACCATAGAGAAAAGGCTTTAAAACGGGAGCCTCTTGCAGATAAACCATCTCTGCAAGAGGCTTTTATATGAGAAAGTACCAATAACTTGAGAGTATAGGAATTTCCATCATGGAAAAAAATTCGGGGAAGAGTCTCATCAGCCATAAAAAATGACGATTTGCCCGGAAGCCTGTTCAATTTTTTTCAACGCCAATTCCCATCCATCAAAAAAGCGTTGATACGCTGTTTATCTTTTTTATCCCAAGGCAGTGAATTAGCACAGAAAAAAAGGGCGGGATAATCCTGCGCAGAAGATGGGCATGGCTTTGGGAAATTAACTGTTTTATCAAATGGGCCGGAATTTTGATCAGCACTCTGCTGGAAATTT
>NZ_KB893077.1 GCF_000373985.1 Desulfobacter curvatus DSM 3379
CCGGTCCCTGGTTGGATTATCCATGGCTGAAAGAGCGTCTGTCCGCCCCCTTTCAACTCCGATTAGTGTGAGACGGCAACCACGGACAGGTAATCGAAACAGTTTCAAGCCTGGAATGGGGGAGAACTATGCCCGGACGGAATGAAAATCTTNGGTACAGGCCATGGTTTGTGTAGGAAGAACTACCTTTCCGATGCCTTCTGAAAGAAGGAAAGGCGGAATTTTCCCAAAAAGGAGTGGGCGGAACAACTTCGGCCGACCTTTTATTATTTATGCGTCAGCACTGATAAAATATTAATTTTCTTGACAGATCCTCCTTTTTCGTGCATGATAACGAAAGTCGTCATAGAACTTAAGTGTTTGAGTTCTCTTCCTTAGATATTTTCCCCGAGAAATCAGTGATTATTTTTTAAGATCCAGACGATTTATTTTTATGCTTTATTTAGGAGAACGCCTACATGGCAAATGGTATTGTAAAATGGTTTAGCGAGTCAAAAGGTTTTGGATTTATCGAACAAGCAGATGGTGGCAACGACGTGTTTGTCCATCATTCAGGCATCAACGCAACTGGTTTTAAATCTCTCAATGAAGGTGACCAGGTTTCATTCGACATTGTACAGGGTCCCAAAGGACCGGCAGCTGCAAATGTGACCGTGATCTAATATCCATTTTATCCCTGTGACATTTTAGCCCTGAGTAGATTCCTACTCAGGGCTTTTTTTATTTCGATTGTTTTTCATAAAAAGTTTATACGTTACAAGGATATAATTTCAATGACTTTATTTAAACTGTTGCACTTTTTATATCCTACGGATTATCTTAGTATCTCTACTTTGCTAAGCGGTCGATACTTTACCTTTCATAATCTTCCGAAACGAACCTGAAAAAGGACTTAATAATTGAAAAAACAACAAAGGGATAATCTTCTAATCTCTTTTTTCAAGGAAAAAGAGAAGTACAAAACACTTGCTGAGTACTTTGTCCGGCTCATTCGAGATGATCCTTCAGCGCCCAAAGAAAGTATTCATACGATACTATATCGAATTAAAGATGAATCAAGACTTATTGAGAAAATCGACCAAGAGAATATGAATTCTGAATTTGATATAAAGCCTATTACACACAAAAATTTTCACGAAAGGATTGGAGATATAATTGGTATCCGGATTATTTGCCTGCGCCTTTCAGACATTGTAAAAGTCGAAGCGTATCTTAAATTTTTAGTTGAAGAGAACCTATTAAAATTCATACAAAAACCAGATTATAAAAGATCATTTGTTTTGCCAATAGGTCTTGGCAAGGTATCCCCACAAAATATCAATCTCCAATATAGTGGATATTCTTCAATCCATTACCAGATCAAATTAGGTGAGAATTCAGATGTAAGCGAGACATTTAAAAGCATCCAAATAGAGCTGCAATTACGCACGATTCTTGAGGAGGCATGGGGTGAAATCGACCATAAATATAGATATAGCTATAGCCGGATTGGGGAGGCTTTTCCTGAACACATACATTCAGGTTTCTATAATTTGAGTGCTTATCTGCAAGCTGCCGCAATGCAGGCAGAGCAATTATGTCGTGAAGTCGAAGCCCATAGGCTAACAAAATCTCTAAAATTGAAGAGAAATAAAAAGAGGTCTGTCTCCCCTGAATATGAAAGCAAAGAACAGATCAATGGTCCTGTTGAACCATTAGAGGTATCATCTGCACTTAAATCGGTATTGGAAGAGACATTTGGATTTAAACCGACAGCCAGGACGCTTACATATATCATTAAACGACTCAATAAATTAGAATACTCCCAGCGTTCTAAACGTTTTTTTCATAAAATTTTCACAAAGCGTCGACTGAATGAATTTCGAAATATTTATCAGGAAGTTTTCAAACGAGATCCATTCACGAACGATAATAATAGAAATATTGATATAATAAATGCTGTAAATTTTGCACTTTTCGATGAAATCGAAGGCACAATGGTCGCAACGGAGGGATTGAGATCTACCCTGAAATGGAGAAAAGATCGTTTGTCAATATGAATGGATAAAACACCCCTTTGAGGGATACTCTCATATCAAGTTTATTAGTGAAGGAGACTATCATGTGGCTAAACGCATCTTGTCTTATTGAATTTCAAATGTCTGTTCCAACACCATTTTTGCTGATGCTTCGTCCCCGCAGTGGTTGCCAGCAATGGATCACACGTGAAGAATATATCTTGTCCCCCGGCGTACCCGCGGTAGAATTTACGGATTCGTTCGGCAACCTGTGTCAAAGATTGGTTGCACCAGCTGGTTCCTTTTCAGTTAGTACATCCGTTGATATCGAAACGGCTGAGTTCTGCGATACTGCCCCTGGCGCGCCGTTTATCGAAGTGCAACATTTACCGGATGATGTTTTGCCATTCCTGTATCCAAGCCGGTTTTGTGAGTCGGATCGTTTCACGGAAATGGCTGCAGCGATTACAGCAGGCCGGCTCTTAGGGTACGATCAATGCGATGCCATTGTTAATTATATCCGGGATTCAATACAGTATACGCCGGGACTCGGGCAACAGATAATAAGCGCATCTGAAGTAAATCAGCTTGGACAAGGCGTTTGCCGGGATATGGCCCATTTTGGAATAGCCTGTTGCCGGGCGCTGTCGATACCTGCCCGCATGGTAGTGGGTTACCTTGAATCGCTTGAACCAATGGATCTGCACGCTTGGTTTGAGGCATACGTAGGAAATCGGTGGTACACATTCGATCCGACGCGACTCGATCTGAAAGGAGGGCGTATTGCAATCGCTTTTGGCCGGGATGCAGCCGACGTGGCAATCTACACTCAATTCGGAGATCCAGTGGAATTGTTGAATATGAACGTTCAGGTTCACCGAATTCCCGGTCCCACACATCAAAGCAGAATTCAATAACGGCCATGGGCCGACCTGACATATCATCTGCCAGGCTCAGCCCACAAAAAAGATTGAAAGCTCTGAGTAACTTCCCCAGACTTTCTTATAAAAATATTTTAGGATTCATGAATGCAAAAAAAATTTATAGAAATTTTTACTGATATTCTCGGTTCAGTCCGTGAGCCGCTTGTGATTCTTGATGCTGATTTGAAAATAGTCAAAGCCAATCAATCGTTTTATATGACATTTTGTGCAAAGCAGGAAGACACGGAAGGAATTCTAATTTATGACCTTGGCAACGGGCAGTGGAATATCCCCAGGCTCAGAGAATTACTTGAGAGTATCCTCCCTGAAAATACCGTGTTCAATGATTTTGAAGTGGAACATTCCTTTGATGTCATTGGGCCTAAAATAATGCATTTGAATGCTAGAAAAATTTATAACGATTTTAAAAAAGTGGAGCTGATTTTACTGGCTATTGAAGATGTAACTGAAAAAGAACAGTATAAGCGGAATCTTAAGGACATAGTGGAAAAAAGGACCGTCCAGCTTGTTCTGGAAAAGCAAAAGACCGAACATGAAAAGGCGCTTACTGAGAAAGCCCTGGAGGAAGTAGAAATACTGAAAAAGCAACTTGAAGATGAACGCGCATATCTTAAAGATGAAATTAAGCTGGAACATAATCACGAAAGCATTATTGGTCATAGTGACGGGCTTAAATACGTGCTATTCAAGGTTGAGCAAATTGCACAGAGTAATACAACCGTTATGGTTCTGGGTGAGACCGGTACCGGTAAGGAGCTTGTGGCCCGTGCAATTCATAGCTCCAGCAACAGAAAAAACCGGGCACTGATCAAAGTCAATTGTGCGGCATTGCCCTCAAATCTTATAGAGAGCGAGCTTTTCGGCCATGAAAAAGGGGCATTTACCGGCGCAGATCGCAGCCACAAGGGACGGTTTGAGATTGCAGACAAAGCCACCTTGTTTCTGGATGAAATCGGAGAACTGCCCCTGGAATTGCAATCAAAGCTGCTCAGAGTAATTCAAGAAGGTGAATTTGAACGGTTGGGAAATTCGCGCACCATCAAGGTGGATGTACGGATTATTGCGGCGACAAACAGAAATCTTGAGGAAGAAGTTGAAAAGGGGCGTTTTCGAAGCGATCTGTGGTACCGGCTCAATGTTTTTCCGATTACCATGCCGCCGCTGCGGGAAAGGAAAGAGGATATCCCCCTCCTTGCTGATTTCTATATTAATAAAATTTCCCGGAGATTGGGTAAGCAAATTAAGGTGGTTCCCCAAAACGTAATGAATGCCCTTTTAAACTATCATTGGCCGGGAAACGTTCGAGAGTTGGAAAATGTTCTTGAACGTGCAGTGATCAATTCCTCAAGCCCCAAACTCAATCTGGCTGATGATCTCGATAAATCCTACAGCCATTTGAGCAAAAACTTGAAAACCCTTGAGGCGGTTGAGCGCGATTATATCATCCGCGTGCTTGAACAGACCCGCTGGAAAGTAAGCGGCAAGAACAGTGCGGCCCATATTCTCGGCCTCAATCGTAGCACATTGCGTGCCCGCATGCGTAAACTCAGCATCGTTCCTCCCGAGCGGCTTCCTTTTAATTGCCAATGAGGCTCCTTCTTCGTTGTGGCCTATCCGGTTGTGGCCACGTCCGAGATCGGTTACGGGAACCTTTAAAAAGGCACGATATGACCCATTGAACAAATAAGACCGTTTTTGAATTTTCCTTTCTATTTAAATAACCTACCTCCTTCCTTTGTTTCTCCTTAAAATACAGCATCATCAAAAAACTATTCCTCTTGTCAGAACCATGGCGCAATGATTGCACTATTATAAAGTTCGAACACTCCAAGCAAGGAAAGAGGGTAACGGAAAAACACTGATTTTAAACCAGGAGAAAAGATTATGGGTGATAAAGGAAAAAGAGACAAAGGCAGGCGTGAAGAACAGAAAAAAGCCAGACAGACGCCAAAAGAGAAACGAAAACAAAAAAAGGAAAAAAACATTTCAGAAGCAGTTATAGGGAGGGGCCTCAGTGACGTTTAGCCATCTTTTATATTTCGATATTCCAACATGTTTTTAAGAGGTAGTTCGAATGATGATAGTCAAAATGACTTTCAACGCACATCCGGAAAAACATCTCGAAGTGCTGCAAACCCTCCTCTCACTGATTGAATCGGTGAGAGAAGGCCCCGGTTGCAGAAGCTGTTGTGCCTTTTGTGACATTGACAATAAGAATCGATTTTCACTGCTGGGGGAATGGGAAACCGAAAAAGATATGGAAAATCACATCCAGTCATATCAGTTCGGTGTGCTTCTGGGAACAAAAACACTATTATCTGAACCGCTCAGGATTCGGATCCATAAAGTGTCCCAAACCTTGGGGATGGATGCGGTTCGGGTGCTCAGGCAAAAACAGGGCTGATGGCATAAAATTATTCAATACCCAAACTGACATCTGTGGCCGTGACGTTATCCATATACGGGTATCACTACCGGAAAATTCGAGAACAATATGTTTTTTAAATCCATGATTCATCCCACTTGTGTGAATTGTGTTTCATAAAGGAATTGACTGTGACTGAAAACCAGACAAATCAATTTAAAGAGTATTTGACCAGGGCTAAGCGCCCATTAGGCGGTTTTTTCTCAAGTCTGCGAATGGGTGTTGGATTTCAAATTCTGCTCACATTGGCCGTAATTTTATACCTTTGCTATAAATTTTTATTCGCCTATGTAGAGCCGAATGAATACGGTATTAAGGTGATCCGTGTGGGAATATCCCGCGGGGTTCAAAAAGAAGTTTACCATGCCGGACTCTCCTTTGTTTTGCCCTTCGGCCTGCAGCAGATGTATCGCTTTCCCAAGGGTATCCAGGTGCTGGAGCTGACCAATTTCCCAGAAACGGCAGCCGGTGGTGCCAGAAAAGACCGGGCAGCCCATATCCAGACCTCAGACGGTTTTTTTGTGGATGTGGATGTTTCCATGCTCTATCACATTCAGGATCCCTACCTGGTATTTACCACCATCGGCCCGGGCAAACTGTACGAAGACAACGGAATCATCCCCAAAGCCGAACCTGCCTTGAAAGAGACCCTGGGTAAACTGACCACCGAAGAATTTTATAACAGCCCCATGCGGGTTAAAAAGGCAGAAGATGCCAAAGATAATCTCAACCGGGAACTCAATTTGAAAGGAATTGAGGTGGACCAGGTGCTGGTCCGCTATTTCAGATACAGCCCTGAAATCCAAAAGAATATTGAAGCCAAAAAACTTCAGGATCAGATGGTCTTTACCAACCAGGCCGCAGCCCGGGCCGCCAAGGAAGAAGCTCAGTTAAAAAAGATTGTCCAGGAGGGTATGGTCATCACCGCCGTTGAGATGGAAAAAGGCCGGGCCTATGTGACCCGAAAAATTGCTGAAAAAGACCTCTATACCCGTAAAGTAAAGGCCAATGCAGATCTGTTGGTAAAACTGTCTGAGGCCGAACGGGTGCGCCTGAAAAATGAAGCATTAAAAGGCATTGGGTCCGACCGTATGGTGGGCTTAAAGATGGCACAGGCGTATAAGGGCCTTGATCTGATTATCCTTCCCAGCGACGGTGCTCATGGGGTCAATCCGCTGGATATGAACAACACCCTAAAATTATTTGATGTTCGCCAGGGAGGTGCCAAGTGAAACGTTTGATCCTTTTTGTGATCCTAATGACGGCAAGCCTTTTGACCACGGGCTGTATGCCCCATACCACAGGGGAAACCGAAGTCGGTGTCCGGACCCGGAAAATCGGCCTGTTTGCACCCAAAGGCGTAGAGGACCATGTGTATGCTCAAGGCTCGACCTATTTTTTTCTGCCTTTTATCAATGACTGGCATGTCTTTGACACCAAGCTGCAGAATCTTGAAATGACCTTTTCAGAAAGCCGGGGGGACCGCAAAACCCAGGATGATCTGCTGTTTAAAACCATTGACGGGAATGACATCAGCCTTGATGTGATCATTGCTTACCGGATTGATGCCGCAAAGGCCCCGTACATTCTCCAGTATGTGGCTTCAAACGATGCCATCCTCCGGGAAACTATCGTCAGGACGGTTGCCAGAAGCAAGCCCAGGGATATCTTCGGGGAGCTGAAGACCGAATCCTTTTATGTGGCTGAAGCAAGAGAAACCCAAGCCGAAAAAGCCAAGGCCGCATTGGATAAGATTCTTGGACCCATGGGCGTTGTCATTGAGAAGGTGCTGACCAACGACTACCGGTTCAATGCAGAGTACACCAAAGCCATTGAAGATAAAAAAGTGGCGGACCAGCAGGTGGAGAAAAACAAATCAGCCCAACATGCCGCCCTCGAAGAGTATAAACGTAAACTGGAAGAAGCAAGGGGTGAGGTGAACAAAATGGTTGCCAACGCCGACGGTCAATATCAAAAGGATAAAATCGAGGCGGATGTTTATCTGGAAAAGCAGCAGCTTTTGGCAAGGGCCATTGAAGCGGAAGGTATTGCCGAAGCCAAAGGCATCCAGGAAATGAACAATGCCCTGGCCGGTTCCGGGGCTGAGACCATCGTGAAACTGAAAATTGCAGAAGCACTTGAAGGCAAGCGCATCATTCTGCTTCCGATGTCCGAAGGGGGAATGAATCTGAAAACAACGAATATCAACCGGCTTATTGAGACTCTGGGGACTAAATCGCTTTCTACTATCCAAAGACCGGATTAAATACTTCCGGACCTGTGAAGGCCTTCCCCGGAAAAGTGCAAGGAAAGGACAAGAACATGAAAGATGAGATTACCTGGGGAATCATTCGTCTGTGTATTGCCATTAATCAAAAAGCCATACAGATATATATTAAGCTTTCCCAGGCAGAAGAAATAAGTGAGCTCAAGGCGTTCTGGGTCCAGATGGCTGATGAAGAAAAAATACATGCCGATTTCTGGAGCAGGGTTGCGCTGACCGCTGAAGATTTCATCTTTCCTTGCATTTTTGATACGCCATCGGACATTCAAAAAGAATTGTCCGCCATATTGGAGAAAATTGATGCTCTCTCAAATCGCTGGGATGAAAAGAAATCAATGGAAAATGCATTTATCCTGGCCTACCGGTTGGAATACTACATGCTGTATCCGACCTTTGAAGTACTTTTTAACGCCTTAAAGCCCCTAAACAAAGATGATACAGTCCCCTCGGACACATATGACCGCCATATCAGAAGATTTATTGATATGTTCATCCGATATGGCAATACAACACCCGAATTGGAACTTTTGGGAGAAACGCTGCAAAGCCTTTGGAAAAGAAATAAGGCATTGGTTGACATGGCTATGACTGACGGATTGACGGGTCTGTTTAACCGGCGGGGCTTTTTAATTGTTGCCCAGGGCTTATTTTCCCTGGCCGAGCGGAGAAAAGAAAATTTAGCCGTCTTTATGATTGATATTGATCATTTTAAAAAGATTAATGACAAATATGGCCATCCAAGGGGTGATACCGTACTCAAAGACCTTGCGAAATCTTTGAAGGGGACTGTCCGGAAATCGGATGTGATGTGCCGGTATGGCGGGGAAGAATTTGTCATCCTGTTTCCCAATATCCATACCTCTGCAGTGCCTCTGATGGCTGAAAAAATTCGGAAAGAGGTGGAAAAATCTAGACCGGCCGGTATTTTTACGACCATCAGTATCGGGGTAACCCAGGGCCTGGTTAAAAATAGTTCCGATAACGATTTTTTTTTCTGGGTTTCGAAAGCAGATAAATGCTTATACAAGGCCAAAGCCAACGGCAGAAATTGCGTGGTGCTTGATTGCTGATTCCATGGAGGGACATCAATGCATTTTCCGGGGTGGGTAAAAAAATCACGGCAAGGTTTTCAAACCCTAAGCAACAATGCACACAAAGAAAACAGGAGGAGCAATGACAGACCTTGTACAGTTTAGCATCATTTTAATCTTTGTCGGATTTCTGTTCTGGCTGGCCAATAGATATATCCCCATGGACAGGAGGATACGGCAGATACTTAACATTCTGGCTGTCATCGCCTTGGTTTTGTGGCTGGGTAATCTATTTGGGTCGTTCGAGTCCATTCACATCGGTTATTAATGATATCCCTGCTTAAAAAACATTATGTATTCACAAGCAAGACAACAATTAGAAATCCGGTCAGGATTTAAAAACCAGCGTGATCATTGATGAACAATAGAGTCATGGAAAAAGCAAGATCGGAAGAGAAACAAAGTTAAAGTAAGACGAAAAAAATACAAAAGATCCATTCTTTATGGACAAACTTAGGAAATCTTAAAATGAGATATCATCGTATTAAAAAAGTAGTAGCAGCCTTATTTATCAGTTTCATGTTTACGCTGCCTTTCAATGCTTTTGGTCAGGATTTGAGCACAAACATTTGCAGGGAAGGATATGGTTCCTTCAATAATTCGGGCCAAAATCCCGATGAAATTATACAATATGGACACGGTATGATGCGGTACGGTTTTCAGGAAAGTGGAATGCGGGGCGAGTCCAGCAGATATCCAGGATATGACAGAAATTTAAGCGATGCCACCATAAATAAGCTGAATGCAGAGCAGGCATCGTTTATTAAACTCACACAAAATTTAAGACAGACGATTTATGAAAAAGGACTTTACCTGAAAGCTGAGCTTGTCAAAAAATCTCCGAATAGTGTTACCGCTTTGGGTATTCAAAAAGATATTTCTGAGGCCAAAGGTGAGTTTGGGCAGAAAATGATTGAACATATCATCCGGATGAAAAAAATTAATCTGGAAGCCGATGAAAATTAGGATGACGTGGCCTGGGCATAGTAGAGCGCTCCTGTCGGCGTGGCGATTGTCTCGGGCGTCCCGCCGATGCCCGCCGTTTAAAGTGAGGTTAAATATGACCGCTTGGGCGCATATGACCTTTTTATCCAGTTGTTAAAAATTTTTCAAATTATTCGCTGATCTTAATTTTCTATTAATAACTTTACGAATCAGGATGTTACAGAGACGATGTCGATGTGTTCTGTCCTGGCACGTAACATGAATTATAGGCTTTAAAGAAGTCATTCCTAAAAAAGGAGAAAAGATATGAAAAATACATCTAAAGAAACGATTTACCCTCCCGGATATTATGGCAAGAAAATGATGAGCGCCTCAGATTGGGCCGGTACACAAATCAGACAATGGGAAAGAGCCCAGGCAGAAATAAAAACAGCCAGCCATTTCTCACAAAAGAATTGTATTTGTTTATCCCGAGGGATAGGTGCCGGCGCCATGGAAGTCGCTGATTTTCTGTCGGAAATAACAGGCTATCGTGTGATCGATAAAGAAATTATAGAGCATATGGCAAAAGATTCTTCTCTTACAGAAAAGATTATTGAGACTTTCGATGAGCGGTTTCCGGGAAAGATGCGTGAACTGCTTGTGTCTCTTTCCGTTGAGAAAAAATTTTTTAAAACTGACTATGTCAAACAGCTGGCAAAAACGGTTACAGCATTGGCTCATACCGAACCGACGATATTTATTGGCCGGGGGACCCACTTGATTCTGCCCCGCCATACCGTCTTATCAGTACAATTGGTATGCAGCAAAGAGCACCGGATTGAAAAATTGGCGAATACGCTGGGTATAGGGAAAAGTGAAGCAGAAGAAAAATTAAACATCATTGATGATGACCATCATGAATTTTTCAAAAAAATTTTTCTCAGGGAAAAAATCTCCCCTGGTGAATTTGATCTGGTCATTCATATGGATCACATTACCCAGGAAAATCATGTTGCCCAGATCATTGCGTGTGCCTTTGAACAAAAATTTCAGGTAAGTTTCAAACATAAAAAATAACTCCATTTGACTGTTGTGAAACGGTTTCACAAAAAAACAGAACGGTTTTGGGGCAGCAAAAGAGAAAATGATGTCTCCCTGCTGTCCACAACCGGAACAGGAGAAGAGTATGATAACGGAAGAACGCCCTATTGAGGGAATCAACTCCATTGCCGTAATCGGCAATTACCTGCCCAGACAATGCGGCATAGCCACTTTTACAAGAGATCTGGTTGAAGGTTTATCTGACCGGGCCAAGGATATCCATTGCTGGGCGGTTGCCATGAACGACAGAATGGAAGGCTATGCATATCCTGAAAAAGTACGCTTTGAGATCAATCAGAACAAATTAGCAGATTATGGTATTACCGCCCAGTTTTTGAATATCAGTCACACAGACATTGTCTGTCTTCAGCATGAATTTGGTATTTTCGGAGGTCCCGCAGGAAGTCATCTTATCAAACTATTGTCAAATCTGCATATGCCGGTGGTGACAACTCTGCATACCGTGTTGAAAGACCCTTCTCCCGAATATCGTAACGTTATGATCAAGCTGGGGGAATTGTCGGACAAACTGGTGGTCATGAGCAGAAAAGCAGAACAACTTCTCCAGGAGATCTATGGTATCCCCCGGGAGAAAATCGCTTTTATACATCACGGCATTCCGGATATGCCCTTTATCGATTCAAGTTTTAATAAAGACAAATTCGATGTGGAAGGTAAAAAGGTCTTACTCACCTTTGGCCTGCTTTCACCCAACAAAGGAATTGAAACCGTGCTCCAGGCACTTCCGGCTGTGATCGACAAATATCCGGACGTGATGTATATCATCCTTGGCACCACCCATCCCCATGTGCTGAAAACCAAAGGGGAAGCCTATCGGATAATGCTTCAACAAATTGTTCATAATCTGAATATCAGCGACCATGTCATATTCCAGAATAATTTTGTCCCCTTGAGAGAACTGTGTGAGTTCCTGGGTGTTGCAGATATTTACATCACCCCGTATCTTGAAGAGGCTCAGATTACGTCTGGAACCCTTGCCTACGCCATGGGAACAGGCAAAGCCGTCATTTCGACCCCTTACTGGTATGCCCAGGAAATGCTGGCAGACGGCAGGGGCAAAATTGTACCGTTCAACAATCCCGGCGCCATGGCAGAACAGATTAACGCCCTTTTACGCGATGATACCCAGCGCCACGCCATCCGTAAAAAAGCATACACCTTTACAAGGGAAGCCGTGTGGGCAAAAGTCTGCCAAAACTATCTTGACCTCTTCAATGAGGTTCGCCAGAAGCGAATCCAGCATCCAAGGCCCAGACATTCCTACGTGGAAAACCTTAAAGCCATTACCCGCTTTGACCTGCCCGAAATAAAGCTGGATCACCTTAAATCCATGACCGATGATACCGGCATCCTGCAACATGCAGATCATACCATTCCCAGCAGACTGCATGGATACTGCACGGATGATAATGCCAGAGCCCTGCTGGCGGCGGCCATGGGACAAAGATATCTGCCGACCAACGGTCTTGGCCTGGATGCCTTAAGCGGTCATTATTTAGGATTTCTTTTATACGCATACAATGAAGAAAACGGTCGGTTCCGTAATTTTATGACCTACGCAAGAGATTGGGCAGAAGAGACCGGGTCCGAGGATTCCCACGGACGGGCGGTCTGGTGCCTGGGAAAAACCGTGGCGTTTCTGGAAAATTCAGATCATCGGACCATGAGTACCGTGCTTTTTAAAAAGGCATTGATTGCCACAGAGAATTTCAAATCGCCCAGGGCTGTGGCATTCTGTCTGGTTGGCATTGACGCCTACCTGGAAAAATTTTCGGGTGACAGTGATGCCAAAAGGATCAGAGATGTTCTGGCAGAAAGATTATTCAATCAGTTCTGCGAAAATAAAACCGATGACTGGCCATGGATAGAGGATACCTTGAATTATGCCAACGCCAAACTGTCCCAGGCGCTTCTGGTATCGGGTCATCGAATGGAAAACCACGAGATGGTGAAGATGGGTCTGGACAGTCTTACGTGGCTGCTGTCCATCCAGACGACAGATCACCATTTTGTCCCCATCGGCTGTCACGGCTGGTATAGAAAAAAAGAAGAGAGAGCCAGATTTGATCAGCAGCCCATCGAAGCCAAAACCATGGTTGAAGCATGTGCCGCAGCCTACAGCATTTCCCATGACCGGCAATGGTTTGAAAACGCCGTCATGTGTTTTAACTGGTTTCTGGGACACAATGATCTGAACATGCCGCTGTATGACCCTAAAACCGGCGGATGCCGGGACGGACTGATGGTGGACGGCATCAACCAGAACCAGGGGGCGGAATCAACGCTTGCCTGGCTGCTGTCGCTAATGACATTGCAAAAACTTTATGCAGATGAACTGCTGCATCAGTCTTCACCCTAGTCAACAGGGTAAATATAAAGGAAAATTTTATGCGCATTGCCATGCTGTCACCCATTGCCTGGCGCACCCCACCACGGCACTACGGCCCCTGGGAAAAGATAGCTTCATTGCTGACCGAAGCCCTGGTGGGACTTGGTCATGACGTCACGCTGTTTGCCACGGGAGATTCGATTACACACGGCCGCCTGCATGCCGTGTGCACCAGGGGATATGAAGAGGATTCAAACATCATTCCCAAGGTATACGAATGTCTTCACATCTCCGAATTATTCGATCATGCAGAAGAATTTGATATCATACACAATAATTTTGATTTTCTTCCTTTAACCTATACTGGCCTTACCAGAACACCGGTGGTGACAACCATCCACGGTTTTTCATCCCCTGGAATTTTACCGGTGTATCGCAAGTACAATAAAAAAACATTCTATGTTTCCATCAGTGATGCCGACCGGGCCGAAGGTCTGGATTATATTGACACCATTCACCACGGCATTGATATAAATGAATTTGATTTCCAAACAGACCCGGAAGACTATCTGTTGTTTTTCGGCCGTATCCATCCGGATAAAGGCGCTAAAGAGGCCATTGAAATCGCCCGGGCATGCGGCAAAAGACTGATCATGGCAGGGATTATCCAGGACAGCGCATATTTTAAAGACGATATCCAGCCGTTCATCGATGATGCCAGTGTGGTTTATCTGGGCAGTGTCGGACCCGAAAAAAGAAATAAACTATTAGGCAAAGCCCTTGCACTGCTTCACCCCATCAATTTCAACGAGCCCTTCGGCCTTTCCGTTATCGAAGCCATGGCCTGCGGAACCCCGATCATCGCAAACAACCGGGGGAGTATGCCCGAGCTTATCCGGAACAAAAAAAACGGATTTCTCGTTTCCGGCATCCATGAGGCCGTCGGCGCGGTGGAACGTATCAGGGATATTGACCGGGAATTCTGCCGTCGGACAGTGATGGATCATTTTACCATCGACTGCATGGTCAAAAAATATATCCGGGTGTATGAGCAGATCATGGAGACAACCAGGCGTGAAGATCACCGTCCCTGGGGATTTTATAGAATACTTTCCGATGAGAATACCGTTAAGAATAAAAAAATTGTGGTATATCCGGGAAAACGACTGAGTCTCCAACGTCACCAGCATCGTGATGAGCACTGGTACATCGTCAGCGGTAAAGGCATGTGGACACTCGGCGATAAAACGGCTCCTGTAACTGCCGGACAATCCTTTGATATTCCGAGAAAATCCCTTCACAGAATTGAAAACAATGGTCAGGACAATTTGGTATTTATGGAGATTCAAACGGGAGATTATTTTGGCGAGGATGATATTGAACGTCTGGCCGATGATTTCGGAAGAATCTGACTTATGAGAAAGGGCCCAAATGAAAACAATGCAGGATGTTGTAATGCGTTCCCTGAAGAACCCCATTTTGACCCGGGAGGATGTACCGTATCCCGTTTCAACGGTTCACAATGCCGGGGTGGTCAAATACAAAAACCGCTATATTATGCTGTTCAGGGCCCATTTAAAAAACGGTCGGTCCATTATCGGAAGGGCGGACAGTCTGGATGGGTTTACATTCAAAGTTTTACCGAAACCTTTTTTGACTCCGGCATCCTATGGAATTTTTGCCGAATATGAAGCGTTTGGTATTGAAGATCTGCGCATCAACCCGGTGGACGGGTCATACGTTCTCACCTACAGCGCCTATTCCCGCCACGGGGTTCGCATTGCTCTGGCCCGTACAGATGATTTTAAAAAAATTGAACGGATTGCCTTGATCACCCAGGCAGATCTGCGTAATGTGGTCATTTTTCCTGAAAAAATTAAAGGTCGGTATGCCCGATTAGATCGCCCGCATTCAGAAATTTCACCATGGTCCATCTGGATTTCCTATTCCCCGGATCTCATTTACTGGGGAGACTCACAGGTTGTCATCAAACCGTTGGCCTACCACTGGGATGAGATGAAAATTGGTCCGGGCGCACCTCCGTTTAAAACCAATGAGGGCTGGCTTCATATCTACCATGGTGTTTTTAAAACCATGTCCGGCTCCGTATACCGGCTCGGTGCTGCGCTGCATGATCTTGCCGATCCGGCCAGAGTGCTCGGGGTGTCTGATCAATGGATCCTGCAGCCAGAAGATGCCTGGGAACAGACCGGCTATGTCCCCAATGTGGTGTTTACCTGCGGTGCGGTTCCCGAAGATGACGGGACTGTGAAAATTTACTGGGGGGGCGCGGATACGGTGATGTGTATGGGTACTGCAAAGGTCCGAGACCTTGTCTCTTTGTGCCTTGAATCCGGCCGTCCGCCCATGTAGCCCCGAATTGAATCAAGGAAACACACATATGCGCAGTAAAAATCATGGTAAGCTTTTAGTGACAAGAAAACCCAACAAAATTGTCGGGGATACTTCTCGTGTCATTACAAGGCCTCATCTTCCCGAGGATACAAAACGCATCACCTTGATCATCGAACGAATCCGCGGGTTGTCTGAAAGCAGACAACAAAAATTATTAACACAGATCATTAAAAATTTTTCCGGGCGACATGAAGATCTGACCCACATTTTCGAAAAACATTTCAGCCTGGTAAAAAAACATATTAAAAAAGGCATATTGCTGAGTGAAACTGAAAGCGCCTTGGTCGGCGCTTATTTTACAAAGGAGTATGCCATTGAATCGGCTGCTCTGTTCAATCCGTCCATCGTTCCCCATCCGGTTCAAGACCATCTTGAAGAAGGCAGCCTTCGGTTTGTCATGAGTTTGCGGGCCACCGGAGAAGGGCATATTTCCTCCATTGTTTTCAGAAGCGGCGTGCTCAACCGGTACAACACCTTCCGGTTTGATCCGGTCAGTGAGTTTGTGGAAACACCGGATCTGAAGTTAAACCCTTTTTATAAGCGCAAGCTTTTTCAGCACAAGCTCAAGGAAATGAAGGCGGATAATGATATCTGCTCTTGTGTTCTCAATACGCTTCCCGAAGAATTCAGCAAAGAACAATTGGTCCGTGAGATGGGACGTCTTCATAAACATCCTCATTTTACCCTAAACAAGCAGTATAAAACATTTGAGATTATCAACTGGCTTTCTGATTCTAATTATGAGGTGGACTTCCATTCAGACCACCGAATATCTGAAAGGGTTATCTTTCCAGTTTCTAAAAATGAGAGCCGTGGGATAGAGGATGCCAGGTTTGTTCAATTTTTTGATGATACGGGTGAATCAACCTATTATGCGACCTATACCGCATATAATGGGGTTACGATTCTCCCCCAGTTAATCGAAACGAAAGACTTTATCAGTTTTAAAATTACAATGCTGAACGGCAAGGCGGCGCAGGATAAAGGGTTGGCCCTGTTCCCCCGAAAAATTAACGGCCAATTTGCCATGCTGTCCCGGCAGGATGGCGAAAACAACCATATTATGTTTTCAAAACACCTGCACTTCTGGAGGACTTCTCATATTATCCAGCGACCGGAGTATCCCTGGGAATTTGTTCAAATCGGCAACTGCGGCTCTCCCATAGAGACAGAAAAAGGCTGGATCGTTCTTACCCATGGTGTCGGGCCCATGCGGCAGTACTGTATTGGTGCAATCCTCCTTGATCTTGAAAATCCCTGCAAAGTTATTGCACGGCTTGAACAACCGCTTTTGATTCCCACAGAAAAAGAGCGCGAAGGGTATGTTCCAAACGTTGTCTACTCCTGCGGCTCAATCATCCATAGTAATGAACTGGTCATTCCCTATGCCATGTCGGACATTAATTCGGGTATCGCAACGGTTTCGGTGAATAATCTGATTAACAGCATGCGCAAGGTAACTGACAGAAGTTAACCACTTTGCAAACAACATTGTTATTAAACAAATCTTTTGGAGAATTATATGAGTAAAATAGTAGCAGCTACCAATTCCATGATTGCCAATTCTGACAAAATATCAACCGTCATTAATAGAGATAGTTATTGGTTTTTTCTATATAATAAGAAATATGCTTGGTGCATAGAAAATTTAGATCACGAAGGAACAAATAGTTCTATTTTGTACTTTTTAAAGGCAGAAGGAAACTTCTATGTCAATGACGAAAACATGTTTGAACGGCTGAGTCGTCAAGATGTTAGATTGTTAGTAAAACAAGGTGAGGCGATTGAATATAATTCCAATGAGATTGGGACAGAAGAAGCGCTGCAAGCATTTCGCCTGCTTTTCACCATAGTAAAGGAAAGGGGATTCGGTATTGACAACGTATTGGATGACATAAAAATATAGGTCTTACCACCACTTGAAGTCTGTCTTTTGAACTATTAAACTTTACCAGTGCAAACACGGCGGGATTTTTATACCGAGAGAACAAATTTTTAAGAAAACGTTTTCAATTATTATTGCTTCTTCTGTTTCATCAAGAAGCAAAAACTCCACAGTCTATTTAACCGGACCGGCAAGATTTTGAATACAGCAATCACTTCCCAAAAAATGAATCGGGGATTTCAAATCGGCGTCAGTGAGCCCTACAATAGTAAGGATAGCTTTTTTCACAGTAAAATTTTGGATTGAAAAGGCTGATTTTGCTAGGCTAAAAATATTTTCAAAAAGGGCAGACTACCTCCAAGACAAGGTCCGTTTTTATGCCGAGCGCTCCCCCCCAGACTTTCCCTGTCACTCCAGAGCAAGAGAAAATTGTACAGGGCATAAAATTGATCGTTGCAATTTTCGGCAAGGGATGTTTAATCATTCCAATAATTGAGATTTAAAAAAAATTATGCAAATTTGCTGAACATATTGTTGTCCTTAGATTTACCAGAATCCTCCCAAATGACCATGATGTCCAAAGAACACATACTGGCTTCTAAACTGTCTATCCCATCTCATCCGGATTTGTTTGTTCCCCCCAGGTTGTCCGGTATTCTGAATGGAGTGACTGAAAAGCGCCTGACCGTGCTAACGGCGGGTGCAGGGTATGGTAAAACCGCATTGACGGCCTGGGCTGTAAAACAGGACGGCATCACACCGGTATGGTACCGCATGGATGAACAGGATAGGGATTTTCCCAGGTTCATCCGATATGCAACAGCCGGTTTAAAACCATTTTCCGGAAACCGGGACGGGGTGATGGACAAAATCATTGACGATGCCTCTTCTTCAGCGCCTCACAGAGGGCGGGCCTTGGCAGCCCTTGTTCATTCCCTGGAATCTGCCCCAGCTTCGGAGGTTTGCCTGGTTCTGGACAATTTTCATACCGTTCAGGACGAAAAGTCGATCCTGGAATCCGTCGAATTCCTGATCAGGCACCTGCCTCAAAGATTTCATATTTTACTTTTAACCCGGATTGCCCCAAGGATTGGCCTGTCTCGGCTGCATCTTGCAGGCCAGGTGGCGCAGATCACCGAAGCCGACCTGCGGTTCACACCGGAGGAGACCCGTCAATTCCTGACCAGGCATTTGAAACCGACATTGCCCCAGGAGCTTGCAGCCCCATTGCACCGAATCTCATGCGGCTGGGTCACCGGCCTGGTTTTAGTCTATTTAGGCCTTAAAGATTGCGCCGGGCTGCAGATAAAGGACTTACCCGCTGATCTGACTGGTTTAAACAAACTTACTTTCAGCTATTTCGAGGAGACCATTTTTCAATCCCTTCCGCCGGAAACCCAGGAGTTCATGTTGAAAACATCGTTGCTGGACTCCCTGAACCCGGAGGTTTGCAATGCGCTCCTCCGGATCACGGCGTCGGAAAGGATCCTGGATGAACTGGTTGCAGGCCATTTGTTGACATACCGGAATGAATCCGGCCAGGACGGGGATGTGGTTTACACCTATCACCACCTGCTCAGATCATTTTTGCGCATCCGGCTGAAACAGACGCTGTCTCCGGAATCCGTAGCCGAACTGTACTTAAGTATGGCAGGACTTAAGGAGGTGGCCGGGGATAATCTTGGAGCAGTTCGGGCTTATATTTCCGGCGAATTTTTCGATACAGCTGCACAACGTCTGATGACACATGAAAAAATGCTTTTCGAATCCGGGCAGATCCTTTGGGTTCAAGGCACTATGAACGCTTTTCCAAAGCAGTTCATCCTTGCAAATCCTCAGCTCTTGTACATCCAGGCCAGGCTTGAATCCTTCTTGGGCAATTCCCACAAGTCGGTATCATTATATGAAACCATTCTGAGCAGATCAGATCCGAAGGTTCCTGATGCTTTTGCCCTGAACTGCCGGATAGAACTGGGGCTCAACTATTACTATTCCGGCCATATCCGGGAAGCCAAAAACCTGCTGGAAACCTGCCTGACATGTAAAAGTACGGGTAAACGGTTGGAGGTATCCGGTCTGCTGATACTGATTTACCTTATCCTCGGAAGGATCAGTCAGGCGGACCAACTGGCCCAGACCGCAAAAAGGGATATCTGTCAACTCCCGGATTCCAGCCGGCTGAGGATGAAAAACTGGATCGAGTTTATTCTTTCCTACCGGTACTTTGTCACCGGAGATTTTAAGACGGCTTACGCTAAGGCCCGCCGGAGCCTGGACTGGTATTCCAGGGCTGATGAGGCCATCATCATGCCCCTGGCTTACCTTCATGCCGCATTGCCGGCCTATTTTTTAAATCAATTCAATACCGGGTACAGGTGGGCTATAAAAGGACTGGACCTTATCCGTGAAATGGGCGTTCGCGATAACCAGAAGGGATGGCTCGACTATGCTGCGGCGCTTCACCTGTGTGGGCAAAACCGCCTGGATCAGGCTCTAACTCGGGCTCAAAAGGGAGTGTCACTGTTTAAACACCAGGCAAACTACTGGGGGCAGGCCAATATTCATGATCTCATCCACTTTATCCGGTTGAAACAGACAGATCCCGCCGGGGCGGAAAAAGCCCTGGAACAGGGACTGACCTTGCTCCGCCGGACAGGTCTGACTATGACCGAAGGGATTCTTGAAACCGGCATGCTGGGGGTATGGCTTGAAACCGGCCGGTTTGAAACCGTATTGGAAAAGAAGGCGCGGGTCTTGGAAAAGGTCAGGGCCTCAAAATTTTATACCTTCAAAATCATGATGATCTCGGCCCAATGCCGACTGCACTTAAATGACCGGGCCGCAGCTCTTGCGGAACTTGTGCAAGCGATTGATATTGCGGTGGAGAGCGGATACGTGCACCGAGTGGCAAATGCCGGGGCATGAATTGAGCCGCTTTTGTTGTCCCTGTATGCCGCGGGCGTAAGACAGGGGTTCATCCGGGAGGTTTTTCACATGAACGGCCGGGCAAATGACCTCCTGCCTGAACCGGGCGCCGGAGAACCGGTTCATCCCTTGCAAATTTCACTTCTGGGCCGGTTCTGCATGACTTTAGGCGGACAAGACCTGAGGCCGGAAGCGTTTAACAATACCAAGGCTCTGATGATGATCAAATACCTGGCGCTTAACCATGGTAAGGGATTTAAACCCCGGGACGAACTGATTGAACTGCTCTGGCCTGAACAGGATTTCAACAAAACCCGCAAGCGGTTCAACGTCGTGGCCAGCGCCATCCGGAAATTCTTTGAGCCCGGTATCCGGCGAGGCGAACCTTCCCGATATCTGAAAAAGCAGGGAAACTCATTTTGTCTCTCCTTGGGGCTGGGAGGCAGCGTCGACGTCTTGGTTTTTCAGGATGCGGTCCACGAAGGAGGTGCGGCCAAAGATATGGAAGACGCCGTCCGACATTATGAAACCGCCCTGACCGTTTACAAAGGTCCCTTTCTGGCCGAAGACGCCTATACCCAGTGGTGTATTGAAGAAAGGGAAAAATGGCAGAGCATCTACCTGTCTGTGCTGTGGAAACTGATCTGCCATTTTCTTAAAAAATCGGACCCTGAAAAAGGAATATACTACGCGCAGAAATATCTTGAAACGGATGACAGTGTTGAAACGGTCTATCAAAAGCTCATGCAGCTTTATGCCGCGGCCGGGAACCGTTCTATAGTGAAAAAAACAACAAATACACTCTGGGTCACAAATGCCCGGCTGATCGACGGCCTGGGCAATGCATACAAGGATCTAAAATCCATATACATCCATGAGGGCAGGATCAGGCAGATCGGCAACCTGACCCCACCGGATCATGAAAAGGTACTGGATGTAAAAGGCGCAACCGTGATGCCCGGCCTGATTGATGCCCACGTGCACCTGCAAAGCGTCCCCGGATCCGTGTTTAGAAAAGACGATGAATCACGGCTTCAAAAATACCGGTATCACCAGCTTCGGTCATACCTGGCCTGCGGGGTCACCACCGTGCTGGATAATGCCATCGCACGCCCGATGCTGCATGAATTTACGCAATACCTGGATTCCGGCGGTGCAGGCCCCAGAATTTTTGCATTGGCTCCGGCGTTTTATCCCCCCAACGGATATCTGGACAATGGCATGTTGACCGCCTATTGGGGCCCCCATTGGCGGCCCGCAAAAGACAGGTCGGATGTGGTAGAATTATTCCGGGAATATGAGGGAACGGACAGGGTCATCGGAGTGAAGGTTATGCTTGAAACCGGATTTGGCAAAGCCAATATCTGGCCCCTGCTTTCAAAAGAAATCCGGGACATCATTGTTGATGAATCCCAGAAAAGAAACCTGCCTTTATATGTCCATGCATATAAAAAGAAAGAACAAAAAACAGGGCTTGATATGGGCGTTCACTGTTTTGTCCATTCCGGGTTTATGTTCAAACAGCCCACGGACCGGGTTGTCCGCCGCATGAAGGAACTTGGGACCTACGTGACCACCACTTTGTCCTGTACCTTTGACCAGATGCTGGTGCAGTTTCAACGGGAACGGCTGGACAATCCGTATTTAAATTTGCGGGTCCCCCGAGAACTTTTGGAAACAGCAAGGGATGACCGGGTCTGGGAAGATTACTATGACCGTTTTTTTAAACTTTCATCTCCCAAATGGCTGCCTTCCTTTTTCATTCGGGCCCTTCCCAAACTTATAAACATCGAAAAATCAATCAAAGCCTGTCTGGAAAGCGCTTCCCGGGCGATCCTGACCCTCCATGAGGCCGGCATCCCCATCGTGGCCGGCACGGACGCTTCAAGTTGGCCTGTATTCCCCAATTTCTTCCATGGTACCAGTATGATCCGGGAAATGGAATTGCTTTACAACATCGGGATCCCGCCCATGGACGTAATTGCCTCGGCCACGCGAGTTCCTGCGGAAATGATGGGGAAAACGGACAGGATCGGTGCCCTTGAAAAGGGAAAATACGGAGATATGATCGTTGTCGAAAAGGACCCGCTGAAAGACCCTTCGGCCCTGGAATCATTGTTGTGGACCATCAAAGGCGGAGAGGCCCGGACCCCAGAGGAATGGATGACTTGCGATCCAACGTAACGCCCAAGAAGACAGATTAAAAAAATGATCAACGTCTAAGAAAAGGAACTATATTGAAAGAAAAATCTATATTTAAAAAAATACTTTTGCGAACCGGTCTAACCATCCTGATCCTATTGATCAGCATTATTGGCTTTGGGGTTTGGATCTCTCCCAAACAGATGGACTTTTCCTCCCCCTATCATCCCTTCACATCTGAACAAGCAAAAGAGACCTATCTAAAATTTTATGATGAGAGGGCAAAAAAATGGCCTGTAGAATCAACTACAAAAATGGTAGAGACATCTTACGGTAAAACATTTGTACGCATCAGCGGACCAGAGTCTGCTCCATCGCTGGTCCTCATGCACGGTATCAGTGGCAATTCACTCCAATGGATATCTAATGTTGGAGCTTTATCCCGGCATTTCAGGGTCTATGCAGTCGACAATGTCTACGATAACGGCCGCAGTATTCCTTATAAGCCCATGACAGGTGCCGATGACTATGTCAATTGGCTCAATGAACTCTGCAACGCGCTGGGGTTTCATAATCAGATCAATATGGTTGGCTTGTCATATGGAGGGTGGATTACGACTCAATATGCGTTAAGGTTTCCTGATCGACTCAATAAAATTATTTTGTTGGCCCCGGTCGGTACTGTTGCCCCGCTATCGCCTGGATGGATTGCAAGAGCAGTTCTGGTCGCACTGCCATTCAAGTACTTTACAAAAAATTTCGTCCATTGGCTGGCGCAAGACACTGTGAATTCCGGAAAGAAAGGAGTTGTTTTGGTTGACGAGCATGTGAACGAAGCTTATATGGCTGTTCGCAGCTTTACAGCAAAACGAATGGTCAATCCTACTGTATTGACTGATGAAGAATTGCAAAGCATTAATATACCCACTTTGTTTATGGTCGGTGAGAATGAAAAGATCTACCCACCTCGCGAAGTCCTTGAACGTCTAAACAGAGAGAATCCGAAGATTCAAACCAAACTGATTGCACATGCAGGTCATGACCTGATCATGGCACAGACGCAGGAAATCGACAACTTGATCATAAAGTTTATAGGCAAATCACAATGAACGCAATCGAACTTAACAACCCAAAGGAGAGCAATCAAAAACCCTTGGGCGGCCTTTTGATTTTAATTTCAAGCCGTTAGGAGTCAAAATGAATTGGACAAGAATCGTAGCTGCAACAATTCTTGCGACTGCGATAGGTTTTTTAATCCATGTTCTATATGGACAAGGGATTGCAATTGAATATGTACAAAATGCGGCAGAAGGAGGGCGCCTTAATGATGTAATCATGCAGCCATATCCGAACTGGGTGGTTGCCATAGCATCACTTACAGCTTTAATACCAGCATTCGGAAAAGTTTTCGTTTATATCCTGATACAAGATAAGTTGCCGGGCCGAAATAAAATATTCAAAGGCGTTATATTCGGTATGTTGCTACTATGTGTGGGCGATAACCTGTTACGTATGCCGATCATGAGTATTGTAACTGGCAACCCTTTCGATATTGTATTGGTTCAGAGTCTTGAAAAATGGATTAGTTATCCTGCTATGGGAATCTTTATTGCGCTATTGGCTCCCAAACAACTATTTCTCACTCCTAACAAGACAAATTAACGCGGGTGCAAATTCCGCTGCGCTCCATTTGCGACGTTAAAGTGTTGACTTTGTCTATTCATATCCTGTTGTATTTTTTTCTAACGAGATAGTATTACAACCTATGGCTTTAACAGAAAAAAAATTACAGACTCACTTGTTATGCTAAGACATTATTAAAAAATGATAGAAGAGATTAATTCAATATGACGATAGAAAAAAAATTGGCGCAATTATTTGGAATGGGCGAAAAAGAGCGCCGTCGCCATACAAATCCTTGGAGTGTTTTAACTCGTATATCCACCATACCGCTTTTGGGGCTATCGTTCTGGAGTAGGGTTTGGCTCGGCTGGTGGTCGCTATCACCTATAATTATTGTAATTATATGGCTATGGATCAATCCCCGAATTTTCCCAGAGCCAAAAAGTACGAATAATTGGGCATCCAAAGTAGTTCTTGGCGAATGGGTCAGAATGAATCGTAAAGAGACCCCTATCCCAAAACATCACATCTTTTTACCAAACATAATCACTGCTATTGGTACTATCGGTTTGATCTTGTTTATTTATGGGTTGGTTGTGCTGCATTTATGGCTCACAATTCTTGGAGGTATTGTAATGATGATAAGCAAGCTTTGGTATGCAGACAGGGTTGTCTGGCTTTATGAAGATATGAAAGATGCTACACCCGAATATAAAAATTGGTTATATTAACTCAACTTGAATAATGAAATTCAAAACGAGAACTGTCGTGCTTGCCTTTGAGGCAATTCTCTCGGATAAGATGCAATTGAACATTCAGGGCTTGATCATAACTTCGGCCAGTTTGTGCTCATCTTTTCAGAACCTGAAAAATAACGCTGGGATTACAAGCGGTTGATAGTGTCCTGAATCGGGTTTTGTCATGAGTGGCCCATCTTATGATCAACCCCAAAATTGGGAATTGAGGTATTTTGAAAAGATTCTGTCCTACGTTATTTGGAGGCGTTAAAATTGAAGTCATTAAAATCTAACATAAATAACTTGAAGGCGGTCATCCCGGCTACTTTTCAAATAGTGAATATTAGTCTTTTTATAATATGTTTTATCGCAACGGGCTGCTCGCTTATTAAATTGAAAAAAGACACGAATAGATTTCAGGAATACACTGCTATTGTCGGGCACATTAATGCAAAATGTTTGGGAAACGGACCGATCATTGTCGCTGCCTGCTCAGTAGAAGATGAAATGAAAGTCGTAAACTATACGGTTTTGCACGATTCCGGTGAGTATGAGCTTGGCGTTCATCAAGGTAATTATTACATTTTTGCGTATCGGGATCAAAACAGTAACCTTATTTATGATGCGGATGAACCTGCCGGTCAATATGGCAACCCAACTTTAGTCCGAGCTCCTGCCGTTGGTGTTGTTTTTGATATTGATATCATCATTCCAGAAAAGAATCAAAATATAGAAATACCCCATGGAAAAATAATCTCATCGGTAAAGACTCAAAAACTCTATAGTCGGCAGGCGGGAATTATAACGGATTTAGACGATGAACGCTTTGTTGAGGAGAATGGGAAAAAAGGTTTTTGGGAGCCGGGATCGTTTTTTAATCAATTTGGCGGAACCATCTATTTTCTTGAAGAATATGATCCTGATAAAATTCCGATTCTTTTTATACACGGTGCAACCGGAACGCCCAAAGGATGGCAGTATCTTGTTAATCACATCGATAGGTCCCGCTTTCAGCCTTGGTTCTTTTATTATCCAACCGGACTCCGCATAGATAGCATAGCATACCTGCTACTCTGGAAACTATCCAACCTTCAAGCTAAATACCAATTTAATAAAATTATTTTTACTGCCCACAGTATGGGCGGGCTGGTCGCAAGATCTTTTATTGTAAATTATTTTCCACAATTTCCCTATGTAACACTTTTTGTTTCAATGGCAACCCCATGGGGCGGTGATCGTATGGCTGAATACGGCGTCAAGCAATCCCCGGTAGTCATTCCAAGCTGGTACGACATGCAACCGGACGGCGATTTTATCAAATCATTATACAGAAAGAAATTACCCGAATCCGTAACGTTTTATTTGCTTTACGGATACAGAGGAAGTCGCAATCCTTTACGATCGAACAATGACGGAACCATTACCCTATCCAGTCTTCTGGACTACAGACCACAAGCCGAGGCAGGCATGAGTTATGCCTTTAATGAGGACCATGTAAGCCTACTTCTCAGCGAGAGAGTAGCAGATCAATTCAACTCCATCCTTAATACATTTTATGAGAATAATAGTACATCTCTTGAACAAGTCGGGGGGTACCTTGATGTTCATTTCACATATGACTATGATTATAAGGGAGTGAGGCCCAAGCCAGCTCTCCTACTTTATCGTAATGGTAAAAAGGATGAGGAAGCCGTTACCTTCTTTAACAATGGTACCAATGGTAAAATCATTGGGCCTATTCCTGTCGGAGAATATGTGACAAGCATGGTCACAATGGCCGCAAAAACTGAAAAAAAATCCGTCACGGTCTCTATAGAAAGCAATAAAACAAAAGAATTGAACTTCGTCTTTAAACCTGATGGGGTGATTCGCGGATGTTTGACAACTGCACTCAAACCTGAAGATAAATTTGCAGGGAGACCGGATTATAGATACCGATCAATCGATACGAAAATTCATATTCAATCAATTACACTGGAAGGCGATGGCATCCATAGAGTTCTGACATCCACCACGGTACCAGCGATTGGTTATGGTCTTGGTTACCTTGTTGTACGTAAAGATGGATGCTTTAATAATTGTTTTTCTTTCTTTGGCCTGCCTGCAGGGGACTACAAACTCGTCATTAAAGTCGAAGGCTACAAACCCATTGAAAAAAAATACTCTGTCATACCTGGTAGACCCCAATATTTCAGGGTTACTGAATTGCCACCTGGTTAAACCTTTTATTTAGGATCATACCTGATTGCCATAGTGGAAAGTTAATAGCCCATCTTTTCAAAAAAACGACAAAACGCCTATTTTTCTTAGATCTATACTAAGAAAAGTATCAACAGAGATAACTAAACATCCTGTGCTTAGAATTTTTCCATTTGGCCAGAAAATTTACTGTCAAAATATGGATTGAAAAGAGGACGATTTTGGCAGGCTAAAAATAACATAGATAGAGCAGACTACCTCCAAAGCAAGGTCCATTTTCCGGGTGGAAGACACCCCCGGACTTTCCCTGTTCTTCCACACTTTTTAAATCCTCAAACCGACGAGCAATATTACGTGTATCCCGGGATTTCCGATTCCTACCAATTCAAATTTTTTAGCAGACCACAATATAAAGGTATGAAAGTGGACGAGCAAAGTCTCAAAAAACAACCAATAACTGTTCAAATCATCGCTTTGTTAAGCATGGGTGTTAATGTTTATCTGTCAAGTTTTTCTGGAAAATACTTGACAAAGCCGCCTAATTGGTCGTCTTCCCAACTATCCGGAGCAGAAAATTTTCAAGATGGACATGCTCAATGCCTTTATATGTGCCGCCGATAACCGGGTCCATGGTCACCACTTTTTTAGGATGGTTGTCTGGAATAGCAAGAAGACTGCCGAATTCACGATCCCGAACTTTGTCATCCGGAATCATGTAAGCAGCCTGGATGTACAGGTGTTCCCCTTGCTTTTCACAAACAAAATCGGTTTCCTTTTTCCCAATTTGGTTTTGGGGGACGCCCTTAACTTTTTGATATCTAACCGGTATGGCCCGTCAAGCACGCATAGACACTCCCGGCGCAGTTCATCACATCATCGTTCGTGGTATCGAGCGCCGCAAGATCTTTATAGACGATCAGGACCGTGAGGCATTCATCGACCGGATGGGAAGGATTCTCACAGAAACTGATACCGGCTGTTTTGCATGGGCACTGATTCCAAATCACTTCCACTTGCTGTTGCGCACCGGCAGCGCTCCCATATCTACGGTAATGCGCCGGTTGCTGACCGGCCATGCAGTCAGTTTCAACCGCCGTCACCAGCGAAGCGGGCATCTTTTTCAAAATAGATATAAATCCATCCTTTGCCAGGAAGACGCCTATCTGCTGGAACTGGTCCGTTACATTCACCTGAATCCGCTGAGGGCCAAACTCGTCGCTACAATCAGCGGATTGGACAGATACCCGTATTGCGGCCATGCAGTGGTTATGGGTACTCTTCAGCACAAATGGCACGATGCAAGGAGGGTCTTAGGGGAATTCGGCAAAAAAACCGCTGTGGCGCGCAAGCATTATCGGGCATTTGTTGCAAAGGGTATTCAGGGTGGTAAACGTGAGGACTTGACCGGCGGTGGCCTGATCCGTAGTGCTGGCGGCTGGCAGGCCGTAAAAGCACTTAGATCTGCCGATAGCCATCAGAAAAGTGATGAACGAATCCTTGGCAACGGTGAATTTGTGGAACGAATCCTGTCGGAAAACCGGGAAGCCTTAGGCTGGCGTTACGACCTGAAGGCCAAGGGCTTGACGGTGTATGATGTTGCCGATCATGTTGGAAAGCAACTTGGCATAGACACAGAGCAGGTTTGGCAGCCTGGCAAGTTCAGGCAACAGGTTATAGCCCGCAGCCTGTTATGTTATTGGTCGGTGCAAGAACTGGGGGAAAGCATGACCGGACTGGGCAGACTTTTGAACATTTCCACTGTGGCTGTGAGCAAGTCAGTTCGGCGGGGTGCCCAGATTGCAAAGGCTGAAAAGTTAAAGTTTATAAGTTAAGGGCGTCCCTCAGTACTCTCGGTTTAATATCAATCTGCTGTATCCCTTTTTCCATTAAAAAGTCCGGGGGGTGTGTATCTGTGACGTCGTTATTTTCTTTTTGTACACTCATGGAAAATCAAATACTTTTTAAAAAGTCTCAATGGGCCAACTCTTTTTAAATTTCCAACCTTTATGGCAACCAATTTGCCGATTGCTTTAACAGCCTGGTCCAAACACAGGGTTTTGTCCAGGCACTATGTATGTAATGATCCATTAAGGAGCGAGTTACACAATATGATATCACAAAACAAGTTAGTTAAACCAGCTTTACTGGGGATATCTCATAATAAAATTTTGTGTCAACGCTTCAGTGTGAACTTTGTGGTAAATTAAAAAATATTTTCACCCTGCTTCTGCAACGCCGGGGTACACGATAAGGGCCATGGAAATTTTAAAATCCACAAATAGGGCGAAGGATCTTTATCCGTATTCAAGGCGCATCTATCGGAACTAAAGGGTTTCCTGTAAGTTGCAAGGTTCCAGGTCTTTTCTGCCCCTGTAGCGTACCCAATGGGATCACTCTTTGATGCGCCAGGTTTTACTGCGCAATTGCGCTTGCCACAGGTCATGGTATTTACCTTGTTGCGTCAGCAAAAATGCGTGTGTCCCCTGTTCAACCAGTGCCCCGTCATCAATGACGAGAATTTGATCTGCGCCTGCAATTGTTGTCAGACGGTGTGCGATAACAATGATTGTTTTGTCTTTAATCAGTGTCTCAACAGCCCTTTGAACGGCGATTTCGCTCTCGGTATCAAGTGCGGCCGTGGGTTCATCCAGAATAACAATGGGGGCGTCTTTAAGTATGGCACGCGCGATACTGATTCGTTGACGCTCCCCCCCGGACAGACTCCCTCCGATATCTCCCACGCCTGTCTGGTATCCTTGAGGCAACCGTTCTACAAATTCATGGCAAAAGGCGGCTTTTGCAGCTTTAATAACCTCTTCATCCGTTGCATCGGATTTTGCCATACGGATATTTTCAATAATACTTTCATCAAAGAGATAGACATCCTGAAAAACAACTGCAAAGTAGCTCAGCAGCTCTTTTGGACTCATCCGGCGGATATCAATTCCACCGATCATAATTGTTCCGGCCTGGGGATCAGCATACCGCATCATAAGCCTGGTAATTGTGGTTTTGCCTGATCCGGACGGCCCCACAATAGCTGTCATGGCCTGTCCGGGTATCTTGATGGTACAATTTTTAAGGGCTTTTTCCTCCTGGCCATGGTAGGTAAATTCAACATTATTAAACACGATTTCAAAGTGTTGTGCTTTGCTTTGAGGGTTTACCACCTCAAGCGGTGGTGTTTTCATGACAGCTTTTACCCGGGCAAAGCCAGCGTTCATGATATCCAGCGCCGAGGTAATTGCCAAAAACAGCGACAGCGGCTCCATCAGCCGTGAAACAATGACAAGCAGCGCAGCTATGGCAGCGATACTCATCGTCCCGTTACCGACCCGGATACTTCCCCATATGGCAATCATGATAAGTGCAAACAGGATCAGCATGTCACCCATGACCAGATTGACAATCGTTCCCCACACCGAAGCCCGTTGAAGATCCCTGACATGAATAATCCCTTCATGAAGGTGTTTCGCGTTTTCCCCGGTTTGATTTGTGGCGCGTAAAACAGCAAGTCCCTGAATGTATTCTATGATGTCTGACTCCAGTACACTGTTGGCCTGGGTCATTTCCATTTTTTCATGGGCACCGCTCTTTCGTTTTCTGCGATACAACGGAATGGCAAGGGGCATGATGACCGTCAGCAGCACAGCCATCCGCCAGTCAATGAAAAACATGCCGATAACAACCACCACCGGCGTAAGAAAGATTTCGATAAACATTCCCGAAATCATCCCCAGCATCATCACGCTCTCATCGACATTGCTGGACAGACTGGCGTTGAGGTCTCCGGTTTTATAACTGCCCAGCACCTCAAGGGGTATGGTCCGCAGTTTCTTCCCCAATTTTACGCGCATATTGTGTGTTATGTTTGCCGTGGTATCCCCATAATCAAAATCATGGGCAAACCAGCGTGCAAATACATTGATCACAATAAATACGGTCATTAAACCAAACCAGGCCCAGGCCTGCCGTGCATCGGCAGAGGCGGAGAAAAGCGCTACCATTACCCCGTAAATACTGAGGTAGGTCAAGCCCTGCATCGTATACGCCAGGGCAAAAAAGAACAGGCTGCGCTTAAAATCCGCTGCATGGTTACCGGCAATCATTTTACCGGCTTCGTAGGCTTCCCCAAAAGTGGCATAGTTCTTTGCATCAGACATTTACGGCTCCTTTTGTGTGAAAATCCCATTGTTGCGCCGCTTCATAATTTGTCCACAGCCGGGCATACAGTCCGTTGTTTGATAAAAGCGCGTCATGGGTTCCCCTTTCGACAATCCGGCCCTGATCAAATACCAGTATCTGGTCGACATGGGTTATGGTGGACAGGCGATGCGCGATGGTGATAACAGTTTTGTTTTTTGTCAGACAGGCAATCGCTTTGATGATCTGTTCTTCGCTCTCAGGATCAGCAAATGCGGTTGCTTCATCCAGAACAACAATCGGTGCATCCCGTAAAATTGCCCGGGCAATGGTGATCCGCTGGCGCTGTCCGCCGGACAGGCGTGCGCCCCTGTCGCCGGTATGGGTGTCGTATGCCTTGGGAAGGGTCATGATAAAATCGTGAATTTGTGAGGCTTTGGCAGCTGCTGTCACCATCTCATCCGTGGCGTCGGGTTTTGCCATTCTGATATTGCTGGCCAGGGTATCATGAAAAAGATAGGTGTCCTGGAATACAAAGGAGACGGTATTCATCAACGTTTCATTGTCCATTTGACGGATGTCGATGCCGCCGATGGTAATCCCACCGCCTGTCACATCCCAGAAACGGGGTAAAAGTTTTGCCACCGTACTCTTCCCCGCACCGCTGGGGCCCACCAGTGCCGTTGTGGTTCCGGGTTCAACAATAAAATTTACATCGGTCAAGGCATTCTCATCACGATTTTCATACCCAAAGGTGACACCGTCAAAACAGATGGTCATCTTTTCCGGTGCCAGGGGATTTTCAGCAACCGGCATGGCCGGTACCGCCAATAATGTCTCTATACGATTGGCTGCGGCTTTGGATTTGCGCAGAAAGTTGTTCAGCCACATCAACTGCATAAACGCGTCAACCATCCCTGTTGACAGAAAAAGAGCGGCAATTAATGAGGGTAAAGACAGCGTCCCTGCGTTAATAAAAACAATTCCTCCGGCCAAAACAGCCAGTATCGTCGGCAAGGGTGCCAGTAACACAAAGGCGATCCGTGAGGAGGTTCCGCTGGTTTTCATCCATTGGATGTAGATTTCCCTGTACCGGTCAAGGGCTTTAAGATACCGTCTAAAAGAACTTGTCCCGTCATCAAAGGTACGCACCACCGGCATGGCCTGGATGAATTCGATGACCGCCGCATTAATCCGGTCCTGACTGTTTTCATACCTTTCCTGCATGGTTTTGCTGTCACGCATGGCAATACGCAGAACAAACAGACCCATAAGCATCACGCCCAGTGCAATACAGGCCAGGCGCCGATCAATGATAAACAAAAGCACCAGCGTCACCAGCGGAGCCGTATATCCGCGCCCGAAGGTCGGGGTGCTGTCCGCAACAAAGGTGTGCAGATTCCTGACATCCTCAAGCATCACTTTTTTGAGCGCACCTGTCCCTGTGGTGATAATAACCCCCAGCGGCAATTGTGCCAGATGCTTTGAAAGGCGCGTACGAAGATCCTCCTCCAGATAAAAAGCACCCAGGTGGGAAACCCCGAAGCCGGTCATGGTAAGGCAGAAAGCCAAAACGCCAAAAACACCCACGCCAATCAGCGCTTGGGTTATCGTCCATGAGATGCCGCAAAAAAGCAGCCCCTCTCCGCCTTTGAGCAGTACCGCCACGACAAGTGAAAGCATCAAAAGCGTCGCAATGGTAGCTGTTGATCCCAGTGCAGCCAGCCCCATTGCGCTGTAGATGTATCTTTTAACCGGTTTCATGATTCTCCATAAAACCGCGTACCCTTCAGATTTCGGGTCAGACATTATTTATTTACTCCTTCTTATTACGCCATTCTCACATGCACCATTGAGCATACGCCAAGGATATCAGGAATAGATAAAATCATTTTTGCCCGCAAAGGAATTGCCTTTTTCACGCCTTTATGCATGGGGGTTGCACTGATGACCTTAATTCGTTTGTCCCATTTTTCAAGAGATTGTACAGGTTTCAGTCCCCAGCCGACGGTGGCAACACTACCCATACCTCCTGATTTTAATACCTTTTTCTTCGCAATTTTAATCCCCATGGGAGACAGAGAATCAAAGTAAACATCGCAGATTCCAAAATAATCTGCCACGGCAATGAAGAAATTTTTGATCTGTTCTTCCTCAAAATAATAAAACACGCCCCCGGCCAGCAACAACAGACCGTTTTTAACACTTATCTGCTCAAACCATTTTGTATCCAGAAATGACAACGCAATGGATTTATGTCTTTCGCTGTCTTGGAAAAAATGTTTTCGAAGTTCAATAACATCAGGCAGATCAAGTTCGTAAAAGGTGATTTCGCCGTTATCAATACGGCTGAAAGTGGTATCCATGCCGCAGCCGATATTGACAATTGCGGCATTGGGGTGTTTTTTAATAAAATTACGCGCCATCTTGTCGGTATGCAGGCTGCGTGCAACCCACCCATGCTGGGACATGGCTTGTGTGTCTGCGATTCCTGAAAAGTCATAATCAAGTTTTTCAACAATTTCCAGAGCCTTATTATCAATCAACCGCGGATTGTTTTTTTGTGTTTCAAAAGCCCTGCCCCATAAAGGCAGCAAAAGTGTTTCCTGAACATCGCCTTTTTTTACACTTATTTTCTCTTTCATATCTTTATTAATCTCCTTTATTGTATATCCCAAGGGTTGCCTGCCTCCCTTTTTCGCTGAGCATCCATACAGCACGTTTATTTTCAGTCGAAATGGGGAGTCGAAATGGGGTCGGACAACGCAAAACGCCATAATCTAAAATAGTTAAGACAAAATTAACCTTTATTAAATAAAATCAAGCCCATGGGTAAAAGTGCCCATGCCGCACTGATCGCCAGGGGGAGCGTATATCCCAGACGGTCTGCCAAACCCATGGCAATACTTAGAACGGCAAAGGCTGGAATACTGGATAAAGCCATCTGGAGACTGAAATCCGTGCCCGGGCAAGATGTTCGGGCATGGTCCATGAAAAGGGTATACATCACCGCGTTCACCGCGCCGAACCCTGCCATGGCCAGGCCGATGCCCAAGTATGAAATTTGTTCGATATCCAGGCTCCGACCGGGAACCATCATCACCAGCGAGGCCAGGCCGGACAAGGCCAGAAAGATGACCAGGGCTGTTTTTTTCCCCAGCCTGTGAATGGCAACACCAGCACCTGCCGCACCGGCAACCCCGAAACCTGCGCCCAGGCAGTTAACGGCAACCCCCACTTTGTCCAAGGGCCAGCCCAGATCCACCAGGATCGGACTCAAAAGGCTGTAGTTAAGCAATATGCTGATCCGGGCGGTGACAATGAGGCCCAGGCTGTGCCGGATCTGTTTTTGTTTGAAAAAACCGGCCATGTTTTTATATACCCCTGGACCGGGGGCGGTGGCCGGTTCTTTGAACCCCAGGGAAAACATAAGGGGCAGGGCTGTTCCAATGGCCAGGGCCAGCATGCTTTTCTGCCAGCCCAAGGTTTCGTAAAAAAACAGAATCAGGCCACCGCCGATCATACCGCCAATCATATTGCCAGCGGACTGAATACTGTTGGCTGTCCCACGTTCCTCCTTGCAAAACAGTTTGGTCCCAAGGGCGTCCACCGAAAGGTCCTGGGTGGCGGAGAAAAAAGCGACCAGTGCAACGGGCAGCATCAAGGCCTGGATCTGGCTGGGTATAGACAGCATAGCCCCCCAAACCAGTGCCAGTACCAGCAGGGTCTGCATGGCAATGATCCAGTTTTTGTAATGGCCCTGGCAGGTCCTGCCGAACCGGTCCACCAGCGGAGCCCACAAAAAACTGATGGTCCAGAACAGACCAAAGGCGTAAAATCGGGTCACTTCCCCAAGGGGCATTCCGTTTTTCCGCAAAATGGCCGGAAGGCCTGCCATAAGAAAGGTTAAGCCCATGCATTGGGAGGTGTAAAGCCCTCCCATAAGAAATAGTTTTTTAGAAAACCGCATCTACGGCTCCTGCCCTTCCTGCCCCACGGCCCATCCCGCGCTTTGCACCTGCAGGGTGTAAAGGTGGCGGTACAAGCCCTTATCCCTGGCCATCAGCCCATGGTAGGTTCCGGTTTCACGCACCTGTCCTCCTGTCCAGCGCCACGATTTATCGCTGTTCCCCACCGACCTTAGGCGGTGGGCAATGGCCATAACGGTTTTGCCTTTGATGAGCCAGTCCACAGGGGCCTGAACCCTGGTTTCGTTTTCCGGGGCCAGGGAGAGGGAGGCGGTGGCCTCATCCAGGACAATGACCGGGGCCTGCCCAACGTTCCGCAACATGCTCACTTCTGCCTTCCGGGTAAAGCCGGTGGCCGATATCCGGCTGATAAAATCCGCGCCACCGGCAACACCCTCAATAACAGCCACTTCCCCTGCCTCAAAAGCATGCAGGGGCAATATGTCTTATCTTTACCATTTTTCATAACGCCGCCGCCCCCCCTAAAACCGGCACGTCAGTGTCACACCAACTGTTTGAGGGTCGCCGGCGTGTGCAAACCATCCCATGGAATCAGAGCCAAAGGCGCAAGTTGCATATTCTTCATCAAGGAGGTTTTTTGCCCATAAATAGAGGCCAACATTAAGCCTTCTGAACTCTCCTTCATAACCTACCCTGGCATTAACGAGGTTATATGCGCTTTCTTTCCTCTCGTTATCCAGATCATGATAAAAATCTCCCACATGCTGAAGTTCCAATCTGCAAAACAGGGAAGCTGAATCGGACAGGGTGTAGCGATATTGTGCCGCCAGATTGTAGCTGAATTCAGGTGCCATTTCCAATTTGTTGCCCTCATAGTCTTCTCCGGACTCCCATTTGCCATATTCCGCATCTGTATAACCAACGCCGCCGACAAGCTCCAGGCCGGGAACCGGTCTGACCAGAGCCTCAAGTTCAAATCCCTTATTGGTTGCCTCTGTGGCATTCTTGAAAAAAGCATTTGTTGCGCCGGTATGAATGAAGACCTGCTTGTCTTCCCATTCAATATAAAACACAGAAAAGTTCAGGATAAGCTGGTTATCCAGCCAGGCGGTTTTAAGGCCGGCCTCATAGTTCCAGGAATATTCCGCATCATAGGGAATCCCTAAAACAGAGGCATCCAAATCATTAAAAGAGCCAGCTGTGTATCCCCTGGCAACGCTGGCATAACTCATAACATCCCGGGTGAAGCGATAATCAACGGCAAATTTTGGAAGCCATACGTCAAGCGTCTTTTCATCTTCAACAGCAGTGGTTCCGGTCCCCATGACATCCGGTGAATTATATGTATTTGCCTTAAACTCCTTTTTATCGTTTTCATATCGCAATCCTGCGGTCAGGCCCAATTTCTCCCATAAGGTATAGGTTGCCTGGCCGAAAAAAGCATAGTTTGTCGTATCCAGTTCGGTTATCATGGCAGATTTATAGGGAGGCAGTCCGTATGCAGGATATCCCTGCCGATAATCATAGATCAGGGAAACATCAAAATCTTCGTCAAGATAATATGCCCCGACCAGCCACTTGAACACCTTGGCATTCTTGGGAGATGCAAAACGGATCTCCTGGCTCCACTGGCCATGATCCTGCCCATAGTCAGCTCTGTAATCATCAACTACAGTGGCGCCCGCATCATAGGTATTGCTGTAATCCCCATCCCTGTGGGCTGTAATGGAGGTGAAAGTGAATCCCTCTCCTTCATAATTTGCACTCAGCGACTGCCCGCTTAAATCGTTTTCAAGGCTCCCCGGATAGTCCACGCTTACCTCATGTGTCATTTCCCCAAAGGGTGCAAAGGCAAAAAAACCGTCCTCACACTGTTGGGCATTGGCGTTTAAAATAATATCCCAGGCCGGGGCCGGGGTCCATCTGAGTGTGGCGCGGCCGGACAGATCATCCCGTTTTTCAACGTCATCGGTGCCAAGATAGGTATTTTCAAAATATCCGTCTGAAGAATATTGTTTGGCGCTTATGCCGAAAAAAAGCTTATCTTCCACCAGGGGGCCCCTTGCAGCGGCTGAATACTCCTGGGTATCATAGTTTCCATAGGTGAGCGACGCCCTGCCTTCCCATATATCTCCCGGTTTTTTTGTGATGATTCTTATAACCCCGGCCTCGGTATTCCGTCCAAACAATGTTCCCTGGGGGCCTTTGAGCACCTCAATACGCTCAATGTCAGAAAGGTCCGTGTCAAAGGCCATATGCCGGGAATAGGAGACATCATCCACATACAATCCCACAGTCGGATTGGGATTCATCCGGTTGTACATGCCCCGTATCACCGGCGTCAATTCCGCATTATTTCCGGCTTTACCGATGTAAAGGTTTGGGGTGTAAAACCCTAAGTCCTCCATGTCCTGGATTCCCGCATCCTCAATCTGGATCTCGGATAAGGCCGTGATGCTCGCCGGTACTTCCTGGATGTTTTCTTCCCGCTTTTGCGAGGTAACGGTTATCGTCTCCAGTTCATATTTTTCGCGGGTATTTTTGTTTTGTACTGTCTCCTGTTTTGACTCTTTTTCATCAGCCACGGCAAATGATACCGGACAAAAGCTTAGAATGAGTATACCTGCAAACAGCATATTCATAACTTTTGATAGAACAAACCTTGACTCCCCTTTTTTCATTGTTTTTCCTCCTGTAGTGCGTTGTTGTGAAAGTAACAACCAAATTCCGGAAGGCTTATCTATATCCCGCCTCTTTTTTTTTTACCTGTCATCAAAGACGTTTTGGCTGTCATGATGACACTTTTTTGCAAAAAAAGAGGGAACGGCAGTGAGTCCGGATTAGAGGAATGATCAAAAAAGGTGATCTTTGGGGGATGTGCAGAAATGTCGTTTAAAGGCCCTTGTGAAATTTTCCGGGTGTGTATAGCCCACTTCATAGGCCACCTCGGTGACACTCTTGTGCTCGTTCTCCAGAAGCGCCCGGGCGCGTTCAAGGCGAAGGATGCGTAAATGTTCAAACACACTGGTTCCAAAAATTTTCCGGAACCCCTGATTTAATTTGTTTTTATTGACACCGGCCCGGCGGGCTAACTCCGGCAGGGAAGGGGGATTATCAAGGTTGTCCCTTAAAAGAAGTTCGGTTTCACGGATTAAATCCGCATCGCGCTTGTCAAATGAGACGGATTTTTTCGAAGCAGGCCTGTTTAACGGGGCCATTTGATGAATAATCAACTCAAGCACTTTGGCTTCCAGATACAAACGCTTCAACGCACCCTGGTAAGGGCAGGTTATGATCTGGTTAAGGATGGTATTGGTTTCGGGCGGGTTCGGCGATAACTCAGTGTACGGTCTTTGCACGCCATTTAAAATCCTGCTCAAACCGGCCGGCGCCTGAAGGTATTCCTCTCCCACCCAGGTCTTGAGCAACCAGGGATCAATACTGATGCCGATGGTGCTTACACTTACCCCCACCGGTGGTCTGAACATGCATTGCTCTCCCGGTAAATAGCCCACCAATATATGCCCGGGTCTGTTGCTGATATTCTGGTGACGCTTCTGGGATTGTAATGTATAGGTGACGCTGCCGGATTGGACATATCCGAAAAAAAGAGGCGCGTTGGCTTCCGTGTATTCAAACGCAACCTCAATATATTCCTTTAACCGGTAGTTTCCGACACCCAGAAGAAGACCCGGTCTGAGCTGTATCATGGTTACATGACCAATTCCGATTTCAGAAGGCCATTTCCGGCAGGTTTCCGAATGACTGCAATGATCCTGTATATCATCAAGGCTGCAATTGTTATCAAAGAGGTCTCGTGTTCGAATCAGTGATCTTTTTTGTTCAATACCCGCCTCAATATCTGAACATGTATTTAAATTCATAGAGCCCACCAAAGATTAAAAGAACAACTAAGCGAAAGTCTTCCAAGACACTTCATGACAGTCGTTATGTCAGATTTTTCTTATAGGTAAACACTGATTCAACACTTATTTGGACTTTGATATAGACCTGGGGAAAAACATGCCAACGTGTTGCTGATAACGGATATATTTATCGCCAAGCTGTTTTACAAGCACCGCTTCTTCGGCCCTGGCCGTTGGATAAATGCCCAGGACAATCAGCACGGCGGAAAACAGAGGTATAACGTATAAAAAAGTCAGGCTTAAGCCTACATTGATTAAAAGATAAGCGATGTAAAGGGGGTGGCGAATCAGGGCAAAGGGCCCCTTGTCGATGAGTATATGCTTATCAAGCGTGCCGGCAGGGGCAGGGCGCAGATACTTACCGGCAGCAACAATGGTCAGGTTGTAGGTCACGGCACCGGCTGAAAAGATAATCAACCCGATCACCTGAAACAGCCCGACCGGTGCTGAACCGACACTCCCATGCTTTATAAAGCTTGTATCGTGGGTTGCAAACAGCAGTATAATGCCGAAAATCCATGTGCCCCACATACCAAACACACCGATTACCAGCAGATAAAAGAAATAATTATAGTCGGCTTTTTCACCCTGGGGACCGACTTTTGTTTCGTTTTTACAGGATCGCCAATAATCAATGGCCGGGAACGCCATAGAAATTAACGGCGTGACCAGTATGGCTGCCGCAAAATAATTTATAATCACTGTATGATAATCCTTCTTTTTAAGAATACTGCAATGGGTCATCCAGGATTTGGTTTACTTCCTGCCTGGGACCCCGTAGCGGTTGACGTCGGCCATCACCCGGTCCATCCGGCCCGGATAGTTAGATGATCATAATAATTTAGTATGAAGCAAACTAAAACTGGTTAACATGATTAAAAATAAAAAAGCAATATTTTTTTTAAGATCATCGCCATGCACCAATAAATTCCCAGCGTTGCCCCCCCCTTAAATAAATGGGGTCAGAGTGAAAATAAACGTTGCACAATTAATTTTACTCTGACCCCGATGATCTATGCGGTCCTTCAGGGGCGCCGGGATGGCCTCCAGCTGGTTGGCGGTTGTGATGAAAATAACATCGCTGAGATCAAAATCCAACAGATAGGAACTTGCTTTTTAACTCCCGGTGCAACCTTTACCAAAAGGTGGGGCACCCGTTTTTTTTCCGAATAAGAAAAAGGTTTTGTCAAACGCTTTCTACTCATGGCGCAGCGCATCAATGGGGTCCATGCGGGCGGCTTTCAGGGCAGGGAAATACCCGAACACAACGCCTACGGCTGCGGAAAAAAAGAAGGCAACCACAATAATGGTACAGTCCAGTGCAAAGGGCACGTGCAGCACCTTGGTCAGGCCGAAGGATGCGGCCAAGGCCAGGATGATGCCGAAAATTCCGCCAAAGGAAGACAACAGCACGGATTCCACTAAAAACTGCATGAGGACCTCATGTTCGTAAGCCCGGATGGCAAGCCGGATGCCGATCTCTCTGGTGCGCTCGGTCACGGACACCAGCATGATGTTCATGATGCCGATGCCGCCCACAAGCAGGCTGACTGCCGCCACCGCCCCTAAAAGCGCAGTCATGGTTTTGGTGGTGGAAGTGAGCATGGTGGCAAGCTCTTTGGTGTCCATGATCCTGAAATTGTCTTCTTCGTTGTCAGCGATGTGCCGCCGGGTTCTTAACAGTTCTTTGATAGCGTCGGCGGCTGTGGTGGTGGTGGTGGATGCCCCGTCCCTGACCGCCACCTGGATAAAGGAGATGTCCTTGTCTCCTGTGAACCGGCGCTGGACCGCCTTCATGGGCATGATCACGCAATCATCCTGATCCTGACCCATGGAGGAGTTTCCCTTGGCGGCCAGAAGCCCGATGACCTGGCAGGAGATCCTTCCAAGACGCATTTTTTGTCCCACAGGGTCACTGTCTGGGAACAGGTTCTCCCGGATGGTGTCGCCCACCACGCATACGGTGCGCCCGGATGTGATGGTCCAGTTACGCACCGCAAAAAAATCATTGGTGGTGCCGTGGAATTCGAGGTAGAGTAGAGCACTGATTCGGCCGGTTTCTTCAGCCCTTTTTATATTCGAGACGCCTTGCCGCACGCGGCTACTACGTGTTCCAAAGGCCTTGCATCCTCAGTGCTCCCTCATCAAACCGTGCATACGGTTCTCCCGTACACGGCTTTCCGATGTTCTTCATTGTAAGGCTTGCGCCCTTTTCCACTTTGCGTAAGTTGGGATTCTATACAAATACAACTTGTTGTACAGAAAATCTGTAGAAAATCGTTTATACCCATTTGTCCTGGTACGAACTTTATGCCGTACGCATAAATGCTTACGGACCCTTTCTTCGGTAAACCATTTGACCCGAGTCATCACTTTCGTGCTGTGCTGGTAGTGAAAATAAGCTGACCAGCCTTGGGTCGCATAGTTGATCTCATCAATCAAGTCTGGCACCGATACCGGTGTTCTTCGGCGGTGAGTTAACCTTTTCACCGTTGCCTTGATGCGCTCTTCCGAGCGTTTGGATGGTTCAGTGTGTGGGTACCACTTCCCGCTTCGGGGGCTGCGTCTCATTTGAAATCGGAACCCAAGGAAATCAAAGCTATCTTGATAGGCATTGACTATCTTGGTTTTCTGATCATTGAGCCTGAGTTCGCATCTATCCAGAACCATCTTCACCATTTGTATCGGTGCGTCTATTTTACCTTTACAGAGTATCACAAGTCGAGTAGCCCGAGGGAACCGCCCCCTCAGGCTCTCACAGAACCGGACGTGAACGTCTCCGCTCATCCGGCTCCTATTGACCAGCCTATACAAAACGGCTTTGCTTGGTTCAATCCAATCCTCCTGTTTCCAGTTGTTTTCTTTACTTCAAGCNGGTCAATGCTTCCCCTTCGCTCCAATTCCATTACAGAATCTTCATCACTACTACGGGTCGCTCCGCCCCTGTGCCCTGCATCGGTACTCTCATACTTACGGGTCCTCCGCTTGTATTTCTCNCTTAGCATCAGGGCGACAGGTTCCCACGTTCCACACAAAAGCCTGTNCCAAGTTCACGCCACCTTTATGCCGGAGGCCGCNCNGCCAGTAAACAGGTAACCGCCGAACTTATCCCGGGTTAACGACTACCCCCCGGTTTTGACCTCATCCNTACGCTTTCGACACTTCAATAGTGATTCANTTNCGTTCGTCTCCTTGGAACCTACCTGACANGATCNTGNCNTGCCTTTTCCGTAACGCTCACCACCCCNGCTCTTAACCGGCGCAGCTTACGGTGGTTTGAAGCCTCCACCTGTATGGCGGCTTCGAGGGGCCTTCCCTCATCTTTTGTGCAGCATGGCTGCACTGTTTATTGCAACAGTGTCTGCCTTCGTGGCACACA
>NZ_KB893078.1 GCF_000373985.1 Desulfobacter curvatus DSM 3379
TCATCGGCCATACTGGACCGGTTGCTTCACCATGGTCATCTGCTGAAATTTGAAGGGAAGAGTTACCGACTCAAAGAGGCTGCCAACCGGCTCTCTCAGCTGCGCGACAATAGGGAGGGATGAAAAAAGGAAAAAATGGAAGATATTAAGAGAATAACTTAGATCTCAATATTCTGCCGCCGGGGGATTTTGACCCGGCCACGGGTGGGGGATTTTAAAGTGGCCATCCGGGTGGGGACGGATACGGCGATCTTGAGGTTTTTGAAGACTCGGACGCCAAGCCCGAAGGATATGTAACCGATAACACGGATTGCAATGACAATGATGCTGATATCCACCCGGGTGCAACGGAAATCCGGGTGGACGGTATTGACCAGGACTGCGACGGCAGTGATCTTTCGGCGTCGTCCTCAGATGTTGAAGCCTTTGTCATACGTTTTTATCTGGAGTGTCTGGGCCGAGAAGGGGAAACAGAAGGGGGCTCTTATTGGACCAACAGCCTTGTGAACGGAGACAGGGCCAGAGACGACCTGGCAGAGGCCTTTATTTTCAGTACAGAATTTTTAGACCGCAATACATCCGACGAAGAATTCGTCGCGATTCTCTACAATGCCTTTTTCGAGCGTACCCCAGACACCTTCGGGAACAATTACTGGCTCGGACTGCTTGCAGGCGGGACAGATCGCTCCACAGTATTGAACAGTTTCACATCAGCACAGAAATTTGTCATCTTATGCAATACCTATGGCATTGCACCGACATTGAGCTGACCAGAACTGTATTTTTCAAATCAAGGCCCTAAAAACCTTTTCAGGAGGATTTTATAATGACCCAAGAAGCTGATTTTGTAACATATGCGTACACGACTTTTTTAGGACGAAATCCAGAAGCCCAAGGACTTGACTGGTGGACCGGACAACTGACATCAGGTGCAATTACCTCCAATGAACTTGTTGCAATGATGGTGGAAAGCACTGAATTCACATCGGACGGCCTGCCCATCTGCGCACTTTATTACACACTTTTCGGGCGCAGCCCGGATCTGCCCGGGTTAAATTACTGGCGGGACGCTGCCTTCCAGGGAAGCACTCTTGCATCCATCGCAGAAAAACTTATGGCCTCGGATGAATATACCACGGCATCTGCCGGCAAAACCACAGGCGAAATGCTCACACAATTCTATCAACTCGGCCTGGGCAGGGACCCGGACGATGCAGGATATGAATACTGGTTCTCTGAAGTTGAAAACGGCATGTCCCTCACCGAAGTGGTCACCAGATTCGCCGAATCCCCGGAAGCTGCGGAATATCTTGAAAAAAAATTACCTATCAGTGCCGTCTATTACGGATTAACCGGAAATCTTGTTACCGATGACCAGATGACGGCAGGCCTGGCCGTGCAGATAGAAGACCTGGCTCTGACCATAATGCTCACCGACAGCTACACCGGGCCCACCGTTTCGGATCTTGATCCCCAGGGACTGATTGCCTATATCAGTGCCGAGGACACCTCTGCCTTGATTCTTACCGGTAACCCTGTGGGCAACGTTGTATTGGACCTGAGCCAAACGCAAGTGGAGCTAACGGACAACGGGCAAGCCGTTTCCATTACCGGCCTTGAAAATATTGTCAATGTCAATGCCGGCGCCCTTTCCACCAGTGTGACGCTGACGGCATCTGCAAGCGATGTCGTATTCTCCGGCGGCAATGCGGCTGACACATTAACCGGCGGCAGCGGCAACGATCAACTGACGGGAAACAACGGAACCGATTCCCTTGCCGGGGCTGACGGCGATGACCTGCTGGACGGGGGCGGCGGAGACGACACCCTTGCCGGAGGCGACGGAAACGATCAGCTGACCGGTGGCGGCGGTTCGGACATCCTCATGGGAAACGCCGGTGAAGACATCCTGGATGGCGGCTTGGAGGCGGACAGTTTTACCGGCGGTGGCGGCAACGATATTTTTGTGATCAGCAACGCATCTCACAGCAGCGGTCTTGCCGAAACCTTTGACGGAGGTGAAGGCACCGATACCATCAGGCTTGATTTTTCAGGGACTCTGGACCTTTCCTATGCCACCATCACAGATGTTGAATCGATTACTTTTAACAGCGATGGTAACACACTCACCCTCACAGCAGACCAGTTGGCGGCACTCACCTCAATTACCGGATCAGCTGGGGCAGAGGACACTGTTATCGTGACCACCCCGGGACTGCTTCGGATCACAGACACGTTGTTTACCGACATTGATACCTTCCAGGGCGGGGACGATGGTTCAAATGATATTATCGACGATACCGCACTGGGTCTTACCCTCATCGGCGGAAACAACGCCGATTACATCGAAGGGGGAACCGGTGCCGATACGCTCCAGGGCAATGCAGGCGGGGATGTTTACGCATATCTTCAAGGAGAAGATTCACGGTATGCCGGAGAGACGGCCTTTAACGCAGATACCATTGTCGGCTTTGATTTCGGATCGGATAAAATCCGACTTGCCAATGCATTCACCGGAACAACCACCGCACTGACTGTGGACTCGGCATGGCTGAGTACCTGGAACACCTTGGATACCAATACAGAGCTGCAGACGGCATTTGCCGACAGTGATATTGACGCGGTACTGCTTACCGTCACCACCGGCTCTGCCGCAGGGCAATACCTGCTGATCGAAGACGGCACCACGGACACCGGTTTTCAGTCTGCCGAGGATATCACCATCAAGCTTTCGGGCGCCGTTAATATATATCTTTTTGATACCACGGATTTTATTATTTAAGTGAGTAGCGAAACACTCTCTTAAAGTGTTCGGAAAGTTATCATCGAATTCAGACAAAAAAAATTGAGGCAGGCCGGGTCAAAAAAAACCGCCCGGCCGCAAAAAAATTTCTTATTGTCCAGTTTTGGGCAACAAATCCACTAAGCTTTTTGCATAAGCATTGCGCGCGGTCTGAAGAATTTTGATATCATTGGTGAGGTCCGCAATTTTCCGGTCAACAATCTGCAGAGAAGTCATTTGAGCCTTTGCTTCTTCTGAGAGAGTTGCGGAATCATATTCCTTCCCGTCAATTGTAATCGATGCCATTGAGTTTCCTCCTTTTAAACAATAACTATTATCTTGTTAATATTTTTTATGAATCATTAAATTCGAAGTTTTAGAAATACAATACATTAAAGCTATTTGCAAATACTATTGACAATAGACCAGAACAATAGTCTTAGGATCTTTTGTGCACAGTAAAAAGCCTCCCCGGCTTTACGGGAAGGCTTTTTACTATCAAATTGGGCTTTATCAGAATCTTATCTTGTAAGCCCGAGATTTACTCGTTGTTACTGACAGATTAAACAAAGTCAGTCAGAGCAATTTCTGTAACAAGATCAATACCGGCAAGAATGATCTGTGTATCTGTCGTCCCGAATGCTGCATCGTCATTGTCATCAATGGCGATATAAGTATCACCATCACCAGTACCATCGCCATCAACATCCAAGTTATATGCGATGTAAATATCGTCAGAAGCATTATTACCAGCAGTAAATACAGCAGTTGCAGCAGCTACAAAAGCTGCGTAACCAGCTATCAGAGAACCATCAACAATCACACCATCCGTGGCACCATCAATATCTACGCCATTACCCGCAACGATATCAATTACATCAGTACCCGAAGTGAAGTTAGTAATAGTATCAGCTAAAGCAGCCGTAGGCGTAACAGTCGTGCCAATACCGGAGTCATCACCGGTATAGACGTAAGTTTCCACACTACCACCACCAACGAAAGTATCGGCATCGTCACTACCGGTAATATACAAACGCAATGCACCGTTAGTTATCGCTGAAGCATCAATGTCAAGAATCGCATCAGCGGCTGCAACAGTTGTACTGTCGATGGCTGTAATAGTCAGGGTTTCAAAAGTCTGTGCAATTGTGGTTGCATTGGTACCATTGGCTGCAGCAGTGTTGTTGACCAGGGTGTCTACAACTGTGTCGTCAAGTTCCAGAGTCAGGACCTGATCTACAGCTTCAGTGTTGGTAAACTCAATGTTACTCACGTTGGCCAGACCGGACAAGTCACCAATAGAAACTACAGCAGTATTCTGAATTTCCAATACATCCAAATTTGAAGCGTGGGTCATATCAGAACCACCCACACCCAGCGCTGTTAGAGCTCCTAAACCTGACTGGTCAAGGTCAGCGCCACCGTCAATGGTAGCAAGCCCATTCAATGTGGAGTCCGTGAGTATAAACCTGTCAGCAGTACTTGTGGAATTCACAGCACCTTGATCCTGGGCAACACCAAGCAGATTTACTGCTTTACCGTCAGTTGAGTCTTCCTGGCCGTCATAGCTGAAGGACTTGGTTTCAGACAGTTTTGTTGCATCAATGGTTACACCGGCGTTTGCATCCATCAGCAAACCATCGTTTCCAGCAGTTTCATCGCCACGGTTACCGTTATCATTGACAATCGCAATGCTGTTACCATCTGCAGCATTGGCAGAGATCATTGAATCGGTGAGAACCAGGTTGTAAGCATTGGTCGCATTCACACCATTATCATCCGCCTGGCCGTTGCCGATGAGACGAATGGTTTCAAAACCGCTTACATTGGTCCATTCGGACGAGCCAAGGCTGACCTGAACACCATCACCGTCGATAACCAGGGTATCATCACCGTCACCACCGGCAACCTTATCGGAAATAGTCAAACCTGCATGGGTATCATTCAGCGCGTCAAAGATAACGGTATCATCACCGGTACCCATTGTAATGGTCTGGGCGCCGGTGGTGGCAGTGCCGTTGGAAACCCTGACCACAAGGTCACCTGCATATTCTTCAGCGTCGATGACCTCCGCAGTCAACCTGGCAACGGTAGCCGTAGCGGCAGCATCCAAGACATAAAAATAGTCGCCAACATTAATGTCACCATTAGCGACGTTTGTGGCAACAGCAGTCGTATCATAACCATACATGCCGCCGGCCAGACCACCAACAGCAGTTACTGCGGTGTCTGAATCAAGGTTCAGGAACGTATCAGCAACGCCCCCCTCGATGGTAATGGTCTCAGTGTAGTTATCAAAGTCGTCCAGCTGAATCGTACCGGATTTAGCATCAGTATCGTTGATGGTTAGACTTTCATAGCTTGTGGAGGCATTTTCCTGGATCTGGAAGTTGAACCGCTGGTCGGTGTTGATGGCCGTTTGAATGGTGAGGCCCAACGTATCATTCGCAGTATCGGTCGCAAGATCAGAAATTAGAATATTCTGGGCCAGACCGGTATTCTCGGATGTGCTGTGCTCTATTGTAATGGCCAGGGCCTGATCAGCGGTCAGATCGTTGAGGGTCACTGTTGAGTTTTCAGTGTCTGCTTCTTGGAACCCACCGATCAAATCCTGACCTTCGTTTCTTACCAGAATAGTTGCCAGGCTGTCAAAAGCGTCGGCATCTACGGTTACGTTCTCTGCAACAGAATTATTATCATGACCGGTTCTAATTTCCAGGGCCTGGATATTGGTCAGGTTTGCACCAGCGTCGGGCGCAGCAATTGTCTGGGCAGCGCCGCCGGTAATAATAAGAGTATTGGTTCCGTCGCCGCCGTCAATGGTATCGGTATTATCTGCGTCAGCATCGACATTATTGCCGTTGGTCAGAACAAATGTATCATCGCCGGAACCGCCGAGAACAGACAATTCAACATCAGTACCGTCTGCGTCAGCGTTGGCATTGATTTCAAAACCAATGTGGTAGGTCAAGTCACCTGTAAATTCGCTTGCATCAACTAAGGTCAAAGATCCGGCTACGTTAATCAGACCTGCAACAAACAAATCCGCTTCATCCAATGAATCATTGATGGGATCGACAACATCATTGGTCGCACCCAGGGTAAGATCAGCATCACCGGTAATGTTCAGAGTGACCGTATCTTCCGTGGTAAGGGTGTTCAGGGAATTCGTCTGTGTGGATGAATCCAAATTCAGAGTTTCATACCCCTCAGTAACACCGTCGATCCGCAGGTCATCCAACTGAACGTTTGCCAAGGAGAGATCAACTTCATCCTCATCGCCACTCAATACGGATGCTGAATGGTCGAAGGCAACATCCGTGGTGGTATTGTCATTGGAGTTGGATACACTGGCGCTTTCAAGAACAGACTGAATATTGTCAAAGGTCACAACGCCGGCTACGATATTGTCAATACGGGTGGCATTCACCTCAAGAACCCCTGTTGTATCCTGAAGGTCCAGGGTCTGATTGGCATCTGCAGTAAAGGCAACGTTAACGGTCTGGATATTTGTCATGGAAGGCATGAGATTCAAATCATTCGCCTCGGTGTCATTGACAAAGGTCATGTTCAGGGTCGGGTTATCGCCGACACCAGTCAGCACGTCATCGTCATTCAGGGTGTTCATATAATCGGAACCATCGGGGTTCCAGTCCCTGCCTGCGTTAAAAATATTAGCGGTCTCCGTATCGGGATCAACGGTCAAAGTAACCGTACCGCCTTCAACATTGGATCCGACTTCGGCCTCAGCGGCATCATTACCGGTATCCACAGAAGCATCTGTTTCATCAACCGCATCCAAAATAGCCTGGGCATCAGCGATATCATCAGATTCATAAGTGGCACCCATACTGGTTACAGCATCAGTATAAGTATTTGCAACAGTTGTCTTGTTGCTCAGAGTTGTGAGATCATCACCGGTAGCGCCGTCTGCAATCTGCTTGGCAATGCTGGCCAAGGTAGCCTCGCCGCTTTCAAGACGTCCTGTGTAGAACTCAAGGCCTTCGTCCCCAGCATCACGGCTAAACATCTGTTGGTAGAGGTTGTTAACCAATTCCTCGTTGGTCAAGGACCCGAAACTTTCAGTGTATTCGTCGGATGTGCCAAAAGCACTCAACGCTTGGTCCAGATCATCTGTTCCGTCAAAATAATCTGCCCAGAATGATAGCCCTGCGGGATCAGCCGGACGCCCGTAATAACCGACATAAAGTTCTTGAGCCAGATTCATAGATTCAGTAGTTGCCATCTTTCCTCCTAAAAATAAATTTAAATGAAATAAAACGTTACCTACACATGACGCGCAGATATTTATATATTTTGCTCTTTGTTATTGAACACCGCCCAAACAATAAAGCAAAAAAAATGCCAATTCTACCATTAAAAAACACTATCACCGATAAACATCTTAAAACACACACAAAAATTTTCAAATATTAATTCATCACATAGTTAACATCGGCCTACCAGGGTTGTCGTTCCGGTCAAATCTGCTCACTGTTGGCTTTATTCAGCCTGCATCCCAAAGACATGGTTATTGATACCTGAATTATTGAATAATACACTCGCATATACGGGCCTGTAGCTTTGACGAAATCTTGGTCCAGTCATATTTCTTAGATAACTGCCTGGCCCTCAGTGAGATATCAGAGAGGTCTTGTAAACTATCTGACAATGTTTTGAATTCTCTCTTAAAATCTTCAATTTTGCAAGTAAATAATTCATTTTTATAATCAAAGCCCCTGGCACCAAAATCCGTCGAAAGAACGGCAAGGCCATGAGCCAGATATTCAACCAGTTTCAGATTGGTACCGGAACCTGAAATGACGGGATTTAACCCGATATCCGCCGCACTCATGAGCACATCCTTATCCCCTTTGGATACAATCCCCACGGGAATGAGATTCTTCGAGGGACGAATCAGCACATCTCCTACTTCGCCGATCACGATAAATAGGGTATCTGGAAAAAATGCAGCCAGATCCTGGATATACAACACCGCCTCTTCATTGGGTTTATGCATGCTACCGACGAATACGGAGACAGTGCGTTCGCCAAACCCCAGCCGTGCTTTAAGTTTCTTTTTTTGTCCGGGCGAAAGCACTTGAATAGCGGATGTATCCACCCCGTTTTCCACAACCAGACATTTGTCTTCATTCAGATTGTACAATGATTTCATTGCCAGCAGATCCTGCCTTGAAGCCGTATAGACCAAGCTTGCCCGGTCGCACAGATCCTGTTCTACGGATCTGACCTGTGACAGCCAATGGGGATCGTTGAACATGGCCTTTTTTAGATGAAATTCCACATTGGGTGCATCATAAAATATCGGTTTTTTGACATCTTCCACGGCATAATAAAAATAGGGATGAGCAAGGACCAAGGCGTTTGCCCGGGGAATAAGCCTATCCAGTTGAGCCTTAAAATCCGGAATTTTGTCGTACCCCCTGATGGCGGCGATATCATCACTTGAAACCCCTGTCTCAGCCCTGACCTTTTGCACATAATTATAAAAATCAGCGCCGGCTTTCATCCGAATTTCCGTAAAATTATCTGAAATTTCGGTGATCCCCCCGCGTTGAAAATCAAGACTCAGCATAATAACCCGACAATAGGTCCCAAGCTCCTTGTACAGGTGATACAATCTCAATCTGCCACCACTCAAGGGCGGATATACACTAAATGTTGATAACACAAGCAGACAGGGGAATTCCGGCCAGGCACCTGTCCTGATGGTTTTAAGGCGTTTGGCGATTGTCCCTGTATTTTGGTCCGGGGCCTGGCTATCCAGCAACTGGGCAGACAAATTTTTCCAGTCTATGCCAGCCACCGTCTGCTTTGCTTTTTTTCCCATTTCAATGGTCTTTTCCCGGTCATCCACCAGCTGCTGCATGGCCCGGGCCAGGGATTCAACCTCGGGTTCGACAATCATCCCGTTGACATCATGTGTGACCAACTCCATGGGGCCGCCTGCATCGGACGTGGTCAGTACGGCTTTTTCCGACTTCATGGCCTCTATGGTGATCAGGCCGTAATCTTCGTCATAGGGAATAAAAGGCACAAAAAGGGCATTGGCGTAGTATTCCACAAGCTCAATATCGGTAACAAAGCCTAAGAATTGTATTCTGGGATCCTTTTTGGCCAAATGTTTAAACTCTTTTTCCTGCCCGCCGGTTCCCGCAATCAAAAACCGCGTATCGGTTTTGACTTTTTTAAAGGCCTTGATCAGCAGATCAACCCGCTTGAGGGTTTCAAGTCTTGAGGCGGTAAAAATAAAATCATAGGATGCTGAATGCAAGTTCTCAAGATCCGTTGGATGGTGGATGATACCCACCGGCACCCCGGCCGGAAAATAATCCTTTCTTAACGCAACATTCTCCGAGATGGCATTATAGGATTTTATCCCAAAGGGATTTGTCTTTGAAACCGGAAGCATGGCAATCGCATCCAAAAAATGAATCACCCGGCGAATTAAAGGTCCGGGATACTCGAAGGTGCGGGACGGCAACCCAACCCTGATTTTTTTTAGATAATCAAGTTCTTCAAACAAATCTTCAAGAAGGCTTCTGTCAGGGTTTTCAGTGAGAATTCTGCCCAGTTCGGCCAAACGGCTGTCCTTTTCAACAACCGATTTCCAGTCCTTTGATTTTCCGGACATGTGATACAGATCGTAAAGACCCCGACATGTGTGCTGGAGGTAAACCATGTGATTATGGTGCCGTACCATCCACGCCGGGTATTTGGTGGTGATGACCATATCAAAATGGCTCAGATCCAATTTTGAAAACTGGTGGTAGCCTTTAATCAGACTCCAGAATTCCTGGTCCCTGCATGGGATTTTTATCAGTTCAACATCATGAGTTGACAAACGGTTCAGGTTATTGAGCATACCCATGAACAGCTTTTCGGCCCCACCGATCAAAAACCCGATTGGAGAGGGAGCCGCCACTGCAATCTTCATATACGTTACTCCTATTGAATTCGGCAGACGATCAGAATTGACTCTTTAATGAAGTTAAAGCCTTGAATCAGGCCTTGTATCCATTATTATTTTATCTATCGGCTTGGTTTATTTTTTTCCCATCCATGCAAAATCTCTGGAAACCTGGACATAATGATCAAGGGTATCAAATCGGTATTTACCGGTCTCCAAAAGCTTGCGATCCTGAATAAAATACGCCGCGGACTGGGAAAAACCGGCAATTTTTCCTTGGAATTCTATTGTATCGGGAAAAATCGGGGCAATGTGCGTCGGATCCCTGTAAAAATCACCACACCCCACAAGAAGGTTTCGTGGGTTAGGTGTCTCCAGAATACAGACACCGTCTTTTCTAAGTACTCTTAAGATCTGTCTTAAAAATGCCATCCTTAAATCGGGAGGAATGTGTTCTATGACATGAAAGGCAGTGACAAGATCAAAAGATTCAGGTTTTGATGCCTTTAGGTATTCAAAAATGTCTGATTTTACCACAGACAGATTCTTTTCTTGAACACGCCCAAAAAATGTATCATTGAGATCTACCCCCTGGATTGCCACTTCATATTCTTTTAACAATTCCAGCCACTCTCCCCGCCCGCACCCTAGATCCACGCCCTTCACCGGCATGGACCCGCATTGTTCCTGAAGATCCAAGATAACGGGGGTGTAAACCTTTAAATGCCGTCTTACATCTTCCACGGAACCACGGAAATGGGCCTCGAAATCGGCGTATTCATGGTCTGAAAGACCACCAAAGCCAGTGGTGGTATAGTTTAGGGGTACCGGCGAAGGCGGCAGGGATTTTGACGGCTTTAAAAGCCTTAACCCAAGTGTCAACAGATCGGACCACTTCATTCTGTCGCTGTTTCTTTTGCCCTCATCTGAAAATCTGAGTATGAGCAGTATTTTTTCTTTGGTCAGCTCCCCAGATGCCAGCTTGGATAGATAGTTTTCTCTTCCCGGCGGATCCGGCTCCCGGCCTAGCACATATTCAAAGGCCCGGTATATAAATGTCTCACCGGAACTGTTCAACACATCTTTCAGCGTTATGGCCCTGTATAGTACCTGTTCACGCCGAACCGCATCAAGCAGGCTTTTCCTGGTCAACATATGTTTTCTCCGAAAAATATGAATTCATCCCTTCATTTAAATAAAGCTGCGGGGTCATTCTCAGCAATCCTGAAAAAACGGGATCAGCCCCGGCAACGACTTCAAAGGCTACACATTTATCCATCCAGTGAACACATTCGTCAACATGGGTTGATCCGGTGTGAACGGCAGCGGTGATGGAATATTTGCCCGGCCCCAGATTCAGTTCGGTAAAATCGTATACCAGGCAGACATGCTGACCGGCACGGATACTTATCTCTTTTTTCAGGTGATAAGAATTGGTACCGAAAATATCCTGTCCGAACCGATCCCTGATCAGTACGCCCACGGTGATATCATCCATATCCTGATAACCGTTGATACGGATCGCCACCTTTGCCGGGCGACCGCTGATAAAAATCCGGGCCGGCTGATCATCTTCCCCGCAAATGGATACTTTATCGATCACCGCTTTCTGATTCCCATATCCGGACGTTACGCATTCATCCTTGTAAGCAATCTCATCTTCTTTTGATTTATGGGCAATCAGATAGTTGTAACTGTTGATAATGGCCTCCGGAGAGCCGGACTCCACGACCCGGCCCTGATTCAGGAGCATGGCACGGTCGCACAAAATTTTTACCGCGTTCATATCATGGGACACAAAAACAATGGCACCGCCGGCCGCTTTGAACTGCAGGATTTTTTTCATGCACTTTTGCTGGAAGTACGCATCTCCCACGGATAAGGCTTCATCCACCACAAACGCCTTTGGATCAGCATGAATGGCCACAGAAAATGCCAGGCGCATCACCATACCTGAAGAGTAGGTTTTTATGGGCTCATGGATAAACTCACCAAGTTCCGTAAACTCGATAATCCGAGGGAGTCTGTCATTGATCTGTGACCGGGACAGCCCAAGATAGGTGGCGTTATGTATGATATTCTCCATGCCTGAAAATTCGGGATTGAACCCTGTACCCAGCTCTAAAAGCCCGGTCACCCTTCCGTCAATATGCACACGGCCTGAATCGGGAATCAGAACGCCGGTAAGCAGTTTAAGCAGGGTTGATTTTCCGGCGCCGTTCTCACCAATAATGCCGATGGTCTCTCCCTCTCTTACAGAAAAAGTAACGGCGTTTACGGCATGAAAATCGGTATGAAAGGATCTCCTTAAAACAATCTCTTTTAATCGATCTGAAGGCGTTCGATACAGTTTAAATGTTTTTGAAACGGCATCCACTGAAATCATAAGAGAACCTTTTTAAAAACCTTGGCTGTCTTTTGGGCTGTCCTGGACCAGGTAAAGTTTGCTGCATGCTGTTCGCCTTTGGCTATCAGGTTATGGCGAACCAACGAATCATTGACAATTAAATCGATCGCCCGGGCAAGATCATCGGCGTCAAAAGGATCAATAAGAATAGCGGCATCACCGGCAGCTTCGGGCATGGAGGCCGCATTTGAACACACGACCGGGCAACGGCAGGCCATGGCCTCAAGAATTGGAAGGCCAAACCCCTCGTAAATACTGGGGTAGATCAATGCCGTGGCCCCCGAATACACCGCCTTTAAATCACTGTCGGACAAGTGCCCTGTAAAAAAGAACCTGTTGTTGATCTCTTTGTTATTCACCTTTTCCAGCCAGGGTTTTTCTCCCCATCCCTGCCACCCCACAAGCACCAGGGGAATATCTGTTTTGGCGATTCCCAACGCGTCCACAAGCAAATCAATATTTTTGCGCGGTTCAAGGGCACTTACAAAAAGCAAATAATCATTGGGCAATCCCAACCTCCGGCAAGCATCCCGGACATGGTCGGACGAAGCAGGGGAAAAGACAGGATCCGGGGCTAATGGTACTGCAGACACTTTGCCGGGCGCTATCTTGAACTCCTCAATAATCTCCTGCCGCACAAATCGGCAACTGGCTATAATATGATCCGCTTGGGGCAGGCGTTTTGAAATAAAATGCTCAAACAGCATCACCCGTTCAGCCGGCTGGGTCTCTTTGAATCGCCTTAAGACAAGGTCATACATGGAAAACACGCAGGGCCCTTTTGTAAATCTTGCCGGGGTAAATCCGGTTTCATGGTGCAACGCAATGCCGTTTCCAGGCTTGCACGCTATCCGATTCAATCCATATTCATATTTATACCACTCTAATGCCCTGAGTCCGAATAAAACCGATGGGGGCAATTTTCTGAGCTGATCCGTCCTGTGCTGCCATTTTTCAGTATCCGCTAAGGCAGGCATGCACTTAGATATCTTGTTTCTGAGCAGATAAACAACCTCAATATCATCTATCTTTTCCATTTCCATGTACAAATTGCGTAAATGGCGTGCAATTCCGGTTAGGAGTCCAGCCATGGGTACTGCATTAACAGAGACCTTCATATCAAGCCTGTCCGATTAGTTCTTAAAAAAAAATGGGGATAAAGAAAAAAAATCCTGCAAGCGCAACACAATCTAATAAAAGAAGTAGATACAATTTATATTTACTAATTATTTTTTTACATATCAGCACACTGATCCCTATAAACAACAGAGTCCAGCTTATAATAAAAAAAAAGGCCATCACAAAAAATCCCTGATATCTTTTTCCAGGTGCCGAAGCATGAAAAACGAAACAAATAAAATAAGGTGTGTGACAATGGTCAACAACACCAGAGACTTGCAAGGCGGAAGATCTCCGTATACAAAAATCCTGTGATAAGACTCAACCAGCACATAGGCCGGATTGAATGTCATGATGCGATATACAAGTTTGGGCAGTATGTCCGGCACATATACGATAGGCGTAAACCAAAACCATAGCTGAAGCACAACCCCCACAATCTGGGCCACATCCCGAATAAACACGTTTAGCACCGCGGCACCGAGACCGATTCCTAACGCCAGCAACTGCTGAAGGTAATACAAAAAGGGCAGCAACAGCAGCGTGCGGTTGAAGTGATGGCCCTGTATCCCAAGAATGGCAAAAAAAACAACCATGGAAATCCAGAAGGTGATGGACTCAGACAGGTTGATGTGGATCAACAATGCCGTCATGGACGTATTCACTTTGGTGATAATGTGCTTTTTCTCCAGAAACACTGTGACGGATCGCATAATCGTTGTTGAAAAAGCCGTCCATGGGATCAGGCCTGCTGCCAGATAGATGCCGTAGGCATTCATATCCGATGTCCCAGGCAGCCTGCCGCCCATTAATTTACCGAAAATCACAATATACACAAACAAGTTGACCAACGGCCAGATAACCGTCCACAAAGAACCAAGAACGGACCCTGCAAACCGGGTTGCAAAATCCTGCCTGGTGATCTCAACAATATAAGAAAAATTAAATCCTGCCATACACTTGTCTATTTCATATCCAGCTTGAATGAAAACTACACTTAAGTTGTTGAATTACTCGCATGCTTCGTCTCGGGTTGAAACCTGGGTGGGTTGTTGTTGAAAGACCGGGTCTGCCCATGGCTGTTAATTCGAAAGATTTGTTTATCAGAGATTAAGGCGCAACACAAGTTTTTCATTGAAAGGTGAAATAAGATTATTCCTGGGAAATGGGAAGGGCAAAACTTAAAAACACATCTTTGTACAGATATTTATACAAATCAAACGACTGTGTATCCGCATCGGCATTTTGCACCGTACAGGAAAACCGGTAGCGTTTTTTAGAGGGAAGAGAGAGTAAAAAACGGCCAGCATAGTCGGTGGTTATTGTCTGTGTCTGCACATAATTTTCTGCTTCAGCATCCTTTACCCATACAGAAATATTTCGACTACAGACTTCTTCGCCGGGAGAATAATATCCATTCTTATCCTGGTCCACATACAGGACACCATAAACTCTGTTAACATCGTCTTGTGCGGCAGTAAGGCTTGGGATACCGGTATTCAGATTAAACCGTATTGACACGGAGTCATCCAGGCTTTCAGAAGTCATTGTTGCAATGCCTATGTCTTGGGCATCATCATTTAAAATACCCGGAATCGTCTCCAGGTGGGGCAGCGTATCTTCCAAAATCGTACCAAAAATCCGGTTTATTTTTTTCTCTGAAGAATTGCTGCCCTGCAACTGTACTATGCCGCCGATTTCAGGCAACAACGTACCGTCATAACTGGGTATCTCATCATCCTCAGAGACGGCTCCCGTTTCTTCCCCCGTCTGGACAGCAATACTGGAAATTTCTGAAAGCGTGGGGTCTAAAAATAACGGCGGCCTTTTTTTAAGAAGCACACGCCCCAAGACCGGATCGATTTCCCCCGAAAAATTATTACTCAGGATGTTGGCTGATACCACCCCCCAAGCATCCGCCCTCAATTGGTTAACAAGGGTCAACAGAACAGCGTCATTCACTGATGATTCAGCATCAAAGCAAAGGGAAAAAAACCAGGTATTCGGGTATCCATGGGTTGTCCCGGCCAAAACTGAGACGCCGACTTGCGTGTACTCACTTGAAAGTATATATTGAAAATTTCCTGATTCAATTTCTTTCTTAAAAAGATTGTCTACAAAAATCTTTCCAGCCGTATCCATGGAAATAAAATTCGAAAATTCAAAAATACCGCCGACCTCAGTGACTGTAGAAAATGCCGGTATTTGATCTTCCTGATCAGACTCATCACTCATCGCCGCCTCGTTCATTTGAAATGCCATCACATTTAAAGACTCGTCCATGTTATAAATTTCAAATGATGCGCTTTCCGTCAGTCCACACCCACTGAGTTGATCCTGGGATAGCCCCAATGTCAGTCCATATGCGTAAGGGGCCTGTCGGATGGTATTAATATTGTCAAGAAGACTGCTCTCCTCGGCATGGGCCACGCCATGTAAAAAATAAAAACACGACCCGGCTAAAAGAAAGAAAATCCATAGTATTTTATTTGTACGTTTCATAATACATTATTCTATATGCACAAAGCACACCACTACAACAGATTTTTATTCGCGTTTTATAGTACAACAGGTTAAACCCCTGCAACATTTCACGATTTTAAAAAAAATACCGGCAAAACGACAATCAGACAAGGCAGGTTTTTAAATAAAAATTGGTCAAATATAACCCGAATTGGCTACCGGGACAAAAGGTCGTTATAAATCCGGCAATATTTATCACCCTGAATTTTAGCGGTAAAATGGGCTGCATAATGGGAAAACCCATTCGATGAAAATTTTTTAAACAGCGCGTCTTCATCCATGATGCGGTTTATCGCATGTGCCAATTCATCCGGACATCCCGGCTTGACCTCCAGGCCGGTATGGTTGTGTTGGTTGACAACACTTGTCCCGGTGCCGAGTTTCGTGGAGACCAGGGGCCTTGAAAAATAAAGACCTTCAAGTAACACCTGGCCGAAAGCTTCAGCGGCAGTTGTAGAGGGCAGAACCATGAGTCGGGAATTTTCAATAAGATATTTTAAATTGTGATCCGGCTGAAACCCGATCAAATGGACATGACTTAATTTTTTCTTGCGTATTAAACCCTGTATTTTAGCATGTAGGGGGCCTTTGCCTACAATAACAATATGATGGGGAATTTTTTCAGCCGCATCCAAAAGAACTTCTAATCCTTTGTACCACCTCAATACTCCGGCAAACAAAGCATAGGAGCGGCAATGATCAACCAGGCCATGAATATCAGAATCCGGCCCGCCGAGTCCACCAAACCTTTTTTCATTTAAAAAAAGAGGCACTTCGCTGATTTTATCTTTAAACTCGGATAGATAAGCAGTTGAACCGGCAACTTGCCGGCTCGTAACACAGATCGTATCTACCCGTTTTAAATATTGTCTGATAATTGGAAGGTAAAGGGGTTTTAAAAATTTGTTCTTAAAAATATCACAGTGAAAGGTTGTCACAATCGGCCGGTCTATCCGGCAGCCCAGCGCAAGCATCTCGGCAGTAGGCCAGGGGAAGTGAAAATGGAGAAGATCGGCATCTCGACAGATCTTCCTAAACGCCTGGGCAAATGAAAATGAAAAGGGGGATGCCAACACATCGATATCACATTTAAAAAACCGTGCGACGATTCCATCAGAGCTCCGGTAACAGCAATTTCTTTTGCCCACAGCCATCACCTCCACGTCAAACCCCCTACCAACGGCATAGCTTCCAATCTGCCTGATGGCTTCTTCCAGTCCACCACTGGTTTCCGGAAAATAAGTTTTGAATATATGAGTGATTTTAGGCATGGTGTTCCAGTTGGGATATGGACGCCTGCTACTCTCTCAGTGCCGTATCAATATTTCTAAGCAAGGGTCCCAGAATATATGAAACAACCGTACGTTTATCTGTGGTGATATAACAGGTGACCGGCATACCCGGAGACAGGTATGCACCCTTACTTGCCAGATCCCCGGGGTCAACGGCCACGTAAGCCTCATAATAGGATATATCCCTTGCGCCGTGATTCTCAGTGATAAGGTCCGGGGATATGTGGGTCACCGTCGCGTTCACCGGGGGCGTACTTTTGCGTTGAAATGCAGCCAGTTGCACCTTAGTCGCCTGGCCTTTTTTCACACTGATGATATCCTGGGGCCTGACCTGTGCTTTGATCACCATTTGCAAATCCACCGGCACAATATCTAAAAGGGGCATCCCCGGCTGGATTACCCCACTTCCCTCTGAGTGAACCTGCATATTAATTACAGTGCCGCTGATGGGCGCTCTAATTTCTAAACGATCTCTGGCATCCAGGTAGGGCTTGATTTGGTCTTTAAGTTCAAAAATAGAATCCGTAACTTCACCCAGTTGTGAGACGGCACTCTCCTTATATTGGTTGTTAATATCCACCACTCGGAGTTTATTTTCCTGGATCATCTGATTAAACTGGGCGATATCTTGGATGAGCTTTCCCTTTCGACCCTTATAATCGGCAAGGCTTCTCTCAAGTTCAAGAATGCTGGCCTTTCCCATATATTTTTCTTTGAGCAGAGGGCGCTTGGCAGCCAGATCCTCTTCTAAATTAGTGATGATTGTCTCAACACTGTTTAACTCTTCTTTGGCACCGGCTATGCGATTTGCCAATTGTTTTGCCTGGGATTGGTACAACTGGGTTTTCCCCTTGATATCTCTGCGCCTGGAGTCAAAAATATCCTGCTCAGTGGCCATAATTTCCACAACTTCTTTATCGGCTTTTAATACCTCAAATTCAGCCGGCCACTCGATTTTTGATTTCATGGCCGCCTCTGCCCGCAAGCGCGCCGATTCTGCCTGTCTTGCCCACAACTTACCGCTGATCATGTCAACATTGGAGCTTATTCTGGATCCTTTCAGAGAAATCAAAATATCTCCCTGGGAGACATGATCGCCTTCCTTAATGAAGATTCTTTCTATAATTCCGCCCTCAAGGTGCTGAACGGTTTTTCTTTCTCCGGACACCTTAACAAGCCCCGGCGCGATCACGGCCCCTTGAAAAGGGAGGTATATTGCCCACACAGTGAGGCCGCCAAAAAATACAACGATTACCGCTAAACCAGCCAGAATATATTTCAAGGGGTTCGTATTTAAAATTTTGTCTTCTGCCATCATATTCTTGCTCCTGTTGACGGGTTGGATAACGGTACAACTCCGTTTGCGGCCTGCTGCTGTTTGGCAAGCTGGGCAAACACCGCTTTGGACGGTCCGTACATAGCGACCTTCCCCTCTTTTAAAATTAACACCTTATCCATTTTAGCTAAAAAACCGACCTGACGGGTCACCATCACATGGGTTATCTTAGATTGTTTTAAATGATTTAATGTCGCTGCGACCTGCTTGATCCCGATGTCGTCCATATGGGTGAACGGCTCATCAAGTATAACGAGCCTGGGGTCATTGTACAGGGTTCTTGCCAATGAAATAATCTGCCGCTGCCCGGGCGAAAGATTTGCCCCATCGGCAACGATGTGCGTATCATATCCTTTGGGCATTTTGAGAATCGCTTCATGGACCCCGGCCGATTTTGCCGCCTTGACAACCTTTTCCGAATCAGCGTCTTTTGCGAACCTCGCGATATTTTCAACAACCGTACCGGGAAGCAGTTCCGGCTCCTGGGGCATATACCCCAAATATTGTGCCAACTGCCTGTCAGGCCAATCTGAAATTTTTGCTTTGTCCAGCCTGACCTCCCCGGCAGCAATGGGCCAGACGCCAACCAGCGCTCGACACAAGGATGTTTTTCCTACGGGAGAAGGCCCAAAAATGCCTAAGGACTCCCCCGGCTCTAGTGAAAATGTAACATTGTAGAGCATCGGCCGCCCCTGGATCACAAGGTTCAGTTGATTCACATCCAGACGACCTTCAGGTTCGGGTAAAGAAAGTTTTTCCCGTTGAGCGCTGATTTCAACCCTGTGCTTTATCCTTTGCCATGCCGCATTTGCTTGGACAGCCGGCTGAAGATTTGTCAATGAATTATCCAGACTCTGAAATATTTTGACGGCAACCATGGCTCCGGCAAATATACCACCCACAGTAATCTCATTATCAAAGAAAACAAAAGCACCCGCACAAAAGACCGCCGTCGGACCGATCATATGAATCATACGAATGGCGGCACCAGCCAGGGATTGAAAAAAGTCAGCCCCTGCCGCCATTTTCAGCCCCTGACGTTCTCTTTCCCTGTATTTGCGTTCTGCAGCCGGCCCCATTCGCATGGACTGAATCAGATACGCATGGGAAAAAATCTTGTCTGCAAACTTTTGGTTGGACTGCTGGATAACATCGGCAATGGTATAATTTCTTTTTTCAAGAATATAGACTAAAATTTGAAATACAGCGACCAGAAAAACTACGCCGATGCCTATCATCCCCGGCAAGGGGTGGATCAAATACAGCACGGCAAGGTAAATTAATATCCATGGGAAATCCAGAACACTTGATATCCGCCCTTGAACAATAGCCCGGCGGATAAGATTAAGGTCGCTAAGACCGCCAGAATCAGCATCGCCCCCCGGCACCGCGGCATCTTTGTGCATCTGATTGAAAACAAGGCTATTTAAGTGCTGAACCACATCATTGCCGGCCTGATCCATCAATCTATGTTTTAAATAATCAAACATGGCCGTTACGACCAGACATATCAACACTCCGGCAGATAATGTATACAATGTCGAGCGACTAAAACTATACAGAGCACGGTCATAGACGATCATTATATAAAAAGGCACGGAAAGATACACCACGTTGAGGCAGATATTGAATATGCCTGCAAATAAAAAGTATTTCAACCAAGATTTCATTGTATACTGCATTCAATTCCCCCGTTGCATGGTTGCATGATATTCAAGTACCTCCTGCCGGGTCCCAAATATGATCTGATTTCCGTTCTTGAGCATCATAATTTTATCTACGGCATTCAGCAGACTGGGTTTATGGGTAATCATTATCGTCGTGGTTCCCATCAGCTTTAAATGTTGAAGGGCCAGCACCAGCGCATCTTCGCCAGCTTGATCCAAATTTGAATTGGGTTCGTCAAGAATGACCAATCCCGGATTGCCGTAAAGGGCCCGGGCCAGACCGACCCGCTGGCGCTGGCCACCTGAAAGCATAAGACCTGCCTCCCCAATATCAGTATCATATCCTTGTGGAAAGCCCAAAATCGTTTCATGGGCAAAGGCGGACCTAGCCGCTTCCACTACTTTTGCATCATCCACATGTCCCATTCTTGCTATATTCTCTTTCACCGTCCCGGCAAACAACTCAACGGATTGGGGCAGATATCCAAGCTTTGCACCCAGCGCGTCGTTATCCAGATTATAAACATTTCTACCATCCAACTCCACACGGCCCTCCGTAGGGGCCCACATTCCCAAAATAAGCCGGCATAAACAACTCTTTCCGGCACCGTTATGTCCCATCAACCCCATAATTTCACCGGATGCCAATTGAAAATTAATTCCGTTGAGGACCCGTTTGTCTTTGATATCAAGACTTAAATCAACGATATTCAAACGGCCGTTTACCTCATCAATCTGCTCAAGTTCCCGGTGTGCTCCAATGCTGAACAAGCGATTCAGGTTATCATAAGCTCTTTTTGCTCCGGATGTCTGTCGCCAGGCGCTGATTCCCTGATTCACCGGGGCCAGCGCTCTGCCCATAATAATAGAAGCAGCAATAATGACGCCGGGAGCCGTTTCATTCTGAATAACTAAAATTGCCCCGGCACCGTATATGAATACTTGCATGAGTGTACCAAAACTTGACGTAACGGCTGAAAAGAAATGATTAAATCTGGACGCTTTTTCCATATGGGCCAGCCCGGTATTGCTGATTGCGGCAAAATGCCGGCCCGCATTCCCGGTCATTCCCATTACGTCAATCTCCTTTGCCGACCTAAAACTTTTCAGTAGCCATTGTTCGGCCTGGTTATTCCATTTATCAAAGCTGGTCATATAGTTTCGGGTCAAAAAAGTTTGCAAAATCCCTACAATGAAAAGAATAAGCGCACCAATACCGGCCACAGCGCCTAATTTAGGGTGAATCATGTAAATGATCCATAAATAAATAAAAATCCAGGGAACATCAAAAAAAGCAAAGATTGAACTACCACCCAAATAATTTCGAAGGGTATTAATATCCTTAAGCCCCTGGGTATATCCAATGCCGTCAACCCGGGCCAGGTCAGTTAACATCTCCTTTAAAACACGGCGACTGAGCAGTTTATCCAATAAAACGCCGGACCTGACCAGTAATCGGGATCTGGCAAGGTCCAGCCCCCCGAGCACCATCAGTGCAACCAGGGCTAAAGCCGTTGTTGCATATAGGGTAGGCATACTATAACTGGTTAGCACCTTATCGTATACCGACAGCATATATAGGGGAAACGTCAAATATAATGTATTTATAAATAGGGAAAAAAAGCCGGCGAATAAAAAATGCCGCAAGCAAGCCCTGAGATAAGCAATCACTTCTCTCCCCCTGCCAACTTGCTGAGTACGTCATCCCTTGCGCCAAAAAGGACTGCCTGCCCTTTATTGAGAACCAAAATCTTATCCATGACATGCAACAGCTCAGGCTTATGCGTGACCATGATGCAGGTCGTATCACGACCGGACTTTATTAACTCGAGATTTTTAGCCAACAGCGCTTCACTTTGCTCGTCCATATTAGAGGAGGGCTCATCAAGAACAACAAAAGAGGGGCTACCATACAATGCCCTGGCCAAACCGATACGCTGACGCTGCCCCCCCGAAAGCCGGATACCGTCCTTCCCCTCAAGCTTTGTGCCCAGACCTCTGGGAAACGCACTCACCAGATCGGCAATACCACTGAGTTCAACAGCTTTATCAAGCGCGTCGGAGTCAATTTCTCCCAAACGGGAAATATTTTCAGCCATACTTCCGGGAAACAATTCTATTTCTTGGGGAAGATACCCGATATGCCGGCCGAGGTCGGATTTAGACCAGGAAAACATATCTTTCCCGTCGAGGGTTATCCTACCGGCAACGGTGGGCCAAATACCAAGCAGAAGTCTACACAGGGTAGTCTTTCCAGCACCATTCGGCCCGACAATACCGAGGAATTCCCCGGGTGCCAAATCAAAAGAAATATTATTAAGCAAAACACGACCGCCGGTGCTGAATAAAACGCTTTCCGCTCTAATATGCCCGGCAGGTTTGGGCAAGGACATCGATTCGTTTATCGCTTCCGCCTCAATATGAGCAGCCATTCGGCTTATCCTCTCATAGGACAGTTTTGCAGATGAAATCAGTCTCCAAGAAGACATCACCTGCATCAAAGGTCCCACCCCCCTACCCATGATGATGGAAGCGGCCACCATCAGTCCCACATTGAATCCCTCATGCATGGCATAGTACGCACCGAAACAATAAATCAGCACCTGAATCACATTCTGGGCCGGTTTTATTATTGCCTGAATCATACCGGCATAATAACTCGACAACGTCTGATTGTCCATGACCCTGCTGTTTCCCAAAATAAATCGATCACTGATGGCCGTAATCATTCCCATGCCGTTAATTACCTCTGTATTTCTCAAAAATGAATCCACAAACCTGTAATTTTCTGCATTGAGACGATTTGCTTCTTTTATACGCCTGCCGACAAGGTTTTCCTGGAGAATGCTCAGTCCAACCATGCCGCCGACACCGCAAAGCGCAATAAGACCCAGGACCGGGTGAAACAAAAAAATCAACCCCAGATAAAATGGAGCCCAAACGGCATCAAACAGCGCGTAAATCCCAGGGGATGAAAAAAAATTGCGTAATGTATCGAGGTCACCAGCACCTCCACGATAGGCAATTTGACTGTTAACGGCACACCCTTTAACCATGGTTGCATATACGTCCTGTCTAAGGGAAAGCGTCAATTTTCTTCCCGCAACCGAAAGAAGTCTGGATCGCAGATAGCTGAAAATCGCCAGGACCATGATCGCAAAAACAGCAACAGCAGTAATATTTTCAAGGGAAACCATGCTGAAAGAAACAAGTATATTGCGGTATATGGTAAACATGTAAAACGGAAATGTGAGTTGAAGAATATTTACGAAACAACTAAGCATTGCTGCAAATGTAAAATATTTTTTCCACTCTTTTAAAAACAGAGTCATAGTGACGATTTTTCCAAAAACGAACGGACTTCACGATCCGTCCAAAGGGCAGGCGACGTCTCCGGCTTAGATTTTTGAATATGTGATACTGTTTGGGTCCCTAACCCATCAAAAAAAACATATATACCAAATAACACCAAAGGTCCCAACAATAGATATAACAACAAAACATCAATAGCGATTAATGGTCCAGGCCCCATATTTTTCCTCTAACGGCCATGGGCCGACCTGACATAGCATCTGCCTGCTCAGCCCACAACGAATTTTAACGATCTGTGCAGAGCACACAGACTCTCATATAAAAAAACTAAATAAAAGACCACAGAAAGCCCTTACTAAAAATCTGAAGAACCGGTCATCAATTTCAAATCGGACTGTGCTAAGCGATAATCCAGAATAGCCCGGGCATTATTTCGCTGGGCCTGAATAAGTTGGACATGAGCATCAAGCAGATTCGGAATGGTCGAAAGCCCGGCAGTAAGCCGTTTTTCTTCGCCGGCATAATACTCATTGGCCGCACCAAGTGCTTCTACGGAAACTTTCACCCGTTGCTTGGCCTCTGTCATGGCATACAATGCACATCGAATTTCCTTGGAAATGGAATTTTTTGTATCTAATATCAAGGATTTGATTCGGTTGGACATAATTTCATGCTCCTGAGACTCGTAAAAGGCTCTACCACCATCAAACAGAGACCAGGAGGCGCTTACGCCGGCAGACCAATAACGATTACGCCTATCATATACGTCATTTTCAAAATCTCTATCCTGATCGTAGTAACCAACATCAAGCCTTACCACAGGCAGATATTGGCCTTTCGCAATTGCCGCATCTTTTTGGGCAATTTGCAGTTGGCATTCCAGGCTTTTGATATCCGGCCTGTTTTCAAAGGCTATTTGCCGGTTAACCTCAAACGCCGGCGGATCTGACAGGTCAGGATCAACAGCCCCGATAAAGCTGATATCAGGGCTTTCTTCCTTATTCATTAAGGTAAATAAAGAAGCTCGCTCACGGTTAACATCATTTCCGGCAACCCCAAGTCGCTCTATTGCACCGGCAACCTCAACCTTAGCCTGGAGCACATCTACATAAGGAATTTGTTCCCGGCGAAACAAGGCCTCTGCTGCTTTCAGACTCTCTTTAAGTCTTAACACAGATTCCCTGGCCACCACCACGTCCTGCTTGGCCTTTAACAAACGATAAAAAGTTGTTTCAATATCGTATCGGACTTCCATGCGCCTTAGCTCAAGTTCAGCCGTCAGCAGGCTTTTTCTAATCTTAGCCCGCTGATAAGAATTAAAATTTCTAAAACCTGAATAAAGGACCTGGCTGAGCCTAACACTAAAATTAAGGCCGTCCTGATTCAATGCATCGTCATCCGTCAGCCCTTTTGCACTACGGCTGTGTACTCTATTCATTCCATACTCCGTGGTGGCCGAAGGCAAAAAAACACCCCGAGCAGACTTCCGATTCGCTTCAGCAGCTTGAATTTCCAGACGTGATGCTTCAAGAGTGGGATTGTCTTCCAGCGCGACAGCCACGCATTGCGCCAGAGTCATTGATTGCGCGGCAACAGCTGAAAAACCAGGCCAGATTAAACTCATCAACAGTAGTGCAGGTAGTACAGATGTTCTCCAGTATTTCAAAACAGCTCCTTTATTCTTTGCAGCCTTTGTATATAGACTATGATTTTTTCAAAGGCAAGCCTAAATTATCTATCTAAATCACCAAGCGTATCGCAATACAACCCCAGCACTAAATCCTGTGTTTCGGGTCACCGAATACAACCCGGGTGTTTTATATCTATGGTTAAACACATTATTTACAAATAAGTTAACATCACAGGGGAAATAATTTTTTATCCGTAGATTAATATCCATCACCCAGGCGTGACGACATGACAGGGTCTCATCCTCCACAGGGAAATAAATCGTCTGGCCGCTGAAATATCTGATTTCAGGCGCAAGAGACAAATTCCGATTAAGATCCCAAACCGCTTTTACCGACCCCATGATGTCCGGCCCGGTCTCATAGGCATGGGATAACTCAATATAATACTCATCGCCGGATAAGATGTAGTCACGATAATAATAGATTTCATCGGTACCGGAGTTATCCAGCAATGTCAAATTTACAAAAAGCGTCAAATCTTGGAACAATTGATGCTCGAGTTCCAGTTCCAAACCATAAATATCCTGACTGTTTGGACTTGAAAGCCCGGCCCCTGCATACCGATCCTCAATAACATGATTATCGATCTCGTTTCGGAACATAGTGACAGCCGCCCGGGTGCCCATATATTTCCATGAAAGGCCTAAATTAAACGTCGTGATCTTTTCAAGCTTAACGTCCGATGCTTCGATCATCCGGAGGGCAAAGGGCGTTCTGTAGCCGGTACCGAAAATCCCTTTAAAGATAAATCTGTCTATGTTCCAGGCAAATCCTGTGGTATAGCTGACTTTGTCCTCATAGGCCTTGTGGCTGTCATAGCGCGCCCCGGTCCAGATTTCCACAAGATTAAATTTATGCCGGTATTGCCCAAATACTGAAAACAGATCATTGGAAAAATCATATTGTGAAATATCGGGAAGGTGTTCAAAATTTTCGTCTGTTAAATATAAGGGGAAAAAGCCCCTCCACTCCGGAACTTGGTCATACTGATCGGATTTCACGGAGATACCTGTGGTTAAAATCCCTTTGGAAAGAAAAAACGACCTGTCGTAAATGACTTCAGCAAAGAGTGAAGACTCCTTACGATCAAAGGTTCCATCTATAATGGTATAATCCAGGGACGTTCCGGACAGGTAGCCCGTAAAGCGCAACCCGGAATCCTGGTCAAGGGATTTTACAGCTTCAAGCTTTACCATATGCCGGGTGGATGCAACCTGTTCTTCCCAGCAAAAATTATCATACCAGTCCGAAACCGTATATGCGTTAAGGCTGTCTGCAAACCGGAATGAAAGCGTCAGCCAATTTTCATAGGTTATGTTTCCATAAAAATTAACGAAATGAGAATCATCGGCATTTTTTATCCCATAACGATCTTCAGGAGGAGTCGCTACAATACCATCATTCCAGAAGCGAACAAGATTTGTTTCAGGACCGTCATCTTTTGCAAACCGCCCTGACACGGAAGCAAACCCAGACCACTTATTTTTTTGATGTCCATAGTTCAGGTAGACTTCCCCGGTGCTGTCCCCTGAAGATGAATTAAGGCCGGCTTGAAAACCATCGATATCCTTGCCTGTGAGCGGAACAATATTGACAACCCCGGCAAAGGCATCCGGTCCCCACAAGACAGAACTGCCCCCTCTTATCACTTCAATACGTTTTACAGCGGCAAGGCTTGTTTCATAATCCATATAATTTTCAGATTTCACCACACCGGACCCTGCGGGCACTGTATCAAAAAGAATCAAGGCAGAATTCGGAATACCTCTCAGATAATAATTGCTGGATCTTTCAGTCTGGTTTATGTGAAATCCGGGCGTGCCTTGGAGGGCCTGGGAGAGGGTAAATGCATTGTCATACTCAAACTCCTGCCTTGTGATGACGTCAACGATGGCCGGCGCGCTCCAGGCAGCCTCTTCTTTTCGCGAGGCAATGGACAGCATCTCTAAATCTTCACCCACGAACATAAGCATGGTATCTGATGCCCATACCCAGGATGCCCCAAAAGAAATCCAGGCGGAAAATAAAATGATTACGGCAATTTTAAGTTTACCTATCAACATTTCATCCTTACTGGTTTGGCTCCATGTTTTTCAGCAACACCCTAAATTTAGAACGGCTCAGGCCCAAAAGTTTTGCTGCAGATGTCTGGTTATTACCAGACTTATCCAATGCCTGCTTGACCAGGTTCATTTGAACCTGCTGCAACGAAATACCGTTGGCCGGTAGCCTTATCACCGTATGTTGAGTCTGGGTGACAGGTTTTCCCACCTGCAGGAAAGACAAGGTCTGGGATGTAATTTTTTGTGTATCCCGGGTTAATATCAGACAGCGCTCAAGCACATTGGCAAGCTCTCTGACGTTTCCCGGCCAAGGGTACTCCATAAGCTTGGTACAAGCACCTTCACTGAGTTCATGCCCTGCGCCAAAGGAAAATGTAGTGATAATATATTGTGCAAGCGGGACAATATCTTCTTTTCTTAGACGCAACGGCGGAATTTCAATGGGAAATACATTAATTCTGTAATATAGATCCTGGCGGAATTTTTTATTCATCACCATTTGACCAAGGTGCTGATTGGTCGCACAGATAACCCTAACGTCGACGGGGATTTCTTCATTCCCCCCGACCCGCTGTATTCTTTTCTCCTGCAAGGCCCGTAAAAGCTTACCCTGGGATTCCAGAGGCATATCCCCGATCTCATCAAGAAACAGCGTCCCGGAGTCTGCAAACTCAAACCGTCCCCGGGTCCTGACGGAAGCACCTGTAAAAGCACCTTTTTCATAGCCGAACAACTCTGATTCCACGAGGTTTGAAGAAATGGCTGCGCAGTTCACTGCCACAAATTTTTTATCACGCCTGGGACTTTTGCTGTGAATATAATTTGCAAGCACTTCTTTGCCTGTCCCGGACTCTCCTAGTATCAACACCGCAGTATCCACTGTGGCTACATTATCTGCCAAAGCCACTACATCCTGCATCGCTTTTGATTTATAAATAAGATTTTTAGACTTCTCGGCGCCGGAAAGAACCCGCTTCATCTCCTGATTTTCTGTGATCAGCCTGGACAAGTTCATGGCCTTTTCAACGGCCAAATGAATTTTTGCCGATTCAAAGGGTTTGGTTATATAATCGCATGCCCCCTGCTGCATCATTTCCACGGCTGAATCAACGGTTGCAAAAGCAGTAATGAAAATGACGGGGGTTAAAATATTTTTCTCCCGCATTTTACAGATGAGTTGCTTGCCGTCCATTACAGGCATTTTAATATCTGAAATTATCAAATCATAGCTGTTATGTTCCAGCATTTCAAGCGCATCGGCCCCATGAACGGCTTTATGCGTTGTTATCCCCTTGCTTTCGAGCATCATTGAAAGAAGGTTTCTTAATTTTTCTTCGTCATCAACTATTAATATCTGTGTCATAAGCTTTTAACACCTCTGGCTCCCGAATATTTGAAAACAATGTTACGCAAAAGCAACATCCACCGATCTCAGGTGATTCAATGCGGATGTTTCCACCGTGGGCCTTTATGGCCTGATCAGCAAAAGCAAGGCCCAGACCTGTTCCGGTTGACTTAGTGGTAAAAAAGGGCTCAAAAATTTTGGCCTTTTGCTCCTGGCTTATGCCAGGCCCCTGATCCTGGATGAATATTTCCCATTTGTGTGGAGTTTTATCCATCTTATAATGTTCCACTACGTCTATCCTGACCGTACCGTTATTATCATTGGCTTCACAGGCGTTTTTAATGATATTTCCTATCCCGCGCGCAAGCAGGTCAAAGTCAGCCTGTGCCTCAAATTTGGATTCGGGAATCCTGCAATCCAGTTTTACTCCGGTCGTTAATGATTGTATATCAAATCCCATGACGATCTGTTCCACCAACTGATTTAAATTTACTTTTGCCAATTGTGGTTTTGCAGGTTTTGAAAACATTAAAAAACTTTCAATAAGGTGATTCAGGCGAACAATTTCCTCCTCTGCATAACTTATCAGCAAATTATTGTCTGGAATATTGAACTCGGATTTAATCAGCTCAAGGGAAGATTTAATAATCCCTAAAGGGTTTTTAACTTCATGGGCAATCATCATTGAAAACTTTCCCACTTCAACCAACGCCTCTTGTCTGGTCAATTTTTCATAGGTACGCACAAGGGTTTTACGGCCTTGGGCCAGAGAATCAAGCATGTTATTGAAAGCCTGACTCAATCGAATGATTTCAGGGGTCGTTCCGGGGGCAGCCCGTACATTTTTGTTGCCCATTGACACCTTTCTGGCTGTATCCGCAAGGGAAACAATAGGTGCGACAAGGGATCTTGAAATAAAATGAAAAATCAAACATGAAATAAAAATCAACGCAAGCGCGCTGACAAGTACTTGATTTTTCATTGCGTTTATAAGCTCAGAGATACCATGGACCGAATAAGTTATCTTCACTTCCCCTATAATTTCAGACGCTTTGTTCTTTTGCGTTCCCCCTACCCAGGCTATGGGTTCCTGACTGGTTGAAGAAAAAACTTTTTTACTGATATGTTCAAAGGGGCCGGGTAAAATTCGCTTTCCCAAAGCAAGCGTTTTTTTGTCTGGATCAAAAATTTCTACGACGGTAACATCATCTTCATTAAGCATATTGTCCACCAATCCTTGAAGCAGATGTTTTTCCCCGATCAACAAACCAAGTTCACAGTTCAAAGCCAGGTACTGAGTCATAAAATCAATGCGCTGGTGAAATCGTTTTGTAACAAAATTACTGATCATAAATATTCCAACCCACCCTAAAATCAACGTAGTCAGTGTAATCAATATGACTGCCGCAGAGAGAAGGCGCGCGTGGATGCTAATATTTTTAAACCTCAACATCATTATTTGACGCTGATTCCTATTTTTTTTGCGATTCTCTGGTTAACAATAGTTTTAAATACAGGCGGTTCAGCCACCCATTGACCTGATTCTATAAATGCTTTTATTTTTAATGCGGCCTGACGGCCTAATGCCTCATAATCAAATTCAAAAGAAAAAACCGCACCAGACAAGGAAAAAAAAGAGTTATAACCAATCACCCCGGTATTTTGATAAATACCCTGCTTAATCACGTACTGAATAATTTTTTCAGAAATAATGGTCTGGTCCGGAATCATCCAAATGGCATCAACTTTACTTATATGCATCTTAACCTGTTGAAAGATCTGGTTTTTTGAGTCTACTTTGATTGGGAGAATTTCAAAAGAATGGTTTAAGGCAGCAGCATCAGCCTGGTTATAAAACACCTGGTTAAACTTTGGATTAAACAAAATGCCGATAGAGTCAAGATTTCTAAGATGCCTACTGATCTGTTCGACCTGGATTTCAACAGGGATCTTTAAAGCAATACCCATGGCATGCTCCGGCAAGCCGGAACAATTTTCCGGATCAAGGATGGCTGTGTATATTTTGGGAGATTGAATACTTCTTGCACTCCAAATAAAAACAGCGGCTTCTGGTCCTATGGCTGCAATGAGTTTATACTTTTCCAGGGTTAGTTCGTGTAAAGCATTTCCTGAGATTGATTCGGTTTCAGGGTCAAGAAAAAAAATATCAACATCCAGTTCAACCTCTTCTGATTTGGACTTGATCCCATCACCAATCTGGATATATGGTTTAATTTTTTTTGAAATCACAACGGCAATGCAATTATTGCCTTTATCATCGCCCCAACATGGGCGATAAAATAAACATAGGCCCAAACTGATAAAAATTATTAATATCTGGCAAAACACTCCCTTGGGCATGGATATGCCAAGATATTTTATAGACCAGCCATGGCATACACTTATTATATCAAACAATCTTTCTGCCAAATAAAAAACCCGAACTCCATATTAAATCATTAAAAATTTATGTGTACACTAATTTATTGGTACCGGAATTTCAAGAACTACGTATAATAACTATTGACTATGAAAAAAAGGGTTTCCGATAAAATAAATGAAAGAGTTTTGCATAGATAAAGTACAAAACTCTTTCACTCTGGAATTACAAACGAAACGCCTTAAAAATGAAGACTTAATTTTTGAGCAAACCCTTATAGTCCTAAACTGTTAAACTATCTACTTGAACCGTTTCTTGGACAGCTACGAGCTGAACGTCATCAATAAAATTTTCCAAAAAATCAGAAGCTGAGATATCGTCAAGAGAATATTCAGCATTCCAGTCCGTGTAAAGGGTTCCAGTCATGTACTCAGATCCGTCAGCACGGGTCTGTACAACAACTTCATCCCAGTCATAAGTCACGGTAGTGCGCATATCAACAGCACCATCCCCATCCAAATCCGTTTCAATTACCTGCTCAATTACATTGTTATCGGCATTATAAGCGTATGTTGTTGTTATTTGATACTCTGTTGTTATAAGGTTGCCGGCTATGTTTGTCATGATAGTTTCATCCATGACTTCTTTTACCACATTGTTGTTACCATCATATGTCGTAGTGGTTTCAGTACGGTTGTCAATATTGCCGTCAGCATCACTATCACGGGTTGAGACCGAATATATCTCATTGCCGTTCTCATCGTAAGTATTGGAGGTTGTCGAGAGGCTGTCAATGATTCCGTCAGCATCGTCATCTTCTTCTTGAGTCGAAGATGTCATATTGTTATTACCATCATAGGTATAGGTTATTGTAATACGCTCATCAATATTGCTGTCAGCATCGTCGTCGTCTTCTTGAATCGAAGATGTCATATTGTTATTGCCATCATAGGTATAGGTGTATGTAACAATACTATCAACAAAACCGTCTGCCTCAAGATCCGTTTCACCAATTAGAGTAAGAATGTTATTGTTTGCATCGTATGTGTAAATGAATGTGTCTCGCTGATCAAGAACGCCATCAGCATTACTATCAGTCTCGCTCACTGAGCTTTCTGCATGCCCGCTGGCATTAAAGGTAAGGGTGTTTGTTTCAATTGAATCGATAGTGCCGTCGGCATTGTTGTCGTTTTCCGTCACCAGTTTAATAGCGTTACCGTTGCCATCATAGGTAGACGTAATTGTAAAGGAGGAGTCTACCGTTCCGTCACCACCCTCATCTATCTCAGTAACTGATTTAACCTCAAGGCCGTCTTCATTATAGTAAATTTTAGATGTGGTAATATTCTGGAGAACAGAATCATAACTCGTGGTGAAAATATCCGTGAAGTCAGCAGTCGTCCCAGAGGAATCATCTCCGGAATCGCTGGTGTCATCAGTAAGAGAAGTGGTGACGATGTCATCAACCATAGAAGTGGCACTTTCGACGGATTCATCAGTTGCATCTACAGACATTAGCAAGTCCTGGGCCATCGGTATGTCGTCAGAAGTATAATCGGCATTGTTGGTTTCTACAGAAAGTGTATAGGCATTGGCGACACTTATTTTATTGTTCAAAACGGTAGCATCATCACCGCCGGCGCCATCTGCAATCTGTTTTGCAATGGTAATCAGGGAAGCTTCGCCGCTTGTTATACGTTCGGTATAAAACTCAATCCCTGCTGCTTCAGCAGAACGGCCGAATAATTGCTGATAAAGATTTTCAATTAATTCTTCAGTGGTCATGGCTCCAAAATTTTCAGTATACTCTTCAGATGTACCAAAGGCCTCCAAGGCCCCGGTCAGATCATCCGTCTCATCAAAAATGTCTGCCCAGTATGCTTGCCCTTCGGGATCTGCCGGACGACCATAATAACCAACGTAAAGCTGCTGAGCCAAATCCATGGATTCTGTTGATGCCATCTTCACATCCTCCTTAAATAAATAAAAAAGCGTAGGCCATTCGCCTTGTTTGCAGTTTTCATAGTATCATTTTTTTTGAATCACCCTACCAGGTCCATGAAATATGGCAATACTTTTTTATCACTACTATCCAAGATAAATTGCTTTGCTGTTTTCGAATGTATCAGACCCTTAAAAATCAGTCATGGATAGTGAATTCTGTATTTCGGCTTTAAAACGTGCTTTGCTACTGCATGATCCCCCCTAACACGGATCAAGGTTCTTAATATACACGCATCGAGTATACAAAGGAGTTGAAGGATAAATGCATCAAAATCAGCATGGACGGTAAAGGCAAGGCCATGCCCAATATTTTCATAGAGCGGTTGTGGCGCAGTGTAAAGTATGAAGATATTTATGTGACAGATTTTGAGTCTGTTGAACAACTACGAAAATCACTGTAAAAACACTTTAATTATCACAATTATGAACGACCACACCAGCGTTTTAACGGTCAGTTTTTGTGGTGCCCATCCTCAAGGTATGCCGCTATGTACTGAAAAAAGCCCTGTTATGACGATTAAATCAAGAAAAAACGGCCTTGATACTGGGGCTTATAATAGCTAGTTGGAAAAATAAAGGATAGAGATTAACCTGAGCTAACCGCTGAACACAACCGTCAATTGCGCACGGCGCTGGAAAGTTTTTGTTGCTGACTGCATTTTGGCTGCAAACTGATACTCGCCAGTTGAACCTATTTTAAAAATGTCGGGTTTCAAACCGTTTTTCACCATTTCATGAACAACATTTGCCGCCCGAGATGCGCCGAGTTCCAGATTAGAAGGATATTTGGGGGTATGAATGGGGTCCGGGTCGGCATATCCGTTGACATAAACTTTGACATCATAGGGCTTAAGGAACCGTGCCAATTTTTCTAAAAAGGATTTATATTCTTTGGCCAAAGTTGCGCTGCCCGAAGAAAAAAGAATCGGCAGGGTATTGTTGATCTTTGCACAACTTCCGTATGCTGGAATGACATCTACCCAATCTTCAAGGCCGGCTTTTTTAAGCGCTTGTTCAATGTCCGCAAGTTTTGTCACTACCTTGGATTTGTCGACGCCTTTTACGGAGACTTTCATGTCCGGTGTGGACTCAATCCGAATCTGGTTTGTGTTCTCTTCATGATTTTTTTTTATATGATAAATCTTCCGGTATTTTGCAGCAGTGCTGTTAAGATACTTTTTTTGCCGCTCAAGCTGAGAAATTTTCCTCTCTTTAAAATCAACTGATTCATGAAGCAACTGCGGAATGCTTCTTCCGGAATCAGATATGCGGCTTATTTTGACAATTAGCCACTCAAGGTCCTTACGCGTATCACGGAGTTGTTCATCCAAAACATCCAATTGACTTTTGTACTCTCCAAGGATTTCCTCCAGTTCTATTAGCGAATACGTTTGCGGATCAGGCTTGAATGTTTGATAAGCACCATTTGCAATGTTGGCATAATATAAGAATGTTATATACACAGGTATCAAAATAAACACGATCCTGCCTGGGAATATCGATTTCGAAAGAAGAGTTCCCATGCGGCCCCCTGTTAATAGTCTGTTAAATTGAAAACCGTCTTTGTACCAGAAATTGAACTATTAGCTCTTATCTGCAATGCCCACAGGCCACCAAACCATACCTTGTTTCGAAAAATTAATTCTTAACCTTAGCCGGGCCAAGGTGATGCCATAATCGGCCTGGGTAATTTCCATCACTTCGGTACCTCTTAACCAGGATTGTGTATGCAGCCGAATTGCATCCTGGCTCACCGTCCCCCTGCCCGCTTTCATATATGCATCCACATAAACGCCGCGTACTTTTTCAACCAGCTGCCGATATCCATCGGCAACGGCAGCACGCTCGGCCATGAGTATTGCTTCCCCTTTAGTTAATGCATTTTCAGGTTCAAGCCCCTTGCCCGTTACCTGAAACGTGACAACTTTTTGATTCACCGTGTTGTCTGCAGAAGGATCCAGAACGCCTCCCGGCCCTCCTCTCGAAAAATTCATATTAGTGCAGCCCCATACGGATAAAACAATTAAACATGACGACAAAGCCAATAATTTCTTCATGGCATTTTTCTCCTCTCTGCAGTTAGCCGTTGCAAAATCAAATGCGCAACCATTGATTCACATCTTGTATTCATGTTAAAAATTAATCGTCAGGTAGGGCTTTAAACTTTAGAAACATTGCTTTTTCAACTTTAAAGTTAGAATAAAGCCAACAACCCACGGTTAAAACGGACAATTAAATGCAATCTAATTTTAAAACTCATTTAAAAACCTATTCAATAAAAGCTTACTCAAAATTCATACCTTGTTTCACAAAAAAAAATGGCCGGCTGTTCACCACAGGTATGTTTCTGGTTCTAATATGCTTGAAATCCCTTGTTGCCGGGGATCTCAAAGGAATTTCCACCTATTACATTCGATTCGACCTTAAAAGCTCCAGCCAGCGGATCACCGACGGAAAACTGACAATGGTGCCGGCATATGAGGAGTTCAGGGCGGCAAAATTTTCTTATTTTCCGATATCCGGCATCATCCCGGCCCTGCCCCAGGAAACGGCCCGAACCATTGAAGCCAAAGTAAAACAAAATGCCTTTATTCAACTATTAGAGCAAAAGGGGTTAAAATCGGTAACAACCTTGAATTATGATACGATTGTCAGTTATGAAGGCTGTGTCCAGGTGCCTATTACCCTGCTTATTTCGCCGTATGATGATAAAAACAAAGGATATCCATATACTGCCCGGGTGCTCTTCAGCCCGTTAAGCTTTCCGGATCAGTGGGAATCATTGCGTCGACGGTTTAAAATGAAAGAGATTCTTGATAATTTTTTCCTTTTCTTCCAATAACAGCCATGGGCGGACCTGGCCTATCAACACCCAGGCTCATCCCACAACAAACAATGAAAGTAATGTAACTTCTCAATAAGTGTGGGGAACAAATAAAAAATCGATAGACATTGTTCTTTTTGTGTACTTATATTCACCGCATGAAAACGATCGGGCAAATACTCAAAATGGCTAAAGATGAAGAATCTCCTATAATCTCAGAGTTGATAGACTATATCAAACAGCAAGGGGACATGATTCAAAAATTGAAAGATGAGCTTGCCGAATTAAAAGGCCAGAAGGCCAAACCCAAAATCAAACCTTCAAATCTTGATAAGAAAACAGCCATAAAAAGGAAAAACACTCAGGATAAAAAACGACCGGGTTCCCAAAAGAGATCAAAGACAAAGCAACTCGAGATTAATGAGGACAAAATTGTCCAGCCGGATTTAATCCCTGCCGGCAGCGAATTTAAAGGGTATCAGGATTTCATCGTCCAAGATCTCATCATAGGAAACTGGAACATCCGATATCGAAAAGCTCGATATAGAACCCCCAACGGGGGCTATATTGTCGGCGGGTTGCCGGATCATGTTTCTCAAAATCATTTTGGTTCTACTTTGACAGCCTTTATATTGTATCAATACTATCATGGCCATGTTACCCAACCGTTGATTCTTGAGCAACTGCGAGAGTATGGCATCAGTATTTCAAGCGGGCAGATCAATTCGATCATCACCGAAAATAAAGATCAATATCATGCAGAAAAAGATGAAATCTTATCTGCGGGATTAAAATTTTCAAGCCATATTAATGTGGATGATACCGGTGCCAGGCATAATGGGAAAAATGGTTACTGCACCCATATCGGTAATAACTTTTTCGCCTGGTTTAAAAGTACCGACAGCAAAAGCAGAATCAATTTCCTCCAGTTATTGCGGTGCAACCATGAAGATTATGTGATTAACGACGCTGCCATTGAATATATGAAACATCAGCGGCTTCCCAAGTACCAACTGGAAAAATTTCAAAATCAGTGTTTTTCAACTGAACGCAACTGGAAATCATTTTTGTTTCAGAACAAAATCCGTAAAAAACGCCACAAAAGGATTGCAACCGAGGGAGCTCTTCTGGGCAGCCTGCTTGATCATGGCTGGAATCATGATCTTGCCATAATCAGTGATGATGCAGGTCAGTTCAATATCTTGACCCATGCTTTATGCTGGGTCCATGCAGAAAGAACAATCCAGAAATTAATCGGTTTTACACAAAAACGAAAGGATCAAATTGAGTCGGTCCGATCCGATATATGGGATTTATACTCTGATTTAAAAAAATATCAGCAAGGCCCGACAAGGGGAGCAAAGTCGGACCTCAATAAACGGTTTGATAATATTTTTGGACAAAAAACCGGTTATGCGGCGTTAGACCTGGCCCTAAACAGAATCCTCAAAAACAAGTCTGAACTGTTGTTGGTTCTTGAGAGGCCTGATATTCCATTGCATAACAATTTGAGCGAAAGCGATATCCGGGAATATGTCAAGAAACGAAAAATCAGTGGTTCAACCAGAAGCCCTGCGGGGAGGACCTGCCGAGACACCTTTACAAGTATTAAAAAGACTTGCAGAAAATTAGGGGTTTCGTTTTGGGATTACCTGATAGATCGGATTGAGACCAGAAAAAATATCCCCTCCCTTTCGGATTTAATGGTAAGGAAAATGGAAGAACAAATTTTGTAATTCCTAACCCTGATTTATTGAGAAGTTACAAAGTAATTCAACAACTTATTGGAACTTTTATATAAACACTTTAAAAAACATGAAAAATAAAATCCAACTATATCTTTGCTCGACAGGTTGTTACGGAATAAATAATTTTTCCAAGTTCAAGGCGGAAAATAAATTTGGCCACAGGCATACATGCAGTATTCCGAGGACCAAATTTATTTCTCCAACGCAGAAATTGGGGAAATTAGCATTCCGTAACAGCCTGTCGACTATTTTGGTTCTTTTTCTGACCCTTTCAACATCGTTGTGTGTTTGGGCCCAAACATCGGGCATTATTCTGTCCGATGATGAGGGCAAAACGATTTATGCAAAGAATCCGGATAATCCTTTAATCCCTGCATCAACTTTGAAGATACTGACCAGCCTTGCGGCAATTAAAACGTTAGGCCCGGATTTCCATTTCCAGACATGGGCCTGTTACGACGAAACGACTTGTGACCTTTACCTGAAGGGATTTGGAGATCCTTTGTTTATCTCCGAGGAGATAAACAAGTTTGCACATCAAATATCACACCATCTTTTCAAACAGGTATCTGAAGGAATTATCCCATCTGCGGTTATCCGGGATATCATTGTGGACCAAACCTATTATGCGCCCCACATTACAATCCCCGGTGCCGGGTCCTCCTCCAATCCCTATGATGCCACAAACGGAGCGCTGTGTGCCAATTTTAACACAATTTTTCTAAAATGGGACCGCCGGAACAGACAATATATCTCTGCTGAAAGGCAAACCCCATTTCCGGACATTCTGGCACGGCAGATTACGCCCGGCTCAAAAAAAGCAGACAGAATTCTTCTGTCCCATGATCTTCGTCAAGATTACCCGGGCATACTGATGCACTATTTTTTAAAGGAACCCGGGGTTAAGGTGACAGGGTCAGTCCGGACGGGTAAATTTATAGGTTCTGATGAAGGCTGCATTGTTTACACATCCGCCTTTAGCCTGGCAGACATTATTGAAAAATTACTGAAATTTTCAAACAACTTTATTGCCAACCAGCTGATGCTAACCATGGGAGCCCGCACCTTCGGCCCGCCGGCCACCCTTGAAAAAGGAACCGCTGTCCTGAACAAATTTGCAGAAGAAACACTGGGGTTAAGAAATGTTGCGATTGTTGAGGGCTCCGGCCTGTCCCGGCGCAACCAATTAACGCCTGGTCAGATGAAAGATATTCTTATTGCTTTTATGCCCTGGTATGAATTGTTAAGAAAAGATGAAAATGAATTTTATAAAACCGGTACGCTGTCGGATGTTAGAAGCCGTGCAGGATTTATTCGTGGAAAGAATAACCGACTTTACCCCTTTGTGATCATGCTGAATCAAACCAGCACCGGATATGATGCCATCAGGCGTATGCTCAAGGGAAAGGTGGACTTAGCGCCTTAACGGTGGTCACGATTAAGGGAGCGCATGCTCACAAAGTTGCCATAGATACCGTATTTCTTACTTCTGCTCAAATTCATAGTCTGCTTGTGACTCACAAATTCTGTCAGGCATATTCCTTTTAATTAATCCGATTATCATAGAAACTGTCTCCTTCAGTATTTGCTTTCCCTGTTGATTACTTCTTTTTCTTTGAACTTAGCGCGCTAACGCGCGGACTTTTTAATCTCGAACAAATTCCATAGTTTCGTTATTGCATCCAGGGCATCCAAGTACCGGCATAAAGCCATCAGAATACCGGCCCTCAAATTTAGCCATTCCTATCTCAACATCAATTATCGCTTCATTTACCTTCATCTCACAATGGCAATGGGAACAACGATAACTGTACTCCTCCGGAGGAGGGCCGAACGGTATGTCCTCCCCCTCTATCAACTTTTTTTTGCTCAATTTTCACTTCCTCTAAAGTCGAAAAAATATCATACAGATTACCGTATTTGGGATGCCATATCGACATCAATTCCATAATGTTTTCGCAATATTGACACCTCATGGGATCTATCCCACTGATTTCCTGATATCTTTCCCGATATTTTTCGACCTGTGCGGGTGGCTTAAGCAGCCAGCTTGAAATCTAAGCTCTTTGTTTCAAACCATTTTTCATTTTCTTTATTTCTTTTTATGGCCGTGATTGTTGCCAATCCAACTGAACCCGCTTTTGACCAACTCATTCCATTGTGTTTTTGACGGCTTGAGACGACAAGGTCATTCATTTTTTCACCGATAGCACTGGAGTTACATAAACCCAGTTCTTTCCTTACCGCATAGCAGGGAATATACGGTTTATTCCTTTTCAAATAAGCAATCAGTTTATCTAATTTTTCCACTTGCTTTATGGAATCTTTATCGATTGCCTCCAAATGGCCTACAGCTTCATCAATTAACCCATACCACAACAGCGGCTTAAGATTATCAAGAATTTCGTTACGGATGAATCGTCCCTTAAGCGCCAGGCTCAATTGTTCTTTGCATTTCTTTTCCAAATGATACCAATCAAGGATGACACCAATATTCCCATACCAACTGAACCAGTTAAAAATGGAATCGTTTAGTATTTTATGACCGTCGGTGAAGAACTGGATACGGTCGCCTATCAAATCATTATGGAACAGAAAAGCTGTTAAAAATAACAAGACATATTTTGTGCCAGGGCCATTCAACACATATTTACCCGCATGTGCTTTGGATATGTGAGCAATGGTGTTGTGGATATATTTCCGTTTTCCTCGTTCCAATTTGATATCGCCGGGACGGAACTCTTCTTGTTTCTTTACTCAACTTTCTGACATTAAATATAGAACATAACAGACTGAATTTATAAAAAATATTGCGGGATTCGCTATCTATGATATACTATAGTTCGACCAAAAACATAGAAATCAAAGAAAGGAATCTCGCTAAAATGAATACTACCCCGCTCGAAGATCAAAATCAAACCCTTGCCCATGAAAAACTTGGAGTCTTTAGTTCGTACTTTGCCAAATTAAAAGTTGGGAGCCTTTTGAACCGGTCTGGAATAGTGAAGACTAAAGGAGCTTCACCATTAGAGATTTTTACAATCATTTTCAACCTGTCGTTCGTTGGCAAAAATTTTTATGAGGGTATTGTTCGGAACCGACAGATTAAAATCGGCAAAGATGCTGTATACAACTTCCTCAATTCATCGACTTATAATTGGCGGCGCTTTACTCTAATCCTTTTTTCGAAAATTTATCTTCTCATCAGAAGGCTTCTCGATGATAATTCACCTGAAGAAGTTTTGATTTTTGACGACTCCCCCTATGATCGCAGTCGCTCCAAAAAAGTTGAACTACTGGCCAAGGTGTTCGATCATTCGACCATGAAATTTTTAAAAGGATTTCGACTGCTCACCCTCGGCTGGTCTGATGGTAATAGTTTTTTGGGAATTGACTTTGCTCTTTTATCTTCTGCAAAACAGAAAAATCGATACAATTGAGAGCAATCACAAAAATTCATGGAAAAGATGAAGATAATTTGCAAGATATGCAAGGTTTGAGGCAGAAGCTCCTCCGTTTATCTCGCAAATAATCAATGGAAACTCCTGCCTCCCCACCCATTAACAGGGCAGGAGATATGCTATCAGAAGCACTAAAAAACGAAAGCCTTTTTCGGGATCTATACAAAATAGATCTGGCAACAGCTGAACAGTATCGGCAAATGAAGTGCCCTCACTGCCAGGGGCCACTGTATTATGCAAAT